>NZ_JACSQA010000010.1 GCF_014836845.1 Ureibacillus galli
AAAATTTGATAAAGCTCAAATTTTTGCTGGCATCATAATGATGTCCAAAATTTTGTTTCAACAATTAAGTTGAAACTGTATTCATTAACGTTTTGTTGTTCAGTTTTCAAGGTTCATTTAATGCGTCACCTCTTGGCGACTTACTTATAATAACAAGGTTTTAATACGAAGTCAACACTTTCCTCGAAAAAATTTAATTATATTTAAATCTTTTACCTAAGCTAGTAAAAAGTCATAGCAGTACCCATTTACAGTCTTAGTTTCGTCTCATAAAAAAAAAGAGGAGATATTCTCTCCTCTAATTAAACATCACTTGAGAAATATATAAATTTCTTTGCTTGGATAAATCAATTATTTCACCGGTATTTTGTAATTTTATTAATGGACGTGTCGGTGAAAGATGGTTAATAAAGATAATTTCCCCGAACCCTAGATTGGATACCTCAACTTGGGTGCCTATTGGGAGACTAGCTACTAAATCCGTAAGCGCATGAACTACTTTAATATCAAACTTACCAAATTCATATTCCTTTATCATTTCAATTACTTTAAATGGGGACTCTTTTGGACAATAAACTCGATCACTTGTCATAGCATGAAATGTATCAGCGATAGCAATCGTTTGTGAAAATAAAGAAATCTTCCCTAATTTCACACCATCTACATACCCACTACCATCTAAACGTTCATGATGTTGGTAAATCGCTAACTTCATCTCTTCTTTTATAGCCGGTAAACTTTTTACCATTTGAAAACTATAAAGGGGGTGTTTACGGATTTCAGAAAACTCCGTTTCATTTAAAGACCCTCTTTTTTCTCTTATCCGGTAAGGAACTTTGGCCATCCCACTATCTGCTAAAGATCCTGCAATGGCCATTTGGAATACATACCCCTGATTATAACCAAGTTTATGCGTAATTAAAGCAGCTATTAATCCGGTCGAGATACAATGGTTATATAAATACTCTTTAGCATTTGAAAAATGATTTAAATTAAATAAAATTGAACGATCTTCTAAAAATTCTTCTACTAACGGTAAAATAATCTCTCTTACCTTTGTTATATCGATTTTCGAACCAGCTTCCCACCCAACGAATAACTTTTTAAAATTATTTACTGCTTGTTGAAATTTAGTTTCAAACGAAATTTTAACGGTCGGTATATCCAACTTGCTATTCTCATTTGTTTCAATAGATTTTTTTACATTATTATCAACTAGGACTGGTATATTAGTAATTTGAAAGGCAGTTAAAATGTGTAAATGCTCTTGCGTAATCATTGTGTTTTTTAAAATAATCGGGAATTGTGTATTAGCAAAGATATCTTCCGCTATTACTTGCCCTATGAGAAGTTCATTTGTATTTACATATGTAGCCCCCAACCTAAAAACCTCCTTTATTTGTTTAAAATTGTTGTATATGAATCTAAAGAAATAGGGAAATCGGTGTATATATAGAGATATTATACTATATTTCGAAGAAGAATTTTATAAATATCCCTTAATAATCTATCAAAACATGGATATTCTATAAAAGCGTGCATCCAGAATAGCATAAAAAGACTATTTATTACATTATAAATACCGCTTTTCCATTTTAAAAATAGGAAAATTATAAAATCTAGTACCCTTTTTAGGTATTTTATCTTTGGAAATGAAAAAAACTGATTCAAAAGTTCCTAGGAACCTTTGAATCAGTTTTATTTTTTTCTCTTATTCAGTTTCAGAATCAGTTTCAGTAGATTCGATTACTGGGGTATTATTAGTTTCAGTCGTTGTATTTTTTTCATCTGCCAAATCCTCTTCGGCTTCTTCATCTTTCTTTACACGAGCAACTGTTGCGACTAGCTCATCCTCGCTTAGACGAATTAAACGAACACCTTGAGTGCTTCGACCAATGATTGAAATATCATTTACATCCATTCGAATTAAAATACCGTTAATCGTAATTAACATGATATCTTCTGATCCATCTACCGTTTTCACAGCACACATCGGACCATTTTTATCTGTAATTTGGATTGTTTTAAGACCTACACCACCGCGACTTTGTAGACGATATTCAGTTTCTGGAGTTCGTTTTCCATAACCCTTTTCAGTAACAACTAAAATTTCTTGGCCTGGCTCAACAATTTCCATTCCTACTACATAATCGCCTTCTCGAAGTTTAATACCACGTACGCCCGATGCGGTACGTCCCATTGAACGAATTTCTTCTTCTTTAAAACGAATTAACATACCATCATGGGTTCCGATTATAACATCTTTCGTTCCGTCGGTTAACCGAACTGAGATCAAATCATCATCATCATGTAAATGAATCGCGATTAATCCACTTGTACGAATATTAGCAAATTGAGAAAGTTGCGTACGTTTTGTAATACCTGTTTTAGTCGTAAAAATAAAGTATGCATCTTCTTTGAATTCATCGACATGAATCATCGCTGTTACTTTTTCTTCTTTTTCTAAAGGCAACAGATTTATGATTGGTAAACCTTTAGCTGTTCGACCGAACTCAGGGATTTCATATCCTTTTGCACGGTATACTTTCCCTTTTGAAGTAAAGAATAATATCGTATCATGAGTAGAAGTGAACAATAAATGTTCAACGAAATCATCTTCATGGGTACCCATTCCTTGAACACCACGGCCACCACGTTTTTGACTTCGGTACGTATTAGAAGCAAGTCGCTTTATGTAACCGTTATGCGTCAAAGTAATAACAGAATCTTCCCGAGGAATTAAATCCTCGTCTTCGATCATTTCAAGGCCACCAGCAGTAATTTCCGTACGGCGTTTATCATTATAACGTTCTTTAATTTCTATTAATTCTGTTCGAATGATTTCGATTACTTTACTTTCATCAGCTAAAATTGCTTTTAACTCGGCAATTAATACTTGAAGTTCTTGATATTCATTTTCAATTTTTTCCCGTTCTAAACCACTTAAACGTACTAAACGCATATCTAAAATCGCTTGCGCTTGGCGTTCCGTTAAACTAAAACGCTCCATTAACACTGGTCTAGCTTCATCCCCAGATCGGGAAGAACGGATAATACTAATAATTTCATCAATATGATCAAGGGCGATTCTTAAACCTTCTAAAATATGTGCACGATCTTCAGCTTTTCTTAACTCAAATTGCGTACGGCGAGTAATTACTACCTTTTGATGTTCTAAGTAGTGGAACAGTACTTCTTTCAAACTTAAAACTTTCGGTTGACCATTAACTAGTGCTAGCATGTTAACGCCAAAGTTAGACTGCATAGCAGTTTGTTTATATAAATTATTTAGAATAACGTTAGCATTTGCATCTTTACGGACTTCAATAACGATACGCATACCACGACGATCCGATTCATCGCGTAAGTTTGTAATGCCATCAATCTTTTTATCCCGTACTAATTCAGCAATCTTCTCAATTAATCTTGCTTTATTAACTTGATACGGAATTTCATGAACGATAATTGTTTCTTTACCATTCGATTTCGTTTCGATTTCTGCTTTCGCACGGACAGTAATGGAACCCCGACCAGTTTCATATGCTCGGCGGATACCACTTCGTCCCAGTATTAAACCACCTGTTGGGAAATCAGGACCAGGGATAATTTCCATTAACTCTTCCGTTGTAATTGCTGGATTTTCAGATAAAGCGATAACCGCATCGATTGTTTCCCCTAATTGATGGGGTGGAATGTTTGTCGCCATCCCTACCGCGATACCAGAAGCACCGTTTAATAAAAGATTTGGAATACGAGCTGGTAATACGATAGGCTCTTTTTCGTTTCCATCATAGTTCGCTTGATAATCAATCGTATCTTTATTAATATCTCGCAACATTTCCATCGTTATTTTAGACATACGAGATTCTGTATAACGCATTGCCGCAGCTCCGTCGCCATCCACAGAACCAAAGTTACCATGACCATCTACTAACATATAACGATAACTAAAATCTTGTGCCATACGTACCATAGCATCGTAAATAGATGAGTCACCATGGGGATGGTATTTCCCCATTACGTCCCCAACAATACGAGCTGATTTTTTATATGGTTTATCTGAAGTATTTCCTAACTCATGCATTCCATATAAAATACGACGGTGTACCGGTTTTAAACCATCACGTACATCTGGTAATGCCCGTGATACGATAACACTCATTGCATAGTTTAAAAACGATGTTTGTACTTCTTCACTAATTTTTATTCCTTTTACACCTTCATGTTGATTTTCAGACATATGAAAGACCTCCCTTCAGAACCAAGTTAAATGTCTAAGTTTTGTACATATACCGCATTATCTTCAATGAATTTCCGACGAGGTTCGACTTCATCCCCCATTAATTCTTGGAAAATTTGATCTGCTTTCATCGCATCATCTAATTCGACTTGAAGAAGGGTACGATGCTCTGGATCCATCGTTGTATCCCAAAGTTGTTCTGCATTCATTTCACCTAGACCTTTATAACGTTGGACGACTGGTTTCGGCATGCTTGGTAAACGTTCTAAAATCGCTTGTAATTCTTCGTCTGAATAACAATACTCAACATGTTTACCTTGTTTTACTTGATACAAAGGTGGTTGAGCTGCATATACATAACCAGCTTCAATAAGCGGGCGCATGAAGCGGAAGAAGAATGTTAATAAAAGAATCCGGATGTGAGCACCATCAACATCGGCATCTGTCATAATAACAATTTTATGATAACGTGCTTTTTCTAAATCAAATTCTTCTCCAATACCGGTACCGAAAGCTGTAATCATCGCACGAATTTCAGCATTCGACAAAATTCGATTAATGTTTGCCTTTTCAACATTTAAAATTTTACCGCGCAATGGTAGGATAGCTTGGAAATAGCGATCGCGGCCTGATTTAGCAGAACCGCCTGCAGAATCTCCTTCTACAATATAAATTTCTGACTCGGCAGGATTTGTCGAAGAACAATCTGCAAGTTTACCTGGAAGGCTTGATACTTCTAATGCAGATTTACGACGTGTAAACTCACGTGCCTTTTTCGCTGCAACACGGGCACGGGCAGCCATTAACCCTTTTTCAACGATTTTTCGCGCAACAGAAGGATTTTCTAACATGAAACGTTCAAAACCATCAGAAAATAAAGAGTTTGTAATTGAACTTACTTCTGAATTTCCTAATTTCGTTTTTGTTTGTCCTTCAAATTGTGGATCTGGGTGTTTGACAGATATAATTGCCGTCAATCCTTCCCTTACATCCTCACCAGTTAAATTTCCTTCAGTATCTTTTAATAAGTTACCTTTACGAGCATAGTCATTAATTACTCGTGTAAGGGCTGTTTTAAAACCGGATTCATGGGTACCGCCCTCATAAGTATTAATATTGTTAGCAAATGAATAAATGTTCGAAGAGAATCCAGCATTATACTGCATTGCAATTTCAACCGAAATACCATCTTTTTCACCCATAATATCAATTGGGTCATGAATCGGTTCTTTTGTTTTATTTAAATGCTCTACATACTCACGAATACCACCTTCAAAGTGATATGTGTTTATACGCTGTTCTTCTTCTCGCTCATCCACAATAGTAATACGAATACCACGATTTAAATAAGCAAGTTCTCGTATTCGAGTTGCTAAAATATCGTATTCGTAAACAGTTGTTTCCTTGAAAATTTCAGGATCCGCTTTAAAACGAGTTGTTGTACCTGTTTCTTCTGTTTCACCAATTATTTGTACTGGTTGAACTGTTTTACCACGTTCAAATTTAATGGAATGAATATGACCATCACGTTTTACATATACTTCTGTTGCAACGGATAAAGCATTCACTACAGATGCACCAACACCGTGAAGTCCACCTGATACTTTATATCCGCCACCGCCGAATTTACCACCAGCATGTAGGACCGTCATAATAACTTCAACTGCTGGCATTCCCATCTTTTCTTGAATATTGACTGGAATACCACGACCATTATCTTCTACACGAATCCAGTTGTCTTTTTCAATTGCAACTGTAATTTCCGTACAAAAACCTGCTAATGCTTCGTCAATACTATTATCCACGATTTCCCAAACTAAATGGTGAAGCCCTTTAGAGCTTGTGGAGCCAATATACATCCCTGGACGCTTACGAACAGCTTCTAATCCTTCTAACACTTGAATTTGATCCGCATCATAAGCTTGTTGAACTTGTTTCTCTTCTAAAGCCACCATGTTCACCTACTCTTTCATTACTTCAGTATGTGTCAAAATTAAAAAGCTTTATTAAAATTTCTAAAACTTTCTATATGAAAACTTCAGCGAATTTTCAAACTGCCATTCTTAGGTTACAGTACAATTCGCTTAGTATAAAAAATTATATTGATAGGTTTATTTATTGAGTTTCTACTACACCTTGTTTCACGTGAAACATTTTCGCATGTTGTATTGTTTCATGATGAATCCCATCAACACTTGTTGTCGTGACAAACGTTTGCACTTCACCTTGAATGGTGTTTAATAAATGCGATTGGCGATAATCATCTAATTCAGACAATACGTCATCTAAAAGTAAAATAGGTGCTTCTTTCGTTTCTTGCTTTATTAACTCGATTTCAGCTAGTTTCAAAGATAACGCCGTTGTGCGTTGTTGACCTTGAGATCCATAAGTTTGAACATCATAATCATTTACCAGAAATTGTAAATCATCTCGATGGGGACCAACTAATGTAATGCCTCTTTCAAGTTCTCGCTTTCTCACTTCTGCTAACTTCTTTTCCAAGTATGTAGCCATTTCTTCATCATTCCACTCTGGATTTAGTCCAGAAGTTGCTCGATATTGGATCGTTAACTTTTCTAGACCCCTTGAGATACCAGAATGAATTTTTTCAGCCCAATCTTGTAAAAGTTGTATAAATTGCAGTCTTTTACGAATAATTTGGACAGCTGACTGAATATATTGCTCAGTATAAATAGCAAATAAAACGTCATCGATTTGCTGTTTACCTTGATTGATTTTTAGCAAATGATTGCGCTGTTTTAGTAATTTTTGGAATGTAAGTAACTCATGTAAATATACTGGTGATATTTGTCCTATTTCCATGTCGATAAATCTCCTTCTTACTTGAGGACTACCTTTGACGACATTTAAATCTTCTGGAGCAAACATCACCACGTTCATTTGACCAATATAATTACTTAACTTCGTTTGTTCTAAATGGTTTATTTTGCCCTTTTTACCTTTTTTCGTAACAGATAATTCCATTGGAAAACTACCGTAACGATTTTGGACAACACCATCTATTTTACCATAGTCTGCTTGCCAACGGATTAATTCTTTATCATTACTTGTTCGATGGGATTTTGCCATAGCTAAAACATAAATAGATTCCATCACGTTTGTTTTACCTTGCGCATTCTCTCCAATAAACACATTAATTTTAGGTGAAAAATCTAATGTTAATGATTCATAGTTACGATAATTGGTAAGCTGTAAATGCTCGATGAACATTTAATTTTCTCCGTTCTTATTGACGATAACGAATCTACCACAACCAGGGATATTAATTACATCACCATGACGTAGTTTACGGCCACGCCGTTTGTCAATTTCACCGTTAACATAGACATCATTTTCTTGTAGGAACCATTTAGACATGCCACCAGAACTAATAGCATCTGTGACTTTTAAAGCTTGACCAAGGGTTATAAATTCTGTATCAATTATAATTTCATCCAAATTAAATTCATCCTCCGATTACGTACATCTATCCTTATATCATACCTAAAATTAAGGAAAAAATCCAAGGAAAGTAGGATAAGGGCGTTGTCAGGAAGTTTTTGTAACCAAAAGAAATAAAAAAGATAGCCACGAATGACTATCTCTATTATCCATAATGTTTGATTAATAAGTTCTTACCGGTAAGATCAATTGTAAAATTGCATCATCATGTATAGATCGTAATGTAAATGGTCTCATTGCACCTGTAAATTGAATGACTACATCTTGGCCATCAATTGCTTTTAATGCTTCCATCATATATTTTGCACTGAAGGAAATTTTTAAGTTTTCCCCTTCTAATGTTTCCACAGGAATTTGTTCTTCTACTTTTCCGATTTCAGGAGAGTTTGATGAAATTTCGACGATATTTCCATCAAATGTTTCGAAACGAACAACATTATTACGATCTTCACGAGCTAATAAAGAAGCACGATCAATTGCTTGTAATAGTGATTTTCCGTTTATTGTAATGTTTGTTTTAAATTCTTCAGGAATTAAACGAGATGTTTCTGGATAATTCCCTTCTAAAAGACGAGAGAAGAATAATACATTTTCTGTTTTAAATAAAACTTGTTGATTTGTAATAACGATTTGAACAGGATTTGTTGAATCCCCTAAAATTTTATTTAACTCATTTAAACTTTTTCCTGGTATAACGACAGAACTTACATCTGTTGGTAAATGTTCTAATGTCGTTTTTCTTCTTGCTAAACGGTGACTATCTGTTGCGATACAAATTAATTCGTCACCATGGATTTGCCAATTAACCCCTGTTAATACAGGACGACTTTCAGATGCAGCTACTGCGAAAACAGTTTCACGAATAATTGATTTTAATAAGTCGGCTGGTATTGAAAATTGTCTGTCAGTAGAAACTTCAGGTAATAATGGGTACTCTGAAGCATCTGATCCAATAAGGTGAAATTCAGATTTACCAGAACGGATATGTGTTTGTAAACCATTTGAAACTTCAATTTCAACATCATTTGTTGGCAATTTACGGACAATCTCATTAAACATTCTTGCTTGTAATACAATAGATCCTGTTTCAGTTACATTGATTAATTGATCTCCGTTTTCCTCAATAGGAATAAATGTTTGGATTGTTATATCTGCATCACTACCTGTTAATGTTAAACCTTCGTTCGTTACGTCCAATTTAATCCCCGTTAAAATCGGAATTGTTGTTTTGGAACTTACGGCTTTCATTACATCATTTAATCCATCTAGTAAATGATCTCGCATTATATCAAATTTCATCATTAGACCCTCTCTTAATTAATTATATTATTTTTTAAAGATATTAATAGATATAGTAATAGGCCCTGTGGATTTGTGTATAACTCATTCAAACACGCATGAAATCAAATTATCCACATGTTGATAAAGTGTGAATAAAGTTGTGAGAAATTCACTATGTTATCCACAATATTATTTCCCTAACATACTACGAATTTGTTTAATATCTTGCTGAAGTTGTTGATCCTCTTTTAATAAAGAGGCAATTTTTTCATGAGCATGAATGACGGTAGTATGATCCCGACCTCCAAATTCTTCTCCTATTTTCGGTAAAGAAAAATCAGTTAACTCACGAGATAAATACATAGCAACCTGTCTTGGAAAGGCAATCGATTTTGTCCGTCGTTTTGCTGAAAAATCTTCTAATTTGATATGGAAGTGCTCACCAACAGCAGTTTGGATATCTAAAATAGAAATCATACGTGGCTTTGAGTTTGGAATAATATCTTTCAATGCTTCTGCTGCAAGCTCTGTTGAAATATCTTTATTGACTAAAGAAGAATAAGCAACTACTCGAATGAGTGCACCTTCCAGCTCACGAATATTTGTATCGATTTGATTTGCTATATAATGCATCACTTCATTTGGTATATCTAACCCGTCTGCTTTCGCCTTTTTACGAAGAATCGCAATACGTGTTTCTAAATCTGGTGGTGTAATATCCGTTATAAGTCCCCATTCAAAACGGGAACGAAGACGATCTTCTAAGGTTGGAATTTCTTTAGGTGGTCGATCACTAGAAATAACAATTTGTTTTGACTCTGTATGCAAAGTATTAAATGTGTGGAAAAACTCTTCTTGAGTGGATTCTTTCCCAGCTAAAAATTGAATGTCATCAATTAATAAAACATCGACATTACGATATTTGTTACGGAAATCTACAGCTTTGTTATCTCGAATTGAGTTAATAAATTCATTTGTAAATTTCTCTGATGATAAATAAACGACCTTTGCATTTGGGTTATGTTCAAGTACATAATGACCGATGGCATGCATTAAATGGGTTTTACCTAATCCTACTCCCCCATAGATAAAGAACGGGTTATAGGCCTTTGCAGGTGCTTCTGCAACGGCTAAAGATGCTGCATGGGCAAATCGATTCCCCGAGCCGATAACAAATGTATCAAATGTATATTTTGGATTGAGCATTCCTGGTGTCATTTCAGAATGATCATCGTTATTATTTGCCTGTATTACCGGAGCAGGTAAATCTAGGCTGTCATAATCGTCCTGATCCTTTTGAACAACAAATTTAATTAGCAAGTCTTTACCTGTAAGTTCAGATAAAATACCCGCGATTAGATGAAGATAATGATTTTCAAGCCAATCACGAGTAAATGAGTTAGGGGCGGCAATAGTTACATTGGTTCCTTTATAAGAAAGTAATTTCGTCGATTTAAGCCACGTCTCAAAGCTTGGTTTTGAAATTTTTTGTTCAACTTGAGCCAGGACATTCATCCATAATTCTTCTAAATGTTCCAAGCTTTTAACTCCTTTTCATGTATATTTTCCATTTCAAATAAATAAACTAGATTTATATATGATAATAGAAAACCTATTAAACACATAATCACAGCATGTGGATAACTATTATCCCAAAGCTGTGTTAAAGTTTGTCCACAAGTTATTAACATCTGTGGATAAAATATTTCCCAAATTAAATGTCCACAAAAGAAAACACATTTATCGTAACAAAAAAAGATTGTCATTTCAATAGCTGGTGAAACTTATCCACACAGTTAAAATTTATTCACTATAAGATTATCCACAAGGATAGAATTTGTGAAAAACTTGTCAATAAGTGTTGTGGATAAAATTTATAAATAAAAAAATATCCACAACGGATGTTTATAAAAATGACTGTCCGTTGTGGATATTTATATTTAGTTAAGAAATCGATAAAAGCAGCATGTCAAATATTTGATTGACAAGCTAATTCTTTTAAATATATAATGTTATGGTCTGTATGTAGGATAGAACTTTAAACTTTCATTTGGAGGTGTAATATATAATGAAACGCACATATCAACCAAAAAAACGTAAACATAGTAAAGTACACGGATTCCGCGCACGTATGAGCACGAAAAACGGACGTAAAGTATTAGCTGCTCGTCGTCGTAAAGGAAGAAAAGTATTATCAGCATAAGTCCACTGAGCCTATTCAGTGGCTTTTTTTTTCTTCATTTTAATAAAGAATAAGAGAAAGTAATCATGTGTTAGTAGGTGAAGAAATGAAAAAACGCCAACGAATTAAAAAAAATGAAGACTTTCAAAAAGTATTTAAAAAGGGAAAGTCCTTTGCGAATCGTCAATTCGTTGTTTATTGTTTACCGAATGAGGATCAAACAGAATTTCGTATCGGTTTATCTGTCGGTAAAAAAGTAGGGAAAGCTGTCACAAGGGTTCAAATTAAACGTTATATTCGACAAGTATTTTTAGAATTAAAAAATGAAATAAGACAAGATATGGATTATGTTATTATCGCCAGAAATCCGGCGGCCACTTTAGATTTTCATGAAACGAAAAAAAGTATTGAACACGTGCTAAAAATTGCAAAAGTATTAAAGAAGAAATAAGTAACTCTATGAATTTCTCTATGAAAAGTTAATAAAATTTTCAAAACTAATTAATAATTGTCAATATTTATAGAGGGAATTAAAACAATTTGTAGAGTGTAAGCGGCTACACGTGGTAAAATAGCAAAAAAGTTGAATAGTATTCTAGGAGGAAGAAGGTTGAAGAAAAGTCATTGGATGATTCTGTCGCTAGTTTCAGTAGCATTGTTGCTGTCTGGTTGTACAGAATTTGATCAGCCAATTTCATCTGAAAGCGAAGGCTTTTGGAATGAATTTATCGTTTGGCCATTAGTATCAGTTATTAAGTATTTCGCAGAATTATTAGGTACGTATGCTCTTGGGATTATTGCCGTTACAATCATAATCCGATTAGTCATTCTTCCATTAACGATTAAACAAGTTAAAAGCTCGAAAAAAATGCAAGAAATCCAACCAAAAATGAAAGAATTACAAAGGAAATATGCTTCAAAGGATGCTGTTACACAACAAAAGTATCAGCAAGAAATGATGGCATTAATGCAAAACTCTGGTGTAAATCCGGCGGCAGGATGTTTCCCAATGTTAATTCAAATGCCTATTTTAATTGGATTCTATCATGCAATTAGCCGTATGAATGCAACACCAACCTTTGATTTAGGGACATTTCTTATTTTCCCACTTGCAGATTCAAGTATTACATTAGCGATTTTAGCTGGTTTAATTCAATTTGTTGTATTAATGACTGGACCTGCAATGGACAACCCTCAAATGAAAGTGTTGATGTACATCATGCCAGTAATGATTATTGTATTTGGTGCTGTATTACCAGCTGCATTATCTTTATATTGGGTTGTCGGAAACATCATCTCAGTTATTCAAAACCTTGTTATTTATAAGCCTTGGAATAGAAAGAAAACAGAACCTGCTACAACAGGAGGAGCGAAAAAGTGAAACAAATTACGCAATTAGGCGCAACAGTAGAAGAAGCGATCTCATTAGCGTTACAACAACTTAAGACTACTCGTGATCAAGTAGAAGTTGAAGTTTTACAAGAAGGTAAAAAGGGATTTTTAGGTTTTGGTGCACGACAAGCGGAAGTTCGTGTAACTGTCAATGAAATGATTACAGAACCAATTGTTGAAGCTCCACATCATGAAGAAAATATTCAAGAGGAAACAGTTGAAACAGTTGAATTCGAGGTAGAAAACGAAAAAGAAGAAAATCCACTAGATATTGCGCAAGATTATTTGCAACAGATAGCAATTGAAATGGGGATTGATGACTTATCCATTGATGGAAAAATTCAAGGTAAAAACGTCTTATTTAAATTGGAAAGTGAAAAGGCTGCTCTTTTAATAGGGAAACGTGGTGCTACATTAAATGCATTACAACAATTAACCCAATTAGTAGTTAATAAAAGCTCAAAATCTTTCTTAATGGTTAAACTCGATGTAGAAAATTACCGTGAACGACGTCAAATCGCTTTAGAGCAATTAGCTGAACGAATGGCAGATAAAGCGATTCGCTCAGGTAAAAAGGTTTCTTTAGAGCCGATGCCTTCTTATGAAAGAAAAGTCATTCATAATGCATTAGCTAATCGAGTTGATATTGAGACGTATTCGGAAGGTACTGAACCGAACCGACATTTAGTAATTGAACCAGTTAAATAATTTTTTAACATACAGATTCAAAAACGACCTTTGAAAGGTCGTTTTTTATTTTGCTTTTTCTAATTTTTATTATTCATGTTATCCACATGTGGAAAATTTGCTTTACTTTCGTTATTCAATAAAATATGTTACTCTAAATTGTTAGTAAATAAAGTTCGTAACAGTTATTCACATGTGGATAACTTTGTATAGTTTTCACAAGATAAAAGTATTCATTTTATGACGTTTTAGCGTGGTCGAAAAATTACACCTATGTGTAATTGATTTAGTAGGAGGATTTTAAAATGGAATATGATACAATTGCCGCGATATCCACACCAATGGGCGAAGGAGCCATTGCCATTGTTCGTTTAAGTGGGGATGAAGCAGTTAAAATAGCAGATAAAATGTTCAAGTCACCTAGTGGCAAAAAATTAATGGAGGAAAAAACCCATACGATTCACTATGGTCATTTAATTGAACCTAGAAGTGAAGAAATCGTGGAGGAAGTCATGATTTCGTTAATGCGGGCACCAAAAACCTTTACCCGTGAAGATGTAGTTGAAATTAACTGCCATGGGGGAATTGTTTCGGTTAATCGGGTGTTACAGCTCGTTTTACAAAATGGAGCAAGATTAGCTGAACCGGGAGAATTTACAAAACGTGCTTTCTTAAATGGACGTATTGATTTATCTCAAGCTGAGGCAGTAATGGATTTAATCCGAGCAAAAACGGATCGTGCGATGAATGTGGCTTTGGGGCAAATGGAAGGAAAGCTTTCCAGATTAATCAGCCAATTGCGTCAAGCATTAATCGAGACATTAGCTCATGTAGAGGTTAATATAGATTATCCTGAGTATGATGATGTAGAAGAGATGACAATTCCAGTACTTTTAGAAAAATGTTCATGGGTACGGGATGAAATCGCAAAGTTATTACAAACTTCATCTCAAGGAAAAATATTACGAGAAGGGCTTTCTACCGTTATTCTTGGTAGACCGAATGTAGGGAAATCTTCATTATTAAATAGTTTAATTCACGAGAATAAGGCAATTGTTACTGATGTTGCAGGCACAACTCGTGATATTATAGAAGAGTATGTCAATGTGCGCGGTGTACCTTTACGTCTAGTCGATACAGCAGGGATTCGTGAAACGGAAGATATCGTTGAAAGAATAGGGGTAGAAAAATCTCGCCAAGTATTAAAGGAAGCAGATTTAATTTTACTTGTGTTAAATTCGGCAGAAAAATTATCTGAAGAAGATGAACGTCTATTTGAAACAATTCAAAATATGGACTTTATAGTCGTTGTCAATAAAACAGATTTACCGCAACAAATCAATTTAGAAAAAGTGAAGGAATTGTCTAATGGCCGTCCTGTTGTAACAACATCTATTTTACAAGAACAAGGAATTATCGAGCTTGAAGAAGCAATTGCTAAGACTTTCTTTGAAGGCCAAGTGGAAGCAAATGATTTAACGTATGTTTCCAATGCCCGCCATATTGCTTTACTTCATCAAGCAAAATCAACGATTGAAGATGCAATTGATGCAGCTCATTCAGGTGTTCCGGTTGATATGATTCAAATTGATGTTACGAAAACATGGGAACTATTAGGGGAAATAGTCGGTGACACAGTACAAGAGAGCTTGATTAATCAGCTATTCTCACAATTCTGTTTAGGAAAATAAATGATAAATGAGAGAGGAAGAGACGGCATGACAACAACATATGAAGCTGGACAATATGATGTTATTGTCATCGGTGCAGGTCATGCTGGTGTAGAATCAGCATATGCCGCAGCTAAAATGGGTGCGAAAACACTCATGGTGACAATTAACCTAGACATGATTGCCTTTATGCCATGTAATCCATCTGTAGGTGGACCAGCAAAAGGAATCGTTGTACGTGAAATTGACGCATTAGGCGGTGTGATGGGAAAAGTAATCGATAAAACACATATCCAAATGCGTATGTTAAATACAGGGAAAGGTCCTGCAGTACGAGCTTTACGTGCTCAAGCAGATAAAGTCCTTTACCAACGTGAAATGAAACGATTATTAGAGGAAGAAGAAAATTTAACGATTCATCAATCAATTGTGGATGAATTAATCGTTGAAGATGGTGTTGTTCAAGGTGTTATTACTCAAACAGGTGCGATTTACAGAGCAAAAGCTGTTATTGTAACAACAGGTACGTATTTGCGCGGTGAAATTATTATTGGGGAATTAAAATATTCAAGTGGGCCAAATAATCAACAACCGTCTATTAAATTAGCAGATAATATGCGGGATCTTGGCTTTGAGATGGTACGTTTTAAAACTGGTACACCACCACGTGTAGACAGTAAAACGATAGATTATAGTAAAACGGAAATTCAACCTGGCGATGATGTACCACGTGCTTTTAGTTTTGAAACAACTGAATTTATCATGGATCAAATTCCTTGTTGGTTAACGTATACAAGTCCTGAAACACATCAAATTATTAACGATAATCTTGATAAAGCACCGATGTATACAGGGGCCATTACAGGTACAGGACCACGATATTGTCCATCTATTGAAACGAAAATTGTTCGCTTTAACGATAAACCTCGTCACCAATTATTCTTGGAACCGGAAGGCCGCGATACGCAAGAGGTCTATGTACAAGGCTTATCAACAAGTTTACCAGAGCATATTCAACGGAAAATGTTACAAACGATTCCTGGGTTAGAAAAAGCAGAAATGATGCGTGCAGGTTATGCGATTGAATATGATGCCATTGTTCCGACTCAATTATGGCCAACATTAGAAACGAAAAGAATTAAAAATCTTTATACAGCTGGCCAAATTAACGGTACGAGTGGGTATGAAGAAGCTGCTGGTCAAGGGTTAATGGCGGGTATTAACGCTGCGGCAAAAGTTTTAGGAAAAGAAGAAGTTATTTTAAAACGTTCAGAAGCTTATATCGGTGTATTAATTGATGATTTAGTAACAAAAGGAACAAATGAACCTTATCGTCTACTAACATCCCGTGCAGAATATCGATTATTACTTCGTCATGATAATGCAGACTTACGTTTAACGGAATTAGGCTATAAATTAGGGTTAATTTCAGAAGAACGTTTTGCTAAATTTACGGAGAAAAAAGAACAAATTGAAACCGAGATTGCTCGACTTCGTGAAGTTATTATTAAACCAAATGAAACGACACAAGAAGTTATCCGCTCTGTAGGCGGTACAGAATTAAAAGATGGTATTCGTGCTTCAGATTTAGTAAAACGAACTGAAATGACTTATGATTTAGTTGCTTCATTATCTCCATCTGGTCTTGAATTAAGTGAAGAAGTGAAGGAACAAATAGAAGTTCAATTGAAATATGAAGGTTATATTCAAAAAGCTTTAAATCAAGTAGAAAAACTTCATAAAATGGAAGGTAAAAAAATACCAGAAGATATTGATTATGATGATATTTCTAGCTTAGCAACAGAAGCACGGGAAAAACTAAAAGAAGTACGTCCATTATCAATTGCACAAGCTTCTCGTATTTCGGGTGTTAACCCTGCAGATATTTCAATTTTGCTTGTTTATATTGAACAAGGGAAGATTGCGCGAGTAAGTAACGAATAATTGTTCAATGAGCGTTCGAGTACCAACTTTTCTCGGACGCTCCTTCTTTTGTAAATAAGCATCCATTCTCAAATAAAGGAGATTCATATGAACGAACAACAATTTATTGAAGCATTAAAAAATAAGGGGATTGAACTTAGTGATCAACAAATCGCTCAGTTTAAAAAATATTTTGAACTGCTCGTAGAGTGGAATGAAAAAATGAATTTAACGGCAATCACAGATTTTGAAGGCGTCTATTTAAAGCATTTCTATGATTCCATAAGTGCAAGTTTTTACTTTGATTTTACGAAAGTAGAGTCTGTTTGTGATGTAGGTGCAGGTGCAGGCTTCCCAAGTTTACCAATCAAAATATGTTTCCCTCATTTACATGTAACGATTGTTGATTCTTTAAATAAACGTATAACATTTTTAAATCATTTAAGTGAACAATTACAATTGGATCATGTGGAGTTTGTTCATGCTCGTGCTGAAGAATTTGGACAAAATACATCATACCGTGAAAAGTTTGATGTAGTAACGGCGAGGGCGGTCGCAAGATTATCCGTATTATCTGAACTTTGCTTCCCACTTGCTAAACAAGGTGGTTACTTTGTTGCATTAAAAGCAGCGGCAGGACCGGAAGAGTTAAAAGATGCGAAAAAAGCAATTACAACATTGGGTGGATCTTTAAAAGAAGAATTTGCCTATACATTGCCTATAGAAGAAAGCGAACGTACTTTGTATGTATTTGATAAAGTTAAACAAACACCAAAAAAATATCCTCGTAAGCCAGGGGTTCCAAATAAAACACCAATCGTTTAAAAATTGTTTTATTAGCCGTATAGGAATTTTATAAAAATTATTGATATACGGCTAATGTGCAATTTAATTTTATAAGTTAGGTTTTTTTAGTAGAATAAAAGAGTTGTGTTTCTATTAATCTAACAAATGTTCCACATGAAACATTTACTCTATATGGAAAATCATCGTGTTTTTATCTTTGTTTTTATTAGAAAACTTTTATTTGTCACAAATTTTTAGATATAATTTTGCATCTTGAAGCATACATATTTTATATTTATGTTAATTTAATAGATTTTTACATCTATCAGACTCTGTACATTTTATAAATAATAATAAATAATATTTATATTGAGTATCGAGCAAGATAGTTTCTAAAAGGTGGTGCCTATTGAATGAAAAGTCCTTTTTCACGTTTTTTCGGAGGCGGCGAAAAAACTGTTTCTGAAGAAAAAAATGAAGTCGAACAAGTAGTAGCACAAGATGATAAGAATAAGGCTGCAGAAGAAGTAGTAAAAATCCCAATCGATAAAATTATTCCAAATCGGTTCCAACCTCGTACGGTTTTTGATGAAGATAAAATTGAAGAGTTATCAAGAACGATTCATACCCACGGTGTGATTCAACCGATTGTTGTACGAAGTTATGAAGACGATCGCTATGAGATTATTGCGGGTGAACGTCGTTACCGAGCAATGAAAAAACTAAATTGGACTGAAGTACCTGCAATTGTTCGTAATTTAAGTGATAAAGAAACGGCTTCTATTGCTTTAATTGAGAATCTTCAACGAGAAGAACTAACGGCAATCGAAGAAGCATTGGCTTATCAGCAATTGCTCGAACTTCATTCACTAACTCAAGAAGCACTTGCTCAACGTTTAGGGAAAGGTCAATCTACTGTCGCAAATAAATTACGTTTATTAAAACTACCTCAGTTTGTACAAGAAGCAATCTTAAAGAGAGAAATCACGGAGCGCCATGCTCGTGCGATGATTTCAATTAAAGAAGAAGAAGTGCAAGTGGCATTAGTTACAATGATCAAAGAAAATGATTGGAATGTACGCCAATTAGAGGAATATATTCAACAACTTACTGAACCAAAAGAAGAAGTGAAAAAAGAAAAACCAAAAAGAAAGGCGATAAGTAAAGATATTCGTATTGCCTTAAATACAATTAAACAATCCCTTTCAATGGTGACAAAAAGTGGTATTAATGTAAAAACAGAAGAGGAAGATACAGAAGAGTACTACCAAATTACTGTTAAAATACCAAAGAAAAAATAAGTTCAAAGTATTCCAATAGATAACTTTTTTGCTTCCCAATTAGGTTATAGTGATATTTATTACTTCATATTTAACAATAAAGGAGGTGTCTCATTTTTTGAGATGCCCCTTTTTCTATAAAATTTATACAATATGTTTTTAGAATGTCATACATCTATTATATAAATTTGATAAAATAGAAATACTTATTTACTTCATATAGATTCCAAGGGTTTAAAGTTTGAATCATACGTTAAGGTGTATTTCATTTTTTAATAAATTGATTGATGAAAGCAGGTGCATAAAGCTTGGGAAGAATTATTGCCATTACGAACCAAAAAGGTGGTGTAGGAAAAACTACAACATCTGTTAATTTAAGCGCTTGTCTTGCTTATTTAGGGAAAAAAGTACTTTTAATAGACATTGATCCACAAGGTAATGCTACAAGTGGAGTTGGTATAAATAAAGGTGAAATTCAGAGTTGTATCTACGATGTTCTAATCGATGATGAAGAAGTCGTAAACGTCGTCCAACAATCAAAAGTTGAAAATTTGTATGTTGTTCCGGCAACTATTTCCCTTGCAGGTGCAGAAATTGAACTCGTTTCAACTATTTCTCGTGAAGTTAGATTAAAACATGCCTTACAAAATGTGAAAGAACAGTATGATTATATTATTATAGATTGCCCACCTTCATTAGGGTTGCTAACAATTAATGCTTTAACCGCATCGGACGCCGTCATTATTCCTGTTCAATGTGAATACTACGCTCTAGAAGGGTTAAGCCAATTATTATCAACCGTACGTCTCGTTCAAAAACATTTAAATCAACAGTTATATATCGACGGTGTTTTATTAACAATGTTAGATGCTCGTACGAATTTAGGTATACAAGTAATCGATGAAGTAAAAAAATATTTTCAAGATAAGGTGTATAAAACGATTATTCCCCGAAACGTTCGTTTAAGTGAGGCACCAAGCCATGGAGAACCGATTATTATTTACGATTCAAAATCAAGAGGTGCTGAAGTCTATTTAGAGTTAGCAAGGGAAGTGATTTAAAATGGCTAGAGGATTAGGAAAAGGAATTGGTGCGTTATTTCCTACTGAGACATTAGAACATTTACAACCAAACGAAGAGCAAATTGAAAAAATCGCATTACAGAAACTAGTCGTTAATCCTTTTCAACCACGTAAACTATTTGATGATGAAGCAATTACTGAACTAGCTCAATCAATAAGTGAACACGGGATTATACAACCGATTGTTGTAAGAAAAAAGGGAAAAAAATATGAAATTGTTGTCGGTGAAAGACGCTTCCGTGCTGCAAAGTTAGCTAACTTAGAGGAAATTCCAGCCATCGTAAAAGATCTGACGGAAGAACAAATGATGGAACTAGCCATTTTGGAAAACCTCCAAAGGGAAGACTTAACCCCTATTGAAGAAGCAGAAGCTTACGAAAGTTTAATGGAAAAATTAAACTTTACGCAAGAAGAACTTGCAAAACGATTAGGGAAAAGTAGACCTTACATTACGAACCATTTACGTTTATTGCAATTGCCAGACGAGGTAAGGGATTTAGTAAATAGTGGTCAATTATCAATGGGACATGGACGGACACTTCTTGGTTTGAAAAATAAAAGAAGAATACCTGAAGTGGCAAACAAGGTAATTAAACAATCCTTAAATGTGCGTCAATTAGAAGTTTATATTAAACAACTTAATGAAGAAGTTTCACGTGAAACAGATAAGCCGAAGAAAAAGGATATTTTCGTTCAAGCAACAGAAACACAATTACGTGAATATTTTGGTACTAATGTACAAATTAGAAAGTCAAAGAATAAAGGGAAAATTGAAATTGAATTTTATTCTGAAGATGATTTAGAGCGTATTTTAGAAATTTTACAACTAGAACAGGAATAGGAAAAGTTGTGAGCGCCAAATTTCGGCGCTCTTTTTTCTGAGAAGAGGTTAATCAATGGTACTTCTAGGAACATTCATCAATGTATTATTAATAGTAGTCGGCTCAATTATCGGCCGATTTTTTAAAAATATATCTGAGAATATGAAAAGCACGGTTTTAATGAGTATTGGGTTAGCAGTTACTTTATTAGGAATCCAAATGGGATTCAAAACGAGCAATTTTATCATCGTGATTATTAGTATTGTCATAGGTGCTGTCATCGGCGAATGGATTGATTTAGATAAAAAACTGTTCCAGTTAGGAAAATGGATGGAACATAAAATGGGCAATAAATCGCCCGAAAAAGGGATTGCTGAAGGGTTTGTAAATGCTACGTTGATTTTTATTATAGGATCAATGGGTATATTAGGTGCATTAGATAGTGGAATTAGAAATGATCATTCTGTCCTTATTACGAAAGGGATTATTGATGGATTTACTGCCATTGTGTTATCTTCTACTCTTGGGATAGGGGTATTAATCTCAGCATTCCCTGTTCTTTTATATGAAGGTATGATTACGGTATCTGCAAAGATTATAAGTGAGTATATACCAGAAGCCGCGTTAAGCTTGTTCATTCAAGAAATGACGGCTACCGGTGGTGTAATGATTATGGCCATTGGATTAAATATAGCTGGTTTAACGAAGATTCGTGTAGCCAATTTGCTCCCTGGAATCATTATAGTCGGCTTGGTCGTTACGATCATGTTTCTTTTTCAATAGATGACGTTGATAGGCAAGAAGTATTGCACGTGCAATTTTATTGCTCATAGCATACGTAGTATTTAGTCGGGTATTTTGTAAAACAAGCATTTCCATAAATCCTCCAACATTAACGATCCCTTTAATCGAGATGTCTCCGACGGGAGGTAATTCTTTCTTAACAGCTTTTCCAGGAAATAACGGTCCTTCATGGACGATAATATGGCCGATATTCTGTTCGTTACCTAAACAAGCATCAATTGCAACAATAAATGGTACTGAGGGTTTTTGTTTTATTTCCTCCATTGTTGGTGCTAAATTGATTGCATGTAACGGATTTTCCAATGTCCCAATAACTTCAAAGGGGAATGAATGAAAACTAGATAAAAAACTACCTGTTAAAGGTCCTAATGCATCCCCAGTTGACCTGTCTGTACCGATACAACAAAAAATAATATGTTCTTCGTCGAATGGGATATAATTTAGAAATAGGTCACTTAATTGCCATAGTGCACCTGTTTGTTCATAATGAACGAATGATTTTAACGGGTCATTTATCATTTTTTGCATAAGCAATTCTCGCTTTCTTTTGAATTAATAAACATGTACCTAAATGGTAGAAAATTTCCTATATTGTAATGAAGTATATTCAAATTTTTAGTTAGTTATACAAGGAGTGGAAAAATGGCTACAAAAGCTGTGGAAAAAGAAGCAAAAGGCTTAGCTAAAATGGCGGAAAAAACTTGGGATTATTTTACGAGTGATGAATTGTGGGAGTTTATCATTCATGCCTCTATAAAAATTGTCATGATTCTTGTCATATCCTATATAGTCATTTTTATAGGGAAAAAGATTATAACACGAGTTTTTTCTTTAAAACTAAAAACACCAATTAATCAAAGTGAAAGACGTCAACAAACGATTATAAAATTACTGCATAGTACATTGTCCTATTTAGTATACTTCTCAGCGATGATAGCAATTTTGTCAGCTGTTGAAATTAATATCGGCGGTTTACTTGCTGGTGCAGGGATTGCCGGTTTAGCAATCGGGTTTGGAGCTCAAAGTTTAGTTAAGGATATTATTACTGGGTTCTTTATTATTCTTGAGGATCAATTTGGTGTAGGGGATTATATTCGGTTAAATAATTCTGAAGGTACAGTAACCGAGATAGGGTTAAGAACTACGAAAATTTTAGGAGTTACGGGAGAACAATATATCATTCCGAATGGCCAAATTTTAGATGTTGTTAACTTCTCCGTAAATAATTCCAAAGCGATTATTGATATGCAAGTTGCCATTGATGCTGATATCGAAAAAGTAGAAAGATTATTAACAGCTTATTTAGAAACGTTGCCTTCGAAATTTGAGGAATTAGTAGGTGTTCCGTCCTTTTTAGGTGTTCAAAATGTAGTAGGGACGGAAGTGACAATACGTATCGTTGCAGAAACACAACCTTTACAGCACTATACAATTGCCCGTGTGATTCGACGTGATGTAAAAGAAATCTTAGACAAAAATGGAATTCCAATGGCATATCCGAAAATGATGCTTTATGATCGTGGTAATAAAGAATCAGAAGGAGATGAGGAATAATGGAAACAAAAGAATTTGGACTGCATGATATTGTAGAAATGAAGAAACAACATCCATGTGGAACAAATGCATGGAAAATCATTCGTATGGGAGCAGATATACGAATAAAATGCCAAGGTTGTGGTCATAGTGTGATGATTCCTCGACGGGACTTTGGTAAGAAAATGAAAAAAATATTAGAAAAAGCAAGACAAGAGTAATATTTAGTGAAATAGACTTTTTCACTACTTATCCATATAATAAACATTGGTTTCAAAAACGAAGAAAATAAAATGGAAAAGATTGATATAAGAAAGGTCGTGTCAACCGAATGTCTTTAACAGCTGGTATCGTAGGTTTACCGAACGTAGGGAAATCTACATTATTTAACGCAATTACAAAAGCGGGTGCTTTAGCAGCAAACTATCCATTCGCAACTATCGATCCTAACGTAGGAGTAGTAGAGGTACCTGATGCCCGTTTAGATAAATTAACGGAATTAGTACAACCGAAAAAAACTGTTCCGACTGCATTTGAATTTACAGATATCGCAGGAATTGTAAAGGGAGCATCCAAAGGAGAAGGGTTAGGAAATAAATTCTTATCCCATATCCGTGAAGTAGATGCGATTTGCCAAGTTGTCCGTTGTTTTGAAGATGAAAATATTACACACGTTTCTGGATCAGTAAATCCGATTGATGATATTGAAGTCATTAATTTAGAATTAATTTTAGCTGATATGGAATCAGTAGAAAAACGTCTACAACGAGTTAGCAAAATGGCAAAACAAAAAGATAAGGAAGCTTTAATTGAAGAACCCGTTTTAATAAAAATTAAAGAAGCGTTAGAAATGGAAAAACCAGCGCGTTCTGTTGAATTAACGGACGATGAATTAAAAATTATTAAAGGGCTTCACCTTTTAACGATTAAACCAATGCTTTACGTAGCCAATGTATCAGAAGATGAAGTGGCAGACGCGGCAAATAATCAATACGTACAACAAGTACGTGAGTTTGCAAATGCCGAAGGGGCACAAGTCATTACAATTTGTGCTAAGATCGAAGAAGAAATTTTAGAGTTGGACGATGAAGAAAAAGCGATGTTCCTAGAAGAGTTAGGAATTGAAGAATCCGGTTTAGATCAGTTAATTCGTGCATCCTATGATTTACTAGGATTAGCAACTTATTTCACTGCTGGTGTACAAGAAGTACGTGCATGGACTTTCCGTAAAGGAATGAAAGCTCCACAATGTGCGGGTATTATCCACTCAGATTTTGAGCGCGGATTTATTCGTGCAGAAACAGTTGCTTATGAGGATTTAGTGGCAGCTGGTTCAATGGCAGCAGCAAAAGAAGCTGGAAAAGTGCGTTTAGAAGGAAAAGATTACGTCGTACAAGATGGCGATGTTATGCTATTCCGTTTTAATGTTTAATCACAATATATTTGAAAAGAAAACCGGAGTCCAACTTAGGATTCCGGTTTTTCGTCTTCTAAATAGACATAAACACTAAATTGTTCAGGCTCATCTTTTACTAACGCATCATCCGGGAAGTGTCTTAACTTATAAATACCAACAAAATTGGCCAATCCCCCTGCTATAAAAGAAGCACTAGCAAGTAATAGCGGATAACTACCAATTGCAAACCCTATCGCCAATGGAATAATCCCTGTAAAGGAGAAAGAAGTTAGAAATATCGATTGATACTGGGCATTTTTAATTTTTTCTGTCGTTTTTGAATAAACTAACCCTTTCTCAGGATGAATGGATAAAGATAATGATTCAGGTGCAACTTTACAACGATATCGATAACCTAATAGATTTAGAATTTCATTGACGACAACTAAAAGAAGAGAAACGACAAGATAGATGACTACCCCAAGGATAAAACCGAGTATGCTTGGAGAAAAATCTTTATGTATTACATAATTTAATACTACAAATAGAATACTTAGAATAATTGTTAAAATGATTGTATGTTTCATAATTTTTTTTTCATTTAATGAAACAATCTTAAAATTATTTGACATAGTTCACCTCTATTTTAATCATTATATACATAAAGCCTCGGAAGCTTTGGATCATCTTTTATTAAGGCATCTTTTGGGAATTTACGCAATTCCTTATACATATAAAAATCACCTACTGCTCCAGCTATGAGTATAGCTCCTAATAGAACAAACATAGAAGAGTTAAAGAAAAAACCGATTAATGTAGGAATGACACCTGTTGTCCAAAAGGGTAACAATAATGCTTTTTTCATTTCATTATTTTTTAAAGGAACAGACGTTGTAGCATAGGCAATACCAAGTTTTAAATTAACACCATAATCTAGTTGTTTAAATTGGATTTTCCCAAAAATCATAAATCCGATCAAATGAAATATTTCATGAAGAACGATTAGTGCAAAGTAGTAAACGATAAAAAGAAAAATATCCAAAAAAGTAAAAGAAAATGATGATTGTTGATGAAGATAACTATTTCCAACGAAAAATAGGACACACAAAAGGAATGTTAACCATAAATTCATTTTCGTTATGGCTTTCATATCAAGCTCAATTATTTTTGGTTCAGACATGTTACCTCTCCTCTCTAGCTACCATTATAATCGGTTCAAATCTTAATTTGGAAGTATTTATATTTGTTGCATGAATATTTGAAGTGTGGTACAATTCTCAGATGTGAGTATATAATACTTACTCCTTGCTCTCTTAATAGGAGAGCCCAAGTCCATAAGGAGGTGCAAAATAATGAAAAAGTATGAAATAATGTACATCGTTCGTCCGAACATTGAAGACGAAGCGAAAAAAGCATTAGTAGAACGCTTCAATGAAGTTTTATCTTCAAATGGCGCTGAAATCATCGAGTCTAAAGAGTGGGGCAAACGCCGTTTAGCTTATGAAATCAACGACTTCCGTGAAGGTTACTACCAAATCGTAAAAGCTAACGCTGGTTCAGAAGCTATTAACGAGTTCACTCGTTTAGCGAACATTAGCGAAGACATTATTCGTCACATGGCTGTACGTGAAGAAGAATAATTTTAACATTTAACTTTAACTAAAATGCTGAAAAGGAGGTTGAAATTGTGATAAACCGTGTCGTATTAGTTGGAAGACTAACGAAAGATCCAGAGCTTCGCTACACACCGAGTGGCGTTCCGATGACTCGTTTTACAATCGCTGTAAATAGAACATTTTCGAACCAACAAGGTGAACGTGAAGCAGACTTTATCGGATGTATTGCTTGGCGAAAACAGGCCGAAAACTTAGCAAACTTCATGAAAAAAGGAAGTTTGGTTGGTGTTGAAGGTCGTATTCAAACAGGTAGCTTCGAAGGTCAAGATGGAAAACGTGTTTACACAACAGATGTTGTAGCGGATTCGGTACAATTTTTAGAACCGCGAAACACTGGTGGAGCTGGTATGCCAAATCAACAGTATGGAGGGCGACCACAATATGGAGGGAACCAACCTGCATATAGTACAAGCCAACCAAACCAACAATTTGGAAGCGCGGAGCAAGATCCATTTGCTTCATACCCACAAGCTCAACCTTCTGGGAATCAGCAAAACTATACACGTGTAGATGAGGACCCGTTTGCGTCGAGCAAAGGTCCAATTGAAGTTTCTGAAGACGATTTACCGTTCTAATAGAGACAAAAAACTAAAAAAGGAGGAACATCGAAATGGCACAACGTCGCGGAGGCCGCAAACGCCGTAAAGTTTGTTACTTCACTTCTAACAATATTACGCACATCGACTACAAAGATGTAGATCTACTTAAAAAGTTCATTTCTGAACGTGGTAAAATTCTTCCACGTCGCGTAACTGGTACAAGTGCAAAATACCAACGTAAATTAACATCAGCTATTAAACGTGCTCGTATTATGGCACTTCTTCCATTCGTAGCTGAAGATAAATAAGATTAAATTTAATTCTTACACTAGTAAGATTAGATGATAATTCAAAAAGTCGACAAAATCATAATTTGGTTTTGTCGACTTTTTTTGTAATAATCCATGTTTTTTATTAATCGATGAATTTAGCAATTGTTAGCCGCCTATTGAATAATTTAGTATATTAAGACTTTTACCGCCTTTCTGCATTTTTGTCCAATAGCTAAAAAGATGATACAATATACGAATGAACAGGATTATTTGATTTCATAAAAGGAAGGTTATAAATGCCGAATAATCAAACTAAAAGGATTGCTCATGGTGCAATGATGATTGCGCTATTTACAATTTTAATTGCAATAGCCATATATGTACCAGTTCTTAATCTCATTGCTATGCTTTTCGCACCACTTCCACTAGCTTGGTATAGTGCAAAATACGACCGAAGTTCCTCCGTTTTAGTAGCGGTATTAGGATGTATAATTCCATTCTTTTTTGGAGGGTTATTAGCTTTACCCTTTTCACTCATCTTTGCAGCTATTGGCGTTGTAATGGGTGATGCACTACGCTTAAAGAGAAGTAAAGTATTTTTATTGATGTCCACTGGGGTAACAATACTAATTACTTTTGCTATAGAATATCTTATTTCAATAAAATTGTTAGAAACAGACTTCATTAAAGAGTTCATGGAATTTATGCGGGAAAATTATTCCCAAGCGATGACCCTTTCTGAAAGTTTAAATGGGCAACAATCAGCAATAACTGCTGATATGATGAATGTCATGTTTGAAACGATGGAAACAGTAATCCCTGCTTCGATTACATTAGGTGTCTTTCTTTTTGCCTTTATTATTATAACGATTAACTTACCGTTGTTAAAACGTTTTGGAGTGAATGTACCGAAATTTAATGCATTTAAAGATATGCGTTTGCCGAGGGCTGTATTATGGTATTACTTAATCGTACTATCGATTAACCTATTCCTTTCGCCTGAACCAGGTACAGCACTTTTTGTGATTTGTTTAAATTTTTCAATAGTGTTATGGATACTATTAACATTACAAGGTATTTCATTTGTACACTTTTGCTTGGATGCATACGGTTCTCCGAGCTTTTTAAAAGTGTTAATTACAATCATGGCAATTCCGTTGTATTCTTACTTCGTATTAATCGGAATTGTCGATTTAGGTTTTGACATTCGGTCATTTGTCAAAGGTAAGATTCAGAAGTAGGGAGCTGATAAAATGGATACTTATAGGAAGCGAATTATTCGACATCCTCTTATGTATCTAACGATGATTGGCTTATTAGGTGCTATTCTATTGCTCTTTTGGCATGTTTGGGCAGGATTAGTCTATGCACTAGTTACAACCATCGGGTTAATATATGCGTGGCGATTTGAAAAAATTACCTTTGAGCATACAGAAAAGCATATAGAATCTCTGTCGTTCCGAATGAAAAAAGTAGGTTCGGAAGCCCTTCTTGAAATGCCAATCGGGATATTGCTTGTGAACGAAAAGTTTATCATTGAATGGGCGAACCCTTATATGTCTGAAATTGTGGACGATGGCACACTAATAGGAGAAGAAATGTTTGTTCTCTCTGATGATTTATATAATCTTACAAAATCAGATGAAAAACGTGAACAGACAGTAACGATTGATGATCGGAAATATAAAGTGGTTTATAAACAAGAAGAAAGACTACTATATTTCTTTGACGTAACAGAGCAATTAAAGATCCAATCTCAATATTTTGAAGATCGTACAGTTATTGCGATTCTTTTTATAGATAATTATGATGAGTTAACCCAAGGAATGGATGACCAATCAAGAAGTTTAACAAATACGATTGTAACGTCCATTATTAATGATTGGGCATTTGCACACGGCATATTTGCAAGACGGATATCGTCGGACCGTTTTTTAGCTGTTTTAAATGAATCGATTTTAAGTGAATTAGAAAAGAAGAAGTTTTCTATTTTAGATGACATACGTGAAAAAACAGCACAGAAAAACTTGTCTCTAACTTTAAGTATCGGGGTTGGAGCAGGCTCCTCTTCCCTTATTAAACTCGGGGAATTAGCTCAATCCAGTTTAGACTTAGTGTTAGGTCGTGGTGGTGACCAAGTGGCTATTAAACAGCCTAATGGGAAACTTAAATTTTATGGTGGGAAAACAAACCCGGTAGAAAAACGAACAAGAGTCCGGGCACGCGTTATTTCCCATGCGTTACAAGATTTAATTATTGAAAGTGATCAAGTGTTCGTGATGGGACATAAAAATCCTGATATGGATGCAATTGGAGCCGCAATTGGTGTTCGGAAAATGGCTCAAAAAAATAAAGTAGATGGTTTTGTCGTAATTGATTTTAATGAGCTGAATGGAAGCGTTAGTCGCTTAATGGATGAGATTGAGGAAAACTCTGATATTTACAAGTATTTCATTACACCGGATGAAGCTCTGTCTACTATGACAGAGAAATCGTTAGTAATCGTTGTAGATACCCATAAACCGAGTCTTGTTATTGATGACCGTTTATTAAATAAATCAGAAAAAGTTGTTGTGATTGACCACCATAGACGGGGAGAAGAGTTTATTCAAAACCCAACGTTAGTTTATATGGAACCATATGCTTCCTCTACAGCTGAATTAGTAACCGAGTTACTAGAATATCAACCTGAAGAGGAGAAACTAACGAAACTTGAAGCGACGTCCCTTTTATCGGGAATTATTGTTGATACGAAAAGTTTCACTTTGCGTACAGGAGCACGTACGTTTGAAGCAGCATCCTATTTAAGAACATATGGTGCAGATACGATTCTCGTTCAACAATTACTTAAAGAAGATATTGATACGTATATTGAACGTTCGAAAATTATACAGACAGTAGAATTTATACATCCAGGTGTTGCAGTAGCATGCGGAGAGAGAAATAAACAATACGATTCTGTATTAATTGCACAAACGGCAGATATTTTATTAACAATGAAAGATGTATCTGCATCCTTCGTTATTGCCCATCGCTCAGACGGTTTAATTGGAATTAGCGCACGTTCGCTAGGAGATATTAACGTTCAATTAGTAATGGAAAATCTCGGCGGTGGCGGTCATTTAACAAATGCCGCTTGTCAAATTGATGCAGAGACAATCGATGAAGCAGTCATGCTATTAAGGAAAGCAATTATAGAGACATTGGAAGGGAGTAATGAAGAATGAAAGTAGTATTTCTAAAAGATGTTAAAGGTAAAGGGAAAAAAGGCGAAATAAAAAACGTTGCAGACGGGTACGCACATAACTTCTTAATTAAAAACGGTTACGCTGTGGAAGCAACGAAACAAGCAATGAGCCAATTAGAGGGGCAAAAGAAATTAGAAGAAAAAAATGCTGCAGCTGAATTAGAAGCAGCAAAAAACTTAAAAGAACAACTAGAAAAAATGGAAGTTGAAATTAAAGCGAAAGCTGGAGAAGGCGGTAGACTATTCGGTTCCATTTCAACAAAACAAATTGCGGAAGCACTTCAAAAAAAACACGGTATTAAAATTGATAAACGTAAAATGGAAAGCGAAGGAATTCGTTCATTAGGTTATACAAATGTACCAGTTAAACTACATCCAGAAGTAAAAGCAACATTAAAAGTGCACGTGGTTGAAGAGGCATAAGGAGAGATGTCTATGAACGATTCCGTTTTGGACCGCGTTCCACCGCATAACCATGAAGCAGAACAATCGGTTATCGGTGCGATATTTCTTGAACCACAGAGCTTAATTACAGCATCAGAAATTTTAATACCGGATGATTTTTATCGCATTGCCCATAAAAAAATCTTCCAAACGATGTTGGACTTAAGCGATCAAGGAAAAGCGATAGATGTTGTTACAGTTACAGAAGAACTTTCAGTAAAAAAGGAATTGGAAGATGTAGGTGGGCTCTCTTACTTAACAGAGCTTGCTAACGCCGTTCCAACTGCTGCAAACATTGCCTACTATGCAAAAATTGTAGAAGAAAAGGCGCTTTTACGCCGTTTAATTCGTGTAGCTACAAAAATTGTAGAAGATGGCTATACACGAGAAGATGAAGTTGAAGCCCTTTTAGCAGATGCTGAAAAGAAAGTTATGGAAGTAGCCAATCGTAAAAATGCAGGGGATTTCAAGCATGTAAAAGACGTGCTCGTGCAAACCTATGACAATATCGAACAGCTTCAATTCCGTGACGGAGATGTAACTGGTATTCCTACCGGCTTTAATGATTTAGACCGTATGACAGCTGGATTCCAACGAAATGACTTAATTATCGTTGCTGCACGTCCATCCGTTGGTAAAACAGCCTTTGCATTAAATATTGCACAAAATGTTGCCATCAAAGCCCGTGAAAACGTAGCAATCTTCTCTCTGGAGATGGGTGCCGAGCAGCTAGTGATGCGTTTGCTTTGTGCAGAAGGAAATATTGATGCCCAAACTTTACGTACCGGTGCGCTTACTGCAGATGACTGGAGCAAATTAACAATGGCTATGGGTAGTTTATCGAATTCTGGTATTTATATTGATGATACGCCTGGTTTACGTATTAATGAAATCCGTGCAAAATGTCGTCGACTAGCTCAAGAACATGGATTAGGAATGATCTTAATCGATTACTTACAATTAATCCAAGGGAGCGGTCGAAGTGGCGAAAACCGTCAACAAGAAGTATCCGAAATCTCTCGTTCATTAAAAGCCCTTGCTCGTGAATTAAAAGTTCCGGTTATTGCTTTATCACAGTTATCTCGTGGTGTTGAGCAACGTCAAGATAAACGCCCTATGATGAGTGATATACGTGAATCCGGAAGTATTGAGCAAGATGCCGATATCGTAGCGTTCTTGTATCGTGATGACTATTACGATAAAGAATCAGAAAACAAAAATATGATTGAAATCATCATTGCGAAGCAACGTAATGGTCCTACAGGTACGGTTACTCTCGCATTTAAAAAAGAGTTTAATAAATTTATTAACATCGACTGGTCTCAACATCCTATGCCAGTCAATGCTTAACCTAACATCTATTAATCTATTTCAGAACACGAACAATTAGTAATTTTAAATTATTATTTGTTCGTGTTTTTTCTTATTCTCCATTGACTTCTACTAGTTGTCACTGTTACAATAGTTCTGTTTGATAAAATGAATTTTTTAATAGTGGGTAAAATAATAATAACCCATGTTAAGAGGAGAAAAGACGCACTCGCGTCTAGCGGAGGTGCTGGTTATGACATCAGTTGTAGTTGTAGGGACTCAATGGGGAGACGAAGGTAAAGGGAAAATTACTGACTTCCTATCAAAGAAAGCAGATATTATTGCTCGTTTTTCGGGTGGAGATAACGCAGGTCATACAATCAAAATTGGCGATGAAACTTATAAATTACATTTAATTCCATCAGGTATTTTTTATAAAGAGAAAACTTCAGTTATGGGGAACGGGATGGTGATTAACCCAAAATCTTTAGTAACTGAATTAAAAGGTTTAGAAGAGCGCGGTATTGATACATCGAACTTACGTATTTCGAATCGTGCTCAAGTTATTCTTCCATACCATATTTATCAAGATAAAGTGGATGAAGCATCTCGTGGTGACAACAAAATCGGAACGACTTGTAAAGGAATTGGCCCTTGTTATCAAGATAAAATTGCCCGCATTGGGATCCGTATTGCGGATTTACTAGATCGTGAAGTTTTCGAACAAAAACTACGAGAAAATTTACAATTGAAAAACCGCCTATTCGAAAAATTTTACGAAGTGGAAGGTTTAAAATTCGAAGATATTTTTGAAGAGTATTATGGTTATGGACAAGAAATCGCGAAATACGTAACAGATACTTCTAAAGTTTTAAACGATGTAATCGATGAAGGTGGCCGTATATTATTTGAAGGTGCCCAAGGCGTTATGTTAGACGTTGACCATGGTACTTATCCATTTGTTACATCTTCTAACCCTGTTGCAGGAGGAGTGACGACTGGTACTGGTATTGGTCCATCTCACATCTCTCGTGTTGTAGGTGTTAGTAAAGCGTACACTTCTCGTGTAGGTGATGGTCCATTCCCAACCGAATTATTCGATGAAGTTGGACATCATATCCGTGAAGTTGGTCGTGAATATGGTACAACTACTGGCCGTCCTCGCCGTGTAGGTTGGTTCGACTCTGTTGTCGTACGCCATTCTCGTCGTGTAAGTGGTATTACGGATCTAGCATTAAACTCGATCGATGTCTTAACAGGATTAGAAACGGTGAAAATTTGTACTGCTTACAAATATAACGGTGAAGTGATTACAGAATATCCTGCAAGTTTACATGTGATTGAAGCTTGTGAACCGGTTTATGAAGAACTTCCAGGTTGGACTGAAGATATTACAGGTGTTCGTACGTTAGAGGAGCTTCCAGAAAACGCTCGAAAATATGTAGAACGTATTGTAGAGTTAACAGGTATTAATTTAATGACGTTTTCAGTTGGACCTGCTCGTGAACAAACAAATGTTGTAAATCCTATTTGGGACTAAGCCTTAATATAAAAAAGAACTGCTAGTGACTTTATGTCATTAGCAGTTTTTTTATGACTTAGTACCTCAAGAAAAGAGAGTATAAATGCCTATACTTTTTTAAAATGAACTAGTTTCAAATGTCGAAATAAGAGGATTAACTACGAAATTATCTTTCATTTTCATTATGTATAGTTAAAAAGAATGGTCACTTTTTTATAGATAAAATGGATGTTATCGAGAAAAATATATGATTCTGAGGGAAAAAATGGCGAAAATGTAAATAGAACATTATCAATATTTTTTTAATTAGTTAAATTTTCTCACTTTATGACAATAATTGAGCAAATAATACATTTTCATTACAAAAGGCTCAAATTGTTCAATCGTAAAAAAGATTATGTTATCGTAATGAAGTGTAAAATTCTATGTGGAAAATTAACCCTCCTATTTTTAGAGGGAGTCTTTGGAAGGGGCTTAATTATGAGTTCGAAAGAGAACATCAAAAGAGACTTTACAAAGCAACACAGACTAAGTCTTAAATCTAGTAAATATAAATTATTTAATAAAGTTGCAGTAGCTACTATGTTATTTTCTACTGTTTCATTCAATTTAGCTTTCGCTAATGATAATGATTCATTAGAAAAAATCTATCACGTTTATGTAGGAGATACATATATTGGTGCAGTTTCAAATGAAGAATCTGTCCAAAAAATGATCCGAACAAAGGAACAAGAAGCAAAAGAACTTTATAAAGATCGTGTATTAGAAATAAGTTCGAATGTTACACTAGTCCCTGAACAAGTTTTTTCTTATGAAACGGAAGATTCTACAACTCTATCAAAACTAAAAGATGAACAAATAGTTGAAGCTGAGAGTTATGCGCTTAAAGTAAATGGCCAACCTGTCGTTTATTTAAAAGACCAAGCAGACTATGAAAAAACGCTTCGTTTACTAAAACTTCAATATGTAACAGAAGAACAATTAAAACAATATGAAGCAAATGCTTCTCTTGATACATTACCCGAATTGAAACAAAATGAAACACGGATAAAAGAAATTACGATAACAGAAAAACTTTCTGGCGAAGAAACGGCAGTAAATCCTGCAGAAATATTAACTCCTGAAAAAGCAGTTCAATATTTAAAGACGGGTTCAAAAGTGAAGGAAGTATATAAAGTTCAAGAAGGTGACGTACTCGGTACGATTGCCAGCAAGCACAATTTAACAACCGCTCAATTATTGGAGTTAAATCCTGGGTTAACAGAGGATGTTTTATTACAAATCGGCCAAGGGATAAATGTGACAGTTGAAAAACCATTAGTTAATGTGCAAATTACGATTGAAAAATTAAATGTTGAGGAAATTCCATTTAAAGAAGTCGTTGAAGAAGATGAATCGAAGTTTAAAGGTGAAACAGAAGTTAAACAAGAAGGGAAAAATGGTGAGAAGGAAGTTTCTTATCAAATTAAGCATCTTAACGGAAAAGTAACAGAGGAAACTGTTACGAAAGAAACGGTATTATCTGAACCGGTTGAAAGTATTACGATTAAAGGAACAAAAGTTGTTTCTTCTCGTGGAACAGGTGAATTTAAATGGCCAGCAGTTGGTGGATATATTTCAAGTAAGATGGGATCACGCTGGGGAAGTTACCATAGAGGAATCGATATTGCACGACCATCAAACTATAATATCCTTGCATCGGATAATGGTGTCGTAACCTTTACTGGTTGGGATGGAACATATGGTCAAAAAATCGTTATTAGCCATAATAATGGTTATGAAACAATATATGCACACTTATCTGAAATTAAAGTAAGTGAAGGACAAGTTGTTCCTCAAGGTTCAGTAATTGGAATAATGGGTTCAACAGGTAGATCAACTGGTACCCATTTACACTTTGAAGTACACAAAGGTGGATCATTAGTTAACCCACTCGATTATTTAAACTAACATGAATTCTTAGACAGTCCTATAAAAGAGGACTGTCTTTTTTTTTAAAACAGTAAGAAAATTTTGTCGAAAATTATTTCCCAGAAAATAAAGTTTTTGAAGCTGGGAGAATACTACTTTGACTTCATATTGTAATTAGGCTTCTAATACTCGTTATACCACTTTATTTGGTATAATATCTTTATGCATTTAATAACAATGCATGATAGAGTAAATAATATAAAGTTGAATTTGTACTATTCGAGGAAAACCGTAATAAAAAACGAGAACCTATACTAGTTGTGAAACTTTTCATAAGGCTAGTGAGTTAATATGAAGTGGACTTTATAAGGGCCTTAATTGTTTATGTACGATTTCTTCAATTAATTGAAGGTATCAATGGATTGTGAAGAATAAAATTTGAACTTAATTTACTAAAACGATAGATAGATATATGAAAAGGAGAGAATAAAATGACCAAGACAATTTTAGTCGTTGATGATGAAAAGCCGATTGCAGATATTTTGCAATTTAATTTAGTAAAAGAAGGTTACCAAGTAATCTGTGCCTATGATGGAGATGAAGCGTTAGAGAAGATTGAAGAATCTCAACCGGATTTAATGCTACTAGATATTATGCTTCCTAAAAGAGACGGAATGGAAGTTTGTCGAGAAGTACGTAAAAAATATGATTTCCCAATTATTATGTTAACGGCAAAAGGTTCTGAAATTGATAAAGTGTTAGGTCTTGAAATGGGTGCTGACGATTATGTAACAAAACCATTTAGTACACGTGAATTAATTGCCCGTGTTAAAGCGAATATGCGTCGTTTAAAAGTATCTGCTCAAGTAGAAGAATCAAAAGAAGAGACAAACGACATTACAGTTGGTGCTTTAATTATCCAACCAGATGCTTACCTTGTATTAAAACGTGGAGAAGCAATTGAGTTAACTCACCGTGAGTTTGAATTGTTACATTACTTAGCAAAACATATCGGTCAAGTGATGACACGGGAACATTTACTTCAAACTGTTTGGGGATATGACTATTTTGGAGATGTCCGAACTGTAGACGTTACGATCCGTCGCCTACGTGAAAAAATAGAAGATAATCCAAGCCATCCAAACTGGATCGTCACACGCCGTGGTGTAGGTTATTATTTACGAAATCCTGAACAGGAGTAAATACGATGCACAAAGTAAGCTTTTTTAAGTCGATTCACGTAAAAGTCGTTTTAATCTACGTATTACTTATTATTATTGCGTTACAAATTATAGGCATTTATTTTTCAACCGAATTAGAAGATAATTTAAAAACGAATTTTCAAGAATCTATTAAACAAAGAATTGATTTAGTCCAATATAGTATTCGGGAAGAGTTGTTAAGGGAACGAGATGATACAACTTTAACAAAAGAACAAAGTCTCAGTGCCATATTACAAGAATTTAAGACGAATGACATTAATGAAATTATCATTATGGACAATCGTAATAAAGTGCTTGCGACTTCGGATGCGGATAATCAATCGATTGTTGGTCAACGATTTAATGCGGATACGGTAACAAAATCAATTTCCGCTGAAACATATTTAGATGAAATCGCCCTTGATGAAGATACAAGAAAAAGGGTTTGGGTTCTTGCAACACCCATATTAAATACTGTTGGTCCTGATGGCGAAGTGATGGGTGCCATTTATATTGAATCGAATATTGAAAAAGTATTTGAACAAATGAGTGATATCAATCGAATTTTTGCTGTCGGTACAGCTATGTCCCTTGTGATCACCGTCATATTGGGGATCTTCTTTGCAAAAACGATTACGAAACCAATTCTAGATATGCGTAGACAAGCTTTAGCTATGTCTAGAGGAAATTACTCTAGAAAAGTTCGTGTCTATGGAGACGATGAAATTGGGCAGCTTGCCATTGCCTTTAACCATTTAACGAATCGATTGCAAGAAGCCCAATCGACAACTGAAGCGGAACGAAGAAAGTTAGCATCCGTATTAACGAATATGACGGATGGTGTTATTGCAACAGATCGAAAAGGAAAGGTTATTTTAATTAATGAACCTGCCTTAATGTTCTTAAATGTTACACGTGAAACAACATTAAATCGTCCCATTGCATCTGTTCTTGGGCTCGATCAAGAATATAGCTTTGAAGATTTAATTCATATGAAAGAATCGATTAATTTAGATTATAGTACGGAAGAAAAACCATTTATTCTTCGAGCGAATTTCTCTGTCATTCAAAAAGAAACTGGCTTTGTAAACGGACTAATTACAGTTATACATGACAATACAGAGCAAGAGAAAATTGAAATGGAACGAAGAGAGTTTGTAGCCAACGTTTCCCATGAGTTGCGGACGCCATTAACGACAATGCGAAGCTATTTAGAGGCGCTTGCTGATGGTGCATGGAGAGATGAAAATATTGCACCTACTTTCTTAAATGTAACGCAAACTGAAACGGAACGAATGATTCGTTTAGTAAACGATTTATTAAATCTATCAAAAATGGATAGCCGTGATTATAAATTAAATAAAGAATTTGTGGAATTTAATAAATTCTTTAACCGAATTATTGATCGTTTTGAAATGTCAAAATCCCAAAATGTGAAGTTCCTTCGTTACATTCCTGAAACATCCTATTTTGTCGAAATTGACACGGATAAATTAACTCAAGTAATTGATAATATTATTTCGAATGCATTGAAATATTCACCAGATGGCGGAAATATACGATTTGGATTTACAGTCCAAGAAAATATGTTAAAAGTGATGATTTCTGATGATGGAATGGGGATTCCAAAAGAAAATGTAACGAAAATTTTCGAACGGTTTTATCGAGTAGACCGGGCTCGTTCCCGTGCAATGGGGGGGACCGGTTTAGGTCTAGCTATTGCCAAGGAAATGATTGAAGCCCACGGGGGGAAAATTTGGGCAGAAAGTGAGGAAGGTGTAGGTACGACTATTTTCTTCACGCTACCATTTGAATTAGATGAGGAGGGTGATTGGGAGTGAAACATATCGAGCAAATTAAATCATTTGTTTTGTTCCTCCTAGTCATTTTAAGTCTCATATTAACCTTTTCCATTTGGACATATACACCAAACTATCAACCTATTGAAGGATCGCAAGTACAGCAAATTACTGTTGGTGAACAAAAGGAACTTCATGAAGTACTTAAACCATATCGTATATTAGCTCATGAAAACGACAAGTTGCTTGGTACCATTCAATCTTCTCAAATCGATCGGATAATGAAAACGATGGCTGATTTAAGTGCATCTAATCTAATCTTTATGCAAAGCAATTTATCGGAAGAGGAGATTAATTCGGCTATTCATACGGATAATCGTATGACCCTTTTCTTCTCTTATGAAGTGCCAATGGAAACATTTCTTTCCGTTTTAGAGTTCTCTCAAAATGATTTACCCGAAACTACATTTAGTCATTTAATAATCGATTGGAGTGAATATAGTAAAACGAATTCCATTCAATTTTTATTTATAAGTGAAGAAAATCGTACACTATATAGTACGGATGTGGCTATTAGCAAAAATAATTTTGAGTCTACTTTTATGGAAGTAGTGAACCAATCTGTTCCATACACAGAACTGGAGAGGAAAAATAATCTTTCATTATATGTATCAACGAACCCAGTAGAAGTACCGAAATTTACTTATTCTATCAATCAAGTGTCACCTGAAACATTTAAAGATATTTTATTTAAAGACTCGAATATTGTTCAAAAAAATATTGAAAGTAATACATCAACGAAATATACCGATGGAATGGCTGCTATGACTTCTGATGCCAGTACAAGAACGATTAATTTCGTTTATCCTGCATCAGAAAGTATAGACGAAATTAAACCATCCGTTTTGTTCCAAGATAGTTTTGACTTTATTAATGACCATGGAGGACTAACAGGGGACTACCGATATGTATATAGCAATGTTTTAAAACATGTAACAGAGTATCAATTGTTCGCCCATGATCTTCCTGTATTTAGTCAAATTACCTCAACACGAATTTCAACAACTTGGGGTGATAATCAAATTTTCCAATATAAAAGACCTTCTTTTATACTCGATACGCCATTTGATATATCAAATCAACTGTTACCTTCCGGAGCTGAGGTGGGTGAGGCACTTCCAAGTATAGAAGACATTAATGAAATTGTTTTAGGTTACTATTTATCTCAAGAAGAGAAAAACTATAACTTTGTCTATACGCTTATACCTAGTTGGTTTACTATAAATAACGATGGTAGTTGGACACGTTTAACGACGGAATCAATAGGAGGGGCTGAATATGGATTGGAGTAAATCAAAATCTATATTCATCGTCGTATTTCTTATTTTAGATGTCTTATTATATTCCCTTTACTTAAACCGACATGCGGAAAAGCAACAAATGGAAGCATTAGGAGGATTAGTAGAGAACGATATTGAAGCCCGTCTAAAAGATGATAATATAACATACAGGGTATTACCAAATAACATTGAAAGTGCTAGTTATATTTCGGGTAAAGTAAAAGATTTTGAAGAAGATAAAGTAGATATTCAAAATGCTGAAAACATTTCATTTGAAGATAAAAGTAAGCTCATAGTAACATTAAAAGAACCAGTTAAAATTCCTAATTTAGAAAATGAAGTCGCTTTTAATGATTTTCTAAAATTAAATGTTTATGAAGGCTCTTCCTATAGGTTATGGGACATAGATTATGAGAGTAACAAAGCTACCTTCTACCAACAGGTGAATAATCGAACAATCTATAATGAGAGTGGACTCGTTACGATTTATTGGAATGAAGATAATGAAGTTGTCATGTATGAACAAACATTATTAGAAAATATAGAAGCTTATGATGAAGAAAAAAAGATTTTAAAACCGATACAAGCTATTTATACCCTTTATGCCCAAGGTCTTATAAATGCTAATTCTACTATTACGGAAATGAGGTTAGGATATTCAACGTTAGTTCCCCTTACTCAAAAGCAAGTATTTGTTCCGACATGGGAAGTTCGAGTGCAAACTTCTGAAAATGAAGAGGAAAAGTACTTTGTTAACGCCGTAGATGGGATCGAAGTAAAGCTCGATGCTTCAAAAGTAGAAGAAGTGGAAGATACGATTGAAGAGGGTATTACGAAAGAATCGAAGTTAGGAAATGAAACAGATATAGAAAAAAAGTAGGGAGTAATTATCATATGCGGTTTAGTGTTTTGGCAAGTGGGAGTACTGGAAATGCAATTTATGTTGAAAATGACGAACATGCATTTTTAGTCGATGCCGGTTTAAGTGGCAAAAAGATGGAGCAACTGTTTGCTAAAATTGATCGCGATATGAAAAATTTATCGGGTATTTTAGTAACACATGAACATAGCGACCATATTAAAGGTTTAGGCGTTGTCGCTAGGAAATATAAAGTGCCGATTTATGCCAATGAAAAAACATGGCAGGCGATGGATGGGCATGTAGGTACAATTCCACTTGATCAACGTTTTGTGTTTGATATGGAGACAGTTAAATCCTTTGGTTCGATTGATATCGAATCCTTTGCGGTTTCCCATGATGCTGCAGATCCGATGTTTTATGTTTTTCATGAAAATGATCGAAAACTGGTGTTAATAACAGACACAGGTTACGTCAGCGATCGAATGAAAGGGATTATAAGAGGGGCAGATTCCTTTGTATTTGAAAGTAACCATGACATTGGAATGCTTCAAATGGGGCGCTATCCTTGGTCTATAAAGCGTCGTATTTTAAGCGATGTGGGACATGTATCAAATGAAGATGCTGCTGTTGCTATGAGTGAAGTCGTTTTTGAAAAGCCAACACAAATTTATTTATCCCATTTAAGTAAGGATAATAATATGAAAGATTTAGCGCGGATGAGCGTCACACAAACATTGCAATCTTGTGGTATTCTCGCTGGAGAATATGTACATTTACATGATACAGATGCAGAAGAACCAACATTGCTTGTAACAGTATAATTTATTCTTAAGAAGGTATGACAAAAAATGTCGTATCTTCTTTTTTAATTTTGTTTTATTTCATTTTCATGTAATTTTAATGTTCGAATTGTATCATAATGACAACAAGAGAACGAAAGGATTGAGAAATAGATGAACTACAATCATGATGAAGAAAAAAATCAAGAAGAACAAAATGATTTAAATTACTCCCCTCTTCAAGAACGATTAAAGCGTGAACAAGAAGAGGAAAATAGAAGAAGAGCAAATAAAAAGGCAGGAGGTAGCAAAGCCGGCTATTTTATTAGCGGACTTGCAGGAATTATCGTTGGTGCTTTACTGATTTGGCTTCTCGTTCCATCCATGGCAGATCAACTTCCAGGAAACGAAAACAACAACGAGAATACTTCAGAAACAACTGTTACTCAAACTGCAACAGAAGTTACAACAGATATAACATCGGCAGTAGAATCTGTTTCTGGTGCAGTTGTAGGAATAACAAATATTCAAGAAGTAACTGATTTCTGGAATCAAAAAGCGACAGAACAAGAAGCTGGTAGTGGTTCGGGTGTCATCTATAAATCAGAAGGTGATAAAGCATATGTCATTACGAATTACCATGTAGTAGAAGGAGCAAAACAGCTTGAGGTAACGTTAGCTGACGGTACAAAAGAAGAGGCAACGTTAGTAGGTAGTGATATTTGGACAGATTTAGCAGTTGTTTCAATTTCCAATAAAAATGTAAAAACAGTCGCTAAATTTGGTGATTCAGACGTATTAAAACAAGGCGAAACGGTTATTGCAATTGGGAACCCACTAGGTCTAGATTTTTATGGTTCAGTCACAACGGGTGTCATTTCTGGTAAAGATCGTTCAGTACCTGTAGATTTAAATTCAGATGGATATGAAGATTGGGAAACAGAAGTTTTACAAACGGATGCAGCGATTAATCCAGGTAACAGCGGTGGTGCCTTAATTAATATTGCTGGTGAATTAATAGGAATTAATTCCATGAAAATTGCTGAATCCTCTGTTGAGGGATTAGGTTTTTCTATCCCAATTAATACAGTTATTCCAATCGTAGAAGAATTAGAGCGAAATGGTGAAGTAAAACGACCTACAATGGGTATTGGTTTATTAGATTTAACTGATGTACCAGCGTTCTACCAACAACAAACATTAAAATTACCTGAAGAAGTAACAACAGGGGTTGTTGTTTCAGAAGTAGTGCAAGGTTCAGCTGCAGATAAAGCTGGTATTGAACAGTATGATGTTATTGTTGAAATGGACGGTCAAAAAATTGAAAACTCCATCGATCTTCGTCAACACTTATATAACGAAACGGATATTGGGGATACATTAGCATTAAAAGTATACCGTCAAGGAAAAATAGTGGATTTAAAATTAACGTTAACTGAAGGAACAAGTATATAATACGGATTAGTTTGTGGATAACTAATTAATTCGTTACAAAAGTTTTACACAACGAGTAGTGGAAGAAAAGCCTTTTCTTTCCTACTCGTTTTTTGTTTGATACAATAGTTTGTGGATAACATAGAACAAATTGTGAATAAGTTTGTGGAAATTTCAGAAATTAAGGAGGCACAAAAAAATGAAAACTTATAGCTGTGAAACCCATATAAATCACGCTTTAGATATGCTAGTAGCGGAAACAAAAGAGTTTCCAATAATGGATCAACTTTCAGATGAAGAAAAGTTATCCACAAAATGTTCTTACTGTGAAGAGCAAGCAACATATGTTGTATCAAGTAAATAACTTTACACAATATGTAGAATGTGCTTGTGGATATGTGTATAACTTTTGTGGATAAGTTGTTTGTAAATGAAATATTAACGTGGATAAATTGTTTGTATTTAAATTTTCTAACAATAGCTAAACGTAAAAATACTAGTATTATCTGCCTTATAGGAAATGAACGGCATGTATAGTACTAAAAGTTGATGTTGGGAAATAACTTTATGAATGTTTTGTAAAGGTGGATAAGTTGTGAATATCACAATCATTTCAGTCGGAAAGTTAAAAGAAAAGTATTTAAAGATGGGGATTGAAGAATATGTTAAACGGTTAGGGGCTTACGCCAAAATTGAACTAGTTGAAGTAGCAGACGAAAAGGCACCAGAACAATTAAGCGATGCCGAAATGGAGATCGTGAAACGAAAAGAAGGCGAGAGGATATTGGCGAAGATAAACGACGGTATGCATGTCGTTGCCTTAGCGATTAACGGTAAAATGAAATCTTCTGAAGAAATGGCAAAGGATTTAGAATCCCTTATGACATATGGTACAAGTAAGGTGGCCTTTGTGATCGGTGGTTCCCTAGGTCTCCATGAAGATGTTTTAAAACGCGCGGATGAAAAATTAAGCTTTGGGAAAATGACCCTTCCCCATCAATTAATGAAACTAGTATTAGTAGAACAAATTTATCGTAGCTTTAGAATTATTAAAGGCGAACCGTATCATAAATAGGGCTAAAACTGAAAGGGAGGCTAATGCTTCCCTTATTGTTTTTTCGTTATTTGAAGGTAAATCTAAAAGAGAAGAATCCATAGGTTGAATATAATCTAGAGAAACCATTTCATTAAACCATTCTCCAGTAACCCCAGCCATTGATTCAATAGTGAAATCAAATAGTAGATTGATTTTCGATATTTGACGACTTTTTTGACGACTGTATTCAGAGCTTATAGGATCTTTAGTTATATGAATATTTTTGACGAAGAGGGAAAGAAGCTGTTTAATTTCTATAGCCGAAGCGCGATTTATAATATTGTCAAAATGGGAAAGTAAATTTTTAAGTGCTTCTGCATCAATTGGTTGTGTATCAAGAGACTTTAATTCTTCTTCAACCTTTTGGATACGTTCAATGATTTTGGAAACAGCTTCTTTTAATTCAAGCAATTTCTTTTTGAATACATCTTGTAATTCAGGTGTATCCATCAATTGATTAACTATATTATCCATCTGTTTTTCAATCTTTGCTTTGGATGAATAAAGGCGTTTTTTTTCCTCGGACAAGGGTTGTTCAGCATGTAATCGCCGGTCATTTAATGTCATTACAAGCTTATCGATAAAGTAAGGTTTTTCTACTGTAAGTCTTAATTCATCCAGTACTTGTTTTTAAGCTACATCAGCGTTGATGGAATTTGGTTTACACGCAGTAGAGCCCTTTGCTTTATATTGCCCACATTGATAAAAGCGGTAATTACCATTAGACTTTCCTGAGACCATGCCATGCCCACATATAGGGCATCGTAGCAATTTAGATAAAATGAAAGGTTTATCAGATTGTGTAGGGCGATATGAACGCTTCCTTTTCTTCTGTTGAACATCTTCCCAAAGTTGTGTAGAAATTATAGGCACATGAGCACCATTAATAATTTCAGGATTGGTATTCTTTCCTCTACGTCTTTTCTCAGACCAATTTAAGTGCTGATTGAATTGTAGGTTTTGAGAAACCATCGATTGAGCCGTAATCAACGCCGTGCACCATCGACGTCTTTACGAAATCCTTAAGCTTGTCGATGCGTTCATTTGCTTCTGTCGGTGTAATCGTTAAGTCAGGTAATGCCGATATCGACGATGGAGTTAAGGAGGATTCTTTTTTTAGTTGAACAACGTTGTTTATAGTTTCTTGATTTGATTGCTTCATTTGTTTTTCGCTCCTTTATAACGTGGATTATATTTATTACTTTGATAATTCTTGTTTCCATATGTTGATGTCTGTTTTTGAATAACAATTATTTTATAAACGTACATAAAAAATTATTAATTCTTGAATACAAAATAATATGTATTCATTATTTTCCGCTCCTTTCTATAATGGCTTTCTTCTCACTAAGCCTTTTTTCGCTGTAATAAGAGTGATTTATGTGTAGAGGGGTGGGCGTGAAACAGTGGAAATACTTTTTCAAAATATATGACCAGGAGTCAGGGAGATTTTTATGAGAAAATAAAACAATATAGTCAATGAAAAAAGATTTATAATATTTATATTAAAATGTATAATTTAAATTACATTTATTGTATAAAAAGGGAGATGTAGAAATGAATAAAGTAACTGATATTACATTTTTACCAGACTTAATTAAATTACCTAAAGAATCTTTAAAAGAAATTTGTACAGATTTAAGACTAGATACAACAGGAACTTCATTTGATTTAGCTCAAAGGCTATGGGATTACATAGCTGATGGAAATCGAGATGGCTTAGAATCTTTAGAAAATAGACTATTATCAGGAAAAACATCTGTAGCTTGGTTCAAAGCTGTAGATTTACAGGCTCTACGAGGATTAAAGAAACATTTAATTGATGGAGAGCATAATTTCTTTGGAAATGTGTTAACTATCGAAGCAAGTGAACTTACTTCGGAGCCAAAATTAATAGCGGCAGCCGAGTTAAATGAGAATGAAATTTTATTACGATACGTATATAATAGTGGGAACAGAAGAACTATAAGCGGAACTCAAGTGTTTACTACTCCCAAAAGTGAAATTACTACGGCTTATTTAAACCTAAATGAGGGTATTGTTGAAATAAGAACAGATGCTAAAAATGCAACTAAAATAGCCTCTGCAATTACAAAAATAGGTGATTTAGATATTGTTTTGGAACCCAAAGCAATTTTAGCTCCTTTTGGTAATGACGTAGAACAAATTGCAAGCGCCCTTAATGGGGAATTAATTGATGCTACTTCAACGCCTGAGCTAGACTTAGAAGATTTTACTGAAGAACAAGCACAAGCAATTTTAAATATCTTAAACGCTTTAAACTCATATTTCGATGATGAAAGTGAAACAGAATTAATTGAAAGTTTAAAGAATGCATCAGAAACATTTGGAGATCATTTGTTAACAGCTCCTTTCACAGCACTTATACTAAATGGTATGGAACGAGTAGGAATGCGTACAAATGTTGGAGACTTGAGAGGGCAACCCTTATATGACACATTGAGACCTTATTTACAGCATCAAGGTGGATTCATAAAATTCAAGTTTCCTGTTGACGGTATCGAAAAAAACTTTACTATAAGAGTAGGATTGACTACAGACAGTGTTTACTTTACAACACCTGCTACTGAAGAAGTTATTAAATATGTTAGAGAAAACTTAATTCAAAACGTAGGTGTTGTTATTCAATAAATAGTGAGGTGAAAGTAATGTCTGTAAACTTAAAAGAAAAAAGAGAAATACAAAATTTTGTAGAGCTTTTAGCTTTTAGTACGGTCTCAAGCTTTTACCCAACAGCTGTTTTAAAATACGCTAATGCTACTTCTCTTGAGTCTGTATTTGAATACCTTTTACGCCTTGTAGAAGAAGGTGAGCTCAAGTTAAAATGGGAATTAAAATGTTCTAACGAAGAATTAATATGTGCTCGGAAAATTATTAAAGTAGATAATAAAGAAGATATTATCGACAATGAGTTTAATTGTGATATTTGTGGAAATACTTTTTTAGCTTCATACTATAATTTATTTCCAACATTTGAAATCACTCCAGAATATCGTGAATTAGTTAGAGGCGATTTTAAAAAAAAACAAGATTTACGCTTAGATAAGGGGAAATTTAGAGGCAAAATAAGGGAAGTAGCACAAGTGGTTGCTAAGGATGGGATTTCTGGAAATATTCCTTATGGAGATTTGCCCCCCCAAATCCAAGTAAATATTGATAAAGTACTACAACAAATAGTTATGTCAGGAGATGGTTTTTTGAATAATGAAGGTAGAACTATCCATATTGGTGGAAATGTAAATGGCAACCCAAATTTGAATAATGGTGATGATGTAGTACAGGTAAATCAAGTAAAATCAGATGAATCAGATAAACTATTTGCGGAATTGTTAAAAGAGATTTCAGAAAAATCAAACGAGAGCAATAAAGCACAATTAGAGTACTTTGCTGAAAAACTGAAAGAAGCATATGAAAAAAATGATACAGAAGAAGGATCTAAGATGGTGAAATTTATTCAAGGTTCTTTAGGAAATATCGGTTCTTTAGCTTCAATTGCTAGTTTTTTCGGTATGACATTATAAGACTTTTAAGAGGTTGTTTATTAGCAACCTCTTATTTTTATTTGGAAAATTAATTATTACACCATTCGTAATTCCGCAATAATTAATTTCAATTTGAATTTTCTTTTACCCTATCCAACGTTACGGCGAACCGTATCATAAGTAAGTGCGTTTTTCTTAGTTCTATACATCTAAAATGCTGCATTTTTAGAGGAAAGAGAAGACTTGAAAGATAATTATATAATACGAATTTGTAGAAAAGTGTCGGGTACTATTAAAAGTGCCTGATACTTTTTTTGTTTTATCGGGAGTAGATTGGGTATTAACTATCATAAGCAAGTTATATAGCAAGAGGTATTGAAGGAATAATCGAAAAAGAAAGGAGTTATAGCAATATGTTGTTGAATAAAAAGTTACTATTGGTCTTTAGTACAATAGTAGTTTGCTTTTTGTCTGGTTGTGCTGAGAAGCAGAAGCTTGAAGACGGATCTGAACTGATAAATAAAGATCAATTTATTTTTGCTACTTCTGGTGAATTCAAGCCATTTAGTTATATAAATGACGATCTCACAATGTCGGGCTTTGATATTGAAGTTGGTGAAGCGATTGCAAAGGAAATGGGCCTTGAGCCGGTTCAGAAACGAATCAAGTTCAAAGGGATTGTTGAAGGGGTAAAAACAGGTAGAGCAGATGCAGCCGTTGCAAGCCACACGATTAACCCACAGCGAAGTAAACATGTTTCTTTCTCTACCCCGTATTATTATTCAGGGCCGAAAATTTTCACCAGACCGGATAGTAAAATTAGGACTGTCGAAGATTTAAAGGGAAAGGAAGTAGCTGTTGCAAAAGGATCAACATATGCCGATACAGCTTCTAAGTATACAGACAAAATAAAAACATATGACAGCGATATTACAGCATTAAAGGCGTTGAGCAGCGGACGTCACGATGCAGTAATCACAGATTTTGTTACAGGAAAAACTGCTGAAAAGGAAGGGTTCGAGATTAAAGGACAGCAATTAATTAATCGCAGTGAACAAGCGGTCGTGCTGCCCCAGGATAATCCACAACTATTGAAACGAGTAAATGAATCTTTGGAACAACTTCGGGAAAATGGAACACTGACTCAAATCAGTATCAAATATTTTGGTGAGGACATTACCAAAAAACCAGAGTAAACCAATGCTATAAAAGAAAGGAAGTAGTACTTTGCCAAGTTTTTCGCATTTTTTCCACATACTAATGGACACAAAAGGTGTATTCTTTAAAGCTATGCTTTTAACATTAGAGCTGACGGTGGTTTCTATCTTAATTGGAATCGTCATCGGACTTGTTTTTGCCTTATTAAAAATTTCTAATATAAAAATTTTAGAACTTATTTCAGATATATATGTCTATTTGGTTCGCGGAACACCGCTAATTGTTCAAATATTTATCCTCTACTTCGGAATTAGCGGGATTTTCCTTCTTCCTGATTTTTGGGCTGCTTCACTTGCTCTAGCGTTACATAATGGAGCTTATATTTCTGAAATCCTTCGGGGAGCAATCCAGTCAGTCGATAAAGGCCAGTTTGAGGCAGGACGCTCTTTGGGAATGACAAAGACACTGACATTAAGAAGGATTATTCTCCCGCAGGCATTCCGTAGAGCGTTGCCGCCTTTAGGCAATCAATTTATCATAAGTTTAAAAGATTCTTCGTTAGCCGCATTTATCTCCATGAATGAGCTGTTTAATGTGGCGACAACACTTGGGTCAAATAATTTTGACGAAATGACCTATTTACTTATTGTAGCAGTCTACTATTTATTATTAGTAGCGTTGATGACATTTGTAGTGAACCGAACTGAACAAAAATTAACGGTAAGTGACAGATAGGAGCTGAAAAGAATGGACACCAAGGAAATGATTAAAATAAAACAATTGAATAAATCGTTTGGAGATTTACATGTATTGAAAAATATCGACATGACAGTTTACGAGAGCGATGTTGTTTGTCTAATAGGATCGAGTGGGTCAGGGAAAAGTACCCTCCTTCGTTGTTTGAACTTTTTAGAAAGAAAGGATAACGGCAATATTATAATTGAGGGAAATGAAGTCAATCCACGGACAGATGACCTTAACAAGATTAGAGAAAAGGTAGGTATGGTGTTTCAAAATTTCAACTTATTCCCACACAAAACGGTTCTGGAAAATATTATTGAAGCACCTATTATGGTAAAGGGTGTAGACAAAGAGAAAGCTATCATCAAAGCAAAACAATTACTGAAAAAAGTAGGTTTGGAAGATAAGTCGGATGTCTATCCTAGTAAACTATCAGGGGGGCAAAAGCAACGGGTGGCGATTGCTAGAGCACTTGCGATGGAACCAGACATTATGCTTTTTGATGAGCCAACATCGGCACTCGATCCCGAGCTTGTGGGAGAGGTTTTAACAACCATGAAAGACTTGGCTGAAGAAGGAATGACAATGGTTGTTGTAACCCATGAAATGGGATTCGCAAGAGAAGTAGCTGATTGGATTGTGTATATGCATGATGGGAAAATTATTGAACGCGGCACACCTGAACAATTTTTCAACCATCCGAAAGAGGAGAGAACTCGGGAATTTTTAACAGCGACAATGCTTAAATAAACTAAAAGGTCCTGCCTATATATAAGGCAGGACCTTTTATGGTTTTGTGTTAAATATTTGATTCAAATGCTCAATTTAAGATATGAAGCGCTAAATTGTTAATTTATAGAGGGGAAAAAACTTTTTGTTGATAGAAGAAAAGAGCAAGAAGCTGAATAAGCAAATAAAAGAATGATAGATCGTACAACTAGGTTCTATTGCTAAATAAACTTATAAAGTCATGTTCAGAGAATATAAGGAATTTTTATTTGAAATTTAGAGCCAATTTATATACTATATTCATAAAAGAATGCCCGGATTTGAACGGGAGAGGTTCATAGCTTATACCCTCTATAAAAAACTATGGAAACATGACAATTCGCCATGTCCATAAAGGACGTGGCTTTTTTTGTTTAATGCATACGTTTTATTAGAAAGATTGTTAGCGCCTCTCTTGAAAAATTTCGGGAATATTTTCAGGGAGGGAATTTTGAAAACATGCCTAATTTTAGAATTGTTGATAAGCTACAAAAAATGGATGAAGATATTCAAAGAAGTCAATTAAAATACCATTCGAAACGTGTGCTTGTATGCAAAGAGTTTACTTTCGATGCTGCACATCACTTACATGATTATGAGGGAAAGTGTAAAAATTTACATGGTCATACATATCGTGCAGTCTTAGGATTAAGTGGTTATACTGACGAACGGGGCCTCATGATTGATTTTGGGGACATTAAGGACATCTGGAAACAAAAAATAGAAATTTATTTAGATCATCACTATATAAACGAAACACTGCCACCGATGAATACGACGGCAGAGAATATCGTTGTTTGGATTTATGAAAAGTTGAATGAGGCCATGCGTGATGAACAACGATATAATGGGGCGCGTGTAGAATTTATCAGGCTTTATGAAACTCCTACAAGCTATGCTGAGGCAAGAAGGGAGTGGATGGAGTTTGAGTAAATTACCTATTATAGAGATTTTTGGTCCTACGATTCAAGGTGAAGGGATGGTAGTGGGCCAGAAGACAATGTTTGTACGTACTGCCGGCTGTGATTATTCATGTTCTTGGTGTGACTCTGCATTTACATGGGATGGTACGGGCAAACATCTTATTGTTCAAATGACAGCGCAAGAAGTTTGGTCTGAGTTGAAACGCCTAGGAGGAAATGGGTTTTCATTCGTCACGATTTCAGGAGGTAATCCTGCGCTTCTTCGTAATTTAGATGCACTTGTTGCCCTTTTAAAAGAGAATAATATAAAGATAGGCGTGGAAACACAGGGTAGTAAATGGCAAGACTGGTTGTATGATATCGATGAACTAACCATTTCACCAAAGCCTCCTAGTTCTAAAATGACGACAGATTTCTCTATACTCTCTACTATTTTAAAGAAACTTAGAGATAGAAATAACAATCAACATATATCTCTTAAAGTTGTTGTATTTAATCAAGAGGATTATCTTTATGCTAAAGAAGTTCATCGTAGATATCCGACCATTCCTTTTTATCTTCAGGTTGGAAATGATGACATTACTTCCTTGGACAATACGCAGTTAGTTAGCCATTTATTAGAAAAGTATCAAACGCTAATAGATCAAGTGATGATGGATGAAGAATTAAAGAACGTTAAAATATTACCGCAGCTCCATACACTCATCTGGGGAAATAAAAGAGGCGTATAGCGCTCAACTCAGCATTATATTACAGAGAGCCATATCCTTTGGTTTTTATGAAAAAAAATAACAGCATTCTCTCATTTAAAGATGGAGAAGTGCTGTTTTTTTGAATTCTTAAATTGAACTCTAGTTGTGTGAATGGTTGTTAATATCCAACAACCAACAGTTAGTCTATTCCAATCGCTATATTCTACTAGATTAAAAAACACTCTAAAAGTTACTATGAAATAATATACAGAATTGTTAAACTATTAATAGCATCATGATTTTGCTTCAATTTAATCCTATTTAAGGAGGGAGAAAAATGGAGCGTAAAGTGAATTTGATTCCATATCAAGTAGTAGAATGGTTTAACGAAAACGAATTGACGCAGGATTTGAAAATTAGCAACAAAGAAATGTTGGCACAAGAACTCAACATAGCAAAGGCAGTCTATTTAGAGTACAGCAATAACCAGACTTACTATGAGGAAGATAGGGACAAAGAAATTAAACAAACGTATTATAAAAATACTTCTCTTGATAGAAAGAATATTCATGAGTTACTAGAAAAAACACATCAAAATAAGTTAGGTTACGCTCCTCACCGTTATGTCTATCCATGGGTAGATCTTCAGAAGAATGGGAAACTTAAAAGCGTATATTCAGGGAAAGAGATGGATCCGCTCACTGTTATAGAAGCGGATATACGTATTTTAGAAGCTACAGGTGGGACTATCACTCATTTATCCGATGAGGTGACGTTAAATTGTGAGCATGTAGTACCCCAATCTTGGTTTGATAAGAGTCAACCAATGAGAGGGGATTTGCACCATTTATTTGCCTGTGACCCCACATGCAACAGCCGCCGTGGGAACAGTCCCTATTATGATTTTCTTGACTATGTTCCGGAAGGCCATATCTTAGGTATTGAGGAAGGTTGCGGGAAGGCAGATGAAGGGAAATTCGAACCTGAATATGGAAAGGGAATTGTTGCAAGGGCTACTTTTTATTTTTTGGCTCGATACCCTGGAACGATTAACAATAATTTGGTCAATATGAAGGTTTTACTTGAGTGGCATCAGAAATTTCCAGTGTCTTTATATGAAAAACACCGAAACCTTGCTATTTATGATTTACAAGGAAACCGGAATCCATTTATTGATTTTCCAGAGTTCGCAGAAAAATGGATATTTGAAAAAGATGGTTTTAATGGATGCTAGTATTTTTTCATACAGAACTTAAAAAAACAGCACATGGTTGCTGTTTTTTTAAGTTTGAAGAAAAGAGAATCGCGGCTTAGAATAAATAAGTTAGCTTGATCTGAAAGAATTCAATTAGGACTTGTACAAAATCCCCTTTTCTCTAATTCCTCTTTTAAAGATAGGGTCATTTGGTGAACCATATAAGTAAATGAGGTTTTTTAGGAAAGGAATTTCTATGATTAAGGTTTATGTAGAAAGGTAAGAAGGGTAACTTTTTATAGATTTTAAGGAGAAATGTTAATGCCATATATAGAGAGAAAACCTCCGGAAAAGTTAGCTCCATATGTTAAATGCATTTGGTATTTAAATCATCGCTATAACGAATGGAACCACGATGAAGTCCTTTGGCCGGATGGATGTTATGAACTAATTTTTCATTTTGGATCAAATTATCGAGTAAATAATGAACAAATGGAGACTTCATTTTTAATTGGTTCTTTGACTCGTTACCATCGATTAAAGTCAGATGGTGAAATCCGTCTATTTGGTGTTCGTATAAAGCCGTGGGCATTAAACTATTTCCTCGACCAAGCTGTTGATTTAAAGAAGATGAAAGATACATTTGTTCCTCTAAAATATCTATTTAAAGAGGAAGATATTAAATTAATGGAAAGCAATTTAAAAGAAGCATCTCTGGAAGAAGGAATTAAGTTAGTTAATCGTTTCATTTTGGATGCCTTTCACCCAAATTATTTTACAAATAACGATTTCATCCAAATATTAGCCGACTTATTTAATCGACCTGTTCAAGTACAATTACAAGACGCCATTTTAATGAGTAATTATTCTCAAAGACAATTTGAACGTAAAGTTATTGAATTGACAGGACTTTCCCCAAAAAAGCTGAGTAAAGTAGCTCGATTTAATCAAGTCCGATTAAAATTATTTTTTCATCCACAAACCGACTTATACGATCTAATGGAAGAGTTCGGATACTACGATTATGCCCATTTCTCAAAGGATTTTAAGGAATGTATGGGTCTCACGCCAAAGGAATATAGAAACTGGATGCTCGAAAAAGTGAACAATAGTCCTCAAAAAGCTAAACATGTCGATTTTTTACAAGATGAATAATCCCTTTTTTAGTAGGATAGAGCTAGTAATTTTAAGGAGGAAAAGTAATGATAACAAATATCGCAACTGTTGCAGTATATGTAGATGACCAAGAGAGAGCTAAGGAATTTTGGACGAAAAAGGTAGGGTTTGAAGTCGTTGCTGAACATCCAATGGGACCTAAAGCATCGTGGCTTGAAGTGGCTCCACCAAACACTAAAAGTCGCCTCGTTCTTTATCCAAAGGCCATGATGAAAGGATATGAAAGTAAACAAGCATCCATTGTGTTTGATTGTGATAATGTGAAGGATACGTACGAAAAAATGTTAGCAAATGGTGTTAACTTTAAGGAAGAGTTAAATGAAATGCAGTGGGGGAGCTATGCACTTTTCACTGATGAAGACGGGAATGAATTCCTTATTAAGGGATAGTAACAGGATTATAAGATATTAAAGCCATATTTATATTGAAGGAGACCGTTTATTAGGCGGTCTCTTTTTTGTTTTCGGGCACACGCATCATTGAGGGGACGCAAAGCATTGTTAGTCAGAGGAAATCTTAACCAAGATACAAAAAAGGTTTCAAAACGTTAAAAAAATGTTTACTATATGGAGGGTTGTATTTGGACACACAAAAAACATATCGATAGCTTAAGTTATTAATAAACAGTTGTATGAAATAAAGGGGTATAACATGAGAAAACGCGGTATCACCGTTAAATTATTCGCTGTAACAGCTTTATTCTTTTTGGTGTTTTACGCCATGATTATGATATTTCAACTATTATTCTTTGATCGTTTTTATCAGCATTATAAAACGAAAGAAGTTGCAAAGCATATCCATCAATTAGCAGAAGGGTATGAGAGTAATTCCTGGAGTGAAGAGGAACTGACAAAACAGACGCTTTCTTACATGAGGGAGACTAAAAGCCCGTTGACGATTGTGGACGCGGATGGGTATCAATTGGTCCAGGATCCTTTTAACATTATGCTAGAAACTGATGATGGCAAAGTGCTAGAAGTGTCGCTTTCCTTACTCGTTATCAATTATGGAAAACAGTTGCGCGCATTGAATATTACAAAGGGAGATACATTGATTGTGCAAGGAGAAGCAGATGCGATGGTTCCTTCCGTCATATATCCATCTATTATTACAAAAAATGCGTCTAGTGTTGGTGAAGAATTGGCCGAAAATGAAGTGACAATTGAAGGAAAAGTAAAAAGCACTTCACTACCGAAAAATGGGGTCATGAATAGGGGACTAGGACTTCTTTATGATGCGTTACTAGAATGGTTCCCCCTCGAGGAGGCGCAGTTAAAGCGGCTTTCCAAAGGGGAAAGTATGCAAATTGACTGGGTGGAGCCATGGAGTGGAAAACATAATTTAGTACTAATTGAGCCATTAAAGAAAGACGGAGAAATACAATATATGTTCTCTGTTACATCTCTTCAGGAAATTAAAGATACTAATGAAGCGCTACGGATATTTTATCTATATATCGGAATAGCAGGCTTCTTCCTTATCCTTTTGCTGTCGATTTTCTTCTCCCGTCTTGTAAGCAGACCACTGATTAAGCTGAATGAAATGGCAAAAAAAATGGTGCATTTAGACTTCTCGTCAGCGAAGCCGATTAAACAGAAGGATGAGCTTGGGAGCCTTTCCAATAATATGCTTATTATGGCACAAAACTTGAATATTGCATTAAATGACTTGAAAAAAGCCAATGGAAAGCTGAAGCAGGATATGGAACAACGTGAGCAAATGGAAAAGGAGCAGCGAGAGTTTTTCGAGTATGCATCGCATGAACTGAAGACACCGCTCAGCATTGTGAAAAGCTTCGCCGAGGGGCTGCAGGATGGTGTCAGTCCCGATAAGCAAGACCACTATGTAGAAGTGATCATTGAGGAAGCGGACAAAATGGAAGTGTTAATTAAAGATATGTTGGATTTGGCTAAGTTGGAGAACGGTGCCATTAAACTTAGAAAAATATCTTTCCTGCTCAGTGAAATGATTGAGAATTTGGCAGATAAATTATTCTGTATAGCAAAAGAGAAAAACGTTACCATTGAAATCATGCCGAAGAATGAACAACCAATTTTGGCCGATTATGAGTGGATGGAACGAGTAATGAAAAATTTCTTAATGAATGCAGTCCGACACAGTGAGCCCGATTCTGTCATTACGATTCGAATCGAATTGAATCAGGAAAATGGCGACAGTGTGTTTATAATCGAAAACAAAGGGATGCATATACCAGAAGAGCAGTTGGATAAGATCTGGAAACGTTTCTATCGTACTGAATCTTCTCGAAGTCGTATGACGGGCGGTACGGGATTAGGGTTGGCAATTGTCCAGCAAATTCTTGATCTGCATGGATTCCATTACGGAGCGGAAAATATGCCGGATGGCGTGCGTTTCTATGTTCATTTCAATTAATAGGATTAAATGCCTAAGAGGACACATGAAAGACATATAACCTTGTTAATATATAGAAATTGGAAGGAAGATTCACGATGGGGAAGAAAGTGTTGCTTGTCGAGGATGAAGTGAGAATCCGAGAAGTTGTAGCCGATTATTTCAAAAAAGACGGTTGGGATGTCTATGAAACGGATAATGGCAGCAGTGCCATTGACTGGTTTGACGCTGTTTATCCGGATTTAGTCATCCTCGATATCATGATGCCACATATGGATGGATTTGCTGTCACTAGGCAGATTCGAATGGGATCAGGTGTACCTATTATTCTGCTGACAGCAAAATCCAGTGACGATGACAAAATTCATGGGTTTGAACTTGGGGCCGATGATTATGTTACTAAGCCATTCAGTCCAAAAGTATTAGTTGCACGGGCTAATTCTTTAATGAAACGAGCAACAGAACATTACTTGCCGACTGGTCATATGATTAGCTTCGGTGAAGCAATCATTAATACGAAGTCCCATCAGCTTCAGCTTGAAGGTCAACAAGTGGAATTGACGCCAAAAGAATATGAATTATTGGTATTCCTAATTCAGCATAAAAATAATGTCCTTTCTCGTGAAACCATTTTAAATCACGTATGGGGTTTGGACTTCGATGGTGATATTCGAGTTGTTGATACACACATTAAAAAGCTGAGAGCTAAATTAGGCTGTGAATCGCATCATATCCGGACTGTGATTGGAACCGGCTATAAATTTGAATAAAAGGAAGAGAGAAGATGAATAAGCTCAAACAGATATATACGAACACAGGTGTCCGTTTTGCTTTGCATACTTTTTTTTATCTAGCAATCCTTGTTACCTTGTTCTTGATGTACGGCTTCCATACAGCAAATACAGGCAACTATATTTACAATGATTTCTAAATGGAGAAGATAATAAAATGAAACTTTTAACTCGTATTGCACAGCATGCGGCCAGAAATCCTGAACAGACAGCATTTCGTACAGAGGACCATGTGCTGAATTACAGAATGCTTTGGGACAAATCCAGCAAGCTAGCAAACTTAATACATACTATGCAGCTCGAGCGGCAAAAGCCAGTTGTTGTATATGGTCATATGGGTATTGATATGCCTGTATCGTTCCTCGCCTGTGTACAGGCTGGCCATCCTTATATACCCGTAGATACATCCATTCCAATGGAACGGGTGCGCCTAATTGTGGAAAAATCAGGTGCAGGTTTAGTTATTAATACAACAGATAGTATGCTAGATTTTGATAATGTTACGGTTTTACAAACATTAGGACTTGATCTCGAACAGGAAGAACTTATTCGTAGTGAATACTGGGTCAAGCCCGATGAAGTGTTTTATATCATTTATACGTCCGGCAGTACTGGAAATCCAAAGGGCGTTCAAATAACAGCAGCAAATCTGCAATCTTTTACCGATTGGATGACAGGTGATTTTCCGTTAGATCAAGGGAAGGTATTCTTGAATCAGGCACCATTTTCATTCGACTTGTCTGTAATGGATTTTTATCCAGCGCTGCAGAGCGGGGGTTCAATCCATGCTTTGGAGAAAGAAGTCATCAATAAGCCGAAGCTTTTATTTGAAAACTTAAGTCGCTCTGCTTTGCAAATATGGACATCAACGCCATCCTTTGTGCAAATGTGTTTTCCAAATCCAGACTTTAATCAAAAGATGCTTCCGGAGCTTGAGGTATTCCTTTTCTGTGGTGAAGTGTTACCACTAGCTGTAGCAAAAGAGCTGAAAGAACGCTTCCCAAGAGCAAGGATTTTTAATACTTATGGGCCTACAGAAGCAACTGTTGCTGTGACATCTATTGAAATTACGGAAGAATGGCTAGCTAAAGAGAAAGCACTGCCAGTAGGTTATCCAAAACCGGATATGCGTATTTTTGTTGTGGACGAATTAGGTAATCCACTCCCAGAAGGTGAAAAGGGAGAGCTTATCCTTGCCGGTCCAAGTGTGTCAAAAGGTTATTTAGGTGAGCCGTTACTGACAGAAAAATCATTCGGCATTATGGACGGAATGAACGCCTATCGTACTGGAGATGTCGGCTTTATTCAGGACGGGCTGGTGTACTGCCAGGGCAGACTGGATTATCAAATCAAGTTGCATGGTTACCGGATGGAGCTGGAAGAGATTGAGTTCCACCTTAATCAGTCTGAATATATTAAGGCTGCCATTATTATCCCATATGCGCCAAATGAAGAAATTGAATACTTGATTGCGGCAGTTGTCCCGGCGGATCATAACTTTGAGAAGGAGTATATGCTGACAGCGGCTATTCGAAAAGATCTTGCTTTGCGCTTGCCAGCCTATATGATCCCTCGTAAGTTCACGTATTATACTGCTCTTCCAATGACGAACAATGGGAAAGCAGATCGTAAGAAAATGAAGGAAGAGGTATTCGTATGACGCCGTATAGCTCTTTTCTTTTCTTTATCATTCTAGGAATCTTACTATTGCCGACGATGATTCTAGGCACAATGGGAAAACGTTTCCGGTATTACAACGTTTTTGTCTCCATTGTTGTATTGGCGATTATATTTTCAGAAGGGGGTTCAGGCTTTTTCTCGTTAATAGCCTTCACCATCCTTCAGCTAGTACTAATTAAAGGCTATATTACTTATCGACAGACTAAAAATAGCAGCCTTGTATTTTATGTAATAAGTTTACTGTCAATTCTGCCTTTAATTTTATCCAAAGTCTTGCCGATTTTGGCAGTAGATAACTGGGCAAGCTTTTTAGGTATTTCCTATCTGACATTCCGAGCTGTCCAAATCATTATCGAAACAAGAGATGGATTGATAAAGGAGCAGCTCTCGATCTTTCAGCTTGTCAATTTTATGTTGTTTTACCCAACAATTTCATCAGGTCCGATTGACCGCTTCCGTCGATTCCAGAAGGATGAAGAAAAGCGCTGGGCACCTGAGGAATACAAAGAACTACTTTATAAAGGAATCAATAAAATTTTCATAGGTTTTTTGTATAAATTTATCATCGGTTATAGTATCAATTCGTACTTCATTATGAACCTAGATTATATAGCGGATGGCAAGTTTAGTTATCATTTATTGTATATGTACAGCTATAGCTTGTACCTATTCTTCGACTTTGCAGGTTATACGGCTTTTGCAGTCGGGGTCAGTTATATTATGGGAATCCGGTCACCGGAGAACTTTAATAAGCCATTCTTAAGTCGTAACATCAAGGATTTCTGGAATAGATGGCATATGTCACTATCGTTCTGGTTCCGTGATTATGTATTTATGCGCTTCGTCTTTCTTATGAAGAAGAAAAAGTGGATTAAGAACAAAATGCTCGTTTCGAATCTAGGTTATATCCTGCTGTTCCTACTCATGGGTGTATGGCATGGATTAGCGATTCAATACATCATTTATGGAGCTTACCATGCTCTAATGATGACTGGTTTTAATTTCTTTGAGACCTGGAATAAGAAACATAAACGCTGGCCAACAGGAAGAGCCATGACAATTGTATCTATCGTTATTACTTTTCATGTCGTTTGTTTCGGTTTTTATCTGTTTTCTGGCAAACCATTTCAATAAAAGGAGATTATACATATGAATTTTAAAGAGAGAGTACTACAAGTGATTGCGGAAGTTTGTGAAGATGATGTTGTGAAAGAAAATCATGATTTAGATATATTCGAAGAAGGGTTGATTGATTCATTTGCGACAGTAGAATTACTTGTTCAATTCCAGGAGCAGCTTGATATCAATGTACCAATTACGGAGTTCGATCGGGATACTTGGAATACACCAAATGCTATCGTTGATCGTCTGAATGAGCTGAAATAATGAAGAAGAAGTATTTATTTGGACCAATCATTCTTGCATTGGTCCTGTTTGCCGGGGTCGTATTTGTACCCGTATCATGGCTGGTTAAGATAATTCCAGCAGATCGTTTAGAGGAATCGGCTATCAGCTTGGAACCAAATATGTTCCAAGGAACATATTTGCAAAGTGAAATGCTTAAAAGCTCAACGTATGTTCCAATTTATGGTTCTTCTGAATTGTCGCGTTGGGATCCATTCCATCCATCGAATTATTTTGAAACGAATGATGCTGCCTTTACACCTTATTTAGTAGGGAAAGGCGGAATGACTTCAATTATTCATGATTTAAACTTTGCAACGCATGCCGATCAATTGAAGAACAAGCAAATGGTCATCATCGTATCGCCGCAATGGTTTGTAAAGCATGGTACAGACGAACAGCATTTTGCACCAAACTATTCTTCCTTGCAAGCGTACCAGCTTCCTTTCAATAAGGTTGTAGACGAGCAGGTGAAACGCCAATTGATGGAGCGTCTAATGACGTATAATGCGGTCAAAAACGACCCGATACTTTATAAGCTTTACGATGCTTACTTGAATGATAAAAAGGCTATGTTTAATACTTTATCTGTTCCTGCAAAGGCTTATATATCCATGCTTGAGAAAAAGGATTTGTATTTTACTCTTCTGAAAGATAAACCAACTAATCGCCATCAGTCAGATGAAGTGAAGGACAAAACATGGGAAGAACTGAAGGCACAAGCCGATGCTTACGGCGAGAAACGGACACAGCATTCCCAATTTTATATTGATGACAAAGTGTATAATCATAAGAAACATTACATTAAGAGCATGGAAGGAAAGAACAAAGATCATTCCTATGCAGAATCCCTTGAGTACGATGATTTCCAGTTAATGCTTGATATTCTTAAGGAAGCTGAGGCTAAACCGCTCTTTGTGATTATCCCTGTAAATGGATCGTATTATGATTACACAGGATTCCCTCAAAAAGGAAGACAAGATTACTACGATCGTATAAAACAGCAGATTAGTGATAGTGGCTTTACTTACGCTGATTATTCCGACCATGAATATGATCCGTATTTTATGCGTGACACGATTCATATTGGTTGGAAAGGTTGGGTTTATTTAGATAAAGATATGCAGGAATTCCTCGAATAGCATTAAAAATGCCCCACCAATTAGGTGGGGCATTTTTTTGCGTTGAACAGTTATATTTCTAAATTAGAATAGGAAGGGTGAGGGTAAACTTACTCTTTACGTTTAAGTAAAATATTCTAATTTCGCCTTCGGGAAAAACTTCTCCATGTAATTATAAAGATGTTTTTTTATATCTTCTTCCTCATCTTTTTGGTAAATATATTTCCCTATTCCGTATTTTCCCCATTTGTATCTTCTTTTTTCTTCATCTAATTCTAGTTTTGTCATAGGGTAGTTTTTTTCAATTACTCTCTTTGCAGGCTTTGTAAAGCGATGCTGGATAAACTCGAAAGTAAGATCTTCTCTAGCATCTTTAGGCAATTCCGCATCTAAACGTTCAAACATTTTATAGTAGCCATCTTCCCACCCTTCATGAAGATAGATAGGTGCAACTATAAATCCAAGTGGATAGCCAGCTCTTGCAACTTTTCCTGCCGCTTCAATTCTTTTCTCTAAAGGGGATGTCCCGGGTTCGAAGTTTTTAATAACATAGTCCGCATTCACACTAAAGCGAAATCTCGTTTTTCCGTTATGTTTAGCATCAAGTAAATGATCCACATGATGAAATTTCGTAACAAATCTTAATTTACCATATTCCGACTTTCCAAAATGTTCGATTGCCCTTTTAAGTGTATGGGTTAAATGATCAATTCCTACAATATCAGATGTACAAGAGGCTTCGAATCTTGTTATTTCTGGTGCACGCTCTTCCATATATTTATCAGCGGCTTCAAGGATTTCCTCAACATTAACATATGTACGGATATATGGTTTATTGCCCATAGTAGTTTGTAAGTAGCAATAATGACAATGACCCATACACCCAGTAGCAAAAGGAATTGCATATTCCGCTGAAGGTTTAGAAGTATCAAATTTAAGCGTTTTTCTAATTCCTACTACAAGGGTTGATTTTGCAACACGATACTTTTTAAAATCATTATCGCCAGGGAGGTTTCGCACTTGATTGTGGGAAGTAGTTTGGCGAATTTCGATATCCATTTTTTTGAATTTGTCATATAGTTCTTTACCTAAAGGATAATCTAATGCATCAGGTTCAAAATAGACAAGTTTCGGTGTAAATGGTTTATTCATTGCAATAACCTTTCAGAATCATTCCCATAATAATAGTTATATGCTTGATTTGCTTCTTCTTCTGTAGAATAGACAGCCATTTCATTTGAGAGTGGATAATAGGTTTCATATAAAAATAAAGCTAACTCATCCTCTTTCTGAGGATTATTTACAACTGCTGCCGCTTGAACATTTGCTACATCTTGAGTATGGGGATTGCGGTAAAAAACATATACAATATCTCCGGCCTGATAATATTGGTTATCCATTCCATCACCTTCATTCATTAGTCATATTTATTTATATTCTCCCTTTTGTTTTATAAATTATGAGTTCCTTATTTTGGACTAGAGAGGGCATATGACACATAAAAGAAGTGGTTTTTAAGGATAGAATCCAATTACAGTAACATTTTAAAGTTACCATTCAATAGAAGAGCTCGAGATACGTTTTACCCCCCGAATGGCACTTACTTCATCTACAAGTTTATGCATAGCAAGGTTTTTTTGTTTTGCTTCAACCATTATGTCAAAGTCCTGATTGAGTTCTTTTGCGATCTTCAAGAAAGGGAGAACAAAGTCAATCGAAACAAAATCTGCATGTGAACGATAGGTTTGATTAGATTTTGGTGAAGAAATGTGCACTTTCGGAACATTGTTAAAAGAATTCCATGTGTTAAATATTCGAAGTAAATAATGAGGGAGATCAACATCCCCTTTATTTGCCATATAGTGATGATAATCGAGTACCATTGGGATATTTTCCTTTTCACAAGTAGAGAGGGTTTCCCGAACGTTATACGTTTTGTCATCATTTTCTAGCGTCATATGATTGCGAATTTCCTTTGGTAATTGTTTTAGATTATGGTGGAATCTTTTTAAAGATTGATTTTTATCTCCATATGCTCCGCCTATATGAATATTAATTAATCCATTATGGAGGGCATTCAATGCTTGAAGCATTTTAAAATGATACTCCATATCTTTAACAGCATTCATTGTGACTTCTTCTCTTGGGCTTGTGAAAAGAGTATATTGATTTGGATGAAAACTTACTCTCAAATTAAATTTTTGTATTAGTTCTCCAAGTTCGTCCCATTTATCTTTGAATGGAGTATAGAAATCCCACATTACTTCAGGATGAGTTGCTAAAGGGACAATGGAACTTGATAACCGATATAATTGAATTTCATGCGCGATATTATAATACAAAATTCTTTTCGTATGATATAAATTTTGGGCGGTGATAGATTTTAACTTGTTTATCCGTTCACCTTTAGGTAGTTTTGAATAATGCGTAAAAGTTATTGTTTTTGATGGACTTGCATCCCATAAGCCCAAAGCATTTGCAACATAACCAAACCGAATTTTCATCTAGTTTTCCCCTAAAAAATTTGAATATGAGATATACCATTAATAATGGTTTATTTTTCTCCAAAATAATGACCGTATACAGAGAAAAAGGTGGAAAGGAAAAATAAAAATAGGTTGGTTCAATCCTAGGAGACTTTACATAGTAGTAAATAGAAGATGGAAATGATCATCAAAAAAATGCGTTCGGATTATTATCCAAACGCATCTTTTTGATGAATTTTTAATTAAAAATCAAAATTATCAGGATCTGGACCTACTCGTAAATTTTGATTTAAGCTATTAATAAGCTCCATATCCTCATTTGATAGTTCAAAGTCAAAAATGTTAGCATTTTCCACAATTCGGTGCTCTTTTGTTGATTTTGGAATTGTCACAACTCCATTTTGTAAGTCCCATCTTAAGATGACTTGTGGCACAGTTTTATTATATTTATTTGCTATATCTTTTAAAACTGGTTGATCTAATAGTTGACCTTGCATTAATGGTGACCAAGCTTCTAATTGAATGCCATTATCTTGGCAGAACGTTTTTACTTCCAGTTGTGTTAAACGTGGGTGATATTCAACTTGGTTGATCATTGGTTTAATTTCTGCATCTTTTAGTAAGTCTTCAAGGTGATGCACTTGGAAGTTACTTACCCCAATTGCTCTAACTTTTCCTTCTTTATAAAGAGTTTCCAATGCTCTCCAAGCATCTTTGTATTTACCTTCTACTGGCCAATGAATTAGGTATAAATCTAAATAATCAAGACCTAACTTATTTAAACTTGCTTCATAAGCTGCAAGTGTCGATTCGTAGCCTAATTCAGAATTCCAAACTTTCGAAGTAATAAATAAATCTTCTCTAGAAATACCTTCTTCTTCAATTGCTTCACGAATTGCTTGTCCAACACCTGCTTCATTTTCATAAATAGCTGCTGTGTCAATACTACGATAACCGTGTTTAATAGCATATTTAACGGCGTTTACTAATTCAGGTCCTTCTTCTACTTTGAAAACACCAAGTCCAAACCAAGGCATTTTAACCCCGTTATTCAATGTTGTTGTATCTTGTAAATTTTTCACCATGATATATACCTCCATTTTTTATATTAAGAGAAACATGTAATAAAATTGAATTACATATCACTCCCTTATTTTACTTTAAAGTGCTAGTTTAATTACAGTCAGGCGTCTTTTTTTTCAAGTGAACGACTATACCCTGTTAAAAGGACGGCTGCTAAAACCATAAGAGCTCCTATCCAAGTTGTATGAATGATTCCAATAGAGTTTGTCACAAGACCACCTAAGAAGGAGCCAAGTGCAATTCCGGCATTAAATGCGGCAATATTAATAGCCGACGCTACGTCTACTGCAGAAGGAACATAGCGTTCTGCCAACATAACGACATAAACTTGTAGACCCGGTACATTCATAAACGCCATCAGTCCCATAAAGAATATCGTGATTAATCCAACGACTTTATAAGGGATTGTAAAGTACAAAATGAATAGAATAACGGCTTGAATTATAAACATATAAAATAATGCTTTAATGGGATTTTGGTTGGAAAGTTTTCCACCTACCATATTCCCAATGGCAATGGCTATACCGTAAATAAGTAAAATGATAGCAACTGTATCTTCTTTTAACCCAGTGATATTTTGTAGTAATGGTGCTAAATAAGTGAAAACTACGAAGGTTCCTCCGTATCCTAAAGCGGTAATGATAAATATTAATAATAAACGACCATTTGTAATGAGTTTTAATTGATCTTTAATTTTAGTAAGCTTCCCTTTTCGTAAATCTGATGGTACAAGAATACTATTCGCGATAAGGGCAATGACCCCAATTAATACAATTACGAGAAAGGCCACTCTCCAACCCATTTGTTGGCCGATAAATGTCCCAAAAGGAACTCCAGTAACCGTTGCGACTGTCAGTCCGGTAAACATAATGGAAATGGCACTAGCTCTTTTATTCTCTGGTACTAAATCAGCTGCAATCGTTGATCCGATGGACATGAAAACTCCATGGGAAAAGGCAGAAATCACTCGAGCTCCTAGTAATACCCCGATGTTAGTAGCAACTGCAGCGATGCTATTCCCTAAAATAAATATAATCATAATCCAAATTAATAAAGTTTTACGTGGCACTCTAGAAGTAACTGAAGTTAAAATAGGTGCTCCAAATGTTACGCCTAACGCGTATAAAGAAACCGTTAAACCCGCTGTAGTAACGGATATATTTAAATCCTCGGCAATTAAAGGCAATAGTCCGACACTAATAAACTCTGTAGTGCCTATGGCAAATGCACTCACTGCAAGGGCTAACAAGGCGAAAGTACTTCGTTTATTATTTGTAGACGACATAATTTTTCCTCCTAATCATTTTAGTAACAGATTGTTCCTTTCACTTAGCGCTACAGTGAATATGTTCTTTTCAACCCGCAGATGCTATTATGAGATAAAAAGATTTAAAAGAGAAGTACGTACTTTAAAGTGATATAGGCACAAGAAAGTACTATAGGAACTTTAAAGTACCTATAAAGGAGAATTTAGTATGCAACAAAAGAAGTACAATATATCTGTAGAAGCTACTTTAGAAGTAATTGGTGGAAAGTGGAAATGCGTCATTTTATGTCACTTAACCCACGGAAAGAAACGTACAAATGAATTAAAACGTCTTATGCCGAACATAACGCAAAAAATGTTAACCCAACAGTTGCGGGAATTAGAGGAAGATGGAGTTATAAATCGAATTGTCTATAATCAAGTACCACCAAAAGTGGAATATGAATTAAGTGAGTATGGATGGAGTTTGAAAGGGATTTTGGATGCCCTTTGTTCGTGGGGAGAAAATCATATAACAAAAGTATATGGTGATAAATTTGCAGTTCTAGAAGAGAATATTTTAAATGAACATTTAAAGTAGTAGGATCAGTATCTTTCAACTAGATTATTTTAATTGGGCTTATAGTATTTACTTTATTGAATATAATAATTTTAGGCTTTAGTGGTTTACATTAACATAGATTTCTAATCAACAATATTCAATACATTACACGTACTAGAACAAGGAGGAAATATAAGTGTCAGAACGTTTTAAAGGGAAAGTAGTTATCGTTACGGGTGGTGCAAGTGGAATTGGTGAAGCGGCAGTAAAGCAATTTGTACAAGAGGGTGCAAAGGTCGTTATCTCAGATATGTCAGATAAAGGGAAGAATTTGTCTGATCAACTTAATAGTGAAGGAAATGAAACAACTTATATTCGAACAGATGTAACTAATGAAGAGGACGTTAAAAATCTTATTGATGCTACAGTTGAGAAATATGGTAGTGTCGACGTACTTTTTGCAAATGCAGGAATCGGTGGCATGACAGTTGTACATGAAACAGATTATTCGGAGTGGAAGAAAATAGTTGATGTTAACTTGAATGGTGTTTTCTTATGTAACAAATATGCAATTGCACAAATGTTAAAGCAAGAAAACGGAGGAGCAATCGTTAATAATGATTCAATCCATGGTTTTGTAGGGAAAGCAGGCGTAGGTGCTTATAGTGCAGCAAAAGGTGGAGTAAAACTATTAACGCAAACGGCAACTGCCGAGTATGCTTCTAAAGGTATCCGAATAAATAATGTAAATCCGGGTTATATTGATACGCCTTTGCTCGCTGGTTTAACACCAGAAATGCGACAAGAGCTAATTAACCTTCATCCGATTGGTAGATTAGGAAAACCAGAGGAAGTGGCGAAAGCAGTTGCCTTCCTTGCAAGTGATGATGCGTCATTTATTACAGGGGCAAGTCTCTTAGTAGATGGTGGGTATACAGCTATTTAAATATGTGGACGATAACAAAGCTCAACCATTAGCATCGACTAATGGTTGAGTTTTTTATTTTAGGCCGTAAGGATAGTTACTCTGATTTTAAAAAGAATCCCAATATTCGTTTCGTCTACAAAAATGTTTGCAAGTTTACAAATAGTAAACTACATGTAGGCAATTTTGTTTACATGTAAACAAACTCGTTTACATGGGATAATAGCAAGATGTAAACAAATTTGTTACTAAAGATTACCGAAATGTCTACAAAACACAACAGTTTACAAGATGTTTACAGTTATATATCTTTTAGGTAATGCCAATTGAAGAATGTAGAAATCTCCTATAACCTTTAAGTTAGAAGTAAGGTTTTACTAAACTAATGAAAAGGAATGATTAAATGATGAACACTCGAATGGCAGCTGTTGATGTTGGTAATGATTCCATTAAAGCTATTTTTGGAGAATTAGAGTATGAGTTAAATATTCCTAATATTATGGCAATTGACACGGAAGATCGACCGGTAATTGGAAAAGAAGAATTAGATAATAAAAATCCATTAGAAGGAATTCATATTAAAGTACATTCACCTGCATTGAAAGAAAATAATGCGATCTATCGTGTAGGTCATTTGGCAACGAAAAGTGGCAATGCTACGGAACTAGATCCGGGAAGTGCAAAATCCGAAGAAGATCAAACATTAGTCATGCTTTTTGCAACGTTAGCATTAGATGCTGTTCATGAAAAAAATACGAGCCAGTTCCCTCGTACAAAAAATGTGATTGATGCAAATTATACCCTTGGAACGGGCCTACCTCTACGTGAAGTAAAGGAAGGAAAGGATGCAGGATATCGCTCTAAATTAGTTGGTTCTGTCCACCAAGTAGAGTTTCTAGTTACACCAAAATATCAAGGGTTAAAGGTAAATATTAAATTCAATGAGGTAAAGATATATCCAGAAGGATTTGCCGCTTACATTAATCTCGTAATGGACAATCAACTAAAAGTTATTAATAAAGATTTAATCGATAAAAGAATTATCATCCAAGATATAGGAGGACTATCAACGGATATTGCCGTCATTAAAAACCGAAATGTTGATGATGATAAAGCACAAGGATTTAATCTAGGTGTATCGGAATCATTAGAGGCAATTAGAGAAGAAATTCGCTCCAAACATGGTATTGAATTGGATAGTCGTCGTGATGTTGTTGAAATTATTACGAGGAAAAATGATCGGAATCATATTATGGTAAAGGGAAGTCGGACAAGTGTCCATGATATTACAGACCGGATCTTACTTGAACTAGCTAAAAAGCAATACCGTCTATTAAGAAATGTTTGGCAAAAAAATTCCCAAACAGAAATCTGCTATTTTGTAGGTGGAGGAGCTAATGTATTAAAAGAATATATAAAAACATTAAATAACAATTTAGATGGATATAATATTGAATTTTTTGAAGATGAAAAAGAGAGCATTTGGATGATGGCCAATGCTTATTATAAACTTATTACGGATTTTGCCCGAAAGATGGAAAAGCCGAAATCACCTCAAGAACCTGTGAAAAATTAATTAGGGTGATCATATGAAAAGCTCAAATTCTAATGAGATAAAGAGGGGACAAGCCATTTCATTTCGTATCCCTTCCGATACACCTGACCATCTACTGAAACATTTACAAAAGCTAAAGGAAATTGAAAGACGGAATTTCTCAAGTAAAATTGCCGAGTTTGTCTTGCGAGGGGTCGGTCAATCTTTTTCGAAGGAAAGGGAAACGATTACGATTCCCCTTCCTCATAGTTTAAGCAAATCCCAACGAGACTGGCTAAAACATGAGCATTCAGAGGCGCTACTAGGAACGATACTTTACCAACTTTTAATGGATCCTGTTCGTGCCACTGCTTTGTTATCATCTTTAAATAGTAACTCCTTAGATATAGATGAAGCTTTGTATTTACCAGAAGAGATGTACAAAGAGTCATCCATTAAAGAAACAACTTATGGGGAAGATAGTAAAGGAACACCTACTGACGGGAATATAGAAATGATGGATGATTTGGACACCTTTGATTGGGACAAAGCAACACAACATCAATCGATTAATGTGGAAGAAGAACCGACAGACATGGAAAATGATCTCGACAGTTTATTAGGAGATTTTCTAAGTAAAATGAATAAGTAGTATATAAATTTTTAAAATCTCACCTTTTAAGAAAGGCGGGATTTTTCTTGTATTAGTCGTTTTTGTTGATAAGCCTTTGTTGCAAGTAGTGCAACTATTAAAAGAAATTCGGCTATATTATGAGGAGCATTGATTTGCAAAAGATAATTGAGTATAGGGACTAATCCCATAGAAAGAATGCCAATAAAGTACCATGGCCATCTTTGTTTCCACCAAACCAAAATGGAAGTTATTAATAAAATAATGGATACGCCAATAATCATAACAGGAATGTCTTCTTCATTCTTTGTATAACTTAAAACCCCATTCTTCCAAGTAGGCTCTAAAGAGAAACTAGGAACTAGTGAGTATAATTCGAAGATGATGAAAAAAAGTGTAAGAAAGATAACGAGCCATTGTATTCCTTTTTTTGAAGCCCATTTTATCTTAGTATTTACTATCGTATGCCAGGCAAAAAGCACGAGTAGAGGGGTAATCAATGCATGTAACCAATAACGTATTTCATTTAAAGCTTTCAGTAAATCGCCTTCCCCTATAAACTTTCCTAAAGCTAGAATTCCGTTATCATAGAGCAAGGCTATTATAACGAGTAATAGAACATTACTGACGTCGATCCAGCCATCCTGTTTAGCTAAAAGGATACCTATTATCAATAAAATGAAGAACGCAATAGTAAGTAAAAAGTAAATAATGGTATCCATAAAAATTGCCCTTCTTTCTCTTTTTCAACAGAGAATTTAAAATCTTCCTTAGTATAAATGTATACCTTGATTTTATTCAAAAATCATTATAAATTTACAATGGATTATTGAACTATTAAAAGGTAAAAGTAGAGCCGGTAGTTAGTTACTTTGAAAACTAAACGAAAATGACAACCATCTTTTATTGGGCTATAATGAGAAGAATTGACATCACCCTTCCCATCATAGAAAGGGGTTTTTTTATGCTTAAATTAGATCGTGTTTCAAAAAGCTTTTCAACGTTTCAAGCAGTAAAATCAGTTTCTTTAACGATTAATCAGGGGGAAATCCATGGCATAATTGGGGCAAGTGGCGCTGGTAAATCGACTTTATTAAGATTAATGAATTTGTTGGAAGTCCCAGATGAAGGCGAAGTAGAAATAAATGGTCAACAACTAACAAGTATGAATAGTAAAAAACTTCGACAAGTTCGCAAATCATTAGGAATGATATTTCAGCATTTTAATTTAGTTGCCAATAAAACGGTTTATGACAATGTCGTTATACCTTTAGAATTGGCAAACTACCCAAGAGCAGAACGACGAAGCCGCGTTATGGAGTGTCTTCAATTTGTTGGTTTGGATAGTTTAATGGATAAATATCCTGCCCAATTAAGCGGTGGCCAAAAACAGCGGGTTGCGATAGCTAGAGCATTAGCGAACAAGCCGCAAGTATTATTATGTGATGAGCCAACCTCTGCCCTAGATCCAAGTACTACTGCTGATATATTAACGGTATTAGAAAATATTAATAAAAGTTTAGGCGTGACAATTGTTATCGTCAGTCATGAGATGGAAGTCATTCGAAGTATTTGTAATCGCGTAACGGTCATGGCAGACGGAGAAATTTATGACACAGTAAAATGTAAACCAACGGGAATATTAAATAAAGAGAATAGCCCAAAATACTTTGTCGAACAACTAACAAAGGATGTTGAGATAGATCATGCTTGATACTTTAGGTCAATATGAAACGGAGATTTGGCAAGCGATTGGAGAAACCTTTGTCATGGTAGGAGTTTCTATCCTTGCAGCCGTTCTAATCGGTCTCCCAGTTGGGACATTACTTTTTCTTTGCCGAAAAGGCAATATGCTAGAGAATCGATTCCTTTTCTCGACGTTCAATTTATTAGTCAATACAATCCGTTCCTTTCCGTTCCTATTATTAGTTGTCTTTTTAATACCGTTTACAAGATTCATTATCGGAACAGCTATCGGAACAATAGCAGCAACGGTGCCACTTTCGATAATCGCTATTGCCCACTATGCGCGGTTAGTCGAACAATCCTTACTGGACGTCCCAAAAGGAGTTATCGAAGCAGCAATTTCAATGGGTGCTTCTGTTAAAGAAGTGATTTTTAAATTTGTTTATGTAGAAGCTCGTTCAGGTCTCGTTCTTGGATTAACAACTTCGATTATTAGTTTTATTTCCTATTCAACAATCATGGGGGTAGTTGGTGGCGGTGGAATAGGGGATTTTGCTATTCGGTACGGGTACCAGCAATTTAAAACCGAATTAATGATTTATGTGATTATTATCATGGTCATACTTGTACAAATCATCCAATTTATTGGAACAAATCTATCGAGAATCATTGATAAAAGATAAAATACTGGAGGAAAAATCATGAAAAAAGTGCTTTCCCTTATAACTGTTTTTTTATTTATTTTGGCTGGTTGTGGCCAAACAGATGAAGCAAAAAATAATGAAAATGGACAAGATCAAAAGCAGGAGGAAGTAACATTAAAAGTAGCTTCATTAATCCCACCGATGACAGAAATTTTAGACCTTGTTAAACCAAAACTTGAAGAAGAAGGCATTCAACTTGAAGTGGTCGTATTAAGTGATAATGTCCAACCGAACAGTGCTCTTGCAGCAGGTGAAGTGGATGCGAATTTCTTCCAACATGTTCCGTACATGGAGGAATTCAATCGAAACAATGATGCAGATTTAGTCCCTGTTGAACCAATCTATTTTGCGAATTACGGTGTTTACTCAAAAAATTATAAATCAATGGAAGAGTTACCTGAAGGTGCTGTTGTTGCAATTGCCAATGACATTTCTAACGTGGATCGCTCATTATCCTTGTTAGCCCAACATAATGTTATAAAATTAAAAGAAAAAACGGATAATTATTATACAAAAGCCGATATTATCGAAAATCCAAAAAATTTAAAGTTTGAAGAAGTCGATTTGTTAATGTTAGCGAGAATGTATGATGATGCAGATGCTGTCGTTATGACACCTGCTTATGCAGCACCACTAGGATTAACGCCGAAAAGTGATGCGCTCCTTACTGAAGGAGTGGAAAATGACTTTGCTATTACTTTAGTTGCTCGTAAAGATAATGTAGATTCTGAAGCGATTCAAAAATTAGCAGAGGCGATGACAAGTCCAGAAGTGAAAAAGTTTTTAGAAGAAAATTATGATGAAACAGCTATTCCTGCTTTCTAAAATTTTTCTTTTAAAGACAGCTTTTTAACAAAATAAAGCCCATATAAACAACCTATTATATTTAAGGTTGTTTATATGGGCATTTTTTAGCTTTCGCGTAAAATCGGAAGGGTACAGCACCGGAAGGAACCACCTGATTTAATAATTTCCGTAATGTCGACTTCAATTACCTCAAAGCCCCGTTTTCGCAGTTGATTATTTACATTGGTATTTACAGGTAAGCTAAATAATCGTTTGTTCCCGATACTCAACACATTTGTACCTAATTGAAATTGTTCTTCTTCTGAAACCTCTATTAAATCATAACGAGAGGCGAATAAGTCAATTTCCTTTTGTGATAAGGCTTTCGGATAGATTAGGGCGACATTAGGAGAAATAACATTAAATACACAGTCCAAATGTAAGTATCTTTCTTTAAAAGGAATTGTGACGATTTGAAAGTCAGTTAACAGACGTTGTAGTTGATCGGCTGCTTTTTGGTTTGTTCGGTTACTTAGTCCAACATATACTGTATCCCGATCTATGAGAACATCTCCACCTTCTATTAACTCTTCAACTAAATTATAATAGGAGATTTCTTCGTCCTCTAACCATTGTTTTAATACATTTTCCTCTCCTGCACGAACATCTGTTGCCATGTTTGCGACAAAGATAGTTTGACCTAATGTAAAACCGATATCCCGTGTGAAGACCTGTTCTGGATACTTTTTATGGTAAGGCAGTAAAATTACATCAATATCATGATTTTTAAGGGTTTTAACAAATTCCTCATGCTGCTGAAGGGCCCGTTCAATATGAATGCCTTCATCTATAAAATGTTCTTGCGTCTCATTTATGACTTCTCGAATTGTCATATATTGAGGTTGGCAAAGAATGACTCGTTTTAACGTATCGTATTCACTCATACAAAAGGTTTTGTAGTTCGTATATTCTTTCATTTTTAGACATCCTATCCGTTTCTTTTAGTATTTATTTTTTCCTAAAACTCCGATTATTATGACCAATTGATAGAAGGGAAAAATTCTTTTAAATTGTTTCAAGTTCATATTGTTAATACCTATCTCGGAGCGTATAATGGGAACTGTTTACAACAAGAGAAGTTAGAAGGTGTCATGTGATGAAAGCTAAAAGAATCATTATATTTGTATTATCTATTTTTGTATTTTTAGGAGCTATTCTATTATTCAAATCTTTATTAGTAAAGAATGATGGAAGTGACACTTCTAATGAAAAGAATAGTAGTAAAAAGACGGAAGCGTCTGCATACTCTGGAGTGAATATCGTATCGGAAGTGTTTGATGAAACGACTTTTCATATCGCAATTCATTATCCAAAATTTAAAGATGAACAGTTAAATCAAGGAATTGCCGATTATGTATCGGAATCTAAGCAAAATTTCTTAAATGAAGTAAAAAACAATAAGGAATTTCTTAAAGAAAATATAGCGGAATTGAATATATCATTTAATATTTACCCGGTAATTGATAATGTTTACTCCATCGTTTTTTCAAATGAAAGTTACGTTGTCGGAGCAAATGGTACACAAAGTACAAAAGTATTTTTAGTTGATATACATAACAATCAATATATACAACAAACAGCTATTTTAAATGATAACGAACAAAATCGGGATAAAATTTATGAATTATTACGAAATGCCTTTGAACAATCGGAACAATATAGTCTATATTTCTTCAAAGAAGATTTAAAGAATTGGATCGAAGATGAAGATAATCACTTCTCTAATATGTATCTCACTGATAAGTCAGTCGTCTTCAAATTTAACGAATATGAAGTTACTGCTGGTGCTGCAGGTACGCCTGAAATTTCGATTCCATTTGATCAATTTAAAGAATTTTTAACAGATGAGTGGAAAAATAAATTGGCCGTTGAAGTTGAGCCTGATCATCAAACGGTACCACCGAAAGTAAATAATGGAGAAGATTCAGAGAAACCTTCAGATAAAGGCGCATCTACGGGTGGAAAACGTGTCGCTCTTACATTTGATGATGGACCACACCCAAAAAATACAGAGAAAATTCTTAAATTATTAGATAAATATAATGCTAAAGCAACCTTTTTTATGCTCGGTAATCGAGTAGACTTCTATCCGAATATTGTAAAAGATATAGCTAGTAAGGGGCATGAATTAGGTAATCATACATGGAGTCATAAAGATTTAACGACTTTAAGTAATGATGAAGTTAAAAAGGAAGTCAAGCAGACCAATGAAGCAATTTTAAAAGCTGTAGGAGAATATCCTACGGTTTTCCGACCTCCTTACGGCGCGATAAATGACCGGGTCGATGAGGTAAGTGGAATGCCAGCTACATTATGGACAATAGATACACTTGATTGGAAATCCCATGATCCGAAAGCCATTTTGAGTATAGTAAAAGAAAATGTGAAAGATGGTTCTGTCATTTTAATGCATGACATTCATGCAACTACGGTAGAGGCATTAGAGCCAGTGTTGAAGTTTTTAAAAGAAGAAGGTTATGAATGTGTAACGGTCTCGAATATTTAGTCCAACTAAATTTCCCCGTTGTTCGAAAAAAATATAGTTTGATATATTCAAAAGAAATAAGGACATCCTTTCCCAATTGGTGAACAGCCCTGAATCTATTTTTTCGGGGCAGTTCATGGAGGGCGAAGGGTGTCTTTATTTATAATAAGGAGTAATTTACATTACCACATTTATTAAATAAACGTTTAACATAAACTAATAGAGTACTAAAGTTTTCACCTTTTGATAATTAGGGGGAGTAGGTAAATGAAGAAATATCGGGTAGCGGTGATACTAGTTGCGGTGCTTGGTGTAGCTTATTGGTGGGTAACAAATGAAATGGAAGATGCTGAATATCATTCGGAACAAATCGAAAAAGAACGGAAAAACCAATTTTTCTCTGAGCTTAATAGCATCTATGGCTACTACTATTCTTCGAATGATGGATCAATACAACTATTCTTAAAAATCAACGAGGCACTTCGCGAGGGGGAAGTGACGGCAACTCTCCGTGTAATGGAACATATAGGAAATGGGGAAAAACAATATAAGGAAACAAAGTATGAATTGAACGGCATAACTGATGGGAAAATACTGGAGTTCTTTACAACTGTAGATGGAGAATCGGTTAAGTTGGAAGGGCATTTTGATGGAGATGCTAAAAGCTTCGATTTATCATTATGGATGGCTGAAGAGAAAGTGCCTTTTCATGCTATAACGGAAGAAGAATATATTCAAATGAGTAAAGATAGCAAAAAGTAGAGTAGTTTTTACAAAAGATAAAAAGGGTCCTTAAAGGGCCCTTAATTTTAATATTCCTGCATTTGTTGATTTAATTCATCTGCCAATTCTGCAACTTTTTGACCTGCTTCACCAATTTCTTTTAATGCACTTGTGAATTTTATCATTTCTTGGTTGTTTCGCTCGTTCTGTTCTTTACTAGCACTGCTGGCTGCTAAAATTTCGTCAAAACTATTCACCGTATCTTGTACATTTTGATTAGCTGATAATGTTTTATTATTAACGTCGTTTATTTGATTGACCACTTCTTCGATTTGCTTCGTTGTGGAAGCGACCAGCTCTTTAATATCGCTTGAAGAATCTTTTGTTTGTTCTGCTAACTTTCTAACCTCTGCTGCTACTACAGAAAATCCTTTGCCATGTTCCCCTGCTCTTGCTGCTTCAATTGCTGCATTTAACGCTAATAAATTTGTCTGTTCCGCAATAGAAGTAATAACGGAAACGATATCTCCAATTTCCCTTGAGTTTGCTTCTAATGAACTAATACTTGTTTTAATATCATTTACACTATTTTTTAAAGAAAGGGTTTGTTCAATAACTTGATCTAACTGTTTTCTTCCAGTCATAGACGTTTCAGAAGTAATAATAGCTGATTGCAAACCTTCGTTTATGTCTGACTTTATACTTTCGGAGCGAACAATGGCATCGGCAACGGATGCGCCAACTTCTTCTGACATAGCTGCCAGTTCCTCTGTAATAGCGCCAATGTTTTGCTTTACGTTTTGTTTCGCTTGAATTTCTTTCGCTGCGGCAGCTTCGTTTTGTAGTTCTTGCAGAGCTGATAGGCAAAGTTGTAATTCTAAATTGAAAATTTTATTTGTTACTTTTAATGCTAGTGTTAAGCTCTCCAAATCGTCTTTATATTCTTCATGAAGGATATCAATAATCTTGTTTAAAAAAGCTTGGTTTGTGCAAAGGTACCATCTAACTTCAACCCCAACCTTTAAATAATATTTACCGATTTGATATCTTTTAGCAGCAAACTCATCATCGATGATTCCATCAAAAAAGCTGATGACGTATTGCTGACAACCCGCTAGATCGATTCCTAATGGTGTCATATCTACGACTTTTCGTATTCCTTCAAAGGAATGATTATAAATAGGGTTATATATTTTCTCAATGTTGTCGTGAATAAGAGGTTGTATTGCCTTCGCTACAGCTAAATCTTCCAAAGTAAGTTCAATGATAGATAACTGTTGAAGTAAATTAGGGTATTGATGAATGTTTATTTTTACATGTTGCTTTTGTTTATCCGCTTCTTCTCTCAATTTCAACGATTTTTCTCTTTTTGTGAATATACTCATGAGCTACACCCTTTTAAAAAAATTTATAAGTATTTATCGTCGAATAAAAATTTTTTTAAATAGGTACAACCCACCATCATCTAAAATAACATGTTTAGGTGTGCGCTAAATCATTTTATAAAACAAAAAAGCAAAGGAGAATAAATTATCCCTTTGCTTATCAAATAAATTATTTCGCAGTATATCCACCATCAACAAGGATTGTAGTACCTGTTACAAAGTCATTTTCTGCTAAGAAAACAACAGCATGGGCAATTTCTTCTGGTTTACCTAAACGACCGATAGGATGCTTTTCGACTAAGCTATCGTAAAAATCACCAAGCGCTTCTTTGTTAACCAAACCTGTTTCAATAAATCCTGGGGCTACGGCATTTACTCGAATATTACGATTAGCATATTCTAAAGCAGCTGATTTTGTTATTAAGTTAACAGCACCTTTACTAGCAGCATAAGGAATAGAAGTTGGTTCACCAACACTTCCTAAAATGGATGAAGTGTTAATGATTGAACCTCCACCTGTTTTAAGCATTTCACGAAGTGCATATTTCATCCCATAAAATACACCGTCTTGGTTAACGGCAATGACACGTTTATATTCATCATCTGTTAATTCATGAGTTGGTTTTTGAATACCGATTCCAGCATTATTAAAAATGACATCAAGTTGACCGAATTGGGAAACGGTTTGTGATACAAGGTTTTCAACGGATTTTTCATCAGCTACATTTACTTCTATAAATAAAACATCTGTATAGTGTTCTTTTAATGTATGGACTACTTCTTCCCCGGCTTCCTTATTATAATCACCAATTACAACTTTAGAACCTTTTTCTAAAAAAGCTTTTGCAGTAGCTAACCCAATACCAGATGCACCGCCAGTGACGATCACAACCTTGTCTTTTAAATCTGTCATCAAAATACCTCCATGAGTTAAAAAATTTCCATGCTCTCATCTATTGTTTATAATTTTCTTGTTTATATACTTCAAAATCATAACGAGTATCATTGGGAGAAATAATTTCCCCAGTAATCAATTGTTCTATAATATTTCTTTAGTGTTCATGTGATGAACAGGTTAAATGTAACATCCTTTTAAAAAAGTAAGGTAAACAGAAATACAAAAAGTGAAGTTTAACCAACAAATATAACGATTTTTGTTGAATATTTATAGAATAGAGTTATGGAATCAACTCATATCTTTTCAATCATCACAAGAAGCATTTTTATGTAACTTTGGGTTAAAAGGCAACTCTTGTTATACTTGAGACAAGAAAACGTAATTGGAATTGATATAGGAAGTGAAGTAAATGCAGTATGGTGAAATAATCGAAGGAAGATTTAGTAATCGAATAAACCGATTTATCGCTGAAGTTTTTATCGATGGGATGTTAGAAAGGGTACATGTGAAAAATACAGGCCGTTTAAGAGAACTTCTTCTACCCGATGCAAAAGTGCTTCTAGAACGAAATAATCATCCTAATCGGAAAACAAAGTTTTCTCTTATAGCAGTTGTAAAGAATGGGGATTGGGTTAATATTGATTCCCAAGCTCCAAATTTGGTTGCCTTTGATGCATTAAAAGAAGGAAAGCTGTTGGAATTTGGAAAGGTAGATACGGTTAAAAAAGAAGTTACCTATGGTAGTTCCCGTTTCGATTTATTTTTTGAACAAGGTGACCAAAAGGGATTTATTGAAGTAAAGGGTGTTACCCTTGAAAGGGAGGGAATGGCGATGTTCCCTGATGCCCCCACTGTAAGGGGAACAAAACATGTATTAGAGTTAGTAAAGGCAGCTCGTGAAGGCTACAGTTGTTCTATTTTATTTATTATTCAATTAAAAGGATGCCATGGGTTTATCCCTAATAGGGAAACGGACCCAGCCTTTGCAGATGCTTTGTTACAAGCGTACGAAACAGGGGTCCGGATTTTAGCCTATGATGCGATGGTTAAAAAAGACGGATTAATATTAAGTGAATCACTTCCGGTTTATTTATCGTAATCTATTGTTAAAAGATACGATTCAGACGATAAAGGAGGGGGCTAAAAAAAGCTCCCTCCTTTCGTCATTATTTAAAAAAAGATACTTTTTTCAGTACAGCACAAACAGGTATTGCAACAACGATACCTACTACATTTTGAACGATGTTTCCTGGTATAGAAGCTACAGGAACAATCCAGTTATGAAAAAGAATTCCTTCACAAATATAATATCCTACTAACATAACAGGAACGGAAAGGATGGTAGCGAAGAGGTTAAAAGTAATACTGCTGCCATTTCGCCCTTTCGACCAAGCGATTTTCCCAACGACATATCCTTGTAAACCACGGGCAACTAGCGTAAAAGGTGCCCATAATGTCCAGCCAGAGATTAAATCGAACAAGCCCATTCCAATAGCGCCAGCAATTGCTCCTTTTTTAGGACCAAAAAGAATGGATGTGATAAAAAGCATTGCTGTCCCTAGGTGGACTAAACCACCATTAGCCGTAATTGGTAATTTAATATTTAAAAAAACCGTCGCAACAAAGACGAGAGCAATAAGCATAGCGGATAGAACCATATCGAAAGTTTGGGAACGGGTATTTGAATGATTTTGTATTTTTTGCATGAATGTTACCTTCCTTATTTTAATGTATAGATAACATAGCAAAGGACTGATATTTATAAAAGTATCAATTTTATTAAAAATACAGTGGTCAGTTTATAGGAGATTCAATAAAACCATTCCCAATTTTGAAATAACAAAAATGTATCCATTCATTTAACAACTCTCTGCCAAAGTAAATTTAATTTTAAAACGATGTCGAAAATAGGCAGAGGGAGAAGGAACTTTAAGTAAACTTTTCTTGAATTTTATCTTTTTAAAAGGGCTGGTATTCAATTGGATTTAGTGAAATAGTCGCTATTTTTAAAATGAGATTAAATAGTAGAATCGTAAAATATTAAGGATATAAAAGGAAATATAATACTTTTATCCTTAACATATACTGTTCCATCAAATAGTAAATTTGATTGATAGAATGGAAATAGGTGGAAGGAATCATTTTTCTATCATTGTAAACTTGTAACGCTATTTATTAATAAAGATTTTAATAGAAAAGGGATTATTTAACTATTGTTTTATTCCCACTTAATACTTATAAGTAATTTGCGATATGGTACCAATTATTCAATTTACCAAATTATTGAAAGTAGCTTACAAAATTAGACAGAAATTAATCTCCCAATCGAATATAGTTATTGTTAACAACTAGAGATTAGGATGACACCTTTGTTTTCTGTTTACCTGGATATTATCGTTTAGGAAGGAGGGACAAGGTGTTTTTTAGTTGAACGTCAGGTGAACGGGTCGTTGTTAAAAATCGGAAGGAGGAGAATATGTGAAAAAGAAGAAACGTTCAACCAAAGCGTTTAACATTACAGCATCTTTACTCGTTGCGTTTTCCCTCATAGCACCTACTGTTGCTAGTGCGGAAACAACAAACAAACTTCATGAATCTTTACGAGAATCAAGTGTAAGTAATGTTCTTGCGAAGGATAAAATTAGTGACCGTTTGTTAACTAATTTTAAAGATGAAGAGAAAATAACTTTCCTTGTAAAATTTAAGGATAAGGCAGAAGCACAAGAAGTAGCAAAAGAAGCAAGAAAAACTGCGAAGGAAAAGAAGCTATCTGCACAAAACACGAAATTAGTACAACGTTCAGCTGTTGTCTCCGAATTGAAATCAACTTCCATCGAGTCACAACGATCAGTCATCGATTTTCTTGAACAAGAAGCGAAAAAGGGAAATGTAGATGATTTTGATTCTTACTACATTGTAAATGGAATGGCAGTAACAGCAACAAAAGAGATTGCTGAAAAGATTGCTACTTTTTCAGAAGTTGAAAAAGTACTTCCAAATGAAACACGAAAATTGGAAGCAACGGTAGTAGAGGATGCTCCAGCACCAGCGTCTGAAGTTGCGAATGTTGAATGGAATGTCGCCCGTGTAAAAGCTCCTGAAACGTGGGAGATGGGTATTGACGGTTCCGGTACAGTAGTGGCTAGTATTGATACAGGTGTTCAATGGGACCATCCGGCATTAAAGGAAAAATATCGTGGTTACAATGCAGCTACGGGTGAAGTTGATCATGATTATAACTGGTTCGATGCCACTGCTGGACAAGACGAACCTTATGACGATCAAGGACATGGTACGCATGTAACAGGAACAATGGTTGGTAGCGAACCAGATGGGACAAATCAAATCGGTGTTGCTCCAGGTGCTAAATTTATTGCTGTTAAAGCATTTACTGCAGCTGGTGGTACAGATGCAGACCTTTTAGAAGCAGCTGAATGGATTTTAGCACCAACGGATTCCGAAGGCAATGCCCGTGTTGACTTAGCTCCTGATGTGGTGAACAATTCTTGGGGTGGTGGACCCGGTTTAGATGAATGGTACCGAGATGTTGTTAATAACTGGCGTGCAGCTGAAATTTTCCCAGAATTCTCAGCTGGAAATACAACGCTAACAAATCCGGGTGGACCTGGATCTGTAGCAGCTCCTGCTAACTATCCTGAATCCTTTGCAACCGGTGCAACGGATATTAACAATAAAGTAGCGAGTTTCTCTCTACGTGGACCTTCTCCGTATGATGAAATTAAACCTGATATTTCAGCTCCTGGTGTAAACATCCGTTCATCGGTACCTGGTGGTGCTTATGAAGGTGGATGGAATGGTACATCCATGTCAGGTCCTGCAGTATCTGGTGTGGCCGCATTACTTCGCCAAGTAAATGCGAACATAACCGTCGATGAAATGGAAGAAATTCTATTGAATACGGCAACTCCGTTAACAGATGAACAGTATCCAGAATCTCCAAACCATGGTTACGGTTATGGTTTAGTTGATGCTTATTCAGCTGTATCTTCTATTATTTCTGGTTTAGGTACAATCGAAGGACAAGTAACAAAACAAGGTGAAGATGCAGAAGCACCAACTTTCGAGCATGTAGCTCCTGAGGAAACATTTGAAGGAATGGATTTACCTTTATCCATTTCCATCTCCGATAATATTAGTATTTCGTCTGTACATTTAAACTATACTGATGCAAATGGTGAGGTTCAATCAATCGAAGCGGGCCGTCTTTCTGGAGACTATAAATCTGGAGAGTTTGGCGTTGTTGTACCAGGTAGTTTGATTAATGGCTCGTCATTCAAATATTTCTGGACTATCAATGACTTTGGAAATAATGAGGTAACAAGTGATGAGTATACGGTTGAAGTAAAACCAGGTATTACGACAGGTTACTTTACCGACTTTGAAAATCAACCAACTGGCTGGTATTCGTTTGGTAATGCAAATAGCTGGGAGTGGGGTGTCCCAACATCTGGTCCTGGTAATGCTGCATCAGGTGAAAAAGTATATGCAACGAATCTAGAAGGAACATACGACAATAATATGAATGCAACTCTCGTGATGCCTCCAGTTGATTTACCAGAAGGGAATGCTTATTTACAATTCAAGCATTGGCATAATTTTGAGAAATCTTCTACAGGAAGAGCTTGGGATTATGGTCACGTTGTTATTTCAACGGACTTAGAAAATTGGACGCAATTACTTCAAGTAAACGGTGTTTCAAATGGTTGGTTAAGTACAGAGGTCAATTTATCTGAGTATGCTGGTCAACGAGTGTATATTGGTTTTAACTCTTACTCAGATGGAAGCGTAATGCGTGATGGCTGGTATATTGATGATGTAGCTCTATCAGATTCGTCACTGTCTAAGAAACAATTAGGTATTATTAAAGAAGTAAAAACTGAAAAAGTACCAAAGTTAACTAAAAAGGAAAAAGCTGCTGAAGCTAAAAAGGAAAAAACAGAAAAGCCAATTGATCCAAAAACAATTAAACCGGTATTACCTGAAAAGGCACCGGGTCCAATTGTAGAAGAAGTGGCAAATCCAACGCTTCTTCCATTAGGAGCACAAGTAAGTGTTCTTGAATCAGGCCGTTCTGTTTATACAAATCCAGGAAATGGTTCCTACTCTTTAACGCATAGTGCTGGTGATTTCACAGTAAAAGCGGAAGCATATGGATTTGCATCGGAGCAACAATCAGTAGAGTTAGAGGCAGACGGTTCAGTTTCTGCAAACTTTACGTTGGAAGAATTACCTCAAAATTCAGTGGCAGGTGCCATTACTGATCAACAAACTGGAGAACCAATTGAAGGAGCAACGTTACTTCTTGTAGAAGATGCGAACATAGCACCGGTTATAACAGACGCAAATGGTAGCTATTCAATTACTGCATACGAAGGTGACTATACGTTGAAAGTTGTTGCGGATGGTTACCATAGTAAAGAAGTGGCTGTTTCAATCGATGGTGATGGAGCAACGATGGATATTAGTCTTAAGCCATTCTACACGTATCCTGGTGGGGAAATCGGCTATGATGACGGTACTGCAGAAAATGCCCGTGCATTTTATGATGCAGGAAATGGTTGGGGAGTGAAAATGTCCCTTCCTGAAGGAGAAGAAAGTGGAATCGTAACAGATGGGGTATTCCGTTTCTGGGATACGTCATGGCCAGCACCTGGAGGTACTGATTTTAAAGTAGAAGTTTGGGATGCAACAGGAGCGAATGGTGCACCTGGTAAAAAAATTGCAGGACCAATCGATGCGAAGGCGCTACGTAATGGTGAATGGACTGTTGTAGATTTACGTGAACATAATATTGTTGTAAACGGGGATTTCTACATGGTTTACATTCAAGCTAAGCCAAATCCTAATGCGCCTGGTCTAGGAACAGATGAAGACGGGAAAAATGCGGCTAGAAGTTATCAATTTGTTTCCGGTGCATGGACTCCAGCTCCAGCAGAGGAAGGAAACTATATGATTCGTGCCCGTGTTAGCTATGAAGTCGATGCACCTGTTATTACTGGACCAACAGATAGCCTGATTACAAATGAAAAAAGTTTAACTGTAACGGGTACTGCTTCTCCAACAACTAAAATTGAGTTAAAGCATAACGGTAAGGATGCAGGAACGGTTGACGTAGGAGAGAATGGCCAATTTGAGATTCCGGTAACGCTTGTGGAAGGTCAAAACGAGTTAAAAGCCATTTCGACTCTAAATGGTCGCACAACAGGAGAATCCACACCAATTTCTGTTACGTTAGATACCGTGAAACCAGCTGTGAAGATTACTGAACCAACAGATGGCGCTAAAATTAATCGTGAGACGGTAACGGTAAAAGGTACAATTGAAGATGCTAATTTAGAATTTGTTAAAGTAAATGGACAAGCAGCAACGGTTAAAGACGGTCAATTCTCAAAACGTATTATTTTAGAGAACGGATCTAACGAAATAAAAGTAGTTGCTCAAGATTTAGCAGGAAATCGCACGACAAAAACAATGACTGTAAGTGTAGATTATGATGCACCAGTTATTGAAAATGTGAAGCCTGCAAAAGATCTTTACATTCAAACGGGTAAAAGTGTCATGATCGAATTTGACAGTGAACCTGGACTACGAGCAACGTTTATGGTGCATATGCCATTGACGAATACGAAAGCTCAGGCTCAAAATGCAACAGAACTTCCTTTAATGGAAATGAGTCCTGGTCATTACGTTGGCTACTATACGGTACCATCAGGAACAGTTGCTGATGGTGCGCAAATTGAAGTGAAGGCTGTAGATAGCTTTAAGAATGAAACACGCATGAAAGCAGCAGGTAAACTTTATATCAATGTAGACCAGCCAACTAAAACTACTGATGTAAAAAGTAAAGGAGATACATCAGATAAAAAAGCAGAGTAATCTTAAATAGTAAAATTAAGTACCATCAAAGAATCATTCTTTGATGGTATTTTTTATTAAAAACGTTTTTTCCTAAAAAGGAGTCATACTTTCAAAATAAAAACTTTTGAATTGGACAAAATACAATTTGAAGAGTTTAAATGGAGTCTCATTTTGACTTTTCACAACATATCAATGAGGAGGATAGCTATGCCAAACGTAGAAGTAAGCTGTGCTGTATCGAACTGTTTTTTCCATAAAGAGGGAAACCTTTGTGGAGCAGAAAAAATTCAAATCGATATGGATTATCACTCCAAAAATCGGAATACAGAGTTTGCTTCGGATCTTGACTTTGATAAGATTTCAGAAGAAGCAAATCATTCCCAAGATACATGCTGTAAAACGTTTGAACCTAAAAACGAACGTGAAAAATAAATGGTGTTCATCCATTCCATTTGTTACAACATGAAGGCAAGGCTGTTCGAACATTGAGGTTGTTGTTGGACTAAAGGATTCATATCCTTTAGTCCTTCTTAATTGTTATGTATGATGTAGGAAGAATAGTTAAAAGAGAGATGGATCTATGAAAGAGGCTATTTTACAAAAGTTGATGGATATTGAAGAGTTGTATTCAGTTAAAATATTGTATGCCGTTGAGTCAGGAAGTCGAGCTTGGGGATTTGCAACAGAACATAGTGATTATGATGTTCGTTTTATTTATGTTCATCACCCCAATTGGTACCTTTCCATTGATCCACAAGGGATCGGCTCAAAAAAAGACAGTATGGAGTTCCCGATAAATAATCATTTAGATATAAATGGATGGGAACTAACGAAAGCTTTACGTCTTTTTAGGAAAAGTAATCCGACCATTTTAGAATGGTTAAATAGCGAAATCGTTTACTACCAGAATGATTTTTTTATTGATAACTTATGTTTGCTACAAAAGGATGTCTTTTCACCCATTTCCTGCTTACATCATTACTTGAATGTAGCGAACAATAACTATAAATCATATCTTCAACGTCCAATAGTGAAAGTTAAAATTTATCTTTATGCCGTAAAATCGCTTTTGGCCTGTAGTTGGATTGAAAAGTTCCAAACGGTTCCACCTATCACCATCCAAGATTTACTACCTTTGCTGGACTATAAAAAAGAAAAATTGGAAGTGGAACAATTGCTGAAACGAAGAAATTTAGGGGAAGAGTTTAACATGACGGTACCCCTTCCTATTTTGAATAATTATATACAAGAAGAGTGCATTCGCATTAAAAATTATATTCCGACGTTAAAAGAAGAACAGAGGAACGCAACAGAGAAGTTGGATCACTTATTTAGACAAACATTGCAACTAATATATGGACATTAAGCATAAATGGGATTCACTTCATCTTTTGTTTTGGCGTATAAAAAGAATCGCCCCACTGGATACTAATCCAATGGGATGATTTTTTATTGAACGAGGTATTCCTCTTTAAGTTCTGACACGGCTACTTCTGAACGTTCTTCGAGGGATTGGCGTAAATGAACAGTAGCAGTCTTTCCATCATCATGAAGTTTATCAATCCACACGGAAACACCATTATAGCTGACTTCATATTCCTTTGGAGAAGCATAGATTTCTTGAGCACGATTGTAATCCAATTGAATCCCTCCTATTTCTTCTTTCGAGTGTTATGTTTTGTTTTTTCAACTAGTTGGTGAAGTTCATCTAATTCTTGAGCAACTTCTTCTCGCATCTTACCAGGAGCTATTTTTTGCGTTTTTGGTGTTTGTGGTAAGGAAGCTTTATTTGTTCCTTTACTTTTACTATCATCTCTTCCCATAAGAAGTTCTCCTTTCGATTGGATTCCTTCTTAATATGGCTTAGGAATCGTTTTTTATCACAAAAAAATACACAACAACTAGTGTTGTGTACGTCCCTTTTTACTCTAATGGAATACCCGCTTTTATTGAAAATTCGTCAACTTGGTATAGCCATTCTCTTAGCAAACGTCTTGCTTCATCTAAACCTTGATTTGCTTCAGTCATTGTATCCATACTTTGCTGTTCGATTGCGGAAATCATTAGGGTAAAGGAGTTATATTGAATATTAGCCGCTTCAATATACTTTTCATGAAGTGCTTGAACTTCGGCATTTTTCGGCATAATCGCTTCTAAATCCGCTACGAATTGACGATAGCCAGGAATGACTTCATCTAAAAGGGTATAGTATAAAACTTCATCATTTGTATAATTTACACCGGTTACACTATCGTATAAACCAATAATTCTTTCCTCTTCCACAGCTAATAACATCATTTCATCTAAGTAATCTGAAAATGCTTGTGCAAACTCATCATCTGTACTTGGAGCTGTAGTCTCAGTATTAGAAGCATTATCAGTATCGGTTTCATTTTCAGTTTTAGTCTCTGTTTCAGTCTTAGTATCCGTTTTCGTTTCAGAAGTTGTTTCTTCACTTTTAGATTCTTTAGATTCTTCCTTTGAATCAGAATTACTGCAACCAACTAAAAAAACAAAGGTTACCATCGAAAGAAAAAGTAATAATCTTTTCATGTGACTCCTATCCTCCAACGAAATTTGAACCGTTGGATTGCTTTTTTTATAAATTGCATTCTTTATAGGATATTCAAGATTTTAAAATGTGTTACTAATTTTTCAATGGTCACCTATTTGGAATGTTTACATAACAAAAAAGCTGGATTAAGCGTGTATATCCAGCTGGAAATATTTCGTATTTTTCAATTTCATACATGTCTTAAGAAACAAAATTCTTACTTCACACTTTCCGAATGTCAAAATTGGAATTTAATAAAGCCCAATTTTGAGGATAATCATAGCCTAATGCCCAATAACTAATTCCTCTTAAGTTATACTGTTTAACCATGTCAAATTTTGCTTGGGCACTCCGAGCATCTTCAAACCATACTTCATGCCTTTGCCCTTGTTCATCAACATAACGGAAAAAAGGAGACTGAGCGGTATTGTCGTATTGAATGGTTGCATTAAATTGAGTAGCACGTCGAACAGCTTCTTGAGGGCTAAAGGTTTCAGCTGTTGCTCCTTCAATATGGGGAATCTTCCAATCCCTCGCATAAATTTGGAAACCTAAATAGATTTTATCCGCTGGCATAACAGAGAGGGCATATTGTACAACTCTTCGCATTTGGTTAGCAGGAGAAATTGCTTGTGGGGATGCCCCTCTCCACCCCCATTCATAGGTCATTAGAATAACAAAATCACCTATTCTCCCATGGGCTTCATAATCATGGGCAGTATATAATAACCCTTCTTGCTCTCCACTTGTTTTAGGTGCAACAGCAGTGGAAACAAAATAACCTCTAGGATGCAATCGATTAACGGCCAACTGAAGAAACTGATTGTAGTTTTCACGATCCTCCGGTAAAACATATTCAAAGTCAATATTTAACCCTTTATACCCCTTTTCATCCATCAATTGAAGTACATTTGAAATCAGTTTTTCACGCAGTTCAGGATTTGACAAAATGGCATTGGCTAAATTCGTTCCAGTTGATGTCGTGGATAAGTTCGTAATTGCTAACATAGGTGTTACGTTCTGAGAAATAGCAGCGTTTATCATCAATTCATCTTCAAAGGGTTGCAACGTACCATCTTCTTTAATTAAATAAGCAAACGGGCTTAAATAAGTGAGTAAGTAACCAATTTCATTGACGCTTTGAGCTGCTTCTTCATCCTTTTGGTAGGTGTATGCATTGACTTCGATTAATGGTTTTCTTCTAGGAATAACTAATGGGGTTCCGATGTAAATGAGGTTTTGATTTTGTAATGGATTGGCATTAAGGATGGCTTGAATCGTTGTGCCATATTGAGTAGCAATTTGAGATAATGTTTGGCCTGATTGGACAGTATGGATGATTGGTGGAATGTATATCGTAACCCCTGGGTACAAAAGATTTGGGTTCGTAATTTGATTTATATTTAAAAGGGATTGTACCGAGACACCGTAACGTTGCGCGATAGACCATAAATTTTCCCCTACCTGAATAGTATGCGTGTCTACAGCTGTTGGAATGACTAATGCCTGCCCTATTAACAACTTGTTTGGATCCGGTAATTGATTTACTTGTTGTATTGCATTGATAGAGACATAATATTGATTGGCAACTTCCCATAGTGACTCACCCGAACGGACAACATGAATGAGCAATGCATAGCCTCCTTAAAAATGCTTTATGAAATAATATATGTTTACTTAAGGATTATTCATGAATAACAACTAATAAACCGTATTCCTAAAAAAGAAAACTACTTCGCTTTAGTTTTACGAAGTAGTTCCAAGTTCAAAAAATTAGTTTTCTTTTCTCATTATGAAGCTTAAATGTCTCCCCGTTTTTTTATCTTCTCGATAGGAAAAACCATCTGGATGATGGAAAGTACATGTTAAGTCAATTTTAACGTTATTCAATGGAATCCCAACTAATTCACATTGTTTTTTTACGGTTTGTTGATTATCAATATGGTACTTGTTTGTTTCTTCTTTAAAATAAATAAATTCATCAGCATAACCTAGATCTTTAAACTTTTGGTAAACATCTTCATCTACTTCGAATCGCTCTTGACTCAATGCAGGTCCAAGCACGACCTTAATATCTTTCGGGTTATTTTGTTCGTTTTTTATTAAATGCTCAAATACTTTTAAAGTAATTTCTTTTATAGTCCCCTGCCATCCAGAATGAATAACTCCAGTGAGGCCAGTTGTTTCATTATAAAAAATAACGGGTACACAGTCTGCCGTAAAGGTACAGAGCAATATATTTGGTTCATACGTATAAAGGGCATCTGTGTTGGAAATGGCATTATCTACACTTCTAGAGCCCCTCCCCTTATCTTCCGCCGTGACGTGATGGACATTAGCACTATGAGTTTGATTTGCACAAACGAAGTCGTCTACATCACAATTTAAAAAAGACGCTAACTTCAATCGATTGTTCAGTACATTTTCAACATTTTCACATACGTGTAAGGCCATGTTATTATGTTCAGGTTCTTCATGGTCTTTTAATGTAGTCCCCAATACGAATTGAGGGTTATTTAAATATATTCTCGTTTTCATTCCATCACCTCATCCCCATCATATTATATAATCAGGCGTTTCATCAAAAAATGAATCTAAAGAAAGATTCATAGAATGATATTTAACTTGAATGATAGTAAATATGGAGAGTATCTAAATCTAGTATACTTTTATGATAGACATCTTTTTTAAATACTATTCAGCTTTTTACCAATTTCATTATAGTATTGGTTATTTATTTCCAACCGGAATATTTTCCTATTACAAATTGGTTTCAATTTTAACAGAACAAAGGATGGATAAAATAAGTGTTTCTTTTGATTAGTAGGTCAAAATACTCCCTTTGAAAAGATATCGTAATAATCTATCCATTATTTTATTAATGATTTTCTCTATTAAACTCCTGTACTATAAAAATACATAAAACAGGAGGTAACAATCGATGTTTAAAAACTTGAAAAAAGGCGTGATCGCTACTGTTCTTGGAGCATCTCTATTATTACCAGTAACCGCTTTAGCGGCTAATTCATATACAGTAGTGTCAGGAGATACTCTTTGGAAAATCGCAGTAAAAACAAAAACAGGAGTTCAAGAGTTAATTGATGCGAATCCACAATTAGCAAATCCGAATTTAATTTATCCAGGTCAAAAAATTAACGTACCAGAACAAGAAGGACAAGCAGTTGAACAAGAAGTTGTACGTCTTGTAAATGTAGAGCGTGCCAACGCAGGTCTACCAGCTTTAAAAAGTGATTGGGAACTTGCTAGAGTAGCGGAAGATAAGTCACAAGATATGGCAGACAAAAATTATTTCAGCCATACTAGCCCAACTTATGGATCACCATTTACAATGATGAAAAACTACGGCATTACATATAAATCAGCTGGTGAAAATATCGCCCAAGGGCAAAGAACAGCTTCAGAAGTTGTGAAAGCATGGATGAATTCAGAAGGCCATCGAGCAAATATTTTAAATAAAAACTTCACACACATTGGTGTAGGCTATGTAGCGGATGGTAACTACTGGACTCAAATGTTTATTCAAAAATAATCAATACAATAAGTCGGGAACTATCGTTCTCGGCTTTTTTATATACTAAAACAAAAAGAAGGTGTCCCATAAAAGAGACACCTTTTCATTTGCTATTAATCTTCTCGAATTTCGTTACGTTTTTTCTTTAACATTTTAGAAAGCGTTTCGTAAACAATTGGAACGATGACTAAAGTTAAAAGGGTTGAACTTAACAAACCTCCGATAACTGTTATTGCGAGGTCGGCTGACATAAGACCGCCGCCACCACCAATACCAATTGCCATTGGTAACATAGCACCGATTGTTGCGATAGCCGTCATTAAGATTGGACGTAAACGTGTTGCACCAGCTTCTAGAATAGCTTCGCGCATAGATAAACCATCACGTTCCATATGGATAATGCGGTCTACAAGAACAATCGCGTTTGTGACAACGATACCAATTAACATTAATAGACCCATCATTACTTGGACAGAAATCGTATGTCCTGTAATAAATAATCCAATAAACGCACCAATTACGGTAAATGGTAATGAGAATAGAATTGCAAATGGTGCTAAACCTTCACCAAATGTTACAACTAAAATGAAGTAAACAATACCGATAGCCGCAATCATTGCCACTCCTAGTTGTGTAAATGTTTCAGTCATGTCTGCTGCCACGCCTGCGACACCAGTCGTTACACCTTTCGGTAAATCAAGATCTTCGATTTTTTCATCTGCTTCCGATGTAGCTACCGAAATATCATCACCAACAATTGTACCTGAAACAGTTGCGTAGTATTCACCAGCAGAACGACTTAATGTATTTAAAGTTGTTCCTTCTTCAACCGTTACTAATTCAGATAATGGAACTGCAGTTCCTGTTGCTGTTGGAATCGCAGTTTCTAATAGTTGTTCTAAAGATTCTGGAGCAGTTTTTGCTTCCCTTTGGACAATGACTTCAATTTCATCTCCGTCATTTTCAACCGTTGTTAACACTTCTTTTGAGCCAGAATCATTTAATGCCATCACGATTTGAGCAGTTGTTAATCCATATTGCAATACATGTTCTTGATCTACTTTAAACACGTTTTCAACATATGGATCTTCTGCATCACTTGTTACATCTTCTAAGTTATCTACTTCTTTTAAAGCATCTTCTACTTGTTTAACAGCAGTCATTAAATCATTTAAATCCTCACTGTATAACGTGTAGCTAACTTCATTTGAGGACATCGCTGATGTACTAAAGTTTTGTGATTTCCACTCACCGGATTGACCGATGTTAAACACATAGTCTTCAATTTCTTCCCTTACTTCAGGGAAGTTTTCCATTTCGTCATCAAAGATAAGGTACATTAATGCACCGCCTCCGCCACCCATCATCATAGCAGATGGATCAGCATTTTCTGAATCTGTAATGGATAATTGAAGGATATCAAGGTCTTCGCGTTTTAATAATTCTTGTTCTACTTCCTTAATGTTCGCTTCAGTTTCTTCCAGTAACTCTCCAGTTTTAGGTGTATAAGTCAAATACATAACTTTTTCTTCCGCAGAGCCCATGAAACTAAATCCGATTAAAGGAGTAAGGGCAAGGGAACCAGCTAAAATGATAATCGCGATTATGGATGTAATCACTTTATGATTTAATGTTTTTTCTAGTACACCTTTATACCATAATGCTAGTTTACCCACTTCTTTATGGCTCTTTTCTGTTTTCTCACCATAAAGTTTTTTACGGAATAAGAAGTGGGATAATGCTGGTACGATTGTTATCGCAACAAGCAATGACGCGCCTAAAGCGAAGGTCATTGTTAAAGCGAATGGCATGAATAATTCTCCAACCATTCCACCTACGAAAATAAGCGGTGCAAATACTGCAACTGTTACTAGTGTAGAAGAAAGAATTGGTTTGAACATTTCAATTGTCGCTTCCCGAATTAAGGCACGACCATGGAGTTTTTCATTTTTTAAGTGCATACGACGGTAAATGTTCTCCACTACTACGATGGAGTCATCAATAACACGACCAATCGCTACCGTAATGGCACCTAACGTCATAATATTTAACGTAATATCTAACCAGTTTAGTAGCAATAAAGCCATAAAGATTGAAACTGGAATTGAAATGATTGAAATAATAGTAGATTTAAAGTCGCGTAAGAATAAAAGAATAATTAAAACGGCAATTAAACCACCGAATACTGCTTTCTCAACCATTGAGAATACAGAATCTTCAATTGGTTCAGCTTGGTCTAAAGAGATATCAACCTTTAAGCCATCAATAGCAGCCTCTTCTTCTTCAATTAAGTCTTTTACAGCATTAACTACAGTTACCGTATTTGCTTCTTGGCCTTTGACAATTTGAATTGCAATGGCATCTTTACCATTTGTACGAGATACGGATTGAACTTTACCAACCGTCTCAATTGTCGCGATATCTCCAAGTTTAACAAATGGCACTGGGTTTTCAGCTGTAGGTGTGACTGGTATAAGCATTTCTTTTAATTGATCGATAGTTTGAATATCACCGTCAACAGCTACTGCTTCTTCACCTTCAACAAATTCGTATAGACCTAATGATAGGGCCATATCACTAGCTTGAACCATTTGTTTAACAGTGTCTTCTGTTAATCCAAGGGAAGCCATTTTTTCTTCATTATAAGTGAATTCAACTTCCTCGATGTGTTGCCCAGTAATCGTAGCCGAAGCTACTCCATCGATTTTTTCAATTTTAGGTAATAAAATATCCTCAACTGTTGAAGTTAATTCAACAATGTCTTCTTCAGTACTACTAATCGAAAGAGCAACAACTGGCATCATATTCATACTGATTGCCATAATGGTAGGCTCTTCCACTTCTTCTGGTAATGTAACATTATCAATCGCGGATTCTAACTGACGTTTTTTCTCATCCATATCAACGCCGTAATCATATTCAATTTGAATTTGGGAAACGTTGGATGATGAGTTTGAATATACAGCTTTGACATCTTCGAGACCTTCCACTGCTTTTTCCATTGGTATTGACAGTTCATCCATTACTTGTTCTGGAGTTGCACCTGGGTATACCCCCATCACAATTAAGTACGGAATCGAAATGTCAGGTATGGATTCCATTTTCATTCGTGTCCCTGAATAAATACCTGAAACTGTAATGATAATAGTAAGTAACCATACAGCAAGTTTATTTTTCAGGACAAAATTTACTAAACCTTTCACCTTTACACCTGCCCTTAATTGACTCTTGTATTACAGTTATTTATACTAATGACTAATTAGTCAGTTGTCAAACAAATGGGGTAGGAGTGTTTTAATTGGTAAAGAAACAAATTATCATGGAGAAAGCGCTGGAGTTATTTGCTGAAAACGGTTTTGAGGCGACATCAGTACAGCAAATAACAGAGCGTTGTGGTATATCAAAAGGAGCTTTTTATCTTCACTTTAAATCAAAAGATGAGCTCATTCATAGTTTAATCGACCAGTTTATGAACGGCTTTATAGCAGAGATTGAACGTGTGGTCAGTGAAAAGCCGACGGAACATTTACTATTTCACTTCTTATATGTTACTTTCAGTGAATTTCAACAGCAGGCAAACTTCGCGAAAGTATTCGTTAAAGAGCAAGTGCTGTCCTTCAATCAAGAGCTTTTAGAAAGAATGCACATGTATATGACAATGTTAAATAAAATTGTTCTATCAATTGTTCAAAGACAGTTTGCACATATAAATCACCATATGCATCTTGATATTTTATTTACTATTAATGGACTAACGAAAAGTTATTCGGAACTATTCCTAATAGATAATTATGCAATTGATTTAAACAAGTTGTGCCAAACAATTGTCGAAAAGGTGACAATTGTTGCTGAACATTCTAAAATTCCTTTCATTACACCTGAGTACTTAATTAAAACGAATGTACATCCAACTATTTCGAAGGAAAGACTTAATGAATTGTTAAGCGAAGTGCTAGAGGAGATACATGAAGATCCGGTTGTCCAAGAATCTTTAATGATGTTGAAGGAAGATTTAAATAATCCAAACTTGAATAATACGATTGTTCAAGGGTTAATAAATAATATCCGGGCAAATAATCATTGCATATGGGTTGCCTATTCATACCAACAATATTTAAAGGATAAAGCAAATAAGTAAAAAGGAGCTTCCATTGTCAAAGGGACAATAGAAGCTCCTCTATTTTATTTCATTTAATGTACTATGTTTTCTTCCGTATAAGAAGTAAAATACAAGACCAATCACAAACCAAATTCCACATGCAATCCAAGTTTTAATCGAAAGCTGTGTCATTAAAAAGAGGCAAGCTAAAAATGATAATATGGGTAGCACTGGAAAGAACGGCACTTTAAAACCATTTGATAAAAGAATGTTTTTATTTCTTCGCAAGAAAATAATACCTAAAGAAACAATCGTAAAGGCAATTAAAGTCCCCATATTCACTAACTCTGCGAGAGTACCTAATGGGATAAAACCAGCACAAAAGGCTATAACTATTCCGAAAATCCAAGTATTTATAACGGGCGTGTTATGTTTTGGATTAATTTTACTCATTACTTTTGGTAGTAAGCCATCCCGGCCAATAGCAAAAAGTAAGCGGGATCCGCCATAAATCATCACTAGGATAACGGTCATCATCCCAGTTACAGCACCTAATGAAATAATACCAGCAATCCAATCTTGTCCAACTAAATCGATAGCAAAGCTAACGGGATTGCTTACGTTTAAAGTTGTATATGGAGTGATTCCAGTCAAAACAAGGGACATCGCTATATAAAGTAAAGAACAAATTAACAAAGAACCAATGATTCCAATTGGTAAATTTCGTTGTGGATTTTTTACTTCTTCTGCTGCAGAAGATACAGCATCAAAACCTAGGTAAGCAAAAAATACAAGTGCTGCCCCCGAAACAACCCCTTCTATACCAAATGGCATGAATGGTTGCCAATTATCGGGTTTTACATAAAACATACCGACAACGATGAATAAAAGAATAACCCCTACTTTAACAAAAACCATAATCCGATTTACTTTTGCTGATTCTTGCATGCCGAGTGTTAATAAGTAGGAAATGATCAATACGATTAAAATAGCAGGAAGATTCATAAAAGTTCCTTCTGCCGGGTTAAAGGGTCCCGATAGAGCGTTAGGAATGGAAATATTAAGTCCTTCTAATAATGAAATTAAATAAGATGACCAACCGGTAGCAACGGAGGCAGCGGCTAATCCATATTCTAATACTAAAGCCCAACCGACAAACCAAGCGATGATTTCCCCAAACACTACATAGCCATAAGTATAGGCACTACCAGTCACAGGGATGGCGGATGAAAACTCGGAATAACACATTCCGGCAAGGGCACAAACAAAAGCTGCTATTAAAAAGGAAAAAACAATAGCAGGTCCTGAATGACTGGCAGCTACTGTTCCAGGGAGTATAAATATTCCTGTTCCAACAATTGCACCAACGCCGAGTAAAATTAAATCAAAGGCCCCTAATGTTTTTTTTAATTGACCTTGTCCATGTTGATTTAATAAATCATCTATCCTTTTTTTTCTAAATAAATTCGACAAAATGAACACCTATTCTTTTTGAATTATGAAAAAATATTACTATGAATCGAAAGGAAGGTCAAATAAATATTAAAAAAGGTCGAAATATATCGAAAAAGTAGCTCGTTAAGTTCTTTTTTCATAGTAGTTTTACTATTTATGAATTTCCTTAGTATTAAAAATTTTTGAACGTTCATAATGGAACGGTTCATTGATGCACATAATAATGGCACCAAAGGAGATGTTCTTTATGAAATTTGGTGAGAACGATGGATGAAGAGAAAGAATTAACACTAGTTGAGCATTTAGAGGAATTACGAAAACGATTAATTATAATATCCGTAACGTTTGTTTTATCATGTTTAATTGGTTTTTGGTTAGCTCCGAAAACATTAAATATGATAAAACAGCAGCCAACCGCCGCAACTGTTGATTGGAATTTATTTGGATATACAGATGGGCTTATGATTTATGTGAAATGTGCCCTTATCCTCGCTATTCTGATTACATTACCAGTGACTTTATGGCAAATTTGGTTATTTGTAAAACCGGGCCTAACAGAAAAAGAGGCGAAGGGAACCCTTTTTTATATACCGATTTCTTTTTTACTATTTTTATTCGGTATTAGTTTTAGTTACTTTTTGCTGTTTCCTTTAATGTTAAACTTCTTATCGAATGTGAACACGTCGATTGGTGCGATTGAAACATATGGAATAAAACAATATTTCACATTGTTATTTAATATCGTGCTACCAGTAGGATTCGTTTTTGAGTTACCGGTTGTTATATTGTTTTTAACCAATATCGGGTTAGTAACTCCCGATAAATTAAAGAAAATGAGGAAAGTTGCTTATTTTATTTTAATAATCGTCGGGGTGTCCATTTCTCCCCCAGATTTTCTATCGGATATTATCATCATTGTCCCTTTATTATTACTATTTGAAATTAGTATCAGTGTATCCAGTTGGTCTTTAAAAAGAAGGGAACGGTTAAACATAACTTATTAATAGAGAGGAGGTTTTAAGATGGCAAGTATCGGTGTACCTGGGTTAATCATCATATTAGTGTTAGCATTAATCATCTTTGGCCCTGCTAAATTACCTCAGCTAGGTAAAGCGGTTGGAGAAACTTTAAAAGAATTTAAATCATCTACGAAAGGTGTAATGGATGACACACCAGAAGAATTAAAGATCGAAGAAGTTGTTGAAACAAGTTCGAAGAAAAAGTAACTTCTATAAATTATAACTAAGCCCTTCCTTATGGACAGGGCTTAAATTGATTTATATTAAAATTATGTTAATTTCTTTGTGATTGAATTTTCCCCAATAGAAAACCTTGTTATGATAAATGGAAAATAAGAGTGGAGATTAACAAAATGATTGACAACAGGTCATTGTTTAAAACTTGGTTTGAAATTTTTTTAGTATCCTTAAAATTAGGGCTAACCTCCTTTGGTGGTCCTATTGCCCATTTAGGATATTTTCATGAGGAATATATTCGCCGCAGAAAGTCGTTAGATGAAAAATCTTATGCGGAATTAGTAGCCTTATGTCAGTTTCTACCAGGTCCCGCTAGTAGCCAGGTTGGAATTGGTATCGGTATTATGCGCGGTGGATTATTAGGAGGCATCATTTCTTTTCTCGGCTTTACGATGCCCTCTGTTATTGCCCTAATCATTTTCGCATTATTGATTGGCGAGCTGAATGTAAGTGACATGGGTTGGATTCACGGTTTGAAAATTGTTGCGGTGGCAGTTGTAGCCCATGCTATATTAGGAATGGCAAAAAATTTAGCACCAGATCTAACTCGAAAGGCTATTGTTATTTTCGCCTTAGCGGTTGTATTGTTATGGCAAACGGTATATGCACAAGTAGGAGTTATACTAATAGCCGGTCTTATAGGATATTTATTATATAAAGAAAAAAGTGATGATCATACGACTTATTTCAAAGTACCAATTAGTAAAAAAATAGGACTTTTCTGCATTACTTTATTTTTTGGTCTTCTCATCTTATTACCGATATTAAGAGAAGCGTTTGCATCTCCATTCGTTGAGATGTTCGATCGTTTTTATCGAGCGGGATCCCTTGTATTTGGTGGAGGACACGTTGTGTTGCCTTTACTTGAGCGGGAATTTGTTCCGACAAATTTCATTAGTGAAGGGGCATTTTTAGCTGGTTATGGAGCAACCCAAGCAGTTCCAGGTCCGTTATTTACTTTTGCCGCTTATATTGGTGCGGTCATGGATGGCTGGTTTGGTGGAATTTTAGCTACGATTGCCATCTTTTTACCGGCTTTTTTACTTGTTCTTGGTACATTACCATTTTGGGATATTGTACGGCGGAACGGTAAAATGAAGGGAGTGTTTATGGGTATTAATGCGGCTGTTGTAGGGATTTTAATTGCAGCCTTTTATAACCCAATCTTTACTTCATCAATTATGGAACCGATTGATTTTGTCTTTGCCGTGATTCTGTTTAGCATGCTTTCCTATTGGAAAATTACACCGTGGATTATTGTTCTTACTGGTATAATTGGAGGGACATTATTATCCATGATGTAAAAAAGAGGCTGGGACATAACTAGCTTCAAATAGTGAGAAAGGTGAATTTGATGAAACTCAAATTCACCTTTCTCTATTTTTGTGTGTAAATTCTTTTTTCTTTAGTTAATGGCCGTGAATTTTCTTAAATTCACGGCCATTAACGCGAGGCCCATTTCGTTTTCTACCTTCGATTTTCCTCGTAC
>NZ_JACSQA010000011.1 GCF_014836845.1 Ureibacillus galli
CAAAGCCGGTGAAATTTTACTTTTCGTAAAATTTCACCGGCTTTTTTTATTTAGAGGAGGGTTTTTGTCCCAGCCTCCATAGCTTCTATAAAAACTTATTTTCATTGAGATTAATATTGATATATCACTTTCAAAGTCGCTTCAACAGTGATTGTTCCAGGTTCAATTGGAGTATCAAAAGCTTGTTGGGTCATCGCAACATGTTTCAGTAAAATAGGGCCACCTCTAGATTCTTCAACAATTTCAATCGGTTGGGGCATATAAGAAAGACGTAAGGAACTCGCAATGGCCAATGCCTTTTCGTGGGCATTTTGCAACGCCAATTGTAGGGCACTATTATAATAGGCCTCTTCATTTCTTAATTTAAACTCAAGTCCCGTTATACGATTAGCCCCATTTTTTATTGCCTGATCAATGACAATCCCGACTTCACTAATGTTGTCTACTTCTACTTTAATCGCATTGGATACTTCATACCCTCTAAACACTTGCTTTCCTTCAATATAATCGTAGCGAGGGAAAATATTAAAATATGCTGTTTGAATATTTGTGCGATCAATATTTAACGCCAATAACGCTTCTATAACTTGGTTCATTTTGTTCGCATTTTCAGTTTGCGCTTCCGTAATATTTGCTGCTTGTGTGACAACTTCAATTTGCAATTGTGCATAATCCGGTTTCACTTCAATCTGACTATTCCCAATAACAGATATCACCCGAACTTTATAAGAAGGATGTTGATAGGCATTTAAATGATCCAACTAATACCACCTTCCCTTTTCACATAGATTACTATATGCATGGAAGGTAGGAAATTTGTCTAACTTAAAAATTATTCATTTAAATAAAGTTGCCAAGAATTTTCGAAAGGATCTTGTACCCAACCAAATTTCTTACTAAATCCATAATGATCTATTGGCATTAATATTTGTCCATTGTTTGACAATGCTACAAAAAAGACTTCAACAAGTTCTTTATTACTTCTTCTGCTAGACCTTGAAACATTAGAAAAGGGGTAGTTTTGTCATCGTAAATAGCTCCTTTATTTTTCGTCGTCTGCTAGAAAATGATACGGTGTTATACCTTCCATTCCGATTAACGGATGGATATAAGGAGCCGTTTCCATGTTCAATATAGGTGCTACGACTTCCCCATTTACATAAAAAGCTTCTTGTTGTTCATCAACTTCTTTTATTTCCTGTACGGCTTTAGTAGTATTCTTTAAATTCTTTTCCTTCTCTTCGATTTCCTCTATTACAACTTCCACTGGATTTAATCTTGCTTTTAACGTCGTTAAACGCATTAAATCATCGGTTTTCGATAGACCAGTTGCAAAGACATCCGGCTCTCCACAAAGAATCAAAAAGTTTTTCGCTCGAGTAATGCCGGTATATAAAAGATTTCGTCGGAGCATTTTAGAGTAACTTCTCACAATAGGCATAATAACCGTTTGGAATTCGCTACCTTGAGACTTATGAATAGAGCAACAATAGGCAAGAGTAATTTGATTTAAATCTCCCCGCTGATAAGTTACTTCATTTCCATCGTAGGATACGACTAGTAAATCTTGTTTTTCCACCGTTTCCTTTGCCCGTATAATAGCAATAACCTCGCCCATATCCCCATTAAAAATATTACTTTCTGGTTGATTGACAAGTTGTAAAACTTTATCACCGATTCGGTAAACGACATCACCAAATACAAGTTCTTTCCTCGTACCATTTTCATTTGGATTAACTAATTCTTGAATCTTTTTATTTAACATATCAATTCCGGCAGGACCTTTGTACATTGGTGCTAAAACTTGAATATCTCGAATGGACTGACCTTTTGCGAGGGCACTTTTCACCACTTGAGTGACGACACTGGCAATTTGATCTGCCGATGCTTTTATAAATGAGCGATCGTTCGTTTTATTGGAAATGGTATTTGGAATGTCTCCCTTTTTAATTTGATGGGCAAGTTCAATAATAGTAGACCCTTCTGCTTGTCGATAAACATCCGTTAATTCTACTGTTGGAACTTTTTTAGAAGCTAGCAAGTCCTTTAGCACCTGTCCTGGACCTACAGGTGGTAATTGATCCTGATCCCCTACAAACACTACTTGAACATCTTCACTTAAACTTTTTAGTAGTTGATGGGCTAACCACGTATCAACCATGGACATTTCATCGATAATGACAAGACGTCCTTCCACTTCTCGTTCCGTCTCTTCCTCTTTTTCCTGACCGTTAAATCCTAGCAAACGATGGATTGTCATTGCTGGTAAATCCGTTGACTCAGCTAATCTTTTTGCTGCTCTCCCGGTCGGTGCTGCTAATACAATCGGGAATGGTTCTTCCTTTTTCGCATATTCTTTCGGATTTAGTGACAACCCGTGAAGTTCAGCATATACTTCCACTAGCCCGCGAATAACTGTTGTTTTCCCAGTACCAGGACCCCCTGTTAAAATCATGACAGAAGAATTTAAAGCACATTCAATCGCTTTCGCTTGTGTTTCTGCATAGGATACATCTAATCGTTCTTCTACTTCACCAATAGCTTTTCGTATTTCATCCTTTGAAAATCTTTCTTTTTCATTTTGATTTAATAGTTCTAATATTTTCGAAGCGATGCCAACTTCACTAAAGTATAAAGAAGGTAAGTAAATTCGTGTTTCTTCCCCACAAATTTTATCTTCCTCCCTCATTTCAATAATTGCCTTTGAAATCGCATCATAAGGAATTTCTTGTGGTTGGCTTTGTTCGAGAATGGATTTTACGTGGGGTAAAACGTGCTCTGCATCTACATAAACATGTCCGTCTGACAACGCCGCATTTGTTAAAACATGAAATACGCAAGCTTTAATACGATCTGGATGGGCTCCTTCTATTCCTAGTTTTCTCCCTAATTCATCAGCCCGGCCAAAACCTACTCCTTCCACATCTTCGATTAAACGATATGGATTTTCCGTAAGTAGTGTTATCGTTTCATCCCGATAAGTTTGATATATTTTCATGGAGAGTTGAGGACCAAATCCCCATTCATTCAATTGAATCATCACTCGTTCCAAACCTAAATTTTGTTCCAATGTTTGGCGAATTGTCTCTTTTTTTTCATCGTTCAATCTTGGTACCGTATCTAATGCAGATGGATCTTCCATAATTTTCTTTATGGCATCAATTCCAAGCTGATGAACAATTGTTTCAGCTGTTTTCCGACCAATTCCAGAAAATAAATCACTGGATAAATAATTGATAATACCTTGTTCTGTTGCTGGTACTTCTTTGACAAAAGTATCTACTTGAAATTGTTGGCCATATTTCGGATGATTTTTTAAAACCCCAGTAAAGCGATATAACTCTTCTTCATTAAGTTTTGGAAAATAACCGACTACGATAATTTCTTTATCTTCATATTTTAAATTCGTTTCTTGTATTTTTACCCGAACAATCGAATACATATTTGTCGCATTATGAAAAATGGACACAATTGGACGGCCAAGAATAAACAATTTATTTACTTCAAATAAATTAAGATTTTCTGCCATCCTTACATACTCCTTTTCTAGCCTTTAGTACATTTGATTTTACCATATGTCCCCTTTATGTGTCTTACAAATTCAAAGGTTCGAATATCCAACCTCGATATTTTTTAGTACCGATGCTATGATAATTTATGAATCAATTTGTATATATAAACGAAAAGGTATGGAAGGGACTCGTGATTTTTAGTGGAATTTAGACCTTGTATAGATTTACATGATGGACAAGTTAAACAAATTGTAGGGAGCACATTAGGTCATCAAAATCAAAATGTTATCGAAAATTTTGTCGCAGAACAGGATTCAGCATATTATGCCAATATGTTTAAAGAAGATCAATTAACTGGCGGCCATGTTATTATGCTTGGTTCAGGAAATGAAGAAGCTGCTCTTCTAGCACTAAAAGCCTATCCAAACGGTTTACAAGTAGGAGGTGGCATTACAAATGAAAATGCAAAGAAATATATTGAGGCTGGGGCTTCCCACGTTATCGTTACATCATATATTTTTCATGATGGTCAGCTTGACATGGATCGATTGCAAAAACTTGTAAACACAGTAGGTAAAGAACATATTGTCATTGATTTAAGCTGCCGAAAACGAGACGGTAAATGGTTTGTAGTGACGGATAAATGGACAAAGTTTAGCCAATTTGAAGTAAAAGAACAAACCATTCCATTTATCGAACAATATTGCGATGAATTATTAATCCATGCCGTCGATGTAGAAGGAAAAAGAAGTGGAATGCAAGAAGATTTAATTCAAGATTTAGCAAAATGGACATCCATCCCAACAACCTATGCTGGTGGTGTACGTTCTTTAACTGATCTTGAAAAATTCAAAGAAATATCAAAGGGTAAATTGCACGTGACCATTGGAAGTGCTTTAACTATTTTTGGTGGCGATTTAAGCTACCGCGATGTTGTATCATTTTGTAAATGAAAATAAAAATCTGCTCGTTCCACAGGAAACACGGAAGATTAAACGCTTTTGACTCATCACTATATGACCGAAACAACGTTATATCTACACCCGTAGAAAGAGCAGATTTTTAAAGTTTTGTAATAGTCTCTTTTATAAGAACATACCTGCGATGGATGCGCTAAGTAAAGAAGCTAATGTACCAGCAATTACTGCCTTTACAGCTAATTTCGCAATGACAGGTCTTCGACTAGGAGCCATTGCCCCTAGACCTCCAATTAAAATCGCCATTGAGCTTAAATTGGCGAAACCACATAAAGCAAAGCTAACAATCATGACTGTTTTATCTGAAAGATTGACGATTTCTGGTGCAAAGTTTGAATAAGCAACAAATTCATTTAATACTAATTTTTGTCCAATAAATGAACCAGCTTGAACCGCTTCTTCCCAAGGAACCCCAATAGCAAATGCAATTGGTGAAAAGACGTAACCTAATATTCCTTCAAGGGTCATTTCTTCGAATCCAAAAATATGACCAATACCACCGATAATACCGTTTATCAATGCAATAAGCGCGATAAATGCAAGTAACATCGCACCAACATTTACAGCGAGTTTCATCCCATCACTCGCACCACGTGCTGCTGCATCAATCACATTAACTGAATCAGAATCTTTTGTTAACGTAAAAGCAGAATCATCGATTTCCTCTGTTTGAGGAATCATTAGTTTTGCCAATACTAAACCTGCTGGAGCGGCCATAAAACTTGCAGCAATTAAGTATTCTAACGGTACCCCTAATAACGAATATCCCACAAGGACCGAACCTGATACTGATGCTAAACCACCTGTCATAACAGCAAACAACTCAGATTTTGACATCTTTTCTAAAAAAGGTCGAATAACTAAAGGAGCTTCTGTTTGACCAACAAAAATATTAGCAGCTGCGTTGACAGATTCCGCCTTACTTGTCCCTAAAATTTTTGATAGTGCCCCACCAATAATTTTAATAACAAACTGCATAATTCCTAAATAATACAATACGGAAATTAATGATGAGAAGAATATTATAATCGTTAATACACTTAGTGCAAAAACAGTAGCACCTGTGACAGTTGGATCTGCTAAAGGACCAAATACGAAGGAAATCCCTTCATTTGCATAACTTATTAAATTTTGAACTGCATTCGATATTGCCAATAGTACTTTTCGGCCAAATTCCCATTTAAGAACGATAAAGACAAAGGCTAATTGTATCGCCAAACCAGCGAATACCGTTCTCCAGTTAATCGAATTTCGATTGCTCGATATGAAAAAAGCAATCATAAAAATAACTAAAATTCCAATAAAACCCCATAAAATATTCATTAAGATACCTACTTTGTAAAACGATAAATTTTATTTCAATTATTTCTCGATCACACGATAATTAAAATAATACGTATTATACTATCAAAGGAAATTAGAAATATTTATATAAAAAATTATTCAAAGTTTTCGAAGTTACCTTAGTATTTTAAATAGGCAGAAATGAAACCGTTTTATTGTATTTTTAAAATCCACCCTATAAATCGTTCACTCTTTTTCATCAACAATTCCAAATAAAAACGTCGACCTTTTTCGGTCGACGTTTTCTTAATTGAACCTTTGACTGATCATATCGTAAATATATTTTGCTTGATCAAAATTTGGTTCAATTGTATAAGCTTCTTTTAAATGTTCCATCGCTTTTTCTGTATCTTCAGTAGCTACTGCATATAAAACACCTATATTATAATGGGCGTCTGCATTTTTTGGATCTCGTTCAAGAACAAATTGTAATTCACCCTTTGCTACATCAAACATTTCCAATGAACAAAGTAAAATACCGTAGGATAATCTTATTTGTAAATCATTCGGAGCAAGTTCAGCTGCTCGTTGCATATAAGGTAATGCTAATTTAAATTTTTCATCCCGTTCAAAGGATTTCCCTAACATATAATAAGCATCAGCACCTTGAATTCCAAGATCAATGGCCTTTTGATATAGTTTTGCAGCTTCTATAAATCTTTCCGAATTGTAATATAAATTGGCTAATCCATAATAAGCCGTAGCAGTAGATTCATCAACTGTAATTGCTTTTTGGAAAAAACGCTCCGCTCGTTCATTATCGTTCATTGCGGCAAGTAAATTACCGAAATTCACATAACCAATTGGATCACCGGGATTATTTTCTATCGCCTCCGTAAAGGCTTTCGCGGCATCTTCATACCGCTTTTCTTGAAATGCTAGTATTCCCTTTTCATTAAAATCCATTTTCCTCACCTCTTAAAACTAGGCTTACCGTCAACTTTTGACGATAAGCCTTAGTAACACTCCATTAGATTGAAACAGAAGTTGTCTTTCTCCTATTCGAAAATCAGAAGAACGTTCTTGTGCTCAACATTGATTTAGATATTACTTATCCTACATAAGTTAGCTTTTCACTATCTTTAAATACTTCATCAATCGTGCCACCACCAAGGCATTCCTCACCATTATATAAAACAACCGCTTGTCCAGGTGTTATGGCTCTTACAGGTTCTGCAAATGTAATATGCGCTCGACCATCTTCTAAAAGTTCAACTTCCACAGGTGTATCATCCTGGCGATAACGGAATTTTGCCGTGCAAGTAAATTTAGAAGGTTTTGGTTCGTCAGTTGTAAAACTCATTTTTACAGCATTTAATGATGTTGAATATAAGGCATCGTGATGGAAACCTTGACCAACATACAACACATTCCGTTGTAAATCTTTCCCTAATACAAACCAAGGATCACCGTCTCCCCCAATTCCTAAACCATGGCGTTGACCAATTGTATAATACATTAATCCATCATGATTTCCCATTACACGACCATCAAAAGTCTCCATTTTTCCCGGTTGCGCTGGTAAATATTGACTTAAAAATTCTTTAAAGTTCCGTTCGCCAATAAAGCAAATTCCTGTTGAATCTTTTTTCTTTGCAGTTGCTAATCCTGCTTCTTCCGCAATTTTACGAACTTCTGGTTTTGCTATATGGCCAATTGGGAACATGACATGCTTTAATTGCTCTTGAGATAATTGATTTAAGAAATACGTTTGATCTTTATTGTTATCGACACCGCGCAACATCAAAACTTCTCCGTCCCGTTCTTCAACTCGAGCATAGTGACCTGTCGCTAAATAGTCAGCCCCTAATTTCATTGCATGTTCAAGAAAGGCTTTAAATTTAATTTCTTTGTTACACATCACATCTGGGTTTGGTGTACGACCTGCTTTATACTCTTCTAAAAAGTAAGTGAATACTTTATCCCAATATTGTTTTTCAAAATTAACAGCATAATAAGGGATTCCGATTTGATTACATACTTTAATTACATCATCGTAATCTTCAGTAGCTGTACATACACCAAACTCGTCTGTATCATCCCAGTTTTTCATAAATATACCAATTACGTCATATCCTTGTTGCTTTAATAAATAGGCAGCAACAGAGGAATCAACCCCACCTGACATTCCAACAACAACGCGGATTTGTGATGGGTCTCTAGTTTCTACCATTGTCGTTTCACCTTTTCTCTGTTAGTTCGCAAGTTTTTTTACAATTACTGCTGTTCGACGAGCTGCCTCTTCAATCAATTCCTTCGTTAAGCCTAATCCAAAACTAAAACGAATAGAATTTCGTAATTCTGCAGCATCTTTTCCAAACATGGCAACAAGTACATGGGATGGATCGATGGATCCTGCTGTACAAGCTGAGCCGCTTGAAGCATAAATACCTGCCATGTCTAAATTAACTAAAAAGGACTCTACTTCCATTCCTTTAAAGCTTATATTTAATACATGCTGTAATGCATGTTCTTCATTTCCGTTTACTTTATATTGAAGTCCCTCTTCGTCTAAAATTTGTAAAAACAGTTGACGGAATTGTTGAAACTGCTCTTTTTTTATTTCCATTTCCCGTTGAGCAATTTCGACTGCCTTTGCAAACCCGACCGCAGATGGAACATTTTCTGTACCTGCTCTTCTTTTCTTTTCCTGAGATCCTCCAAAAAATGTTGCCATTAATGGTGTCCCAGTCCGTTGATATAAAAAGCCAATCCCTTTAGGACCGTTTAATTTATGACTCGTTACACTTAACAAATCAACCTGTAATTGATCAACGTTCAGTTTTTCAATTCCGAAAGCTTGTACCGCATCCGTATGAAAAATTGCTTGATGGTCCTTTAATAATTTACCGATTTCTGCTATCGGTTGAATTGTTCCAACTTCGTTGTTTCCATACATAATCGTAACGAGTATCGTATCATCTCGCAGTTCATTTTTAAAAGTCTCCAGCGAAATGCGTCCACTCTCATCAACCGGCAAATACGTTACATCAAAACCTTCTTTTTCAAGTTTTTCACATGCATTTAATACAGCATGATGTTCAATTTGCGTCGTGATAATATGTTTTCCCTGATGCTTCAAACTATTTGCTACACCAAAAATAGCCGTGTTATCTGCCTCTGTTCCGCCACTTGTAAAAATGATTTCCGTATCTTTTGCACCGATTGCCTTTGCAAGCAATGAACGGGCATCATCCAATACCTTTCGCGCTTTTCTACCTGCAGTATGAATGCTAGAAGGATTTCCAAAAGTTTGTTCAAAAGCTGTTGTCATCGCTTGAATAACTTCTGGATGCATAGGTGAAGTCGCTGCATGGTCTAGATATATTGTTTCCATTGTCATTAAAAGCTCCTTTAATCTTGAATCGACAATTTTATATTATTTTCTTCTTAAAGTAATTAAATATAAAACATATAACCGTCGAATTCTGTTTCTTCGTTATGTCTTGCTAAATCTTCAATCGAAGTTGTATCAAGGACATTCTTTACAGCATCACGGATTCGAATCCATAATTGTTGTTGTGGTGCTTCCTCATTTTCAATTCCTTCTACAGGTTGAATTGGTCCTTCTAAAACTTTAATAACATCAGCAGCTGAAATTTTACTTGGTGGCAATGCTAATAAATATCCTCCATAAGCTCCACGGACACTCTTTACTAAACCAGCAATACGAAGGGGAGAAACCAGTTGCTCTAAATAAGCTTCAGATAAATCTTTTTCTGCTGCAATTTGGCGCAATGGAATTGGTCCTTCTCCATAATGTTTTGCTAATTCAATCATAATCGTTAGTCCATATCTACCCTTTGTAGAAATTTTCATTATAACACCTCTATTTTTCTTGTCCATTTCTATGCTCAAGTATATCATATATCCTTTAATTCCACTTGGAAAAGGTCTAATATTAAATATAGTAAAAGGAATCTTTGGAGGATGAAGACATGCAAAATGAACCTTTAGCATTTCGAATGCGACCTCGCAACTTAAATGAAGTCGTCGGACAACAACATATAATCGGAAAAGACACTGCGCTTTATAAAATGATTGAAAATGGTCATGTCCCTTCAATGCTTTTATATGGTGAGCCCGGTATTGGGAAAACTTCCATCGCCAATGCCATCGCTGGTAGTTCGAAACTTCCTTTTTTCTCGTTAAATGCAACCCATGCGGGGAAAAAAGATGTGGAGCAAATTGTGTCAGAAGCACGCCTTGTAGGGAAAGTCATTTTATTTCTCGATGAAATTCATCGGTTTAATAAATTACAGCAGGATACTTTATTACCCCATGTAGAAAATGGTTCCATCGTTTTAATAGGAGCTACAACTGAAAATCCTTTCCATGATGTGAATCCAGCCATCCGATCAAGATGTGGGGAAATACTACAACTGAAACGTCTCTCCCAAGATGATATCGCCCAGTTAATTACGAATGCCCTCAAAGACGAAGAAAGAGGCTTAGGGAAAATTGATATTGTCATATCTGAGGAACAAATTCAAAAAATTGCTTTAGCTTCAAATGGGGATGCTAGAAAGGCATTAACATTATTAGAATCAATCTATTACGCATCGGATGAAGTGGATGAGCAGACGATTGTGCAAGATCATATTGTGGAGCATTTATCGGAGCGAATTGGCGTATATGGGGATAAAGGTGGATCGCATTTTTATAATTTACTATCCGCATTGCAGAAGTCAGTACGTGGTAGTGATACGAATGCAGCGATTTACTATTTAGCACATCTTCTTGAAAACGGAGATTTGATTGCTGTTTGTAGAAGATTACTTGTTATGGCATATGAGGATATTGGATTAGCAAATTCAGCAGTAGGAGCACATGTATATGCAGCAACCGAAGCCGCTAAAACTTTAGGGCTACCCGAAGCGCGTATTCCATTGGCCAATGCTGTGATAGAAATGTGTTTATCGCCGAAATCTAATTCAGCCTATTCTGCTCTAGATGCAGCAATTTCTGCTATTCACGAAGGCAAAACTGGAGAAATTCCACTTCATCTCCGAGATGGTCATTACGCAGGAGCGAAAAAACTAGGACATGTCGGTTATAAATATCCCCATGATTATCCCCTTGGTACATTTGGAGGGTGGGTTGATCAACAATATTTGCCAGATAACGTAGCAAATGAGGAATTTTACAAGCCTGTCATTGCAGGAGAAGAGAAAAAGATGGCTGCGATTTATGAAAAATTAAAATCGTTTAAAAAAGAAACATAAAAAAGGAGTTGCCCTCAAGTTAGAGGAGCAACTTCTTTTTCCCTATTTTAAAGGCTTTTTGAACTATTACAAAAGTTTTAATTAAAAATTTTGCAAAAGAGGTTGTTATTTGTCGCCATTAAACCCCTTTAGTAATTGTAAATCAAATTCAACATCACATGACGACTTACAAGATTAACAAACCTTTACTTTGGTTGTTTTTCCTTTTCAACTAATTCGAAAAAAGTAGGGATGCTATGAAATTTTTTCGTTCTTAACCCTTCTAAAATTTTCATAATGATTTCTTGTTCCAAATCTTCGCGATATTTCGCATCGGTTTGATACAATTCTTTCTTAATTTTCGGTCTAAGGAGTTCCAACAACTCTAATGGAGAAATATATTCTTTAATCATAATCACTCCTTGTTTTTAATTAATTCCACTTCAGTCGTTAATTTTTGAATCGTCTGTTCTAGGCCTTCTATCTTTTTTTCAAAGCGAAGTAATAAGTAAATCGAAACAGCAATCGGGAAACCAATGTTACTAATTAAGTTAATTAATTGACCCTCATCAAGCATCGATCATTCGCCTCACTTTCGCCAAAGCATTATTTTTGGATTTCGTTATTGCCTGTTGCGTGACATTCAGTTTTTTACTAATTTCTGTATCTGAATAATTAATAATGAACGATAGATATAAAATTTGTTTTTGTCTCTCATTTAAAGAAATAATCGCTTTATATAAATTAGGATTTTGAATATGTTGTTCTAAGTCATCTTCAATCTGTTCGTAAAAACTTTTTGTAGCAGATTCATCGACGATAAGTTCTTTTAACGTAATCGATCCTTCGTTGTTACCATTTTTAGATTCATTGCCTGTACTATCCAAATTTAATACATATCGCTGATCATACTTTCGTCTTTCTATATCAAAGTGACGAGCGGTATAATGGATAATTTTCGAAAAATAAGCTACAGCTCGAATGCGAATATAAAATTGAACAAAACGATCATTAATCATCTTTTTAATACAATCATTCGGTGTACGACAGTATTGTTTATATAATTCCAAATGTTCTGCGTCTGCTAAAAAAGCTTTTAATAATGGGTTCTTAAATTGAATTTCCACTATCATCATCCCTCCTTAACATAGAACATTTGTTTTATTAAATTATAAAAGGAAACGTTAGAAGCCTAAAAGAGCACATTTACCATATTCTTGGAATTATTTTTAGAAAATGTTCCTATTATTTCGACCAAATTTGTAAAAAAGATGACGAATTTTAAACCGGAAAAACCTAGGACTATTGGAAAGGTAGAAATTTTGTAAGAGGCTTTAAATAGTTTAGAAAATTTTTTTACTTTGAGGTGTAATAATTTGTTTGGTTACTTTATAAAGGACAATCTAGCCCAAAAATAACAACCCTTAGAACAACTTTGAACGATAAAAATTATTGAAAAATTGTAAAAAAACCTTATGAATAACATATAAATGTTATACAAGTAAATGAAATACGGTTCCATCATCGTTTACTACATAAAAAAAGGTAAAATTGCCGTAGCAATTTTACCTTTTTTCATTCCTTATTGATTGATGGAATAAGTTGAAAAGGTCTTTATACAATCTATTACTCGGTTATTTTGAGCAACAATCATTTTTTCAAACTCACCTTGTTTTCCATTATAGAGTTCTATATTTTCATAACTTGTTGCTAGTTCTTTTAAAAATTCAGCATTATCTTCCATGTGTACATCTGGAATACAATTTGCAGCTACTGTTAACAAGTTTAATACTTCTTTTTTCACATCTTGATCTATATTCATTTGTAAGTGATAGTTAGAAATTGTATGGAAATAAAGTAACTTACATACAACATTCATATATAATACCCAATAAGTATTTTCCTTTGGCAATTCCCCATTCGCCTGAACAACATGATTAAAATGGTTGACTGCACTCTTTACTAACTCATCCAAATTGGTATAAGCTTTTTTCCAGTTTTGGGTCGTATCGATATAGTTAAATACGATTTCTTCCATACGGTCATTTAGCTCTACCAAGTTTAAAGTATGATTATTTGTCATTGGAACCTTTGTTGACATTTTCATTCCTCCCCTATTCCCCATAAAACTCTAGGTATCCATACTATACCAACATTGTTCTGAGATTTTTTCTTAAAATAAAAAATGACTGAAAAAATGTGATATATATGTGAAATTACTTCATTTTTGAAGATTATTCAACTGCTAATTTCAGAAATTTCATTCCAAACGTACCGAATTTTATTATTTTATTAAAACAATTGCTTATTCGATTATCGTAATTTGGAAATATATTTTGTATATAAATGATGATATGTCACCATTTCATCATTTAAATTCTCGATTTTTATCACTTCCATCATGGTTGAATTTTCATATTTTAAAATACAATTTCTTGACCCGTAGAAGTACCATGCATAATCAGTATACCCCTTTTGAACCCCTTCAACTTTCTGAATAGCCCAAATTTGTTTATCATTTAAAACTTTTACCATTTTATAAAATCCTTCACTTAATTGATAGCTTTTCGTTAAAAAATGATACTCTGGTTCTACTACTTGGTTCGTATCGAATACATGAATCCTTTGATTTTCCCAATCAATCGCCAATTCAACCGTACTAATTTCATCTATAATATTTAATCCCCTATACTCCAGTTCTGTATATTTGTCCAAATTACGTTCTCCTTTTATTCATAAGATTAAGAACTCTGTTTAAATTTAAAAAGGGTAACCCGAATTTCGGGTTACCCATCTATTATAAAGTAATTTATTGTTGAACACGTGTTATATTAACATCTTTTAATATTTGATTAATGACCCAACTAGCTGCAATTAACCCTGCAACAGAAGGCACAAAGGCGTTGGAAGAAGGTGGCATTTTTGCTTTTCGTATTTGCGCATTCGGATTTCCTACCTCTTCCACCACATCAGGACGAACGACGATAGGTGATTCATCTGAGAAAACGACCATAACGCCTTTATGAATTCCTTCTTTACGAAGCTTTGTACGTATCACTTTAGCTAATGGATCTGTATGAGTTTTAGAGATGTCAGCAATTTTAAATCGAGTTGGATCCATCTTATTTGCTGCACCCATACTTGAAATAATTGGTATGTTTCTTTTTAAACATTCTTTCATTAAATGAATTTTATACATGACCGTATCGGATGCATCAATTACATAGTCAATCCCTTGTTCAAAGAATCTTTCATATGTTTCTTCTGTATAGAACATATGCATATCGATTACTTCACACTCTGGGTTAATGTCTGCAATACGTTCTTTCATAATTTGAGATTTAGATTTTCCAACAGTAGATAGGTAAGCGACTAATTGACGGTTTATATTTGTAATATCCACATTATCTTTATCGACTAAAATAATACGTCCAACTCCACTACGAGCACATGCTTCTGCAGCAAAGGAGCCTACGCCACCAATTCCTAATATGGCTACGGTTGTATTTTTTAATTTTTCAAGTCCTTCTTTTCCTATTGCAAGTTCGTTTCTTGAAAACTGATGTAACATATTTTATGCCTCTCAATCTATATTTTACTACTCGGAATTATAACATATCGCCCTCTATAGTGTAAATTTGTAACAAAATGATTCAAAGTATACGAAAGAGAGAAATTGAAAAATAAAAACTCTTCTACAAAAAGTAGAAGAGTTTTAGATAGAATCCTAAACTTACCGTAAGCAAGTTAACCTCGTTTTGAACCCGCTTCCCTTGCAGGTGGGTACCCTCTTTATCTTTTTAAACTTCCCTCGGCTTGTTGCAGGGCTTGTTTGCCAAGATAAAATATGGGTTCCCAACGATTAATTGTTCGGTCAAAAGAGTTGTAAAGCAATTACTAGCAATTTAGGATTCTTATTAATTTTATATTAACAACAATTATCTGAATTTTCAATATGAAAATAAAAAATATTAAATTTTTTTCAAATTAATCGTTTTCTAGGAACTTTTACTAGATACATTTTATTACTTATCCATAATAAAAAATAAAGCTTGTTAAAAAATGCAAAAAAACGCAAGAATGCGTTAAACATTCTTGCGCAAAAATTTGCTACTTATTTTTCTTCTTTCTTTGTAACCGTTAAACTAAGTTCTTCTAATTGGGCAATAGATACTTCACTCGGTGCTGAAGTTAATAAACAACTTGCTGTTGCCGTTTTAGGGAATGCGATTGTATCACGTAAGTTTGTACGACCTGCAAGCAACATAACAAATCGATCTAATCCAAAGGCAAGTCCTCCGTGTGGTGGAACTCCGTATTCAAACGCTTCTAATAAGAAACCGAATTGTTCTTGAGCTTCTTCTTGACTAAATCCTAGTAGTTTAAACATTTTTTCTTGAAGGTCACGTTCGTAAATTCGTAAAGAACCTCCGCCTAACTCGTAACCATTTAGTACGATGTCATATGCTTGGGCACGAACTTCTGATGGATTCGTATCCATTTTTTCGATATCTTCATCAAATGGACGTGTGAATGGGTGGTGGGCAGCCGTATAACGACCCGCTTCTTCATCATATTCTAACAACGGCCAATCAGTAACCCAAAGAAATGCATATTGGGATTCATCGATTAAGCCTAATTCTTTTCCTAATTTATTTCTTAAGGCACCTAGAGCAGATGCAACAACGGATGATTGATCCGCTACAAATAATAATAAGTCTCCCGCCTCTGCATTCGTTGCTATCATTAAGTTTTCAGCAGTTTCACCTTCAAAGAATTTAGCAATTGGACCCGATAGTCCTTCTTCCGTCACTTTCAACCATGCTAATCCTTTAGCACCGTAAATTGCTACGAATTCTGCTAATGCATCAATATCTTTACGAGAATAATTTTCTGCCTTTCCTTTGACATTAATTGCTTTTACTTCTCCTCCTGATTCCACAGCAGAAGCGAACACTTTAAAGGATGAATTTCGAACGATTTCGGAAAGTTGAACTAATTCTAATCCAAATCGAACATCCGGTTTATCTGAACCGTAACGTTCCATTGCTTCTTTGTAAGTCATTCGTTGGAATGGAAGAATAACATCCACACCTTTAGCTTCTTTCATAACCGTTTGAATTAAACGTTCATTCATTTCAATAATTTCGTCCATTGACATAAAGGAAGTTTCAATATCGACTTGAGTAAACTCTGGTTGACGGTCAGCTCTCAAATCTTCATCTCGGAAACAACGTGCAATTTGGAAATACTTTTCGAATCCAGATACCATTAACAACTGTTTGAAAAGTTGAGGTGATTGGGGTAATGCATAAAATTCCCCTTCATGAACTCGTGATGGCACTAAATAATCCCGCGCTCCCTCTGGCGTCGATTTTGTTAATATCGGCGTTTCCACTTCAAGGAATCCTTCAGTCTGTAAAAAGTTACGTATTGAGCGGGTAATATCCGAACGTAATTTAAATGTGTTATACATCACTGGGCGACGTAGATCTAAATAACGATATTTTAGGCGCACATCTTCTCCAATTTCTTCTTTATCATCAATGGCAAATGGTGGTGTTTTCGCTTCATTGATAATATGGATGGACGATGCGACAATTTCAATTTTACCTGTTCGTAAATTTGGGTTAATTTGTTTTTCATCGCGAAGAACAACGGTACCTTCGATTTCCACGACATATTCATTACGAATCGTCTCTGCTACGGCTAAAGCATCTTTTGCTTCATCGCCAAAAACAACTTGAACAATTCCTGTTCTATCACGTACATCAACGAAAATCAGACCACCTAGGTCGCGACGTTTTTGTACCCAACCTTTTAAAATTACCTTTTCTCCTTGATGTTGTTCGTTTATTTCGCCACATGCATGCGTTCTTTGCGCCATGTTCTTTTCCTCCAATTTATGATTAAAAGAATTATTTATTTTCAAGTAAATAGTTAACTAGATCGTGGAATGGAATTTTCTCTTGATTCCCTGTTTCCATTTCTTTGACGTTTACTGCCCCTTCTTCCATCTCCGTATTACCAAGGACAATTACAAACTTAGCACCAAGGCGATCAGCAGATTTCATTTGAGCTTTCATTTTACGATCGACATAATCCATATCAGCAGAGATTCCTTTTGCCCGGAAAGAGCTAATTAATTCGGCCGATTTTAATTTTGCTTCGTCACCGATTGCAACGACATAAAGATCAAGTCCGTCTTCTACTTCCAGTTCAATTCCTTCTGCTTCTAGGGCTAATAGTATTCGTTCGATGGACATCGCAAAGCCGATTCCTGGAACATCCGGTCCCCCAATACCCTCAACTAAACCGTTATAACGTCCTCCACCACATAAAGTTGTAATGGCACCAAAACCTTCTGCTGTACTCATAATTTCAAAAGCAGTATGAGTGTAGTAATCTAATCCTCGAACTAAATTTGGATCTACTTCATAAGGAATACCAAGCACTTCAAGGTATTTTTTCACTTGGTCAAAATAGTTGGCAGAGGATTCCGTTAAATAATCGGTTAGAGCTGGTGCAGTTTTCATTAACGGGTGATCATGGTCCTTTTTACAATCTAAAATACGGAGCGGATTTTTTGCTAGACGGTTTTGACAGTCGGAACAAAACTCCCCAATACTTGGTTCAAAGTGTTGGATTAACGCTGTTCTATGTGCATCTCTCGTTTCCTTATCCCCTAGAGAGTTTATGACTAATTTTAAATTTTTTAATCCCACTGTTTGATAAATATCCATTGCAAGGGAAATGACTTCAGCATCAATTGCCGGATCAGCACTTCCAATTGCCTCTACGCCAAATTGGACAAATTGACGATATCGACCTGCCTGCTGACGTTCATAACGAAACATCGGTCCCATATAAGAAAGCTTGACAGGTTGATCTGGATTACCAAACATTTTATGTTCTACGTAAGAGCGAACTACAGAAGCTGTTCCTTCAGGACGAAGGGTTAACGAACGTCCTCCCCGATCTTCAAATGTATACATTTCTTTTTGAACGATATCGGTTGTATCTCCTACACCTCGTTGAAACAATTCCGTTTGTTCAAAAATTGGTGTGCGAATTTCTTTATAACGGTAAACACGACTTAATTCCCGTACAACCGATTCAACTTTTTGCCATTTGGCTGTTTGCTCTGGCAAAATATCTTGTGTCCCTCTAGGTACTTTAAATGACATTTTCATTCTCCTTTCTAAAATAAAAAAAGCCCCCGTCCCTTGCATACGCAAGGGACGAAAGCTTGAAATGACTTCCGCGGTTCCACCCTAGTTGATGTACAAAATGTACACCCTCTTCATTACGGATAACGGCCGTTTCCGTTTTTCCCTACTAAACAAAAATAATTTGTCTTTCGAGAAAAAACCTCTCAAGTGTTTTTCACATCTACATGTAGTAGGAAAGATTTCAGCCTAAGTCTCTCCCTCTCTTGTCTACAGAGGTAATTGCTACTTTCTTGGTCAATGGCAATGTTACAGTTTTTACATTATCTCTAATCTTAAGTAAGTCATAACATATTGTCAACTATTTTCAAAAAACAGTGGATTTTAGTGCATAATTGATTTTAAAATGAAAAGAGTAAATATGGTTATGCATCTCCTTACTAAATTATGAATGAACAGGAGGAATTAGATGAAACAAAACGCAGTTAATTATTTTTTGGCCTTCATCTTAATCTGTTCATTGCTGTTTCCTTATACATATGAAACACATGCATTTGCATCAGATGAAGATACACCTGATTTAATTGTTTCTGCTGAAATTTTATATTTAAGAGAAGGACCTGGATTATCTTATCCAATTTTAGAAACGTTAAAACAAGGTGAAGAGCTAACCTTTATTGAAAAGCAAGATGATTGGTATCACGTAAAAGTAAAAAATGTTGAAGGGTGGGTTGCCTCATGGTTAACTTCCACTCCAAAAAGTTCTGAGACAAAACAACCTGAAAGTACCGTCATATCCCAAGTCGATCATTTAAATATTCGAGCGGATGCTTCTATTTCATCACCCGTATTAAATCAATTAAACGTTGGTGATGAAGCAAATGTCTTAGCAACAGAAAATGGTTGGGTGAAAATTTCCTATAACGGAACAGTCGGTTGGGTTTCTTCAGAATATGTAACAAAAAATAAAACGGAAACGGTTGAACAATCCGAAACCTCAGAAGAAAATACAGCTTCAAATAATCCTAAACTATTTTCAATTGCCGTAGATGCAGTGAACGTTCGTAAAAAACCTAATTTGTCATCCAAGAAAATTGGGACAGCAAAAAGGGACGAACAATACGAAGTGCTAGATCGGGAAAATAACTGGGTGAAAATTCAATATGGTAAAGAAAAAGGTTGGGTTTATAGTTTTTACGGAACTTTTCAAGAAAATGAGAAAATCCCTACCGCTGCTCAATCAGACACAACTTCTGCTGATCAAAGTACCGTGACGATTATCTATAATGGCACGAACCTTCGTGAAGTACCTTCCACTTCATCTAATGTGGTCCTTCGCGCGAATGCTGGCGAGAAATACCCTGTACTCTCTACAAAGGACGATTGGTATGAAGTGGAGTTGGACAAGAATACATCTGCCTATGTAGCAAATTGGGTCGTTTCGGTAGACCAAGAAATGGCGGGTTCTGATGGAACGGTTCAGAAACAAACGTCCAAAGAAAATCGAAAAAAAGGAACGTTAAAAGGAATCCAAATTGTCATTGATCCCGGTCATGGTGGACATGATAGAGGTACAACTGGAGCAAGTGGAACGGAAGAAAAGGATATCAACTTAAAAACAGTTGAATTACTGACATCCAAATTACGTTCCGCAGGGGCAGATGTTATTTTAACTCGAGAATCCGATGTTTATGTTGATTTACGTAAACGAGTATCCATTTCCCATCAATATGGAGCAGATGCTTTTATAAGCATTCATTATGACGCGACAGAGGACAGCTCTATTTCTGGCTTTACAACTTACTATACTAATAGTTTCCAACGTGAGTTAGCGGAGTATGTTCACAATGGTCTATCTGAAAAGGTAACGATTCGAGATCGAGGTGTTCAACCTGGTAATTATCTAGTTACTCGTGAAAATAAACAACCAGCTATTTTAATCGAATTAGGCTACTTAAGTAATCCTAGTGAAGAACGGGTTGTAACAACGGATTATTATCGTGAACAGGCTACATTAGGAATTTACCAAGGGATACTAGATTATTTTGATGCACAACTAGAAAATTAAAAGAGTTGCTCATTTTGAGCAACTCTTTTTTATTTGACTATTCTTTCGGTTTAGATTCAACGATTACTGTAACAGGTCCATCGTTTATTAATGCTACGTCCATCATCGCACCAAAAATACCTGTTTCGACATGCAACCCAAAGGTTTTAAGCTCTTCGTTAAACGATTCCCACAAAGGTAACGCAACTTCGGGCCTCGCTGCTTCAATAAAGCTTGGTCTTCTACCCTTTCGAGTATCGCCGTATAATGTAAATTGGGAAACGGATAAAATATCCCCACCATGTTCTACAATGGAACGATTCATTTTCCCCTCTTCATCTTCCCATAGCCTTAATTCCGCTACTTTCTTAGCAACATAACGTACATCTTCGATTGTATCATGATGGGTTAATCCAACTAGTAATACATATCCGGAATTAATAGCACCTGTAACTTTACCTTCAACCGTAACCGATGCTTGTTTACTTCTTTGAATAACTACTCTCATTCATTAAACCTCGTCTATTAATTAATGACCCGTTGAACGGAATAAATATCTGGTAATTGTTTAATTCTTTCTACAACTTTGTGTAACCCTGAAAGATTTGAAATCGCAATCGTTAAATGAATCGTTGCTATTTTATCGTGATCCGCACGACCAGAAACAGCTAAAATATTTGTTTTAGCCTCGCTTACTGCATGCATTACATCGTTTAATATGCCAGGACGATCAAAGGCAGATACTTCGATATCTACTGGATACTCTTTTCGTACTTGCGTTTGACTATGTTCCCACTCAACTTCAATTAAACGATCCATATTATCCCCTTCTTGTATATTCGGACAATCTGAACGATGGACGGAAACACCACGACCTTTTGTAATAAATCCAACAATTTCATCTCCAGGTACAGGAGTGCAGCAGCGAGATAAACGAATTAGCAAATTATCAATTCCTTTAACGATAACCCCTGATTCGGTTTTACGCTTTTTCGTAGAAGGATTTTGCATTTCCTTTACGATTTTTTCAAAGGCTTCTTCCTGTTCCCGTTCTCTTCGTTTCTTTTCAGCAAGTCGATTGACAATTTGTTGAGCAGTAATTCCACCTACACCAACGGCAGCATATAAGTCTTCTTCATTTGTATAATTTAATTTATCTAAAACCCGTTTTATATTTTCAGCGGAAAGTACTTCCTTAATATCGAAATCTTGAGATTTAATCTCCTTTTCAATGAGATCTTTCCCTTTTACGATATTATCTTCCCTTAAATGTTTCTTAAAGAATTGTTTAATTTTATTTTTTGCTTGGGAACTTTGGGCGATTTTCAACCAGTCTCTACTTGGTCCAAAGGATTGTTTCGATGTTAAAATTTCAATAATATCCCCTGTTTTTAAAGGCGTATCTAACGGTACCATTTTACCATTTACTTTTGCTCCGATTGTTCGGTTTCCGACCTCCGAATGGACACGGTAAGCAAAATCGATTGGAACAGAGCCAGAAGGCAATTCAATTACTTCCCCTTTAGGGGTGAAAACATAAACCATATCGGAGAACAAATCAAATTTTAATGATTCCATAAATTCTTCGGCATTGGACGATTCATTTTGAAATTCTAAAATTTCACGGAACCAAGTTAATTTTTGGTCAATACTTTCCTTATTGGAAACAGATTTCCCTTCTTTATATGCCCAGTGAGCAGCAATCCCGTATTCGGCAATTTGATGCATATCTCGAGTACGGATTTGTACTTCTAATGGATCACCGTAAGGACCAATGACTGTCGTATGAAGTGACTGGTACAAATTTTGTTTCGGCATGGCAATATAGTCTTTAAAACGACCTGGCATCGGTTTCCATAATGTATGTACGATTCCAAGTACTGCATAGCAATCTTTAATGCTATCTACTATAACCCGTACAGCAAGTAAATCATAAATTTCATTAAATTGTTTATTTTGTAAAACCATTTTTCGATAAATACTGTAAATATGTTTCGGTCGGCCAGATATTTCAGCTTCTATTTCGACATCAGTCAGTTGAGATCTCACTTCATCCATGACATTTTCTAAATACGCTTCTCGTTCCACGCGTTTTCTTTTCATCAAGCTGACGATTCGATAATATTGCTGGGGGTTTAAATAACGTAATGCTGTATCTTCTAGCTCCCATTTAACCTTTGAAATTCCTAAGCGATGAGCAAGTGGTGCAAAAATTTCTAATGTTTCATTGGAAATACGTCTCTGTTTTTCAGCGGATAAATGTTTTAACGTTCGCATATTATGAAGACGGTCAGCAAGTTTAATTAAAATAACACGAATATCTTGCGCCATGGCAACAAACATTTTCCGATGATTTTCTGCTTGTTGTTCTTTTTTCGACAAATATTTAATTTTCCCCAGCTTCGTTACGCCATCAACTAACATCGCGACTTCTTCATTAAATTCGTTTACTAAATCATCTCGTGTAACAGTAGTATCTTCTACGACATCATGAAGAAAACCAGCAGCAACCGTTTCCGGGTCCATTTGGAGCTCAGCTAAAATTCCTGCTACTTGTATAGGATGAATAATATACGGTTCCCCTGAACTACGAAGCTGCTCTTTATGTGCTTCATTTGCTACTTCATAGGCTTTCTTTACGAAGGCAACATGTTCATCGTTCATATATGCTTTGACGAGCGCGAATACATCTTCGGGCGTCAAAATTTGCTCTTTCGCCATTAGTTGTCCACCTTGCTAAAAAATTTTCAAATTTAATATATAAACTTAATTGTATAAAAAATATGTATAAAAAGTAAAGATAACTACATAAATCATTTCAGAAATACGACAAATTCGAACATTTTTCGAACATTATTTTACTTTTAATAAAACCTTATTTCAATTATTTTATTACGAATCCAAAAATTGGTGAGCAGCTAATAAATTAAAAGGAAATATCCCGAAAAAATGCGGGATATTTCCTTTTTAGGATTAATATTCAATTAACGTTTTAATTGGATAGTTGCCAATTTTGTCACGACCATTTAAGTCTTTTAACTCAATAATAAATGCACAACCTGCTACAACGCCACCTAATTTTTCAATTAATTGAATCGTTGCATCTACAGTACCGCCCGTAGCTAATAAATCGTCAACAATTAATGCTTTTTGCCCAGGTTTAATCGCATCTTGATGCATTGTTAAAACGTCTTGTCCATATTCTAAACCGTATTCAACACGTACAACTTCACGAGGAAGTTTTCCTTCTTTACGTACCGGTGCAAATCCGATTTCTAGAGCATAGGCAACCGGGCAACCGATGATAAATCCGCGCGCTTCGGGTCCAACAATTACTTCTGCCCCTACTTCTTTGGCGAATTCAACGATTTTATCTGCAGCATATTTAAATGCTGGCCCATTATCCATGATAGTTGTAATATCTTTAAAACTAATGCCTTCTTTCGGCCAGTTTTCGACAGTTGTTACATATTGCTTTAAATCCATTATTAATTTGTCCTCCTTAGGAATAGAGATATTCCTTCATTCGTTCATTAAACCATTGTTTTAATTCTAAATATGGTGCATACAAAAGCTTCTGTTCTATTTCAATTTGTTCCACTCTTTTTTTATAACTTGCCGCTTCAGAAAGAGAACGCTTTGTTGCATGAATATTTACAGTCGTCAGACCATTTTCTATTGTAACAAAACCTAGCTCAAAAAACACGTTTGTCATAAATTTTATTACTTCTATATTTAATCCAATATGTTGGGATAACTGTTCCAAATGAACGGACAAATTAAATCCTGGACGCTTTTTCAAGAAGGAGTAAAACCAACCAAATTGTTCGCGAGTCGGCATGCCATTAAAAAATTTTGATTCCGGAGTATAGAAAACTGCATAAATTCTTTTTGGTTGCACTTGTTGAATGAATTCCTCAAGTACAATGATACTCGGTGGTAAATCTAATAAAACCACATTCGATGAACTAATCTTTAATTTCGATGAATCTGACATTAAAGAAATATCGTTGTTCCCTATATCTCCTTTGAAATGTTCAACCGTTTTTTGATCGAAGGCAATAAACGCACAATTTTGTTGTGGAAGGGCATGAATCCATTTTTGTGCTTGGCCTTTCCCACGGTAATCAAACAGCTGCCATTCCTTTGTTTGAACATCTGAAATCATAAATTGAGGCTTTTTCTTCCCTTGCCATTCATTAATTTGTAAATCTCCAACGAAAGATAAATGAACACCATAAGTGATTTCATCATATAAGTACCCTTTACTAAAGCCTATAGCATCAATTGTACCGTATGCATCCTCTAGCTCCATTTTTAAATGATTTTCGCCCGAACCAATTTTTTTCATTGTTCGTACTTGTACATTTTGTAGTGCATAGACCGGTTTGGCAAAACCTGTTCCAAAAGGGCCCAGCTTTTTGATTTCTTCAATGGCTTCTACCGTTACTTCGCTAAGTTCAACCGGTACATCAATCATTAATTTCGGTGTTAACATTTCGTCTGTCAAAACTTCTTCAGCTTGTTTATGAAGCCGTTGACGCAGTTCATCGACATGTTCAAGAGCAAAGGTCATACCCGCCGCCATTGGATGTCCACCGAAATGAGGTAAGATTTCACGATTTTTCGCTAACTCTTGGTATAAGTGAAAACCTTCGATACTTCGACCAGAACCTTTCGCTGTCCCTTTCAAAGGATCCAATGATAAGACGATTGTTGGGCGATAATATTTTTCCACTAGTCGGGAAGCAACAATTCCAATGACGCCAGGATTCCACCCTTCTTTAGCTACGACAAGGACTAAAGAATTCGAAATGTTTGGATTCTGTTCAATCATATTGATTGCTTCCTCTGTAATAGATTGGACAATTTCTTTTCGCTCCACATTTTTTTTATTTAAAAGTTTTGCCCCTTCTGCTGCTTCCAAATCATTTTCGCTCATTAGAAATGTTACGCCTGGATCAGCATCTCCTAATCGTCCAATAGCATTTAGACGAGGACCGAAATAAAATCCAATTGTATCTTCATCAATTTCATGCTGTTTTACACTTGTCACTTCGCATAGGGCACGTACCCATGGATTGTAAGATGTTCGTAAATGCTTTATACCTTGCTGGACAATATAGCGATTTTCCCCAACTAGAGGAACTAAATCCGCCACGGTTCCAATTGCTACATATTCATATAAATGTTCTGGAACTTCCCCATAAAGGGCATGGGCTAATTTAAAGGCAACCCCTACCCCTGCCAATTCTCCAAAAGGATAATGTCCTTCAGGTACACGGGGGTGAATAATGATATCCGCTGGTGGCAATATTTCTCCTGCTTCATGGTGATCTGTAACGATGACGTCCATTCCAAGTTCTTTTGCTATTCGAATTGGTTCTATTCCACTAATACCGTTATCGACAGTAATAATTAATTGTACACCGTTCTCAAAAGCCTTACGGAAAAGTTGTTCATTTGGACCATAACCATGGTCAAAGCGATTTGGAATACAAAAGTCCACATCCGCACCTAAATCCAACAAAACATTCATCATAACAGTCGTACTCGTAATCCCATCGGCATCATAATCGCCATAGATTAATATTTTCTCACCATTATTTAAAGCCGCCTCAATACGTTCTACAGCTTCTTTCATACCGTTTAATAAATAGGGACTATGTAAATGACTTTCATCCATTTGCAAAACGGATTTTGCCTCCTGAACGGATGTATAGCCTCTTGCAATTAAAATTTTCGCCACGATGGATGAAATATTTAATTCTTTTTGTAATTTAATAATGTTTTCTTCATTCGGTTGTTCAACAATCCATTTCTTCGTTGATTCGATCATTTTGTCACATCCTCAATTTTTCATTATACCGAAAATAGAACGCTTCTACTAATCTTTAAAAATAGAGAAATTGAGAAATTATGCAAAAAACGTTTATTTTAATTGCTTTACGATATGAAAAAAAGTGTAGACAAAGTCAAAAACGACTTTATCTACACTTTGTTTAATCTATTTCTTATACAACAGGTTCGTCTGAACCCCATTGTTTTTTCTCTTTTTTCTCAACAACTGCACCTTTTTTGTCCATTTGACGACATTTTAACGTATACCAAATTTGTGCAGCGATACAGATGGAGGAATACATCCCCGTAACTAATCCAATTAATAACGCAATGGAGAAGTTTTGAATTGCTGGTGCGCCGAAGATTAACAATGCCACTACAACAATGATCACCGTTAATACTGTGTTTACTGAGCGGGCCATCGTTTGTCGAAGGGACTTATTAATAATATCCGCCAATTCTTCCTTCGTAGAGATAACCCCTTTTCGATCAACATTTTCACGAATTCGGTCAAAGGTAACGATTGTATCGTTAATCGAATAACCAACGATGGTTAAAATGGCAGCGATAAAAGTAATATCTACTTCTAAACGGAACACACTGAAAATGGCAACCATAAAGAATACATCATGTAGCAAGGAAGCGATTGCTCCTACCCCCATACGCCATTCGAATCGGAATGCAACATAAATAATAATTCCTAATGCGGCAATAGCAAGGGCGTAGATAGCATTTCTCACAAGCTCTTGTCCTACTGTCGGAGACACAGTACTTACATTTGGCTCATGACCATAATCATCTAATACTTCAGCTTTGTAAGTTAAAATTTCTTTTTGTGATAAATCATCTTTATAAGTAATGACAGCCGTATTTTGTTCTTCACCAGAGATAAGGATATCTTCTGAAGGGAAACCAATCTCATCTATATAATCTTTTATTTGTTCTTGATTGATTTGTTCATCCGCCATAATTTCTACCCGTGTACCACTTGAAAAATCGATACCTAAGTCTAATCTGAATATACTTATTATGACGCCACCAACTAATAAAATAACAATCGATAAACTATAGAATTTTTTACGATTATGAACAAAGTCGAAACGATCAAAGTTTGTTGATAAGTCCAGTGTAGATAACCCTTCGGATTCTTCGTGAATTTTCTTTTTACGAACCCCATAAAAGAATGGACTGTTGAAATAACCACTTTTAATAAGTAAACCAATTAAAATTCGAGATAACCAAACGGCAGTTACGAAACTTAAAACAATCGTAATCATTAATGTTGTCGCAAAGCCTTTTACTGAGCTTGTACCAAAGTAGAATAATACAACAGCTGCAAGTAAAGTCGTCAACTGGGCATCAATAATAGCTGATAACGATTGTTTAGAGCCTAATTGATATGCCTCTTGAATCGTCTTCCCTACTCGAAGTTCTTCCTTAATACGTTCCGCGGTTAATATATTCGCATCCACAGCCATCCCGATACCAAGTACTAGTGCGGCAATACCAGGTAACGTTAAAACGGCATTGATGGCGTTAAATACAAGCAATACTAAGTAAGTAAAGACTACTAGAGTAATAATCGAAACAAATCCTGGTAATCGATAATACAATAACATGAAAATAAAGATTAAGACTACCCCTACAATACTCGCAAATACAGTACTTTTTAATGCTTCTTCACCAAATTGAGCGCCTACGGATGTTGAATATTTTTCAATTAATTTTACCGGTAAAGCCCCAGCATTTAAAACACTAGCTAAATCCTTTGTCTCTTGAACGGTAAAATTACCGCTGATCATAACATCTGTTGTATTTAAAACTTGGTCTACAGAAGCGGCAGAAACAAATTTCGGATCTTCTTTCTGTACTTCTTTTTCATATGAATCGACACCTTCTTCAAAGTCCATCCATACAACTAATAAGTTTTCACCCAACGGCATTTCTGATATTTTTTTCGTTACATCTGCAAACTTTGATGCATCTTTTAATGTAAGAGTAACGATGGGACGATTTTGTTGATCAAAGGAAGCTGCTGCTCCGCCTTCTTTTAAATCCGTACCATCTAATAATAAATTGTCATGAACATCTCGGAAGGTTAAATTAGCTGTAGTAGATAACAATTCACGCGCGGATGATTGGTCATCAATCCCTGCTAGTTGAACACGAATTCGATTATCTCCTTCAACTTGAATGCTCGGTTCACTAACACCGAATTGGTCAATACGATTCGATAGAGCGGTTGTCGTATCTGTTAGGACGCTTTGTGTAATTTTTCCACCATTTAGCGGTTCTACTTCATATAAAACCTCAAACCCACCTTGTAAGTCTAAGCCGAGTTTTACATCTTTTAAAATCCCTTGTACCGTTGTACCTATTCCAGCTAATAATATAACTACAACGAGTACAAAAGTAAAAATACGGCTTTTTTGCTTCATCTTCAAGTCCTCCTCAATTTTGTGTTTACATAAACGTAAACACAAAAAACGCAACTACGTTTTGTCAAAATGATTAATTCTTTTTATTTAGTTTTACAACTGGCCAAGTAAGTCTATGTAACAAACATATTATGAGACACCTTTGTCCAACTGTCAAACCAACACTATAGGTTTACTACCCTTCATTCGTACTTTTCGGTTTTAATAATTCCTGTAGTTCTTCTTGACTTACATCACTAAACCAATTGGCAGAATGAAATTGTTGAATTTGAAAATGACTAACAATTTCGGAAGGTTTAATCGCATAAATCGTTTCCACAATTTCATATACCCGTAAATCTTCTACTTTTTGTTTTCGCCATTTTTTTTGAATACAAAAATTCCAAAGATCCTCTGAAGAAATACCATCATATTCATAATACTTCATCTCTTCCATTTTGCTTTGTAATACTGGTAAAACCTTTTTATATAGCTGTTCGAACTGAATCATGACAATCCCCCCAACCAGTAGTTTTAACTAACGACCACTAAGCATACAAATATTGTATCTGAAATTTCTTGAAATGAGAAGGGATTGAATGAATGGGTTCATTTGTTAAAGGAACATTGTTTTTAACCGTTGTTATTTTTTTGTCTAAAATGTTCGGATTTGTATATAGAATGCAGTTTATGCGGATTGCGGGAGAAGAAGCAGTAGGGATATATATGACCGCCTATCCTGCCTTTGTATTCTTTATTTCCATTTTACAGTTAGGAATACCGATAGCTGTTGCAAAAGTTGTTGCGGAGCTTCATGCTAAACGAAAAGATGGTCAATTAAAATCCGTCATGACGACCGCTACAAGATGGTCAATTCTTTCCATTATTTTATTCACGCCGTTACTTTATTTGTTTATACCATATTTGGCAGGGACGCTTTTACATAATGATGGAACGAAAATGACATTATACGTTGCCCTCGGAGCTGTACCTATTGTTGTATTCTCAGGATTATTTAGAGGTTATCTTCAAGGGATTGCCGTCATTTCTGCAACGGCTTGGTCACAAATGCTTGAGCAAGTGATTCGAATTTCACTCATTACTTTCTTGTTACCATTTTTCGTTACGCCAGAAAATCCAGCCTTAACTGCTACTTATGCAATGGGAATAACAGCAATCGGAGAATTGTTCTCTTTAGTTTATTTATACATTCACTACACGATAAAGAAAAAAAAGCCGAAGAGAATGGAATCATCAAAGGCCTATCCGGCATTACCACTATTACGGATAGCCGTTCCTTCGGCAGGTAGTCGACTCTTTGGGACGTTTACATGGTTTTTAGAACCGATTGTCTTTTTAAAAGCGTTAACGGTTTCTGGTTTGACTGCCGCTGGAGCTACAACATTATACGGCGTTATTTCAGGAGTTCATATCCCTTTATTATTATTTCCATCTTTCATTCCAAATGCCCTTGCAATTGTATTAATTCCAGCCGTTAGTGATGCTGTTGCAAGGAGTAACTATAGTTTATTAAATGAACGAATTGGTATTTCGTTACGTTTATCATCCCTTATCGGCTGTTATGCAGCTACCTATTTCTTTATACATGGGGATGAACTAGCGATGCGACTGTTCCATCTTGAAGAAGATCGTGGATTTATGAGAATACTTGCACCTATTTTTTATTTTTATTATATACAAAGTCCTCTTCAATCCATTTTACAAGCTGTAGATGAAGCACGACCTGCAATGATGAACTCCATTTATGGCGGACTAGCTAAGTTATTTGTTATGTTTGTACTAGCCTCCCAGCCTTTTATTCGAGAATTTGGGGCTATTATTGCCATAGGGTTTGGCGTATTAATTACATCGTTCCTCCATATGGCAACATTACGTGGACATAAAATGATTAGTGCAGGTTTTAGATTCTTTGCAATTCCATATGGAATTTTTATGCTGACAAGTTTTGTTCAAACGTTCCTAATATCAAATTCTTCCTTCGATTTTTGGACAAATAGTGCGTTGACATTAATTATCCTTACATTGCTCTTAATTTTAACAAATCAAATTAAAATTAGTGATTTCAAATATTTAAGTTCGATCATTTCCCGTCGACTTTAATTGAACGTGAATTTTCTCATTTTCATAACAACAATAAAAAATATCATCAATCTTTTCATAACCGGCTTCCTTTAATTTTAATAGAAGCCACGAACGTTCTTTTTTCATTAATTTTAAATGTTTCTCCACAATATAACCGTCGACGATAAGAGGCAAAATAAGTGGATCTTCACTTTTTAAAAAAATTGATAATTTACCCGATGGTTCTAAAAATGCATAATCAATACTTTGTACAGATGGAACTCCTTCTTCACGCATTTGTTGAAATAGGTCATCCAAATTGTAACGTTGTTTTTTCATCTCTTCTTGGTTAATAACCCCTTTTTCAACAATAATGGAAGGATCTCCATCTATTAAATCACGAACGTTTTTATTTTTTAATGTGATGAGTGAGTTGAGATATTGAATTAAAAATAAAATGATAATGGGTAATATGTTTTGAAAAACAGGTTTTTCAACATCTTCTAATGCAAAGGCAACACATTCAGCAATTAAAATAAAGACGACTAAGTCCATAATACTTAGTTCGCCCACTTCCCTTTTGCCCATCATACGAAAAACAATTAATATAAAAATATATAAAAACACGGTCCTTAAAATAATTTCCCCATACATTTCCATTTTCACACACCCTCCTCTCCCACATTTTGAGCACAAAAAAGGGTTACTATTCATGATTTCTATAATTAGAGAAATGAAAAAAGCTTACTAATTGGAACTTGTCCAATTTAGTAAGCTTTAAATAATTATGGAGTAATGATGCGACCAATTGCTTGACGCTCAAATTTTAAACGTGTTTTTCCATCAACGATGATATATACCGCTGTATCTTCTATAGCATCAACTTCACCATGAAGTCCCCCGATTGTTACAACTTGATCTCCACGTTTTAAATTACTTTGCATTTGTACTGTTGCTTTTTGTCTTTTTTGTGCTGGACGGATTAAAATAAACCACATCGCTACAAACATAATAAGTATTGGTAATAAACCTACTAATTGTTCCATATATACCCTCCTTTCAAAACCTCAATTTTAAGTATATTATAAAATGGTTATAAAAAGCGATTTGAAACGATTATTTTTCTACAAATAGTCATATTTTTCTCAAATCGCCATATTATTGACGTTACTCTTACAATTTTTAGAAATTTTTTGCATCCGGTTTATTAAATCCGTACTTCTCAAAAAATTCTTCACGGAAATCCCCAAGTCGATCTTCACGAATCGCTTGTCGTACTTGCTCCATTAATTTTAATAGGAAGTGTAAGTTATGATAAGTTGTTAAACGAATACCAAATGTTTCTTCCGTACGAATTAAATGGCGTACATAAGCCCGTGTATAGTTTTTACAAGTATAGCAATCACAATTTGGATCAATCGGACTGAAATCTCGGGCATACTTCGCATTTTTCACTACTAAACGGCCTTCTGAAGTCATTAACGTACCATTACGAGCAATACGAGTCGGTAATACACAATCAAACATATCAACACCGCGAATTGCTCCATCAATTAGAGAATCTGGAGAACCTACTCCCATTAAATAACGTGGTTTGTTATCAGGTAGTAGCGGAGTTGTATATTCCAACATGCGGTTCATAATTTCTTTTGGTTCACCAACTGATAATCCACCGATGGCATAACCCGGTAAATCCAATTCCACAAGGGCCTCTGCCGAACGTTTACGTAAATCTTCGTATTCCCCACCTTGTACAATTCCAAATAATGCTTGATCTTCTGGACGGGCATGTGCCTCTTTGCAACGTTTTGCCCAACGTGTTGTACGATCAACGGAGTTTAACATATATTCGTAGGATGCTGGATAAGGAGGACATTCATCAAAGGCCATCATGATGTCAGATCCTAAATCATTTTGAATTTCCATCGCCTTTTCTGGACTTAAGAAAAGCTTGTCTCCATTTAAATGATTGCGGAAATGGACACCTTCTTCCTCAATTTTACGGAATTCACTTAACGAAAATACTTGGAAACCACCAGAATCTGTTAAAATCGGACGATCCCAATTCATAAATTTATGTAGGCCGCCCGCTTCTTTTACAATATCATTTCCTGGTCGAAGCCATAGATGATACGTATTCGATAAAATGATCCCTGCATCCATTTCTTTTAATTCTTCTGGAGACATCGTTTTAACAGTCGCTTGTGTCCCAACTGGCATAAAGGCTGGTGTTTCAAAGGATCCATGGGGTGTATGAACGATTCCAAGTCTAGCACCCGTTTGCTTACATGTCTTTATTAATTCATATGTTACGGCTGGTTTTGTCATAGATGAAAAAAATCCTCTCTTCTTTATGAGTAAAAACTCGTTTTATATTAGTTATTAACTTTGTGATCGATCTGGTCGAATAAACATTGCGTCTCCGAAACTGAAGAATCGATACTTTTCTTCTACAGCTTTATTATACGCATTTAATATAATTTCTCTAGTCGTAAGGGCACTAACTAACATCACTAAAGTAGATTTTGGTAAATGGAAGTTTGTAATTAATCCGTCAATCGCCTTATATTCAAAGCCAGGATAAATGAAAATATTTGTCCAACCTTGTTCCGCGCGAATTTCACCGTTATTTTTATGGGCGACAGTTTCTAATGTACGAGTCGATGTCGTACCTACAGCAATTACTTTTCCACCATTGGCTTTTGTGCGGTTAATTATTTCTGCAGCTTCTTCCGATACACTATAAAATTCCGAATGCATATCATGGTTTTCAATGGAATCGACACTTACTGGGCGGAAAGTTCCCAGTCCAACATGTAGGGTTATGAACACAACTTCTACACCTTTTTCTTTGATTTGTTCTAATATTTCGTTTGTAAAATGTAATCCTGCCGTTGGAGCAGCAGCAGAACCAATCTCTTTCGAGTAAACTGTTTGATAGCGTTCTTGATCATCTAATTTTTCATGAATATAGGGTGGCAGTGGCATTTCTCCAAGCTGATCTAATATCTCGTAAAAGATGCCATCATAGCTAAACTTAAATAATCTTCCACCGTGTTCTAATTCGCCGATACAAGTCGCTTTTAACAAACCGTCCCCAAAGGATATTTCAGTACCTACTTTCACTCGTTTCGCAGGTTTAACAAGGGTTTCCCATTCATCATCGTTTCCTTGTTTTAGCAGTAACACTTCGATGTGAGCACCAGTATCTTTCTTTTCCCCGAAAAGTCTCGCAGGCATAACACGTGTATTATTTAGAACAAGACAGTCACCTTTTTGTAGTTCATCTACTATATATTTAAATTGACTATGCTCCACTTCACCTGTTTTCCGATCCACTATCATTAAACGACTAGCAGTACGATCCTCTAATGGTGTTTGAGCAATTAGTTCTTCTGGTAAATAGAAATCAAAATCTTCAACTTTCATTTTTACATCTTCTTTCATTAGTTTTGTTCAGGATAAGTATAACCAAAATGTTCATAGGCTAGTTGACTTGCCACTCTTCCCCGTGGTGTACGTTGAATGAACCCGATTTGCATTAAAAATGGCTCATATACATCTTCAATTGTTAAACGTTCTTCCCCTATGGAAGCAGCTAACGTATCGAGCCCTACGGGTCCTCCTTTGAATCGTTCAATCATACTTATTATTAGTTTATGGTCTATATGGTCAAGTCCTCTTGAATCGACTTGTAATAATTCAAGGGCCTGATTTGCAATGGCAAGGGAAATTGTACCGTCTCCAATGACTTGGGCATAATCTCGAACCCTTTTCAATAAACGGTTAGCAATTCGAGGTGTTCCCCTTGAACGGCGAGCAACTTCCCGGGCAGCAAGTCGTTCAATTTCGACTTGAAACAATTCACTGCTACGTAATACGATTTCTTCTAAAGCTTCCTCATCATAATACTCTAATCTTAATAAAACCCCAAATCGATCTCGCAATGGTGCTGACAATGCACCTGCTCTTGTCGTAGCACCGACTAATGTAAAGGGAGGCAAATCCAAACGGATGGAGCGCGCTTCTGGCCCTTTGCCTACAACAATATCTAAACAAAAGTCTTCCATTGCCGGATATAATACTTCCTCAATAGCACGAGGTAAACGATGAATCTCATCGATAAATAAAACATCCCCAGGTTGAAGGGAGCTAACGATAGCTGCCAAATCTCCTGGTCGTTCAATCGCAGGGCCACTTGTTAAGCGAATATTGACATCCATTTCATTGGAAATGATTGAAGCTAATGTAGTCTTCCCTAACCCAGGTGGCCCATATAATAATACATGGTCTAGGCTTTCTTGTCGGAGCTTTGCCGCTTCGATGAAAATATTCAAGTTTTCTTTTACTTTATGCTGGCCAATATATTGAGAAAGTTTTTGAGGTCTCAGTGACATCTCAAATTGCTCATCATATTGATTTGCCTCACTTGAAATGATTCGATCGGACATAAATCACTCCCCCCTTACTTTCCTTTAAGCAATAGTTGTAAAGCTTGTTTCATGTAAGCTTCTGTTGTCGTTAACTGTTCATTTTCTTCTAAATTCGGTTTGATCTTTGCTAATTCTTTATCCGAATATCCAAGGGCTAGTAACGCTAACATTGCTTCTTCTAGTTCTTTTTTATTTGGATGCACACCGAATAATGGCAATTCATCTTCTGCACTTGGTAGTTCCACTTGTTCGAGTAACGATCCTAATTTACCTTTTAAGTCTAAAATCATTTGGCGTGCTGTTTTTTTCCCAACTCCAGGGAATTTTACGAGAAAAGCTTCATCTTCCATTTCAATGGCAGAGATAACCTGAGATGGGTTTCCACTAGCTAAAATAGCTAATGCTCCTTTAGGTCCAATCCCTGATACTTGAATCAACTTTCTAAATAACTCTCGTTCGTCCAACGAGCGAAATCCAAATAGCATATGGGCATCTTCTCGAACATGCATATGTAAAAAAATTTGTTGCAACTCTTCCTTCATGCGAAAGGCAAACGGGTTAGGTGTGAAAATTTGCCACCCAATTCCTTGTTGCTCTAACACCACATACTCAGGTGTTACCCGCTTAATTTGTCCAATTATATAGTCATACATTGTCATCCCCCACATTCACTGCTTTAAATTATAGCATACTGTTCGGTATTCACCGGAACAAATACTACGATAACTTTTTGCCCGTTGTAAGTACGATCCTCTATTTTAGGTAAGAACTCTCGGCTTTATCATCAACAAAGAAAGACCGTCTTTCAATAGACGGCCAATTGTTTATTTATTTTCACTTTCAACTATTTTATCAAACTTTCACCATTTATAGATAGTTTGATTGTAATTTTTCTGTTTCTATTATTAAATCAGGCCAATGCCTTAACGCTTTTTCCGTAAATGGCATTAAATAGTCTAAGAAAGCATCTCGTTCATAATTTCCCAATTGCAGTACATAGAGCCATTCCCGTAATAGCTCATTCGGGTACTGTAAATAGTTTAATTTCGGTAGACATAGTTGATGAAGATATGGAATTTCCTTAAACAACTTTTTTAAATCATAGTCCATAGTAGGCAAAACTCGATGCATCCATAATATCATTTCTTCCGCCGAATCGCCTACTACGGCTAAATCAAAATCGATTAGCTTCATATTCTTATCTTCACAGATTAAAAAATTATGATGAACGACATCTCCATGTAACAAAGTTAGTTTCCCATTGACTTTATGCCTTTTCCTTCGCATTTGTTTTAAAACCCTGCTTGCAAAAAGGGTAATATCATAATAAGCGTGCTGTAGATAGGGAACTAATTCTTTTTCATTTATTAAAAATCGTTCATATCTCGCATTCCATTTTTGGTAAAGGTGCTGTCTTGGGAGTATGACTTGACTTTTCCAATCAATGACATTCACAGTATCATGTAATGCCTTTAATATTTTATAACTTTGCTTTCTTTGATCTGCATTGGAGAAATCGGCACTATAACTATTATCTTGCCAAAGTTGGATGACTAAATCCCTTTCCTTACTTTTCACTAGTGGAATAACATATGGAAACTTTATTTTATCGAGTTGTTTATGAATCGATTTTACCTTATCAGCAACCGAAACGTTCTCATATTTTTTTATAAATAATGTTCCATTTGGTGTTTCTTGCTTCCATATATTGTTCTTAATCTGCATGTTAATATTTCCAAGGTGTGTAATGAGATGAATAAGGATTCATATAAGGGTTACTTTGGCAATTCGGGTGCATCATCGGTTGCGACATCATCGGTTGTTGCATCATATAAGGCATCATTTGTTGCATATGTGCAGGCATAACATGGGACATTTGATGTCCATAATAATTATTTTGTGGATAATAGGAATTATCCATCGACTCACCAGTATAGACATCATCATCATAATCATTTACATCGTGATAATTCTCGTTAAAATCTTCGAATTGTTCAGAAAGGACTTGATGTTTGTCTTCAATACCTTTCGTTTTTAATTCAGAAGAATCCTTTAACCAATCAGGTAAACCATCTTCATCATGGCAATGTTCATCCATAGCTGGGGCAATATCCATCGAAGGGGCCACATCATAGTTCGGTTCAAAATGCGGTAGCCCATATGGCATTATTTCATTGTGATGGCTTCCTCCACATCCACAGTCATACTGTTGTACTTGCTGTTCTTGACACCCGCATGGTGATGGTTTGTGATAGTATTGTTGTTCATGACAACCACACGGATCAAAATAAAACGGTTGTTCATAACATTCACATGGATGATGGTAGAATTGCGGCATATATGGTACATAAATTATTTGAGGTTGTGGAACAGGTACATATTCCACTTCTTTTTCTACTTTTGTTTCAACTTTCGGCTGTGGCATTGGTTGTTGGGGTACTTCAATAAAAATCGGTTGGGCTTGCATCATTGGCTGTTGTGGTACTTCGATAAAAATCGGTTGAGCTTGCGGCATTGGCTGTGCTTGTGGGTGCTGTTGTTGGAATTGTAATTGTGGTGCAAAATCAAAATGGAATTGTGGTGTTAAATCTAACTGTGGCATCGGCATTGGAATAGGAGCAGGTATAGCCTTTTCCACCGGTTTTTCTTTTGTTAATTTTTCCTTCGGTGCTGTTTGTTTTGGTTTTGTCATTGGTGCCGTTTGTTTTGGTTTTGTCATCGGTGCCGTTTGTTGTTCCTTTGTCATCGGCGCCGTTTGTTGTTCCTTCGACATTGGTGCTGTTTGCTGTGGCTGTTCTCTTGTCATTGGTGCTGTTAGTTGTTCTTTTGTCATTCTTGAAGATTCACTTCTATTTGGATTTGCATTTGTATTGGCATTTGAACTATTATCCGGTAAAATAATTTCCATTCCCGGAACGATATAATCTGGATTAGCCAAATGCGCATTTAAACGTTTTAACTCATCAAGTCCAATCCCATACTGTTTGGCAATTCGCCATAATGTCTCACCTTTTTGAACAATATGAATTCGCACAAACATCCTCCTTTTCTCGTTTTATAATATGTTATTCAAACGAAAAGGACACAAAAAAATTAAACGATTTGTGTTGTTCCTCGTGATAAACTATGAATGAAGGAGTAATGTATATACATGAAATTTCCAATGAAAGAGGTGCCTAGATGAAAAAAATGTTAGGAGAAGAACGGCGAGATACACTGCTCCGTTTATTAAAAAGTACACAAAACCCAATAACAGGAACAGATTTGGCAAAACATGCGAATGTATCAAGACAAGTCATTGTTAATGATATGAATTTATTAAAAGCACGTAATGAACCGATCATTGCTACAAGTCAAGGATACCTTTATATAGCGCGGGAAGATCATAACGAAATTTATGAAAGAAAAATTGTTTGTTTACATACAGCCGAGCAGGCAGAAGACGAAATGCTAACAATTGTCGATTGTGGTGTGACGTTAAAAAGTGTTATTGTTGAACATCCTGTTTATGGTGAAATTACCGCATCCATGATGTTATCGAATCGACATGATGTGAATAGTTTTATAAAACGAGTCAACGAAACAAAAGCAAATTATTTATCCGTACTGACAAACGGTACCCATTTACATGTCCTTTCTGCATCTTCTGAAGAACAATTAGATCTTGTAGAACAAAAGTTAAGAGAAAAGGGCTATTTAATTGAAGGTTAATAAAGAATGGGCCCTCTCCTCGAGTGGCCCATTTTTTGAAATTAAAAACATCCTATATAAAACGGTCTAAATCATCCCGCTTTGGAATGATGCAATGATTATTTTTGATAAATCTATGACGGTTTTTTGCTATTACATCATAAACCCAATCTCGAATTGGAGTAGGTATTACCTTAAATAGATAACAACCTTTCCAACAACCATCTAGTTTACGACTGATTCGCAAAACGGCCGTCGATTTTATATAACAGTTACTGTCTTCAATATAAATGACACTATCAATTGATTTTGGAATTCGAAACTTTTTCATTAAAGTTTGGCCAACTTCACTTTGAATCGATGCAAATTTAAAATGCTTTTGTCGATCTCTTTTTATAATAAATTGGACTGTTGCATCACAAAAATGACATTCCCCATCAAACAATATAATGTTCATTTAATCGCCTACTTTACTCTGGTGTTAAATAAGTATCATATGTGCCGAGAGATTTCACAGTACAACCAAGTGCTTTTAATTCCTCAAAGGCGCCCTTCATCATCGCCTCATTTTCATCGGCCAATATATCTATGATAAAGAAATAGTCTCCTAAACCTGTTTTTAATGGTCTCGATTCAATTTTACTTAAGTCCAGTTTGCGCCAAGCATAGACAGAAAGGACTTGATGGAGTGCACCTGATACATTTTCAGGTAAAGTGAGCATCACCGTTGTTTTCGCTTTTCCTTCCGCTTTCCCCTTTTGAATCCGTATATTTTTTTTCGACAATACGACAAAACGGGTATGATTAAAATGAAAGTCATGGATATTTTTTTCTACAATTTCTAAATTATATTTTTCAGCAGAAGAAGTGTTTCCTACCGCCGCGATACAACGATCTGGGTTTTCAGCAACTAATTTGGCTGCAGCTGAAGTAGATGAAAATTGGTGTAATGGTACTTTACTAAAACGATAAAATAAATATTTATGGCATTGGGCTAGCGCATGGGGGTGGGAATAAATTTCTTCAATGTGTTGCCACTTATCTTTTTGGGCTTTATGAACCATTAAATGTTGTTGGATTTTTGTCAACACTTCTGCCACAATAAATAACTCTGCCTCGTGATATAAATAATCAATCGTCAGTGGTACTGTCCCCTCTATTGTATTTTCTAACGGAACGACTGCCAAATCGACTTTTCCGCTTGATACCGCTTCAATACATTCGGGAATCGTTGTAAAAGGTATTAATGACTCATTGGGAAATAAACTTTTTGAAGCTAAATATGTAAAAGATGCCTCTGGTCCTAAATATGCTATTTGATTTGACTCTTCCTTTTTCACTTTAATCCCTCCACCGTTTTCTAACTAGTGTAATTTTTCTTTCAATTCAATGTAAAAAAGAGAGAGCAATCGAAGAATCTCTTACTCTCTTTTAAATAGTTGTTAAAGTGCTCCAGAGCTTATTACTTCTGCAGATTCAACAAACTCTAACTTTTTCAATTGTTGTAACAAATCATCCAGCTCTATCTCCATACTAGTAACATCCAAAGATAATGTTACATTGGCACGTCCTTGAATTGGAATCGTTTGATGGATTGTTAAAATATTACAATGGGCTGTAGAAATGATTTCTAATAGTTTAGCAAGTGTACCCTTTTCATCTTGTAATTGAATAAAAATTGTTAAAATTCGTTCTCGAACAATGGAGTGAAAAGGAAAAACGGCATCTCGATATTTATAAAATGCGCTCCGAGATAAATCCACTTCTTTTACTGCATCCCAGATCGAAGACACTGCACCACTTTGTAAAAGATGCTTTGCTTCCAATGTCTTTTGCATCGCATCCGTTAATACGTCTTCACGTACTAAATAATATCGTTGATTCGCAACGTTTTTCATACTCTCCCTCCAACATCTTCCCAATATACATTAAGCAACTTTTACTCTACGAACTCAAATTCAAATTCTAACAATCGAACGATATCCCCGTCTTTTGCCCCACGTTCGCGTAAAGCGTCGTCAACGCCCATTCCACGTAACTGTCGTGCAAAACGACGTACACCGTCTTCTCGACTGAAATCCGTCATCTTGAATAAACGTTCAATGGAGTAGCCGGACAATACATAAGCACCATCGTCATCACGAGTAATATCGAAATCTTCACCTTTTTTCTCGTGTTTGTATAGAACAGATGCATCACTATCTTCTTCCACCACATCGTGTAACTCAAAATGAGGTGTTACTTCAAGTAAATCAGCGATTTCAAATAATACAGGTTTTAATCCTTGACGAGAAATAGCGGAAACAGGGAAGACTTTAACGGAATCCCCTACTTTTTCTTTAAATTCTTTTAAATTTTCTTCTGCATCAGGCATATCCATTTTATTGGCAACAACAATTTGCGGTCTTTCAGTAAGACGTAAATTGTATTGTTTTAATTCTTCATTAATTGTCACATAGTCTTCATAAGGGTCACGACCCTCCATACCTGACATATCAATAACATGGACAATGACTCGAGTTCTTTCAATATGACGTAAAAATTGCATCCCTAATCCTACACCTTGGTGTGCACCTTCGATTAACCCAGGTAAATCAGCCATTGCAAAACTTCTACCATCTTCCGTTTCGACCATCCCTAAATTTGGAACAATCGTTGTAAAATGATAAGCCCCAATTTTAGGCTTTGCAGCTGAGACGACAGATAGTAAAGTTGATTTTCCAACACTTGGGAATCCAACTAATCCCACATCTGCTAATACTTTTAATTCTAATATAACATTTAATTCTTGCCCTGGCTCCCCTTTTTCTGCAAGTTCTGGAGCTGGATTTGCTGGTGTAGCAAAACGGCTATTACCTCGACCACCTCGACCACCTCTAGCAATCACAGCTCTTTGACCATGCTCGACTAAGTCAGCAATTACAGCACCTGTTTCCTCATTCATCACAACTGTACCAGGAGGAACTTTTATTACTAAATCTTCGGAGTTTTTTCCATGCATTCCTTTACTCATCCCATGTTCACCACGGTTCGCTTTGAAATGACGTTTATAACGGAAATCCATTAAAGTTCGTAAACCTTCTTCTACTTCAAAGACAACATTACCACCATTACCGCCGTCTCCTCCAGCAGGTCCACCATTTGGTACAAATTTTTCACGGCGAAAGGCGACCATACCATCTCCGCCGTCTCCACCTTTCACATAAATCTTTACGTGATCGACAAACATTGCTTTCACTCCTGTTCTATATTCAAAGCATATTTCCATTGTCTTGTAGTTTGTTCATATGTTTGAACGTTTAAATGCGTTACTTCATGTTCGAACAAATGGGTATCCCATTTTCCGATTAAATCGAAAGTTAAATGGAATGCTGATTCATTTGATTCAATTTGAATCGTTAGCTCATGTTCCGTAAATGGATCCAAGTTATCATAAACATGAATAACTGTCTTTTCTAAGTATTCTACAATTTGTTCATCTTTTTTCATATCAACCGGACTTGTTACATTACTTTTTAATGTCACTTGAAATGCTGGATAGCGCCATTGTATCGTTTGTAACCATTCCACTGTCTTTGGTAATTTTAGCTTATTGATATTTGAAAGGGTTTTACATTGTTCAGAAATTTGCTCTATAATTTTTTTTGCTTCTTCTACTCTGCCCAAATCTAAGTTCATTTTGATCAGTTGTAGTTGATTCATATAATCATGATTTGCAAATCTTAATACTTCATTAACTGAAAGGGATAGAGTTTTCATTTTGAACCTCCACATGATAGAAAAAATGCTACTAATTTCTTTTTTAGTATAACAAGTTTCCCGACATTTTTCCCTTCTTTCCCCTAATTCTGTAAGAATACTATAAGAAAATTTCAGTTATCCATTAGTAAAAGCTAACAGATATAGTCCATTCCGGTATTTTCAAACATAAAATTATACCCTTAACACATGAAAAAGGACTGCTGTCTAGCAGTCCTTTCATTTAAATATGGAATTAAGCTTCTTGAGCTACTGGGTAAACACTTACTTTTTTCTTGTCGCGGCCTAAACGTTCGAATTTAACAACGCCATCAACTTTAGCGAAAAGTGTGTCATCTCCACCACGGCCTACGTTTGTACCAGGGTAAATTTTTGTACCGCGTTGACGGTAAAGAATTGAACCACCAGTTACGAATTGACCATCAGCACGTTTCGCACCAAGGCGTTTTGCTTCAGAGTCACGTCCGTTCTTTGTAGAACCTACCCCTTTTTTCGAAGCGAAAAATTGAAGGTCTAAAGATAGTAACAATTTCATTTCGTTCCACCTCCTACTAGGCTACTTGGTTGTAGTTAATTTGGATATATTGTCCATAGTTTTGTACCATCGAGTAAACTTGAGCAGTCATTACTTGGACAATAAGTTGTAATTTTGCATCGACTTCTCCGTCTATATCAGTAGGAAGATCTACACGAAGGTAGCCACCGCCTTCTGTTGCTTGATCAATTTTCGGCTCGATTTGTAATAAAGCGTAAATAGCATTTACAGTGCCAATGGCAATTGTAGATGCAGCCGCACATACTAAATCTTTCCCTGTTTGATCATACTCAGCATGACCTGAGAATTCATATGCAGAAACATGTCTATTTTCATCGTGATGAATCGTAACAGTAATCATTCCATTCACCTCGATTTATTAAGCGTTGATTGATTCAACAACTAATTTAGTGTAAGGTTGACGATGACCTTGTTTACGACGGTAGTTTTTCTTCGCTTTGTATTTGAATACAGTAATTTTTTTTGCGCGTCCTTCTTTTACAACTTTCGCTGTAACAGTAGCACCTGCAACAGTTGGAGCTCCAACTTTCACTGTTTCTCCACCTACGAATAAAACTTTATCAAATGTTACTACTTCGTCAGCTTGAACACCTAGTTTTTCAACATAGATTTCTTGTCCAGCTTCTACTTTGATTTGTTTTCCACCAGTTTCGATAATTGCGTACATTAAAATGCACCTCCTCTTAGACTCAGACTCGCCTGTAACGAAAGGTGATCTTTCGATGCTTAAAAAAACCTTTCCAGAGCGGTTGTAGCACGGGTGCTACAAACAATAACATTAAAAATACTACCACAACAATACTCTCACGTCAATCTTTTCATTACATGTTTCTCAAAGGCAAAACGATATTTTCGATATCTCCATTCATTTATAATTTGAAGCAATAAAAACAAACTCAATCCTAATAAAAATAAAGTTTTTGGTAATAAAATGAAGGTAATAAATACCGAAATCGTAATGAGTATTAATGATAGTGTTAAATAATATTCAATGATGCGAATACGTGGATGAAAAATAAGAATTAGCGATAATATCATCCGTCCTCCATCTAATGGCCAAATCGGAATAATATTAATCGCTAGTAAAATCAATTGGATTTTTAAAAACGGATCTGCTACTAACGGGTCTAAAAGCGGTGATACAGCTATACATCCAATCGTAGCTAAAGGTCCCCCTATGGCGATAATCAATTGTTTACGCGGCGAAATAGACATACCACCTCGCAATTCAATTTCACCGCCATAGGGCATAATGACACAACGTTCCACTTTCACTTTACAAAGAAAAGCTGCCAAAATATGGCCAATTTCATGAATAATTAAAGAAGATAAAATAAGTGCATAATAGGAGACATTGCCGTATAGTACCATACTGAAAAGAACCGGTAAAAATAATGGATGAATTGTCATACGCATCATGATTGCGTATGCTCTTTCATCCATTCTAACGTTTCCTCAAGATTTAAAACTTTCCCATTTTCCTCTATTTTAATATAGAGATCTCCCGGTTCTTTATTCGCAATCGTGCTGCCTCTTTCAATGGAAGTATAGGGTAATAAAGAAAATGAATCCACGTTTCCATATGTCACCGTCGTGTCGTCTTCGTAATAGACTGATATTGTTTTCCCAGTATTTTTTGAATGCCCTGTATAAACAACCAATCCATTTTCAATTGCGAGAATCGGAATGGGCTGTTCGAAAGTTAATAAATATCCACTATCATAAGGTTTGACGGAAACAAAGGATAATAATTCTTGATTTACTTTATCCGAGGAAACGGTAATCGTCGTATCTGGTTCACTTCCAAATACTTCTCTTAAAAAATTTCTCATAATGGTTAAATCTTCCGAACTGTATACAATTTTATTTACGTCTACTGCAATTTGCCCTCTTTCATGTAATTGACTACCTATTAAAACAACTACGCAGAGAAGAACAGCAGCAATCCATTTCCATAATTTGTTCACTACCTCATCCATTCTCATTTTTCATAGTATATGAAAAATATGAAAATAGGATTCAATTTGAACGAAAAAAGAAACTGTCCAATTTAGTCGAATTATATAAAATAGAGACCTTGAGAGGCACAAACAAAAAAATAAGTCCTATTGATAAATAGAAAACATACGAATTCCCCATATAATAAGGAACCTGGATTGTTTCCCTATAGATTACCTTTTAGAAATGTTTATTTATAAATAAATAAAAGGTTATTGATGTCTGAATCAATAACCTTTTCTCTATTAGACTACTTTGAAAATATAGAGATTAATTTTTTAAACATGCCTTTAGTATGATCTTCAAGTGCCATTAACGGAACCGATTCACCTAAAATTCTCCTTGCAATATTACGGTATCCTAGTGAAGCTTTGTTGTTTGGATCCATAACAATTGGTTCACCACGATTCGATGAACTAATCACATCTTCACTATCGATGATAATCCCTAATAAATCAATGGATAAGTGGGCTGTAATTTCATTAATATCAAGCGTATCCCCATTCTTCATTAAATCTCTTCGAATACGATTAATAATTAATTTTGGTGGTTCAATCTCTTCCTGTTCCAATAAACCGATAATTCGATCGGCATCGCGAACAGCTGAGATCTCTGGAGTGGTTACAACAATAGCACGGTCAGCACCTGCTACAGCATTTTTATATCCTTGTTCAATACCCGCAGGACAGTCAATTAAAACGTAATCATATTCACGTTTCAGTTCATCAACTAAACTCTTCATTTGCTCCGGTGTAACGGCATTTTTATCCGTTGTTTGAGCAGCAGGTAATAAAAATAGTTTCTCATCAACTCGCTTGTCCTTCACTAACGCTTGATGTATTTTACAGCGACCTTCTACGACATCGACTAAGTCATAAATAATTCGATTATCTAAACCTAATACTAAGTCTAAGTTACGTAAACCGATATCTGTATCAATTAAACATACTTTTTTCCCTTGAAGAGCCAATGCAGTTCCCAGATTGGCAGTTGTTGTTGTTTTACCTACCCCGCCTTTACCTGAAGTTATAACGATTGCTTCACCCACATTAGCTTCCTCCTTTAACCGTACTTAATAATGGTCTTATATTTCTCACTTCTTGTAATCGTTCATAAGAAATGTGGCCATCTTTATTAAGATATGCAAAAATTTGTTCCGCATTTTCTTTTACAAACGGCTTTTCGTTTGACATAATTTCAATTTTATCGTCAATTAACACGTGCGTCGGTTCAAAATGTGAAGCAACAATAATTGCTTCTTTATCTCCTTTTAAACCTGCATGGGCAATTCCTCTTAAATTACCTAGGACATAAATACTGCCACCCGCTTCGATTTTTCCGTTCGGATTGACATCACCTATGACAACGATATCACCTATCGCATTTAAGATTTGGCCCGAGCGGACGATTCCTATATATGTTTCACATTGACTAGCTTGCTCTATTTCCATTTTTTCTTGAATTGTTATAACATCACTATGCACTTTCGACACATGCATATTACCAGGGCCTTGTACAATTGTGATAAGTTCATCTTGTTGTGCAGTTGAAAGGTAACGTTTTCCTAAATGAAGTTGAACATCTACCTTCCCATCAATTCCGCCTTCTGAAACTTTACGTTTAAGTTGCTCTACTAGTTCTGCGTAGGCGCACTGATCGTCTAGCCGAAGTACTAACCCTTCTTTTGTCCCTTTAATATGGACAAGCTGTTTTTTCATAATAAAGCGACACCTCACGCCAAATCAATTTATGAATTATCTTGGGCACGCTGCAACACACGCGCATTAATTAAATATTTAAATGCCCAACCAAGCATAATTAAAAATAATAAGTTAGCAATAATAGTTGGAAGTAGGCGGTTACTTAAAAATTCACCTACTGGAATCGTAGTAAATTGAATGAAATAAAAGAAATAATATAAAACAACTTCCATAATAGCAACTAATATTAACGATAAAATGGTCGTAACGCTTAAGTGTTGATGAATAAACTTCACAGATGAACCAGCGATAAAGCAAACTACCGGGTATAAAAAGGAATATAATCCAATAATATCAATGTAAAACACATCATACAAGAGCCCAAAAATTAAACCATATAAACATGCTCTTTTACGACTATAATAGATAGAAATGAAAATTAAGTAAAGGATGACAAAACGTGGTACGAAGTAAACCGTTTCGCCTCCCCAATCAATAGGAGAAAATAGCGCAAATTCTGGTTCAAGCAAAAATAAAACGACTGCCACGAAGGGAATTAAAAATCTTACCATCATTCTTCACCTTCGTCAGTAGTTTTACTTTTTGTTTCATTCGTTAGATCTGCATTTGTATTTCCACCATCAGAACCGTCAACTGAAATAACTGTTCTTTGGGCAATAACAACATCCTCAAGTAAAGAGAAGTTTGCCGCTGGTTTTACATATGCAAGTTTTGTTAGACCATAATCATCCGTTGTTACTTCCGTTATTTCTCCAATTGGAATACCTTTCGGGAATACGCCACCTAATCCAGAAGTGACAACCTGTTCCCCAACATTCACTTTGAAGCTAGAATCAATTCTTTTTAATATTAATTCATTACGCTCTGCGTCATATCCTTCAATCAAACCAAAAATATCCGATTTTTCTCCTTGAACAATAGCAGAAACCCGATAGTTCGGATTATTCGTATAAAGTAACTCTACCTCAGAAGTAAACGGCGTAACTAAACTAATTTTACCAATCAATCCATTTGCTGTCATAACAGCCATATTTAATTGTACACCATGAGACGATCCTTTGTTGAGTATAATTTTCTCTTCCCATTGATCTGGGTTTCGAGCAATTACACTTGCATTTAACGGATTAAAATCTGTTAAACTCTCTTCTTTGCCTACTAGTTCTTTTAACGATTCATTTTCAGATTGCAATGTATTAACTTCCGCCTGAAGTACAGCAAAATCTTCCAAACGCATTTTTAAACGCTTATTTTCTTCGTACGTATTTAATAAAGAATTAATGTCATTAAAAATCCCTGTTATGTAATTTGTTGGCTTTGCAACAAGAGATTGCGCAAAGCCAACTGTGTCTTTAATAAATTGTTCGGGTACGCTTGCGTTTTGTCGATCCCGTAATGAGAAGCTAATCAATGCCACAAGGAATATCATGCCAACTAGTAGCAATATTAATTTCTTGTTTGAAAAAAAATGTGGCATTGGTATTCCTCCTTACCCTTTCATCTGTTGTGAACGAACTAAATCGATATGTTCTAATGCTTTACCAGTACCGATTGCTACACAATCTAATGGGTTTTCCGCAATAAATACAGGCATATTCGTTTCATCACTAATAACTCTATCTAAATTGCGAAGAAGTGCTCCACCACCAGTTAACACAATTCCTCTTTCCATTACATCAGCAGAAAGCTCTGGAGGTGTTTGTTCTAATGTTTTTTTAACGCCGTCGATAATTGTAGCGATGGCTTCTTTTAATGAATCTGAAATCTCTTCAGAAGTAATTTCGATTGTTTTAGGTAATCCAGTTAATAAATCACGTCCACGGATTTCCATTTTTTCATTGCTATCATCGACACGAGCAGTACCAATTTCAATTTTAATTTTCTCAGCGGTACGTTCACCAATCGTTAAGTTATATGTTTTACGGATGTAACTAATGATCGATTGATCCATTGCGTCACCACCGATTCGAACCGATTCACTTGTTACGATTCCACCTAAAGAAATCACCGCTACTTCTGTAGTACCGCCACCAATATCAACAACCATCGATCCAGTAGGATCCCAAACCGGTAAATCAGCTCCGATTGCAGCAGCAAACGGTTCCTCAATTGTGAAAGCTTCTTTTGCACCAGCTTGTCTAGATGCATCTATAACTGCGCGTTGTTCAACGGACGTAATACCATAAGGAACACAAATCATGACATTTGGTTTTTTCCAGTTAGAACCAGAATTTTTTAATGCCTGTTTTAAATAATATTCAATCATTGCAGTTGTTATATCAAAATCAGCAATAACCCCATCTTTCATCGGGCGAATTGCGACTATAGAACCAGGTGTACGTCCAATCATATTTTTCGCATCATTCCCTACTGCTACGATGTCACCTGTCTTTGTATTTTTTGCTACTACTGAAGGTTCGCGTAAAACGATCCCTTTTCCTTTAATAAAAACTAATGTATTCGCTGTGCCAAGATCGATCCCGACATCTTTATTTCCTAATCCAAACAATTTTGTACTCCCTTTCTCTGTAAGCAATTCTATAATCGTTGCTTATAAACTAAGAATTATTATAGCGGAAAAACTCGAAAAATTATAGTGCCACTTGTACTGTTCTATCATATTTGTCAAACTTCATTCAACTTTTATCGACATTTTTCATTTTATTTCGATTCTCTCTATGAAACAAATAAAATAATTATGTAAGTTTTTACATTCTTGTAACAAGCACTCCATATAAATGACGAAAAAAAGCGAAATAGGTTCTGCAATATGAAAATGAAATATTAAAGAATTAATTTTAATCAAAATCAGCTATTTAACATACTTTTGTTAACTCGCTGTAAATGAAATGTTACATCATTTCATTTCAACTTATTTTGCCCAAAATAAAAGTCGAAATCCGTTCAAACGGACATTCGACCCTTATAAATAAATTTATTAGGATGATTACATATAACCTTTTTCCTTTAAACTAATAAATTGATGGTCACCAATTATCACATGGTCTATCAATTCAATGCCAATAATATAACCTGCTTCTTGTAGACGTTTTGTTACTTCGATATCTTCAGGGCTTGGCGATGCATTGCCCGATGGATGATTATGGGCACAAATGATAGAAGCAGCTGAACGTTTTACCGCCTCTCGGAAAATTTCCCGAGGGTGTACGATACTCGAATTTAAACTGCCGATAAAAATCGTTTGCTTATGCAAAACTTGATTTTTCACATTTAAAAATAAGACAACGAAATGTTCTTGTTGAAGGGATGACATTTCAGGTATTAAATAGGTGGCTGCATCTTGTGGAGAACGAATCGTAAATCGAGAATCAACTTGTTTTTGAGCTAGCCTTCTACCGAGCTCGATGGCTGCTAAAAGTTGGACAGCCTTCGCTTCACCTATCCCTTTAATGGCCATTATTTCCTCTATCGTGGCATATTTCAGGCCATGAAGTTTTTCAAAATAAGTTAAAACTCGATTTGCTAATGTTAAGACAGATTCTTCTTTTGTCCCGGTCCGTAAAAGAATAGCAATTAATTCTTGATTGGATAAACTTTGAGCTCCTTGTCGAATTAACCTTTCCCTTGGCCGATCATCTACATGCACATCACGTATTTTTAGCTCTGGAAATGAGGCAACCATCGTTCAATTATCACTTCCCTTAAAACTTTATAATGTCCAATGCAATTAGTTTTTCAAATAAACTTGCAATCGGTAATCCTACAACCGTGTTATAATCTCCCTCAATACGGTCAACAAATAAAACTCCATCAGTTTGGATACCGTATCCCCCTGCCTTGTCAAAAGGGTCACCTGTTTGTACGTAAGCTTTAATTAATTCTAACGGTATATTTTTAAAGTGTACGTTCGTTACTTCCACAAACGTTTCTTCTTTCCTATCTGGAGAAATAATGACAACAGCCGTCATTACTTGGTGGTGACGATTTGATAACTTTAATAAATGGGAGATGGCCTCCTCTTCTGTTTTTGGTTTATGCAGCAATGAATTTTCAAATGCAACAATCGTATCTGCTCCAATGATTGTTTTACCCGCTTCTCGTTTGGCCACGTCTCTTGCTTTTAATAACGCTACTTCTCGTACATAATCTCTTAAGTTTTCAGCTTGAACAGTCGTTTCCTCGACATTGCTCGTTACAACGTCGAAAGGAACACCTAACGTTGAAAAGAGTTCTTTTCTTCTAGGTGATGCTGATGCTAACACAATTTGGTGATCTGTTTTAAAATTCATTTCCATTCCTCCTCTCCCTATGATAGCGAAGGATTGGAGATTTGAAAAATAAGTTTCATTTGTAAATTGTATTTTTTCCTCGAGCATTTCGTTTAAAATTCAATTTTCATACAATCATTTTTACTAAAATAATGGGCAATTAAATGTAATCGTGCATTGCCTAAATCCTGTGAAAAGCTTGATAATGCTGAAGTGATTGATTGCCAATCTTGTGGAATATTATCGGGAACTTTTCCCTCTTCAAAATAAAATTTTGAAGGGTCATTACTTTTTAAATAAGTAGGTAAATTTTGCAAAGTTGGTTCGGTACATGCAGCACCTGAAAATTGAAACGTCTTAGCAAAGGAGGTTGGGTTTTCGGATAAAATTAGTTCTTCTTTTACAGGGGTAATAGAAGACCATACATAATAATTACCATCCACTTCTACAATAGCACTTGTATTTAAAGAAGCGTGTTGAGACATAAATTCTGTTGCCGCTTCTTGACTTTTAAACACCCCGAATTGGTTTGCGAAGAATTCCACAGATAAATTATCATCTTTTGTTTCTTCCGATGCTTGAACAGGAACCTTTTCCTCTTCTCCGTTACTTGCTTGTTCAGTCGATGAGTTCATTGAATTAAGTAGAATGATAAAAAATATCACTCCCGCTAGCCCAGCGACAGATCCTATAATTGCTGCATGCATTAGTTCTCTTTTTCCTATAACTTTTGGAAATTTCATTCGCATCACCTCATTGTAACGGTAACAAATCAACAATGAAAAAAAGCGAGACTTTTGACGCCTCGCTAAAAAAATATTTCGCAAAAACTACCAAAATTCGATATATTTCCGCATTACTTACAACCAATATTAACTTTTTTTATATTTTCATACGCAGTTATCTCATTAACTTTTCTCTAATGATACCTAATAAATATAGCGATCCCGTTACAAAAGTTTTAATTGGCTCATTTGCCGCATTTTGTATAAAAGAGAACGGATCGGATAAAATGGCTTTTTTTGTAGCATTACTTCGTGTATATAATTCTTTTGCCTTCATTGCGCGCTCATTGGGAAAGTCTACAAAATAAAATTCTCCACTTACTTGTTCAAGTAATCGAAGGACAGAATCGACATCTTTATCGGCTAACATGCCAATTACGAATCGAATTGGTTCATTTGGAAATTGAGTTTGTATCGTTTTAGCTAAAGCTTTCGCACTGGCAGGGTTGTGGGCACCATCAAAATAAACATTTGGCAATGCTTCCTCAAACCTTCCCGGTAATTGGGCACTTTTTACACCTTGGTGAATTTTTTCGATTTCAAATGGAACTTGAAGATGCTGAGCAATTTCAAGAAAAGCGGTGATAGCTAAAGCCATATTCTCGGCTTGATGTTTCCCAGGTAATAACCGAGTAAGATGAGGAATTTCCATCCCTTTTACATTATGGCGATAAACATCCTCTGTTTCAGCAGTTATTACATCGATATGTTCACCTAGAGCTAAAACAGGAGCCGATTTACTTTCGGCTTCATTTTTAACTATGATTAACGCTTCTTCCGGAAGCCTTCCTATAATAACTGGACGATTTTGTTTAATAATCCCTGCCTTATGCTTTGCTATGCTCTGGATTGTAGGTCCGAGAAACTTTGTATGGTCAAATGCAATACTTGTGATAATTGAAAGAATCGGTGTAACTACATTCGTACTATCTTCTCTCCCTCCCATCCCCGTTTCAAGTAAAACAAGGTCTACCTTTTTCTTCGCAAAATAAAGAAAGGCGATACAAGTTAAAAGTTCAAAATCGGTTAATTTACCACTTAAACCCGATTGTTCTAACTGTTGAAAAATTTCATCCATCTCTTTTTGAGAAATCGATTCCCCATTGATTTGAATTTGATCGTGAACATCTACAATACAAGGAGACATAAATTTCCCAACGGTTAGTCCATGTTTTTTCGCAATATGCTCAATAAAGGTTAAAGTGGATCCTTTCCCGTTAGTTCCGGCTAGATGTACGACTTGTAATCGTTCTTGTGGATTCTGAAGCACTTTTAAAGCGGCTTTGATTGCTTCTAATCCCGGTTTGATTGATAGATCACTCTCTACGTTCCATTTCCGCTTATAGTCATCTAACTTAGGAATCATGATTGTTCTCTTCCTTCTCTACTAAATATTTTCGAACTTCCCCAATAAAGTACAAAGATCCTGTAATAATTAAAAGTTCATTTTCTTGTTTCTCTGTTAGCTCATCCTCGATTAATTGCTTCCAATTTTCATTGACGCGAACCGTTGAATGGGTGGATTGGGTTGCAAGGTTCTGCGCTTTCGCTGCACGGGGTAAATTGATTTCTGTAAAACTCATTGACGTAGCAATTTGATCCATCATTTGAATACTCATTTCATGATCTTTATCTTGTAATGCAGCATAGATGAATTTATATTTTTGGTTTGGATACGCTTTTTTTAATGTCTCAATTAAAGCGGCTGTTCCTTCCGAATTGTGGGCACCGTCGATAATGATACCGTCACGAATTAGTTCGAATCTTCCTTCCCAACGTGCATTTCGTAAAGCTTGTTGAATAGTATGTTCCTTAATATCCTGATCAAAAAGTAATGAGGCTGTAATAGCCAAAGCCGCATTATCGATTTGATGGGCTCCTTGCATTGCTAAAGGAATTGATTGAAAAACATTTTGTTGAAAACGATAGTCAAACTGTTGAAGTCTCCCAATTTTTTCATTTGTTATAACAATATCATCATTTAAAAAATACAGTGGTGCATTACATTCCGCCCCCTGTTGTTTCATAACTTCTTTCGCTTCTATCTGTTTCACACCCACAACGGCAGGTTTTTCAAATTTAATAATTCCTGCTTTTTCAAAAGCAATTTTTTCAATCGTGTCCCCCAATATTTCGGTATGCTCTAAAGAAATCGTTGTAATAACCGAAACTTCTGGTGTGATAACATTTGTTGAATCAATCCGTCCTCCAATGCCCGTTTCGATTAAGGCTACGTCGACTTGCTCATTTGCAAAATGCATTAAAGCAATGACTGTCATTACTTCAAAAAAGCTTGGATACTGTCCATCCAAATTCGTTCGAATGATTTTAACCACTTGATTTGCATATTGCAAAAATGCATCATCGGAAATTTGGTGATGATTAATTGTAATCCGTTCATTAACCCGTTCTAAATGCGGTGATATAAAAGCACCTACACGCAACCCATGTTCCATTAAAATAGCGCGGGTTGCATTTAATGTAGAGCCTTTCCCATTCGAACCAGCAAAATGAATAAATTTCACCTTTTCTTCGGGATTCCCTAATAGATGTAATATTTTTCGAACCGCTTCTAGCGGTTTTCCTTTATATGTACTTGCTTTTAATGTAAAGATGAAATTTGTACATTCTTCCATTGAGTGAAACATCTTTTCTTCTCCTCGATTCATCATTAAACAACCAAATAGATTCTTAACATAAGATAATTGTAAAAGAAAAAATGCCCTAGTTAAACTAGGACATCTTTTATCATATTACATATTTTTTAATTCTGCTAAACGTTTTTCAACTGCTTCATGTTTTTCTTGATAATCCGCTAGTTTTTCCCGTTCTTTTGCAACTAATGCTTCTGGAGCTTTTGAAACAAATTTTTCATTTGAAAGTTTACCAGAAACTAATTTCACTTCTTTTGCCCATTTTTCTAGTTCTTTTTCTAAGCGGGCAATTTCTTCTTCTAAGTTAATTAAACCAGCAAGCGGTAAATAAATTTCAGCTCCTGATACAACAGCTGTCATGGATTGAGCTGGTGCTTCCATTGCAACACCGATTGATAAATTTTCTGGATTACAGAATTTTTCAATGTATGCTTTGTTTTCTTCTAACACTTTCGCCGTTTCATTATCTTTGGCAGAAATAAATAATGGTACTTTTTTACTCATAGGCGTATTTACTTCTGCACGAACATTACGAACAGAGCGAATAATATCTGTTAAAAGTTTCATACTTTCTGCATCTTGTGCAAAGTTGAATTGTTCTTTTACCGTTGGCCATGCAGCAACTGTAATAGATTCTCCTTCATGTGGAAGATGCTGCCAAATTTCTTCTGTAATGAAAGGCATAAACGGATGTAATAAACGCATCGTTTGATCAAGAACGTAAGCAAGAACTGAACGAGTTGTTTTCTTCGCCGCTTCATCTTCTCCATAAAGAGGAAGTTTTGCCATTTCGATATACCATGAACAGAAATCATCCCAAATGAAGTTGTATAATTCTCGGCCAACTTCACCGAATTCATAACGATCTGCTAAGTCCGTTACCCGTTCAATCGTTTCGTTTAAACGAGTTAAAATCCATTTATCCGCAACATTTAAATGACCCGTTAAATCGATTTCTTCATATTTCATGCCGTCCATGTTCATTAATGCAAATCGGGAAGCGTTCCAAATTTTATTGGCAAAGTTCCAAATCGATTCTACTTTTTCTGTTGTATAACGTAAATCTTGGCCAGGAGATGAACCGGTTGCTAAGAAATAACGTAAGGAGTCGGCACCATATTGGGCGATTACTTCCATTGGATCAACACCGTTGCCAAGGGATTTACTCATTTTACGTCCTTCACCATCACGAACTAAACCATGAATTAATACATCTTTAAATGGACGTTCGCCAGTAAATTCTTTTCCTTGGAAAATCATTCGAGAAACCCAGAAGAAAATAATATCATAGCCCGTTACTAATGTACTTGTTGGGTAGTAACGTTTATAAAGCTCATTATTTTCATCAGGCCAGCCCATCGTAGAGAATGGCCATAAGGCAGAAGAGAACCAAGTATCTAATACGTCTTCATCTCGCGTCCAATTTTCTGCATCTTTCGGTGCTTCTTTACCTACATAAACTTCCCCTGTTTCGTTATGATACCAAGCTGGGATTTGGTGTCCCCACCATAGTTGACGTGAAATACACCAGTCACGGATATTTTCCATCCAACGAGAGTACGTATTTTCAAAACGAGAAGGAACAAAGTTTACTTTACTTTCTTCATCCTCTTGTAGTTTTAGCGCAGCGTCTGCCAACGGTTGCATTTTTACAAACCATTGTTTAGAAAGATACGGTTCTACAACGGCACCAGAGCGTTCCGAGTGGCCTACAGAGTGCGTATGCGGTTCGATTTTAATCAGAACTCCTGCTGCCTTTAAATCTTCTACAATTTGTTTACGGCATTCAAAACGATCCATCCCTTGATATTTACCGGCATTTTCGTTCATTGTGCCATCTTCATTCATCACGAGAATACGCTCTAAATTATGACGGTTCCCTACTTCAAAGTCATTCGGATCATGGGCAGGTGTCATTTTCACAACCCCTGTACCGAATTCCATATCTACGTAATCGTCTGCTACGATTGGAATTTCACGACCAACGATTGGAAGGATAACCGTTTTACCTACTAAATGTTTATAACGTTCGTCATTCGGATGAACAGCTACACCTGAATCACCAAGCATCGTTTCCGGACGAGTTGTGGCAACTTCCAACACCCCTGATCCATCTGCTAATGGATAATTCATATGATAAAATGCACCTTCAACATCTTTATAAATAACTTCAATGTCAGATAAAGCTGTTTTTGCTGCAGGATCCCAGTTAATAATCCGTTCTCCACGATAAATTAAGCCCTTTTCATACAATGAAACGAATACTTCTTTAACGGCATCCGATAAACCTTCGTCCAATGTAAATCGTTCCTTTGTATAGTCAAGAGCAAGGCCGATTTTTGCCCATTGCTCACGAATATGACCGGCATACTCTTCTTTCCATTCCCATGTTTTCTCAAGAAACTTCTGACGACCTAAATCGTAACGAGTAATCCCTTGTTCGCGAAGTTTCTCTTCTACTTTTGTTTGTGTCGCAATACCAGCATGGTCCATACCAGGTAACCATAGTGCATCGTATCCTTGCATCCGTTTCATACGAATTAAAATATCTTGTAATGTCGTATCCCAGGCATGCCCTAAATGTAATTTACCTGTTACATTCGGAGGTGGAATTACAATGGAATAGGGCTGCTTTCCGCTTTCAGGTTGTGCTTCAAAAAATTTTCCTTTTAACCACCATTCGTATCGACCCGCTTCAATACTTTTGGGGTCATACTTCGTTGGCATTGATACGTTTTGTTGTTCTGTCATATAGACTCCTCCTTATGAATTTTTAAAAGCGAATAAAATAAAAAAACTCCTATCGCCCTTAACAAAAGGACGAAGGAGTTTTGATTTTATTTTTCGCGGTACCACCTTTAATTCCGAGATTCCGTTATTAGTCCAAACATAATAACACGAATATCTCGACACTCATTGTGGTAACGGGTTTGACCCGGCATTTTGCTACTATTACTTCACAAAAGCTGCTCCAAGGCTACGTTCAAATGGTTGCAAGCAGAAACTTTTCAGCTACCGTTTCCTCTCTTTAGCAAGCAAGAATCATTTTACTCTTCCTGTTCATCGCATCTATCATTATTTACTAACTTTTTTAACTCGCACATTTTGATGAAACCAATTCAAGAAATCATCATAACTATATAGTAGTGCGATGGTTAATAAAGTATAACTATTCTTATTGTATAATATACCATTAACATCTTTCAAGTGACAATAAATTTGATGAAAGGAAGTGAAATAATGAAAAAACGTTCTAACTATAACCCTTATTTGTTACCACCTTGGCTTAGGAAAACTCGTTTCTTTTGTAAACAAATTGCTATTCCGATTGCAGTATTTCAAGCCATTCGAACATTAATAGTGCCAACAACCGGCGATTTTATTTTATTATTAATTTTAGTTTTATTATGTTGGTTATTTGCGAAGGATTTTATTTGAGAAATTTAGAATTGTATACGATTCTGTTAATTCTTGATAAAAATCATCTGCATCTGTTGGGAAATATTGATTAGATTCCACCACTCTCTCTTTTTTCTCAGCTTCTGGTTTTTCTGTCTCATCTTCATTTTTGACAAGATCGCCACTGGAAAACGTAATATGATCAACGGCTTTTATACTACTTTCATAAGAATCCAATACTACTTTTTCATGTTCTTTTTTACTTGATGATTCTATATTCAGATGGAACTGTTCAACCGGAGTTTGTCCAGAGGTATCAGTTGTACCCTCCACTTCGGGTTGCACAAGAGCAATTGGTTGTTCTTTAGTCGTAGATTGTTCTGAAACGATTGACTGTTCTGAAACTGCTGTCTGTTCTGGAACTGTTGGTTGTTCTGAAATTGCTGTCTGTTCTGGAACTGTTGGTTGTTCTGAAATTGCTGTCTGTTCTGGAACTGTTGGTTGTTCTTCTGGAAATATAGCGTCATTACCAAAGCGAATTTCTTCTGTCATCTGTGATTCTTCTTGTAACGCTGAAGTTTCTTCTCCCTTTACTCGCTCATTCAACGAAATTGATTCGTCCGTCAGTTCAGATACTTCTGTTCTTTCTGTAAAGGTAGGTTGTTCTGGAATAACAGGTTGTTCTGGGATAATAGCATCATAATTAAACCGAATTTCTTCCGATACTAGAGGTTGGTCCGATGACGAGTTTTCCACTTCGTAATGGAATAAAGCACCTTCAACGGATTCCTCAAATTGGCAATCAACATCCCATTTAAATGTACAATTGGAACCATTATATACAAAGTACGACACATCATTTATGGAAACTTGAGGACGACTTTCACTCGCAACTTTATCACGAGGTAGATCAATTTCTAAAGGTAATGCATATTCAAAATAACCGTTATTCCCTTCAAATTCCAATTCTTCAATGTAAGTACCATCGCTATACTCAGGCAATTCATGTGGATTAAAACGCGCCGTAGCAGCTATATGATAAATACCAACTAAACGAATGGATTCATCCGTCTCAATTTGTTGCCAAATAGGTTTAATTTCAACTGAAAGTACTTCTTCTACCACACCTAACTGTTCTGGAAAAACAAATTGCGTCATCATATCCCAATTAATATTTTGCATATGGTATCCCTCCCGTATCTACCATATGCTTCAAGAAAATAAGTATGCTTAGAAAAGTCGATTTAAACGCTTCTATGGGAAGGTTTTTCATACCCTCTCCCTTGTTTTTTACTTAAAATAAAAAAGAGTGCCTTTCCCGTTTTGGGATAGACACTCTTTTTTGATTATCGAGCTAATTTTGCAAACACTTTGTGGAATGCTTCAACCGTTTTTTCAATATGCTCTTCTGTATGGGCTGTTGAAATAAATAATCCTTCAAATTGGGAAGGTGGTAAATAGATACCTTCTTCTGCCATTAATTTATAATACTCTGCAAATAAAGTTAAGTCAGAAGTTTTAGCAGATGCAAAGTCTACTACTTCTTCGTTCGTTAAAAATAATCCTATCATTGAACCAGCGCGATTAACCGTATGCGGAATATTGTATTTCGTTGCGGCCTCACGAATACCTGCCTCTAACCGGTCACCTAATTTTTTGAAATATTCATAGGATTCCGGAGTTAAACGAGATAATGTCTCAATACCCGCTGTCATCGCTAACGGGTTTCCAGATAATGTACCAGCTTGATAAACTGGACCAGCTGGTGCAATCTGTTCCATAATTTCACGTTTTCCTGCAAAAGCACCTACCGGAAGACCACCACCAACTACTTTACCTAGACATGTTAAATCAGGGTTCACCCCAAAGTAACCTTGAGCACAGTGGTAATCAACACGGAAACCAGTCATCACTTCATCAAAAATAAGAAGAGAGCCATTGTCTTCAGTTACTTTTCGTAATCCTTCTAAGAAACCTGGTTTCGGTGGAACAACACCCATATTCCCTGCAACAGGTTCAACGATTACAGCAGCAATTTGTTCACCGAATTTTTCAAATACCGCTTGTACCGCTTCTAAATCATTATAAGCAACCGTTAATGTGTTTTTAGCGATATCCGCAGGTACTCCTGGGCTATCAGGTAAACCAAGAGTTGCAACACCTGAACCCGCTTTAATTAATAAAGAATCACCATGGCCATGATAAGATCCTTCAAATTTTAAAATAATATCTCTACCCGTATATCCACGAGCTAAACGTAATGCAGCCATTGTTGCTTCCGTTCCCGATGAAACGAAACGAACCATTTCAACGGAAGGAACACGATCAATCACAAGTTGAGCTAATTCATTTTCCAATAACGTTGGCGCACCAAAGGAAGAACCTTTTGCCGCTTGTTCTTGAATAGCTTTCACAACTTCTGGATGGGAATGACCTAAAATAAGCGGCCCCCAACTTAACACATAATCAATATATTCATTGCCATCAATATCTTTAATAATGGCACCTTTTCCAGACTCCATAAATATCGGATCTGTATTGACTGATTTAAATGCACGAACAGGGCTGTTTACCCCACCTGGCATTAAATGAACGCTTTCTGAAAATGCTTGAATCGATTTTTCGTATGTCATGATTATTTACCCTCCAACCAACGGACTGCGTCTTTAGCATGATAAGTAAGAATCATATCAGCTCCTGCACGTTTCATACCAAGTAATGTTTCTAGCACAACAGCTTTTTCATCAATCCAACCGTTTAAAGCGGCTGCTTTCACCATGGCATATTCACCAGATACATTATAAGCGACAATTGGTAAATTATAGTTGTTACGGACATCACGGATTATATCTAAATAAGATAAAGCAGGTTTTACGATTAAGAAATCTGCTCCTTCTTCGATATCTGATTCCGCTTCACGGAATGCTTCCAAACGATTCGCAGGATCCATTTGATATGTTTTACGGTCTCCAAATTGTGGTGCTCCATCTGCAGCTTCACGGAAGGGACCATAGTATGCTGATGCATATTTTACAGCGTAAGACATAATCGGTATATCTTCAAAACCAGCTTCATCTAAAGCAACACGAATTGCCGCTACGAAACCATCCATCATATTGGATGGGGCAATAATGTCCGCACCTGCTTTTGCTTGGGATACAGCAGTACGTGCTAAAACATCTAAAGAAGCATCATTTAAAATTTTCTCGCCTTCTACTACACCACAGTGACCGTGATCAGTAAATTCACATAAACATGTATCCGCAATCACGATTAATTGTGGGTGAAGTTCTTTAATGAGACGAGTTGCTTTTTGAACGATTCCATGATCATGGAATGCACCAGTACCAACAGCATCTTTTTCCGCTGGAAGACCAAATAAAATAACGGATGGGATTCCTAAAGCGACAACTTCATCTACTTCTTCAGCTAATCTATCCAAAGAATATTGGAAAACACCAGGCATGGAACTTACTTCATTTTTTATATTTTCCCCTTCAATAACAAAAATCGGATAAATAAAATCTTCTTTATGCAAATAAGTTTCTTTCACCATTGATCGCATAGTAGCGGATGAACGTAGGCGACGATGTCTTTTGAAATTAAGATCTTTCATGATTGATTTCCTTCTTTCTTTGAATTTCTTCAATAACTGCTTCCATTGTATAAACTTTTGGTTTGTATGTAACTTCGGCACCATAATACGCTAATCTTGCTGCTGTTATATGGCCGATGGCAGCTATTGTCGCTTTGTCCCACCCAATTGTGGGAGCAACATACTTTGCAAAAACATCTACAGCTGAAGGGCTTGCAAATATAAGAATTAGTTTTGCCTTCTTTTGTACAAGTTCTATTAAAGATTGTACATAGGAAAGATTTTCATGAGTATCATACACAGTCCATTCTTTCACGTCAAAGGCTAATCCCCTTTTTAACGTATCTTTTGCTCTATTTCCTTTAATGAATAAACAGTTCGGTTCGTCCCCCGCTATTGCAGGAAACTCCTTTACAAACACATCTGCACTAAAGACAGTCGGCATAAAGCTCACGTGAAAGCCGTTTTGTTCCAGACAGGTTGCTGTTTTTGTACCAACCGCCGCCACCTTCCCGTTAAAATGGGAAGGGGTCAAATGATGGCGTTTCATCTTATTACAAAAGGCTTTGACACCATTTTGACTTGTGAAAATGAGCCAGTCAACTATTCGAGCCTGCTGAAGCTGTTTATCATCATCTAGAAGAATCGTTTCCTTTGTTTCAATTAAGGGACAAAAAATAGCTTCTCCACCTAATGACTTTATTTTCGTTAGGATTGTAGTCGGTTTTGTCGTACCTGTTAAAACGACCGTATTCCCTTCTAAAGTGTTAGGCATTTTGCTCAGCCTTTACTTTTTGAATTAAATCAAAGGCTCCTTGCTCTGTTAATATTTTCGCTACCTCTTTCCCTAACTGCTCAGGATTAGAGCCTGTTAATGTTTCTTTATAAATAACAGATGAATCTGGAGCTGCTACTAAACCAGTTAAAGTAAGCGTATCCCCTTCTGTTTTTGCATAGCCAGCGATTGGCACTTGGCAACCCCCATCCATTGCAGCTAAAAATGCACGCTCAGCATGGGCTTCATTCCAAGTAATAGAATCTGTCAATTTTGCTAATTCATTTAATAACTCTTTATCATCCCCACGACATTCAATTCCTAATGTCCCTTGGGCTACAGCAGGTAGACATAGATCGATATCTAAATATTCCGTTACAACATCGTCATTCCAGCCAAGACGTTTTAATCCGGCAGCAGCTAAAATGATTGCATCATAATCTTCATTTTCAAGCTTTGCTAAACGAGTATCTACATTTCCTCGAATCCATTTAATTTCAAGGTCAGGTCTAGCTTGTAAAAGTTGAGCACTTCGTCGTAAAGAGCTTGTCCCAACAACTGCTCCTTTAGGTAAATCCGCAAATTTCACATGACCTTTTGAAATAAAGGCATCTCTTGCATCTTCACGAGGAGGGATGCAACCAATCACTAATCCTTCTGGTAATACAGCTGGCATATCTTTCATGGAGTGAACAGCAAAATCAATTTCTTTATCATAAAGGGCTTGTTCAATTTCTTTCACAAATAACCCTTTCCCACCTACTTTAGATAGTTGGACATCTAAAATACGGTCTCCTTTTGTTACAATTTCCTTTACTTCAAACTCAAAAGGAACACCTGCATTTTTTAATTCATTAATGAACCAGTTCGTTTGAGTTAATGCTAATTTACTTTTCCGTGAACCTACGATGATTTTTCTCATGATAAGCCTACCTTTCTACTAATACCAAAAATGAAAGTTGGATAATTTACTACCCAAGAAGAAATTAATTACAACAAGTAAGAAAGTATAAATTTGTGCCCAAGCAAAATTTAAACCTGTGAGTTTCCCACTATGATGTAACACTAAAACTATCAAATAAATGACTGTAATGATAAAAGAACCGACAATTTTTATATCAAAAATGGAGAGGACCTCCAATTTTAAAAACGCCCATTCCAGCCCTAATAATAAACTAATAAAAATGATTGGAACACCAATTAAAACGGAATAAAACATCCACCTACTCATTTGATGCAAACTAGGCAAACGGGACCATAATTTCGTATACTTTTTCTCTTTCAGCAATCTATATAAAATTAAATATAGAACAGAAAAAACAAAAGAAAGGGAAAAAGCAGCATAGGAAATAATAGCAAAAGATATATGGATAAATACCATCTCAGATTCTAGCGATTCAACTAATGGATGTTCTACCTGATTTGGTGCAAATAAATGTATCGTCACAAAGATAAATCCTAAAACATTTATAAAAAATACAGGTAAATCGACTCGTGCAATACAGTGTAAAATAATTGAAATTGTAACAAGTAACCACGCATAAAAATAGATTCCCTCTGTTAAGGAGAGAATGGGGAAACGTCTAATTTCAATTATATAAAGTAAAAAGAATGCAGTTTGTAAAACCCATACTACGGAAATGAGCCAAAACCCAATTCGCCGAATTTTAACACGTTTGTAGAAAAAATCGATGAAATAAAATACGATTCCGACGGCATAAAGAACAACCATGATCTCATAAAGCCTAGCCATTGCTAATTGTGTCATTTCGCTACCCTTCTTCATCTTTTACAACTTTTATTAATCTAATACCTAATTTAAGGTTTTCAGTAAAAATATGTAAAACTTCAAAAAATAAGCGTTCTCGTATCTCAGTTTACCATACAGATACGAAAACGCCTCAATTCCTTAAATCAATACGCCCTACTTTTCATACAAGGCAACAGTCAGTACGAAACGAAATCGAAATGTTGCTTACATTTTAAGAGGCTTTATTTAGCCGTTATCCTTCTAACTAAATAAAATTAATATGACAATTTTCCATCTAAAACTGCCTTATTTTGTGAACTTTCCATGAAAGCTTGTTCACTTCGTTGTTGAGTATTCACTTCTTCATTGACTGCTTCTTCAATTCCAAATATTTGTTGGAACAGCATCAACTGTTGATTTGCCTTAGGTGAATTCGCCAATTCCTTCGCTTGCAATATAGGATCCTTCAATAATTGATTAATGATGGATTTCGTATGTTTATTTAAAATTTTGCGCTCACGTTCAGTTAAATTAGGCATTTTATTTTCAATACTAGACATTGTTTCTTTTTGAATACGATCCGCTTTTTTACGAAGTGCAGAAATAACAGGAACAACGCCTAAAGTGGCAAACCAATCTTTAAATTGAATGACTTCTTGTCCAATCATTTCAGTAATTTCTTGTGCCGCTTGTTCACGTTCTGCTAAATTAGCTTCCACGATTCCTTGTAAATCATCTATATCATATAGAAAAACATTTGATAAATCGCCAATACGCGGATCTAAGTCACGGGGTACTGCGATATCAACCATGAACAATGGTTTTCCTTTACGTAAACGTTCAACGTATTCCATTAGTTCCAAGTCAATTACATAATCAGTTGAACCTGTAGAACTAATTAAAATATCCGCTTCTAATAAAATACATTGCAGTTCTTGCATTGATTTCGCATCACCGTTAAATTTCGATGCTAACTTTTCCGCCTTTTCAAAAGTACGGTTCACAACAGTTACTTTTCCGACACCATTACCGTATAAGTTTTGGATGGCAAGTTCACCCATTTTACCAGCACCTAAAATCGCAACATGTTTATTTTTTAATGACCCGAAAATCTTCTTCGCAAGTTCTACTGCTGCATATGAAACAGATACCGCATTTTCATTGATTGTCGTTTCGTTATGGGCACGTTTAGCGAAAGTAACAGCTTGTTTAAACAATTGGTTATAAATCGTACCCGTAGAACCAATCTCTTGAGCTTCTAAAAAGCTTTTCTTCACTTGTCCAAGAATTTGTGTCTCACCTAACACCATAGAGTCAATTCCAGATGTAACACGGAATAAATGATGTAACGAATCGTCATCTTCCCGAATATATAAATGAGCATCAAATTGTTCAACAGGTATGTCGAACCATTTCGCTAAAAATTGTTTAATATAATAACGGCCTGTATGCAATTGATCAACTACTGCATAAATTTCAGTTCGGTTACATGTTGAAACAATTACGTCTTCTAATATGCTTTTTTCTTTTTTTAATGCTGCCATCGCCTTCGGTAATTCACTCTCAATAAACGACAATTTTTCACGAATTTCGACTGGCGCAGTTCTATAATTCAAGCCTACGACTAGTGTATGCATGAACTTTACACCTCACACGATCTATTTCATAAATTTTATTTTAACATAAAGAAAGCGTTATCCACACGATAAAATGTGAACATGCTATGAAAGTATTTTTAAATTAGAATTATTCTAAAGTAAGTGTAACAAATATTACGTGGCGTTTCAATTTAGAATGCTTAAAAAGAAATATTTAGAATAATTCTATTATTTCATTATGTAATGTCGAAATATCGTTTAAGAAAAATGCACTAGCAAAACTTTTACTAGTGCATTTAGATTTATGTAAGATTACATTCGTTTTTCAATTTCAGCCCAAGCTTGTTCAAAGCCTAAACCCGTTTCAGATGAAAAAACGATTAACGGATCATTTTTGTCCATATCCAACGTTTCTCTTACTACTTTTTTATGCTTATCCCAATTACCTTTTTTAATCTTATCTGCTTTTGTCGCAATGACAATGGCAGGGATATTGTAATACTTTAAAAAATCATACATCATGACATCATCTTGCGTTGGGGAATGTCGTAAATCAACGATTAATACAACAGCACGTAAGACACTACGCGCTGTTATATATCGCTCAATCATTTTACCCCATGCTTCCCGTTCCTTTTTCGAAACTTTTGCATAACCATAACCAGGTACGTCTACGAAAAATAACTGTTCTTCGATTTTATAAAAGTTTAACGTTTGGGTTTTCCCTGGTTTGGATGAAATACGGGCTAATGCTTTTCTTCCAATCATTTTATTAATGAAGGAAGATTTCCCTACATTCGAACGGCCCGCTAAAGCAAATTCAGGTAGTCCATCTTCTGGATATTGCTCTGGTTTAACGGCACTAATCACCATTTCTACGTTATGGACTTTCATTTCATTAAAAACCTCCAACAAGTGCAATACTTAGCACTTCTTCTGCAGATGATACCGGCTTAAACGTCAATTGCTCACGAATTGTATCTGGAATATCATCGATATCTTTTTCATTATCCTTTGGAATAATAATTGTAGTTAAACCTGCACGATGGGCCCCTAATGATTTTTCTTTCAAACCACCAATCGGTAGCACTCGACCGCGCAATGTAATCTCACCCGTCATCCCTACTTCACGGTTAATCGGTTTATTGGAAATAGCTGAGACAAGAGCTGTTGCCATCGTAATTCCTGCAGATGGACCATCCTTCGGTACAGCTCCTTCTGGAACGTGAATATGAATATCATGTTGATCGAAGTAATCTTCATCAATTGCTAATTTTTCCGTTAAGGAACGTACATAGGATAATGCCGTTTGGGCAGATTCTTTCATTACGTCTCCAAGCTTACCTGTTAATATTAATTTACCCTTACCAGGTGTTAAAGATACTTCGATTTGAAGTGTATCGCCACCTACTGTCGTATAAGCTAAACCAGTAGCAACCCCAACTTGATTTTCTGTTTCTGCTTGACCATAGTGGAAACGGTGTTTACCAAGCATATCCTCTAATACTTTTGAATTCACCGTTACCCGCTTTTTCTCGCCGGAGACGATTATTTTAGCAGCTTTACGACATAAGGAAGCAATTTGTCTTTGTAAATTACGTACGCCGGCTTCTCTCGTGTAATATCGAATTAAATCAACGATCGCTTCATCTTTAATGATTAGTTGCGACTTTTTCAAACCGTTTTCACTAATTTGTTTAGGAATTAAATGATTTTTTGTAATTAACGTTTTTTCCAGTTCTGTATAACCCGCAATCGAAATAATTTCCATACGGTCAAGTAAAGGACCTGGAATTGTACTTAAATCGTTAGCCGTCGCAATAAATAACACTTGGGAAAGATCGTAAGGTTCTTCTAAGTAATGATCACTAAATGAATTATTTTGCTCAGGATCTAGTACTTCCAACATTGCAGCGGATGGATCTCCACGGAAATCGTTAGACATTTTATCGATTTCATCTAGTAAAAATACCGGATTCACAGTACCAGCTTTTTTCATCCCTTGTATAATACGACCAGGCATAGCACCAACATACGTACGTCTATGACCACGAATTTCCGATTCATCCCTTACCCCACCTAAGGATACGCGGACAAAATGGCGATTTAAACTTTCAGCAACAGATTTTGCCAATGAAGTTTTACCAACTCCTGGAGGTCCAGCTAAACAAAGAATCGGACCACGGACTGAGTTCTTCAATTGACGGACAGATAAATATTCTAAAATTCGTTCTTTTACTTTTTCTAATCCGTCATGATCACGATTTAAAATCTCTTCTGCATGTTTAATATCTAACCGATCTTCCGTACTTTCTTTCCAAGGAACCGTAATAAGCCATTCAATATAATTCCTAATAACTCCACTTTCAGCGCTAGCAGCAGGAAGCTTTTCATAACGATCCAGCTCTTTTATGGCCACTCTTTTAGTGGATTCCGGCATTCCAGCTTCTTCTACGCGTTTACGTAAATCGGCAACTTCGCCCGTTTTCCCTTCACGGTCGCCAAGTTCTGCTTGTATCGCCTTCATTTGTTCACGCAAATAATATTCCTTTTGCGTCCGTTCCATTGCTTGTTTTACTTTTGAATTAATTTTCTTCTCAAGGTTTAATACTTCCTGTTCATCGTGGAGACGAACAATTAAATGATTCAACCGCTTCTTCACATCAAAAAGACTTAAAACTTCTTGTTTTTCCGCTACTTTAAAAGGCAAATGGGATGCTACAATATCAGCAAGTCGCCCCGGTTCTTCAATGTCTATAACAGAATCAATCGTTTCAGAAGTAATTTTATTAGAAGATTTAGCGTATTTTTCAAAATACGTAATTAAAGTACGCATTAGTGCCTCGATTTCTGCGTCTTTTTCCGTTTCATCCTCATGAATTTCAAGATTTACCATCGTGAAATTCTTTTGTTCTTCATAATGAGTCATTTCAGCACGGCTCATGCCTTCAACTAATATGCGCAAAGTTCCATTTGGAAGTTTAAGCATTTGTTTTACATTAACTAATGTACCAATGGAATAAAGCTCATCTTTTGTCGGCTGTTCCACACGTAAATCTTTTTGCGTTGCTAAAAAGATTTGATTTTCGTTTAACATCGCATGCTCTAATGCCGCTACAGATCGAGCTCTCCCTACATCGATATGTAAAACCATTGAAGGGTAAACTAATAAGCCACGTAATGGTAATAGTGGAATATTTTCTTTTGTTTTAGTCATGCGGGTATTCACCTCCATCCACATTTTCCGTTACAACCCGCTTGTTTAGTATGTGATAAAAAAACGACATTTCACTTACATATTCATAGTAAATTCTGTATTGAGCGAAAATGTTAGTCTTATACCTACTACTTATTATGTAAATAAAAACTTAAATTAGACACTTATATGTAGTTTATTTTTGGAACAAAGAGCTGACTTACGAAATAGCGCTACTTAAACGCAAGTTCGAAGTCAGCTCTCAAAACTAATTGCTGAACTTTAGCTAAATTAAGCTGAAGTTTTTTTGTCTGAAATATTTAGTTCTGTTCCATCAGCAAGAATCAATTTCGGTGTAGCTTTATCCGTTATTGTTTCCTTCGTAATAATACATTTCACAATATCTTCACGGGAAGGAAGCTCAAACATCATATCTAACATTGTCGATTCGATAATCGAACGCAATCCACGTGCACCTGTTTTACGTTCAATTGCTTCTTTTGCAATCGCTAACAATGCATCATCTTCGAAATCTAATTCCACTTTATCTAGTTCAAACATTTTTTGATATTGTTTTACTAAAGCATTTTTCGGTTCAGTTAAAATCCGTACTAATGCACTTTCATCTAACTGCTCTAAAGATGCTAAAACTGGTAAACGTCCGATGAATTCAGGAATTAAACCAAATTTTAATAAATCTTCAGGAATTAATTGAGAAAGTAATGATGCGCTATCCTCTTCCACTTTCTTCGGATCTGCACCAAACCCAATTACTTTACGTCCTTGACGGCGTTTAATAATTTGTTCAATACCGTCAAACGCTCCACCAACGATAAATAGAATGTTCGTTGTATCTATTTGTAAAAATTCTTGATGTGGATGTTTTCTTCCACCTTGTGGAGGAACACTTGCTACTGTACCTTCAAGAATTTTAAGTAATGCTTGTTGAACACCTTCGCCTGATACATCACGTGTAATAGAAGGGTTTTCAGATTTTCGAGCTACTTTATCGATTTCATCTATATAAATAATCCCTTTTTCTGCACGTTCGATATCATAATCAGCAGCTTGTATTAATTTTAAAAGGATATTTTCAACATCCTCACCAACATACCCAGCTTCAGTAAGTGAAGTCGCATCTGCAATAGCAAACGGTACGTTTAAAATACGAGCTAATGTTTGAGCAAGGAGTGTTTTCCCACTACCAGTAGGTCCAATTAAAACGATATTCGATTTTGACAATTCGACATCATCAATTTTGCTGTTCGAATTAATTCGTTTATAGTGATTGTACACAGCAACAGATAATGCTTTTTTGGCGCGCTCTTGTCCAATAACATATTCATCTAAAATCGATAATATCTCTTTCGGTTTAGGGATTTCTTGAAATTCAATTTCTTCTTCTACCCCTAACTCTTCTACAACGATTTCAGAACAAAGCTCGATACATTCATCACAAATGTAAACGCCAGGTCCAGCTACTAATTTTCGTACTTGTTCCTGTGGTTTTCCACAGAACGAACACTTTAAATTGCCTTTTTCATCATTAAATTTGAACAATTTGCTTCACCCCTATTCAAGCAACAATCTTACAAGATTCTGTTATGTTAATCAAATAAGTTGTTTCGATGTGCTTATAATACCATTTACCATAAGCTTATTTTGTCTATGTATTGGTTCACTATGTCAAACAAAATTTGACTAAATCCACCGCAAGTTGTTAAACCTTTAGCAGACTCCTTAATTTTACCGACAATTCAGAATATTCCTAGTTGTAAAACAAGGTACGGTGAATTGCCGTACCTTGTCACAATATTCATTCAACTACATTGTACTAGAAAAACAGAAATTATTCAGTAATTTTTGCGTTCTCAACTAAAAACTCAACTGTTTTTTGTGTACGAATATCGTTTTCTAGAATTTCAGTATTTCCACCTAAAGCTGAAATAATTTGGTCATTTGTCATACCGAATTGTGCTGCCATTTTTTCTAGTTCAGCATTTACATCTTCTTCTGTTACTTCGATGTTTTCTGCTTTAGCGATTGCTTCTAAAGTTAATGAAACACGTACGCGATTTTCAGCTTCTGGACGCATTTGTTCATGTAAAGCATGCTCATCTTGACCTGAGAATTGGTAGTAAAGGTCTAGCGTCATTCCTTGCATTTGTAAACGTTGACCGAATTCGTCGATCATACGGTGAATTTCATTGTGAGTCATAGATTCTGGAATATCGATTTCAGCATTTTCAGCTGCTTTTTCTACTAATTCGTCACGTAAGGCACTTTCTGCTTCCGCTTTCTTTTGCTCTAAAGTTTGTTCTTTTAATTTTGCACGTAATGCTTCTAAAGTTTCTACTTCAGGATCGATTTCTTTAGCGAATTCATCGTTTAATTCTGGAAGAACTTTTGTTTTTACTTCTTTCACAGTTACTTTGAATGTAGCTTCTTTACCAGCTAATTCTTCAGCGTGATATTCTTCTGGGAATGTTACAACTACATCTTTTGATTCTCCAGCTTTTAAACCTACTAGTTGTTCTTCAAAGCCTGGAATGAATGAACCAGAACCGATTTCTAATGGATAGTCTTCACCTTTTCCACCTTCGAATGCTTCTTCACCTACGAAACCTTCGAAATCGATTACAGCAGTATCGCCTTCTACGATCGCTTCGTCTTCTTTAATTTCTAATTCCGCTTTACGGCTTAATTGTTCTTGAATTTGAGCTTCTACTTCTTCATCCGTTACTTCAGTTGCTAATTTTTTCACTTCTAAACCTTTGTACTCACCAAGTTTTGGTTCTGGTTTTACAGTAACTTTTGCAGTAAAAGTGAAATCTTGACCTTTAGCAAAGTTTTCAGTTCCATCGATTTCTGGGTAATCTACAGGAACAATACCTGTTTCATCGATTGCATTTGAATATGCATCTGGAACTAAAATTTCTAAAGCATCTTGATAAAGAGCTTCTACACCAAAGCGTTTTTCGAAAATCGGACGTGGCATTTTCCCTTTACGGAAACCAGGTACGTTAATTTCTTTCACTACTTTCGCGAAAGCTTTATCTAAAGCTTTGTTAACTTCTTCAGCTGGTACTTCGATTGTTAATGTACCAATATTACCTTCTTGTTTTTCCCATTTTGCTGACATTTATAATACCTCCAAAATTAGTTTACAATTGTTAGACAAACCACTCGTTTATACGATTTTGACAACCATTTTAGTATAACATAGATAAACGGAGTTTCAACTTTTTTCATACTTCTTGTAGTTCTGTTAGCTTTTCAAGATTTTGCAAAAATTCTACTAGTTCGTAATCCATTTCATGAACACTACCAAACATCGTTTTTACAAAATCAATATAACTAATCGCAACATCTTCCGAATCATAAGACAACCATTCAAAAGGATATGTGACAATCGAATGTTTAGCAATTAAGTATTCTACCATTTCTAAAGTGGAAGGTTCCTTTTCTAATTTCTCCACAACAAGTTTAGAAACTTGTGTAAATTGTGGCATTTTCGTAGGTAATTCCAGTTTAGCCGGATTAACATTCATCACTTTATCGAATTTTCTAATTGTCAAATTTGTATCCACCTGTTGCTCTACAAGTAATATTAAAACAATACTTTTTATAAAGGGATGTGTTTCTTCGTTTTCAATAATTGCTTTAAGATGGTGGACAATCGGTCGAATATTTAACATCGTCAATTCATGAACAGCGTTTAGTTGCTTACTAGGTGGAAGAGACATAAATTGTTGTAAATTAAACATTTCAGGATCTACATCATTGTTATTTCTTACAGGTTCTTCTTGTTTTACGACATTCCCCGCTATGTTAGCGTTTATATCCTTAAGCCGTTCAAATTTTTCAATTTGTTCCTCGGGAATCGCACCTTCTTCTAATAAGGAAGTAATTATTCTTTCAACCTGTTTAAATTGTTTGAGTTGCATACAAATGGTTAAGTATAATTCCATTACTTCCAGGTACATCGTAGGACCAATGCTTAATAACCGTTCACAAACATCCTTTGCTTTTTCAAATGATTTCACTTCATATAACGAATAGGCATACACGCTAAGCGTTAATTCATCTCCTTCGGTATACTTCAACGCTTCTTCAAAGTTTTTATTCGCTAAATCATATTGATAGTTTTCTACAAATTCGTGGGCTTGTGCTATTAATTTTTCGACTGTACCAGGAAATATAACGACATTATCAAATGTTGTATATTTTTTTTGCTTTTTCTTCAAACGTCTCACTCCCTGATGTCTGCTATGAAAATATTGCCAAACAATTGTAGTTATTGTACCTTTTATTTTTCAAGGGAACAATATCCTTCAAAAAATGTTCCGAAGTTATTCAAGTATTAACCGACTTTTAATTATTTTAATCGAAGCGCATCTCAACAAAATTGCTTTTACTGAATTAGAAAAGCTACTTATTTTAGAAGCATTTACCTTCTGTTATAAGTAGCTTTTTTATATTATTCTAAATCATCCGCTAGTTTTTGAATTAATGCCGGTAACCATTCTTGTAAATGCCGACATTGGAATCCCGCTTTTTCGGATTTTTCAACGGCCATAAACCAGTCTTTTGGAACAGCAAAAGGGGAACGACTTTCCTCATCCCCGATAAGAGCAATTTTTACCCTTTTACCTACCGATTGTTCAACAAGGTTCATTAGTTCTTTCATCGAGTAAGTTCCTGGAGAAGCAACATTGTAAGGGCCTACAATATTTGAAAACCCTGCAAATCGCAGAAAGGCCGCTGCATCATCGGATAAAATATAGGACATTCTTGCATCCATATTTAAAAAGCTAATCACTTTTCCATTTGCTACCCGTTCAATATGGAAATGCAATCGTTTTGTGTAATCATCTTCTCCTAACACAATTGGAAAACGAACGGCGACGACAGGAAAATTAGCTCTTCGGAAAAATACCGCTTCCGCTTGGCGTTTCCCTTCCCCATAAGAAAAATCATTTTTATCACCAGCTATAATCGAATAATCATATGGATTAAATTCTTCTTCCATTAACTCAGAACCAAGGTCAATATATGTTGACATGGTGGATGTGAATACATACTTCTTAGTTTTACCTTCAAAAATTTCGCAAGCTTCCATCGCTTCATTCGGCGAAAAGCAAATGTTATCATAAACGATATCCCATTGCGTATTTCGAACGGCCTCTTGAAGTTGCTCTTTTGAAGTTCGGTCAACTACAATTTGTTTAATACGGCTACCGAAGGGATGGGGTGAATTCCCCCGCGTCGCAATCGTCACATCATGCCCTTCTTTTACAAGTATTTCCACAAGCTTTTTACCGAAAAAACGGGTTCCTCCTAAAACCAATACGTTACTCATTCCATCTTTCCCCCATTCCTCTTTATACTTCTTGTAAACTTGCTGTTGTTACCGTAATATTGCCAGTATCTGATTTAAGACGAATCGGCACTGTGCCATTTCCAAATTGGAAGTTTTCCCCTTTTTCTCCATAGACATTAATGCGACCGATACTAGATTTCAACATTAAAGTCGCATCATTTAATGGATCATCCGTTTTAAGGGTAATACTGCCATTATCGGTTTTCCAACGAATAGGTTTTGTAACAGTCGGAATATATCCTTCAATACGCCCATTATCTGTCGATGCTTTTATCTCACCTTTTAAATTATGTAATTCAATTCGGCCGTTATCTGTCGATAGCTCAAATTTATCTGCTCTTGAGTCATTGACTATGATGCGCCCATTATCAGTTGAAGCAACGACATCCGTACAATTAGACTGTTCCATTATAATTCGTCCATTGTCCGATTTAACATCTAAAGTACTTGCTAACAATGATTTCAAATGAATTTTTCCAATGTCTGTTTTAATTTCCACCCATTTTGCTTGTTGTGAATGTATTTCAATTTTTCCGATATCATTTTGAACGAGAAGCCGCTCATACAATTTTTGAGGCAATTGGATCGTTACATGAACTACGGAACGGACATTTAAACTTATATGAATAAAGAAAAATTTAAACCCATCCTCACGGGTTACACGAATTTTCAACGTACTGTCTATAACTTCCATTGTAGCTTTCGTTTTCCCATCTTGATCTTTCACATGAATATATGGTTTCCCATCATCGGAAGGGATAATAGTAATGTTTGCTTTATCCGCTTGAATATCTACATTTTCATAAGGTGTAATGGCAGATGATGAAATCTCTACATTTGTTTCAAATTCTTCTTCCGAATATGCCGATAGCAGCTCATCGACTAGCTCTTGAATCGGACCTAACGATTCGACAATCTCTTCTTCCTTTTTCCCCTCGGCCTTTCCGTTCGCAAAGTACTCTTTAAAATCGCGTATAATATCCTTTCGTTCTCTTTCATTTAACAAACCTAATTCAACTTCCAGTTTCTTCAAAAACTCCTCTTCCGACATTTTCTTTCCTCCTTTTCTAACCGCATTATTCCTATACTAAATTCTGCCCTTCTTCTAAAAGTTCCTTTATTTTTTATTTACAAATTCAATGAAGCATACGTACTAATTAATAACCAAATCAGGACAAAGTTGATAAAGATGAATAATAATTTCAATCTTGAACACTCTAGTGTTAGTTAGGAAATATTATGTTTTAATAAGGAGTGTTATCCATGGGAATAATTAGTAAAAACCCGAAAGAAGAGCCGTTACATTACGGAGAAGTTTTCACAATTTGGTCGCATGTTTTAACAAATAACGGAATGATTGCTATGTATCAAACTTTATATAATCATACTGGGGACCGCGACTTAGCGAAAATAGTAGAAGAAGCGGTTGTCGGAATGGAAGAAGAAAATAAACAGTTAACAGAAATCTTAAAAGTAAACGGTGTCGGATTACCGCCAGCTCCTCCAGAACGACCAAATGCACGTCTTGAAGACATCCCTGTAGGAGCAAAATATAACGATCCAGAAATTAGTGCCATTGTATCTGGAAATGTTGCCGCAGGATTAGTAGCCTGCAGTACGGCTATAGGGAAAAGCACACGAGAAGATATTGCGACGATGTATGGTCAATTCCATATGGCTAAGGCACAATTAGGAGCAAAGTTATTACGTTTAAATAAAAGTAAAGGCTGGTTAGTTCCACCTCCACTCCACGTCGCCCCTCAAGATGAACGTTAAATCAATAAAATATTTAAACTGAAAGGATAGAAGCTATTAGCCAATAGTCTTGTATCCTTTTTTACATGCATCTTTTTAGAGATAATACTTGCCATTTTCCAATGAATATGGAATAAATAACCGTAAAAAAAGAAAGGAGAATATTTATGTTTCAAAATAAGGTAGTAATTGTAACAGGTGCTGCACAAGGAATCGGAAAAGAAATCGCTTCCCAATATGCCGAAGCAGGGGCACATGTTGTTTTGGCTGATATAAATAAACAATTAGGTGAAGAAGTTTATATTCAACTTAAAAATAAGGGCTATTCTGTTCTATTCATCCCAACGGATGTACGTAAAGAACAAGATGTCATTCATTTAATGACAGCATCCGTTGAAAGATTTAGAACTATAGATATTTTAGTGAATAATGCAGGTATTTTTAAACCTATTTCCCCCTACGATATTTCGATAGACGTTTGGGATGATATTATGGACACAAATTTACGTAGCGTCTTTATGTGTTCAAGAGAAGCAGCTAAATTTATGCGGTTAAATAAAAATGGAGGCGCCATCGTCTCTATGGCTTCTACGAGGGCATTTATGTCCGAACCACATACCGAATCCTATGCCGCTAGTAAAGGAGGAATTGTCGCATTAACCCACGCATTAGCTAGCTCCTTTGCACCAGATCACATTCGTGTGAATTGTATTTCTCCGGGTTGGATTGAAACGGGGGATTATGAACAATTAAGGGATATTGATCATCAGCAACATTTTTCAGGAAGGGTAGGAAAACCAGAAGATATTGCACGAGCTTGTTTGTATTTAACCGATGAGCGAAATGATTTTGTAACGGGCATTAATTTAACTGTAGATGGTGGTATGACGAAAAAGATGATTTACGAGGAGTAAAACTTCCTTTTAAAGAAATAAAGAGGATAAAGCAATCAGATTGCTTTATCCTCTATTTAAATTAAACAAATAGATAAATCGTTAAAAACATACATAAGCTTCCGCCTATTACAAAAACATGCCATATTGCATGATTGTATGGGATTTTCTTGTTTTTATAAAAATATGTTCCGATTGTATAGCATAATCCACCTGCTAATAACATTAGAAAGCCATTTCCAGTAATGTGGTTTAATAATGGTTCATATACGAAAATAGCTAGCCATCCCATTCCTAAATAAATAATGAGGGATAAACGTTCAAAACGGTGTACGAAATACATCTTAAAAACAACCCCGAATATAGCTAAAATCCATTCTAGGAAAAACAATGTCCACCCTAGTTTCCCACCGATTGCAATAAGAGCAAAAGGTGTATAAGAACCTGCTATTAATAGGAAGATGGAACTATGATCTAATTTTTTCAACAAACTTTTATGGGTAGGCCATGAATGATACAAAGTTGATGCTGCATATAAACAAAACATGGAAACACCAAAAATAATATAACTCATTAACTCAATAGTCGAATTTGAACTTTGTGCTTTCATCACTAATAAACCTGTAGCAGGAATAGCTAAAATAGCACCTAAACCATGAGTTAACGCGTTCCACAATTCTTCTTTTTTACTATAATTACTTTGAACAGCAACTACTTGTGCCACTTTTCTTCACCTCTTACATTTATTATTCCATATACAGTTAGTTTGTATAGAATAAGATGTAATATTCATCCTATGATATTTGTCATTACATGTGCGATTCATAAAATATGTACCACATTTCGTAATATTTCAAACACAAAATCGCTCTTTCATTCAGGATTTCTAAATAGTTGTGACAATGAAGTTGAACATTTTCAGAAACTGTATTACAGTAAAATAAGAATCGTTTCTTGTTATATAACAACTTTTAAAATAAAAAAACTACCGAATATCATCATAAGGCGATATGACGATTATTCGGTAGATTATTTTCAAACAATTATAATGTTGTAGTTGAGAGATCTCCAACTGTTTCTTTTTTCTTTTGTTCCATTAATTTCTTCTTCTTGTTTACATCTGCACGAAGTAATAGAGAAATTAATAAAGAAATCGCAATTAATGCTGTAAACAGATAGAATACAGGAATATAACTTCCATACATACTCTTTACGGAATTGACGATAATTGGTCCAAAAATTCCACCTAGTGACCAAGTAGTTAATAAATAGCCGTGGATCACACCAAGTTGTTTCGTTCCAAATAAATCACTAGCATACGCTGGTAAATTGGAGAATCCTCCACCATAACAACTGACTACTAGGAAGATAAACGCTTGGAATAAAAGTACATTTGTTGTAAACGGTAAAACAGCAAAAGTAATTACTTGAATCGTAAAGAAGATTACAAATATATTAGGGCGACCAATATAATCTGAAATTGCTGCCCAAATTAGTCGACCACCACCATTGAATAATCCCATGACACCAACCATTGCCGCAGCACCTGCAACCGATAAACCTACAATTTCTTGAGCCATTGGAGAGGCAACAGAAATCATCATGATTCCAGCTGTTACGTTAACCAAATGCATTGCCCAAAGCATCCAAAACTGTCTTGTTTTTACAGCTTCTTTTGCTGTCATTTGTGCTAAATCTTGTTTTACTACTTTTGTACCTGCTTCGGTCGCTTTTTTCATCCCCTCTGGCATATAACCTTTTACAGGAGGGGCAATATATAAAGCTCCTAATATCATTAATACAAAATAGCTAATTCCTAAGATGAAGTATGTATTAGAAATCCCTACACCTTCCATTAAATTTGCTGCAACCGGTGCAGTAATTAACGCCCCAGAACCAAATCCTAATACGGCCATCCCTGTCGCTAAACCTCGACGATCTGGGAACCACTTTACTAATGTTGATACAGGCGCAATATAACCAATCCCCATACCTAAACCACTTAATAATCCATAAGTTAACCAATAAAGAACAACCGAATCTAATTCGATTGCTAAACCAGAACCTGCTTGTCCTGCACCAAATAAAAGGGCAGCAATCATAGCTGATTTTCTAGGACCCATTTTCTCTACTAATTTACCAAATAGTGCAGCTGCAAATCCAGCTAACCCCATCATAATTGTAAAGGCAACGGTTACATTTGTTGCGCTCCAACCCATTTCCGTTGTAATAGGAATTTTATAAACGCTGTAGGCGTATGCTCCACCTATCGAAAGATGTATCGCAATCGCAGAAAGAGCAATTAACCATCGATTTTTCTTCATAATTCTCTTTGAACCCCTTTCTCTCTATCTTTGAACAAGTTGTGACAACTACTTTATCAAGATAACATTTACAAAATATGAAAATCAATAGTTTTTGCAAAAAAATTATTTGAATAAAACAGTTTTTTTCTGCAAAAAGCAGAAAATAATAATTTAAGCGCAAATTCCTTCTTTAGAAAGCGGTTAATATCATCCAATTCTTCATTTTTTTTATAATAATGTTTCAATCCATATTTATTTCATTATTTTTCAATAAAACCCTATATAATAAGCAATTTAAGATACCTATACATTTCGTATCACTGTAGAATTTCTATACAAAAACTAGAATTTTGTTATCGAATAAGAGAAAGTTTATTCATTTTCTCATCACAAAATTGGTACACCTCTTTTTCTACAACATAATAAAAACGCATTCAGTACCTAAATCAGAAATTTTTTAATGATATATCAAAATAATAATATGTTCATTAAATTTCCATATAAATAATTTAGTAGACGTAAACAGAGAGAATATTTTTTTATCAATTTTTTTGTCGTTAAATCAAAAAAAACCTCCTTCTAAGTAGAAATTCCTTCTACCTAAAAAAGAGGTGTTCATGCAAATGTTACCGAACAATTAGTACTTCACACGGAGCTAATCGAGCAATACGTTCTGCGACAGATCCGATAAACATTTTCTCAATTTGATTCGTTCCCATCGCCCCACAAACGATTAAATCAACATCTGGTAGCTCAATTAAAATTTTTTTTGAAGAGCCTTCTTTAACCACTACCTCTACCTTGCTTACACCAGCTTGCTCCGCTTTACTTTTGAGCTCTTCCAATTTTGTATTACTTTCCTTCATCAATTTTTCAGCAAAGTCTAAATCGTATGCTGCTATAGAACCAAAGGATTTCGTGTCAACGACATGCACTAATAATAAAGTTGCTCCATAATTATTCGCTACATTAATAGCCCGTTCAAAGGCTTTTAATGACAGTTCAGAGAAGTCTATTGCAATTGCATTTTTTTGATATTGCCCACTCATACGAAGTCCTCCATACATAATAGAGCTTAATTCAAGACTAGTTCAAAACATAACCGAATAATGTTAGGGTGTGCAAAAAATGCTTTAAAATTCATCTTAATATTTGATATTTTATCCCCTGCTTTTAGTTATCATACAAACAAAAACCGTCAGTTTATCCATGATGAACTGACGGTTTGTTTATTGAACGATAATTCAATTAAAGTACTTTATCTAAAAAGGCTCTAGCCCGATCAGACTTAGGTGAATTGAAAAACACTTCTGGTGCAGCATCTTCAACAAGATAACCACCCTCAAGGAATAAAACACGATCTGCCACTTCACGGGCGAATCCCATTTCGTGGGTTACAATAATCATCGTCATCCCCGATTCCGCTAGTGATTTCATTACGTTTAACACTTCTTTTACCATTTCAGGATCCAATGCAGAAGTCGGTTCATCAAAAAGCATAACTGTTGGATTCATTGCAAGGGCACGGGCAATAGCAACACGTTGTTTTTGCCCGCCAGAAAGGCGATTTGGGTATTCATTACGTTTTTCAAATAATCCTACTTGACGAAGAAGATCCTCTGCTTTTTCAATCGCTTTATTTTTTGAGACTCCCTTCACATTCATCGGTGCATAAATTAAGTTTTCAAGTACCGTTTTATGAGGGAATAAATTGAAATTTTGAAAGACCATTCCTAAATTTTCTCGGACTTTTAATACGTTTTTATCCGTAATTAATGTCCCACCAACTGTAATTTTTCCACTTGTCGGCTCTTCTAAACGGTTAATACATCGTAAAAACGTCGATTTCCCTGATCCAGAAGGACCGATGACAGCAATCACTTCTTTTTCTTTTATTTCAGTTGAAATTCCTTTTAATACTTCATTTTTACCAAATGATTTCTTTAAGTTTTCGATTTTAATCACTACGTCTCATCCTCTTTTCTATCATTTTTCCAAGGAATGTTAATACTAGTGTCATAATGTAATAGATGATACCAGCGATTAATAACGGTTCTAAATAACGGAATGTGTCTCCTCCAACAACGTAGGCACGACGCATAATATCTAATGCACCAATGACCGTTACGATGGCGGACTCTTTATTTAACGTAATAAATTCATTCATTAATGAAGGTAAAATGTTTTTCATTGCTTGTGGCAAAATAATATCTTTCATCATTTTACTATAAGGAACACCAAGTGCCTTTGCCGCCTCTTGTTGTCCTTTATCTACAGCATTAATCCCTGCACGTATAATCTCAGAAATATAAGCACCTGAGTTTAAACCAAAGGCAATAATCGCTGCAGGCATTGGTTCAATGTTAAATCCAAGAATTTGTGGCATTGCATAATAGATAAGCATTAATTGTAGTACAAGAGGTGTACCACGGAAAATAGATGTATAAAATTCAGCAAACCATTTTAACGGCTTAATACTGCCAATTTTACAAAGGGCAAGTAAAATCCCAAGAACTAAACCGATAATCGTTGCAAAAATAACAATTTGTAAAGTAATACCTATTCCTTCTAATATATAAGGAATAGAGGGTATGACTTTCGAAAAATCAAACATCATATATCCCCCTTTCATCAATTTCAATTTGGTTAAACACGATGGAAACGAAAAATCTGCTCACTTTCCATCGGCATATCGCTGCCACCTCCCTCTAACTACCCTCCAAAATTATTAAAAAGGCAATTTAGCAACAAAGGTTTTCTGGTGGCACACGATTCCGATAGGAGTCTCGCAGATTTTAATATCAGATTTTCAATTCATTAAAATTTAACTATAAGCCAATTACTCTTCTACTACGAACCATTTTTTCTTTAGCTCATCAATTTTCCCTTCATCGATTAACGCTTGGATCACTTCGTCAAATTCAGCTTTTAAGTCGCTACCTTCTTGGAAAACAACGGCTTTAAAATCCGGATCTTCTACTTCTATCGGGAAAGAAGTTAAATCGTCGTTTTGAGCTAAATAATTTTCAGCAACGATATTTTCAATCACTGCACCTTGGAAACGACCATTTTTCAACTCTTGAATAATTTCAGGGATTAAATTACGACTTTCAACTGTAAAACCATTCTCTTCGGCAAAGATTTTAGCTAAATCTTCTTGAATGGAAGAAACTTGTGCACCAACCACTTTTCCTTTTAAGTCTTTTAAAGACGAAATATCGCTATCTTTTGGCGTCACTAAATATTGTTCTGTTTCATAGTAAGCAACAGAGAAGTCTACTACTTCATCGCGATCTTCTGTTGGCGTCATACCTGCGATGACAAAATCAAATTTATCTGCTTGAAGACCAGGGATTAAACTGTTGAAATCCGTATTCGTAAATTGTAATTTATATCCTAAACGGTCTGCGATTAAGTTCGCTAAATCAATATCAAAACCGATAATTTCATCACTTTTTGCTGTATCAACATATTCGAATGGCGCATAGTCAGCTGATGTACCTACTCGTAATACTTTTGATTGTTCCGCTTTTTCATCTGTTTTTGAGCCTGATGACGCTCCTTCATCAGCTGCCGTACCACATGCAGCTAAAATACCCATTACTAATACAAGCATGAATAAAAATATTTTATTTTTCATTGTTGTTTTCTCCTTTTGTAGTTAAATTATTGTTCTTTCATATATCGTTGAATAGCTTTTTCCAGCATAGATAGACCTGTATCAATTTGTTCTTTCGTTACAGTAAGAGGCGGAATCATCCGAATCACTTCACCAACATTTCCGCATAGATAGAACAGAACCCCTTCTTCTAATGCATAATCAAGAATTTTCATGACCGCTTGTCCATCAAGTTCCCCTGTATGAGGATTTGAAATTTCTATACCAATCATTAAGCCAGCAGAACGAACATCACTAATCACCGAATATTTTTCTTTAAGTTGAAGAAGTTGTTCTTTTGCATAGTCGCCAACTACTTTTGAATTTTCTACTAATCTTTCTTCATGTAAAATTTCTAACGTAGTCAGTGCAACTGAACATGCAATTGGGTTTCCGCCAAAGGTCGTTCCATGCATTCCTAATGGCCATTTTTTCATTAATTCCTTCGAAGCGACAGTAGCACTTAAAGGCAGTCCCGATGCAATTCCTTTTGCAATTGCCATAATATCTGGTTTGACGTCAAAATATTGGGCTGCAAACCATTCACCTGTCCGTCCAAAACCAGTTTGCACTTCATCGAAAATGAGTAATATTCCATGCTCATCGCAAATTTCCCGAACCTTTTTCACCCATGCTTTAGGCGGAATAATATATCCCCCTTCACCTAGAATCGGTTCCATAATGACACAAGCTACTTCTTCAGGTGTAACTTGATGTTTAAATAATCGGTGAAAGTCCTTTTCCAACTGTTCCACACAATAATTTTCAGGATTTACTCCATCTGAACATCCTTTCACATCTGCGTATGGAATTTGGTAGGAAAGATGAGATGGTTGTAAAAACTTACGATATTTCGACTTCGATGTTGTTACACTTAATGCACCCATCGAACGGCCATGGAAACAGCCTGTAAAGGACACGACATAGGGGCGTTCCGTCACAAATTTCGCAAGCTTTAATGCTCCTTCTATCGCTTCCGTCCCGCTATTCGCGAAGAAGAAGCAATCTAAATCCCCTGGCAACACCTTACCAAGTTCTTCTGAAAGTCTTAAAATGGATTCATACATAATGACACCCGAAGGTCCATGGACTAAATTGTCCGCTGCGTCTTTAATGCTCTGAACAATTTTCGGATGACGATGTCCTGTATTTGTTACAGCAATCCCTGATGTAAAGTCTAAATATTGCTTTCCATCCACTCCGTAGTAATAACAACCTTCTTCTTTGACAATCGGAATATTTGGATGGTCCTTTGCCATACTCGGAGCAAGATAATCCCCCATTGAATCATATAAATCCAACCAATTACTCATGTTGTATTCCTCTTTTCTTGCTATTGAACTATTTTATTTAAATGAGATTACTATATTTAATATTTATATACTTTACACCCATATGTATAAATATGCAATAACTAATTTTATGAAAATTATATTTTATACGACGTTAAATTTTTCTAAAAATCTAATAATAACTGTAGGTACTGAATTGAATAGGTTCAAATGATAATAACACTAAAATAAAGCGATTCTATGCATATCGTCATGCAATTATTAATATTCTGCATTATAAAACATTCGTTTATTTATACAATACAGCATCTACTTAAATCAAATTTTATTAAATAAAAAAGCATAACCGTCTCTTTAAGACCGTTATGCTTTCCCACGATTTCGTTTTCAGGCAAAAATACTGCCTACCGCTGTTATCGTTGTCGCTAAATCTTTTCGATAATGGGGATGGGCTTCATTTAAACTGTTTATTGAAACTTCATTTCCACCGAGGGAAGAATGAACATATAAATCATCCCCCATATACATTGCAATATGCCCTGGGAAGTACAATAAATCTCCTTTTTGAATGTTATCCATCGAGATTTCCTTAATTGGAAAACCTTCGACTATTTTTGCATCTCGATAAATAGAAACGCCATTCAACATATATGCCATGGAACAAAGTCCTGAGCAATCAATCCCTAATGGAGATTTACCTCCCCATCGATAAGGCGTCGTTAAATAACTTAAAGCCGATTGAACAACTTGATCTCGGAACTGTTGTTCAGATAAATAGTTTTGTTCAACTTTTGGTTGTAGCCAATGTTTCCGGGTATAACCAACTTCTCCAGTCACTAATTCGACTTTTTCCCACTCAGTGTGATCATCACTTGTTACTACCCGCATAACCGACCCTCTAACAACAGTTGTCAATATCCCACTTTGAATTCGAGGTTCCGTTAAAATGTCAGCAAAGTTTTGACAAATGACATGCTTCGCTTCAGTTAGCCATTCACTTGTTTCCTCTACAAGTAATAAATCTTCCTTTTTGCAAAACCCTTCATAACGATATTCCGTTTGGATAAATACCCAACCTTGATGTTTTTCCTCAAGAATTTCTACCGTCATTCCGTATAATACTTCATCTATCAACTCTGAGGACTCATTTGGCTCAGCATGTAAACGAGCGATCATCGTCTTTACTATCGCCTTCATATTACTCCCTCCTTCTTTTCAGTTAAATGAAGATATACTGTTTTGGATATTCGTCCAATAAGCTGCTTGGCCCTTTCATTATTCGTATGGTTCGCAATAAACACACCAATCACATAATCTTTTGAAGGATGAAAGACGATGCCAACATCATGTTCCACTGTATCCAAGCTACCCGTTTTATGAGCCATTTTTACTTCCTCGACTAAATATCGTTTAAGAGAATCTTGAACCCTTTGTCGGCTTAATATGGTGATAGCCAGTTCACTATATGTTTCGGATAGAAGCGTTCTTCGGTAAATATGGGTAAATAGAGTCGCCATGTCTTTTGCCGTCGTAACATTATCCATACCTTTTTCTAATCGAATAAAATCCATCATTTTTCGATTTACTGACGTTTCCGTTAAACCAATCTTTTTAAAATAACGATTTAAATTGTCCATTCCAACGAAATCAATCAGTACATTTGTCGCTGTATTGTCGCTCGTTATAATCATCCATGTAAGCAGTTCATATAAACTGCTAGCTGTTATACCTTGCTCCGTCAATACACTAAAATCCACACAATTTTCTTTCGAGATAGGTAGTTCTTGATGTAACGACAGATCTTTCTGTTCCAAGTAGTCAAGAACTGCTATTAATATGGGAACTTTAATTAGACTGGCACTTGAAAAAACATCCCGGATTCCTCTTTCAAATATAACTTCATCTTGATCTAAATCCTTCACAATGAGTTTTACGTTAAAAGGTTCTTCTTCGATTAGTCGATGGATTGCTTCGTTCGCATGTTCATGTCCCTTCATCCAACTACTTCCATCACTTTATTCTCGCTATCTAACCGAAGAGTTCTTCCTAATGGTAAAGACATTGTTGGTAAACAGTGACCACAAGCGACATCCATCAATATTGGAATATTAATAGGCACAAGAATTTCCTCAAAAATCGTTTGTAAACGTAGACTTTGTTCTGGATGATTCGGGTTTTGTGGACCGCAATTTGTCCACGCCCCTAAAATAATTCCTGCTGCATCATCTAACTTTCCTGCCAACTTCAACTGGGTTAACATTCGATCGATACTTCTTTCGTATTCATCAATATCTTCAAGGAATAGTATTTTCCCCTTTGTATCAATTTCATATGGAGTTCCGAGGGATGCCGTTACTAAAGTTAAGTTACCACCGATTAGCTGACCGGTCGCTTCACCAGGCACTAGTGTTGTCATCATTTGAGAAGATGGATTTTCTAAAAAATACGAAGAACGCTCTGTCTGGGTCACATTATTTAAAAAAGAATTCCACGTATAGTCATCCATTTCTGGCTTCACAAATTCAGTAGAAGGCATTGGTGTATGATAAGTGACAAGTTCACATTGTTGGTTGAAAGCAATATGTAAAGCTGTCACATCACTATAACCAACAAATACTTTTGGATTCTCTTTAATCATTTCATAATCTAATTGAGACAAAATTTTCATCGCTCCATAGCCGCCTCTTATACAAAAAATGCCGTCAATAGTCGGATCCTTAAACATTTCGTTTACTTCTTTTGCACGCAGTCCATCTACTCCGGCTAAGTAGCCATGTCTTTCCCAACAAGAATTCCCCACTACTACATTGAATCCTAGTTTTTCAACAGCTTCAATCGCCTTTGGCAATAGTTCAGGAGGCGTCGCACTGGAAGCACTAATCAGTCCAATCGTATCTCCTTTTTTTAATCCTTTAGGAATCTTCATCCATTACACCCCTATTTTCAAAGTTGTACGGTAACGCTCTAGTTCCTCTTCATTTGCTAATACAAAATGCCCCTCTTCGATTTCCACAAAGGATGGTGGATTTGAATCATAGTGATGTTGGGTTGGGTCATACACCTCCATCACCTTTTCCCTCTCTTTATACGGATTTGGCTCTGGCACAGCTGATATTAAAGCACGGGTATAGGGGTGAATTGGGTTAGCAAATAGTTTTTCAGTTTCCGCCAACTCGACAATTTTCCCTTTATAAATGACCGCTGTACGATCAGTAATAAATCGTACAATCGATAAATCATGGGCAATAAATAAATAAGTTAACCCTTTTTGTTTTTGTAAGTTAGATAACAAGTTTAATACTTGCGCACGAATCGATACGTCTAAAGCAGATATCGGCTCATCGGCGATAATAAACTCCGGTTCCATGATCAAAGCGCGGGCAATTCCGATTCGTTGCCGTTGACCACCTGAGAACTCGTGAGGAAACCGACTCGCAAACTCAGGCAATAAACCTACTTCCAGTAATGCATCATGGACCTTTTTTTGCTTCTCTTCTTCATTTTTATAATGCTTTGTATTCATTAACCCTTCTGAAATAATGTAGTCCACTTTTGCCCGTTCATTGAGGGATGCCATAGGATCTTGAAAAATCATTTGGATTTTTTGCGTAATTTCCCGGTCCCAGTCCTTCGAAATTTTCCCATTAATCGGTTTTCCATGGAATAAAATTTCGCCACCTGTTACTTCATTAATTCGCATAATGGAGCGACCGATTGTTGTTTTCCCAGAGCCCGATTCCCCTACAAGCCCAAAGGTTTCTCCTTTATAAATTTGGAAACTAACTTGATCAATTGCTTGGAATTTACTTTTTCCCTTTCCAAAAGCAACTTCTAAATTTTTTACTTCCAGTAAGACTTCTTTAGTACTCATGGGCAAATCGTCTCCCCTCTTCAAAGAATGCTTGTAAGTTTTGTGGAAGTTCCACTTTTGGTGCATTTGGATGAAGTAACCATGTTTTCGCAAAGTGGGTTTCACTTACTTTAAAGAAAGGTGGACGTTCTTCGAAATCAATCTTTAAAGCATAAGGATTACGTGGTGCAAAGGCATCACCCTTGATTTCTTTAAATAGATTTGGAGGAGTTCCTTTAATGGAATATAGCTCCTCTCCCTTTGCACCTAACTGGGGTAAGGAAGAAAGGAGTGCCCATGTATAAGGATGTTTGCCATTGAAAAATACTTCGTGGGTTTGACCTACCTCGATAATATCTCCTGCATACATTACAGCAATCCGATCGGCCACTTTTGCCACGACTCCTAAATCATGCGTAATATAAATCGTCGTTAGTCCGTATTTTTGTTGCAAGTTTTTCAACAGTTGCAAAATTTGTGCTTGTATTGTTACATCTAGTGCTGTAGTCGGCTCATCACAAATTAATATTTTCGGGTTACAAGCTATGGCGATAGCAATAACAATTCGCTGACGCATACCTCCCGAAAACTCATGGGGATATTGTTTATAACGTTTTTCTACATCATGAATGCCTACGTCCTTTAGCAATTGTAAAGTTCGTTGATAGGCCTCTTTTCCCTTTAATTTTTGATGGAGGACAACACACTCTTCGATTTGCTTTCCTATCGTTTTTAATGGATTTAATGAAGTCATCGGGTCTTGTGTTACCATAGCGATTTCTTTCCCACGAATTTTTAACCAATCCTTTTCGGTTTCGAATTTTGTTAAATCATCCTCTTTGTATAAAATACGCCCTTGGGCAACCGAGCCGTTTTTCTCTAATAAGCCGATGATTGATTTAACGAGAACTGACTTTCCAGAACCCGATTCACCTACAATTGCTAAACTTTCACCTTTATATAAATCTAGAGAAATATCACGAATCGCTGTTAACACTTGGCCACGTAGTTTAAATTGAATAATTAAATTTTGAATGGATAATATCCGGGACTTTGATTGAATTTCTTCCATCGGTATCCCTCCTTTACACGTGGTTTTTCGGATCTGCTGCATCTGCAAAGGCATTCCCGATAATATAAAATGAAATCGTTATTATACTTAATACAATACTTGGGAAAATCAATTGGTAACGTAGATCTGGAGACATCATTAATACTCTTCCTTCATTGATTAAATTCCCTAAAGAAGGTTCGCTAATTGGTAAACCTAATCCGATATACGTTAAAAATACTTCTGCCCCGATAGCAAAAGGAATAGCCAAACTCATCCGAAGCATAATGACTGAAATTAAATAGGGTAATAAATTTTTAAGAATGATTCGATAACTTGGTGTGCCCAAACATTTTGAAGCTAAATTATATTCACGATCACGTAAAATAACAATTTGGTTTCGGATGAAACGGGCCATCTCTACCCAACCGGTTATACACATAGCAATAATAATTGTGGAAATGCTCGGTCTTAAAATATATGACATTAAGATTAGAACGATAGTTGTCGGGATATTTTCGACAATGTTGTATGCTTGGGTAATAGGCGTTTCCAGTTTTCGAGAAAAGCCCCAAAGCGCTCCAATCGTAATCCCTACTATTACTTCTACTAATGCCACAACAAAGCCGATGAAAAGGGACGTTCTTGTTCCTGCCCAAATACGGGACCATAAGTCTTGACCAATCGAATTTGTTCCGAACCAAAACTCACTATTTGGCGCAATATTTCGTGCTTGGGAACTTGTTTGTTCATCAATATAAATTTCCGTTGGCGACTTTTGATAAGGTAAATAAGGTTGGATAATCACAAAGGCGACAATTGTACAAACGAGAATTAACAAAAAAACAGCTAATCGATTTTTCAAAAAGGATTTCCACGTTGAACGCCAATAAGAATAATTCGAATAACCGGTTTCTTCCGCCTTTTTCTCATCTACTACTGCGAATTCAAATAGCTTTTCATTGGATTTTTCTGATATATTTGTAATTTCTTCTGAATATAGCCCCATTATCGAACACTCTCCCCTTTGCCTAACTTAATACGAGGATCTACAAGTGCCATTGCTAAATCACCTAAGAACAATCCGATAATCCCTAAAGATGAGAAGATTAAAACTAATCCTTGTACAACGGAATTGTCCTGACGTTGAATTGCATCTACAAGCAACCCACCCATACCAGGAATAGAATATAAAGATTCTATATAAATGGAACCTGTGATCGTAAATAAAATCGTGGCTGGTAAATATTGTGCCATCGGAATAAAGGCGTTTCGCATAACATGTTTAAACATTAACGTCCGCTCCTTTACCCCTTTTGCCCGTGCTAGTTTTATATAATCTTTATTTAGTTCATCTACCATATAACGACGCATCCACATCGCGTAAGAAGCGGTTGGGGCTAATGCCATTGAAGTTAGCGGTAATAACCAACTGACCGGATTATACTCATCAAATAACATTGGTAAATTGAAAAGATCTGTTACATACATTTGAATGAAAATATAGTAAACTGCTGCAGGTACAGCCACGACAAATACGATGTAGCCAGTTCCTAAACGATCGAGCCACCGACCTTTCATTTGAGCCATTAATATGCCAAGGGGAACGCCGACTAGTAGAGAAAGGGCAACCGCTCCTAAGCCAAACAGGATGGAATACATTATTTTTTCAGCGATAATCGTTTTAACTGGTACATCCGTACGATATGTAACCGATGTTCCTAAATCACCTTGAAGTAGATCTCCATAAAAATGGCCAAGTTGAACAATCAGTGGGTCTCGGAGTCCTAAATTTGTTAAATAAACTTCCTGTTGCTCCGGCGTCATCTTCTCTGCTGCAGCTCCTAAATATCCTTCTTCAGGCATTAAGCGCAGTAACGAGAAAACAATCGTAACGATGATAAAAAGTGTAACTACAGATTGCAACAGTCGTTTTCCTAAATACCACAACATACTTACCCCTCCTAACGATGAACAGAAGAATGAAAGGAGATGTCAAAATAGGTCACGGACATCTCCTAAAGGTTCATTCTCCAATAAATTTTCTTTCTTTTTCTCTACTGTTCTCCAGCTTCCGCTAATGCTTCTGCACGTTCCTGTTCCCACTTAGCTAAAGCCTCTTTATACTCCTCATTACTCATCGGTTTTTCTAATACTTTTTGACCTTTGAATTTCTCTAACGTTACACCAAATGGTGAATATTGGGCTTCAAATGGATTTAATTTGGAAGCAATATAACCTGTACCCCCTACTGCATAGGGAATGACAAAGGCTTCTTCGATTAGGAAGGCTTCCGCTTGAGCAAATAGTTCATAACGTTTTGCTAAATCCATTTCAGCCTTTGCTGCATCAACCATATTTTGATATTTTGATTTCCCATTTGATTCTGTGTAACCTTCAGCAAGTTCAGGTTTGTTATACGTTCCACCTTCAGTAAATGGATCTGTATACGAAGCAGGGTCAGCATAGTCTGGACCCCAGTTTGCTTCTAGTAGTGCATACTTACCTGGGCGACGCACTTCTTGTAAGAAACCAGTAGAAGGACCTGCTTCCACAATAATATCGATATAATCAGCACCTAATAAAGTTTCCAATTGTTGTTCCACTACTTGCGAACGATTTGCCCAGTCAGGACTTCCGGAATTGTAAGGCATTAACACTTTTACAGGGAACGTTGCTTTTCCTTGCAATTCTGTCATCGCCTTTTCTTTAAACTCCAATGCTAAATCTTTATTAAATGAATCTGTATTTGTAACATTTTTTAATGGTTCTAATTGTGTATAATCGACACCTTCAACATCGACAAAGTTTTTCGGTGTAATCGTATTATTCAACATATCTTCAGGGTTGTAAGGCTCTGTCGTTAACATGGCTGAAACTCGGTCAAGGGCATGATATAACGATTTACGGAAATTTTTATTATTCACTGCGACTTTCCAGTTTTCTGGTTCATATTGAGCATCAAATTGTGGATCAAAGTTTAATGCATAGAAGTAAGTATAGAAGTTATTTTGACTTTGACGAACTTGGGCTTTTTTCTCTTCATCATTAAACCACTCGTCAATAACAGAAGTTGGAATGGACGCAGAATCAACCTCACCACGTAAGAATAATTCAGGTGCTACAGTTCCTGCTTCTTTGTTATATTTGTAGCGAATGCGATCGATGAACACATTTTCTTTATCCCAATACGTATCATTTTTTACTAGGACGCGCTCATTTTGAGGTTCAAATTTATCTAAAACATATGCCCCGTTATAAAGGACGTTTTCTTTCGTCGTACCGAAACTTTCCCCTTTTTCAGCTAAAAATTCGCCATTAACAGGGAAGAAACAAACGTAGTTCAACATTGAAAGGAAATATGGCGTAGGGTTTTCTAACGTATACTCTAAAGTATACTCATCAACAGCCTTCACACCGACTTGTGAAAAATCAGTAATCTCGCCATTGTAGAAAGCATCCCCATTTTTCACAACTGTCGCAATCCAAGCAGTAGACGATTCATTTTTTGCATCAAGGACGTAATTTAAGCCGTCTACAAAGTCTTGAGCTACAACATCTGCATACTCTTTCCCATCGCTCGTAACCCATTTAACGTCTTCACGAAGTTTAAATGTCCAAACCGTATTGTCCTCATTGGATGACCAGCTCTCCGCTAAACTAGGTTGCACGATTCCATATTGATTGTACTCAATTAGTCCATCAATGATATTGGCAGACATAGCAAACTCATTTGCTTCAGCTGTTTTTAAATAGTTCAATGTTTTAATTTCTCCTGAATAAACAGTACGGTATTCCGAAACTTTACCAGAAGATTCGTCACCTTTTTCGCTACAAGCCGCTAAAAAAGTAGCAACAATTGTAGCTAACAATAATAACCAAACCTTTTTCATTTTACCCCTCCCATTTCTTGCTTCTCTTTTTTTATAATGAAAACCCGATTCCAGGCTCATCTAACATTGAAATGGTTTGCCCATTAAATATCGGACCACCTGCAATAGGATCTTTCACACAAAGAATCGGTCCATCTAAATCGACCATCGTAATATTTTTCTGTGAAGCAGCAAAGTGAGCTGCTGCACTGACACTAATTTTCGTTTCCAGCATGCAACCAACCATACATTGAATTCCGTTTGCCTCGGCAATATTGCATATTTTCTGAGCTTGGTATATCCCTCCTGTTTTCATCAGTTTAATATTGATGAAGTCAGCTGCCCGTTTTTCAATAATCGTGATGGCATCCTTTGGGGAAAAAACACTCTCATCCGCTAAAATGTTAGTGTATGTGTTGGCTGTCACATATTTCATTCCTTCTAAGTCACTGTAATGAACCGGTTGTTCCACTAATTCGATATTCGTATTTGCATCCTCTAGGGCACGAATAATTCGAACCGCTTCTTTTGGAGTCCAACCTTGATTGGCATCAACACGCAATGTAATCGTTGGTCCCACTGCATCCCGTATTGCTTGGATTCGTTCGATATCACCAGCAGGAGCTTTCCCAACCTTAATTTTCAATATTTGAAATCCTCGTTGAACTGCGGCTAAACTATCCTTTACCATTTCATCAGTCTCATTGACACTAATTGTGATATCTGTGAATAGTTCTTTTCGATAGCCTCCTAATAATTTATAAAGGGGAGCTTGATAACGTTTTGCAACTAAATCATAGATAGCCATATCTACCGCAGCTTTTGCACTCGTATTTTTGTATATGCTTTTGTCGAGTCGTTCCATGATTAGTGAAATATCTTCTACATCCATTCCAATAATGGCCGGCTCAATATATTCGTTAATAGCATTAGTAATGGAGGCATTTGTTTCACCAGTTATTACTGCAGTAGGTGCAGCTTCCCCTATTCCAATTTGTCCGTCATCTGTATGGACATAAATCGCAATATTCCGAATACTTTCAACCGTTCGAAGAGCTGTTTTAAATGGGGTTATTAGAGGTGCCTCAACTACCCCTAGCACGATGTCTTTTATTTTCATGAAATCACCTTTCAACCATTTCCTTAAAAGAGATTAGAATCTGTTTTATTTGCAATCGAATGAACTTTTAATTACGTCAAAAAGTGTAAAATCCGTAACACTTCATAATAATCTTCTGTTATGAACTCCACCGTATTGTGCGGTTTAAAAGTGGCTCCTGGATAAAAAGAATTACGATATGCACGGGTATGGTCACGGTAAATGATTTCAACGACAAACTTTTCTGGCAGCTTTACTTGTAATAACTCCCGATCTATTTTCATCGCTTCTTCTACAAGTCTCTTTGTCTCCGATAGGGTAACTTTTGGACTGACACTAATTGTGGCACTTCCAACTCCTTCTTTTGTTGCGAACGTCACAATGTTTTCATTTACTGTCTCAATCTCTTCTGTTAGCCCAACATCGCCACTAACAAACGCAATGGGTACACCATGTATAGCAGCTGCATACGTATTAATTAAAAACTCACTGGCATATTCACCATTTATTTTCACATCTGCATTTACGACAAGGGTGTGTGCTAACGGATTTCGGTGACTTCCCCCTTTACTGTGATATCCAATAAAAATCGCCCGATCAAAACTTTCATCTAGCCCCGTTACCATACACATTGGGTCACCAGTCCACCCTCGAATAACTTTACAATTCGTTGGTAAGTTGGAAATATCTAAATTCCGCGCTGAATCATGGGCATCTTTCAGTAATATTTCCGTTGCCCCACCAGCAATCGCCCCTCCAATTGCTGCCTCCACTTCTTTTGTCATTTGCTTTAAAAAGGGTTGAATATCCGGTGAATTTAATTCGGTTTCAATCCAAGCTGTCGTTCCAGTTATCCCCTCTATATCTGCACTAATATATACTTTCATTGAAATCGAAACTCCTTTACTTGGTTATTTTCAATCGTCACTTCTACGGCACCATATCTCGCTTCTTTTTCACCCATTCTTCTTGCCCATTGAATGTTTCCATAGTCATAATGCCACCATTCCCCCGAATAGTTTGCAAATCCTACTGCGGTCATACAGTTATAAAGCATTCTTCTATTATTTAAAGCATCTATATTCTCATCGGGGTGATGTTCAAAATAACGAGTTACGGATTTTTCACTTAACTCATCAAAAGACGTTCCAAAATCAAGGGGTTCACCATTTAAAGTCCCTATAGTTAAATCAATCGCACCACCTGTTAAGTGGGGGGAAATTCGATCAGGCATAAAGCTTGGATAAGCGACATATTTTAATGTTTCATCCAATATTTCTTTTTCTGAAAATGTCGGGTTGTTCCTTTTCATTTCAGTTAAAAACAGATTAAATAAATTTTGTTGAACCTGAAACGGCCGAAAGCCATCATATAAAATCAAGCTATATTCTCTAGGTAATAATTGAAGGACCTTTTGTAGTTTTTCATATACCCCTTTACGTAAATAAATGGATGCCAAACTTCCCGGAATTTGTTGTTCGAAGTATATAGACTTTGTAAATAACCTTGGATGTTCATCTTTGATTTGGATAATGGGTTCCTGCTGTTCCACAATGGTAGGACTCAAGTCTGCTATGAACCTCTTATTTTCAACAATTGGAGCAAATATGTTTTGAATAAACCATCACCTCACACTATGTATCAATAGCACAGATATTTAAATATTTAGATTATTCAGTATTTAAAAACAAATCTATCATACTTTACATTATTTTACTAGGTAAAAAATAATATTTTTGACATTTTCGTGACGTTTTACATTGGGATGTAATATTAGATATCTTCCATTGGAAATATAGGAAATGTAAGTTTTCTATCAATGGGAATAAGCATAAAATTTTGTCCATATAAAAAGAAAAAGTTATTTAAGTAAACTCTATACTTAAATAACTTATCTTGTTTATTTTTCTCCAAATGAATAAGCATGTACGATGTGACCATTACGGCCCGTCGTCGTTTCTGCCTGGGATAGAGAATTGAGAATCGCTTCCTCTGTTGCTTCTGCAGCTGCTGTAAACAGTAAATTCATAACAGCATGATCCTCACGTAATTGTGTCCGAACTTCAACTATTTCATTGGTAGTATGGGAAATGTGATGAGCCGTGGTAAATCCAATGACAATATCTCCACTTCCATGGGAGAAATGGCTTCCCGTACGTCCTAATCCTATACCACATCGTTTAATAACCCGATTTAATTGCCGGCTACTTAAGGGGGCATCAGTTGCAAGCACAATCATAATCGATCCATCTGTTGGTGAAATAGTTGAATCATGTTGTGTAGTACTAGATTTTATGTACCGCTCTTTTAATAGCTCTGAACTGTTACCAAAATTACTAAGTACGATACATCCAACGGTATAGGGAGATGCCAATCCTTCCACTTGGACTAGACGGGAAGAAGAGCCAATTCCACCTTTATACCCGAAGCAAACCATCCCTTTCCCTGCACCAACTGCACCTTCTTCAGCAACTTTCGTAGAAGCATTGAAAATTGCTTCCTTTGCATGATCAGGTGTAATAGGAAAAGAACGAATGGAGTTCAAATAACTATCATTACATTCTCCAACTACGATATTAACCGTACCGGTCGTAACACCAATGTCCCGATTTGTTTCTAACATATATTCGAGTGTTCCTTGAGCAACAGCAGGAACAGCGAACGTATTCGTTAACATAATTGGTGATTCAATGACCCCTAGTTCATTAACTTGGACAAGACCTGTCGTTTTACCGAATCCATTTAGGACGTAACTTGCAGCCGTTACTTTTTGCTGAAATAGATTATTTCCATGGGGTAAAATTGCTGTTACTCCTGTGCATGCATATCCCCCCTCTTGATTTAATGGATAATCTAATGTCACGTGGCCAACTTTAACTCCTTCCACATCGGTGATACAATTGTTTTCTCCTACAGGTAAACTGCCAATTTTAATACCTAGTTCCCTTATTTTTTTGCCCATTTTGCCACTCCTTTTTCCTCACACATTTATGTATGTTTCATCTATTTGAAGGAAGATACCATTTCGGGATGTTATTTTTGAAATTTTCATGGTCTTTTAACACTTCTAATGAATTTTTTAACAGTAAATCAAAGGTTTCTGGTACAATTTTTAATCCCCACACGAGTGAGGAAACGATATGCATCGCACTATATAAGGCATACAGCTCCCAAAAAGAAGAGGAATCAATCGTTTGAGCATCAAGATAGCCATCAATGACTCCCCTTGTAAATTCAACACTAACTTGTTTTGAGAAAAAACCTAACTTTTGTAAATCGTGAATCGGATCTCCCCAATCCATCCTTTCAAAGTCAATAATGCCAGCAAAGGTTTTATCCTTTATTAATAAATTCGAAGGATGAAAATCATCGTGTTGAAATGTATTCGGTCGACCAATCATTAACTTTTCATTTTCTTTTATATAAGACTCTAGTAATTGTTTTATCCTTTTATCGACATTAATATTTTTTAATCCAAGTAAATAATGATCGCTTTTTTTCTTTTTTACCGTGTACCATGATGGATAACTTGGTGGTGCAAAAAATCGATGTAGTTTTTCAAGCTCTTTTCCCGCTAAAAACCCGGCATCATACTGTTCAATAGGTGTTAACTCTTTTAAACCTTCATCCGCGTCTTTTCCCGGTAGAAATGTCAAAATCATATAGGATTTATTTAAGTCTTCAAGATGATTAAATTCAATTGTCTTTGGGACATAATTGGAAAAATTGGATAGTTTATGAATGGTGTCAAATTCTTTTTTTCTTTTAATTTGATGTTCTGTAGGAAATATTCTTAAAAGAAATTGCTGGTCAATTATGTATTTTTGATCGTCTGACAATCCTTTCGTTAGTGGAAGAATATGATTGGCATTTCTTAATTGGTCAATTCGCTCAAATAAATGGGATTCCACTTCACCACCTCCAACTGTGTATTTGCTTTCATTTAATATTCGCTATTGCAGTATAAAAACCTTTTTTCTTCACTCTTCCTTTGAGTTTCTGGAAATTCTCGTATCAGAAAAGAATATTTGAGTTCCTTTTAAGAAATAATAGGATAGGTGTCATCACCAACTAACTTCGATGGAGGGACTTTTATGAACAATATTCGTGAAGGATTAATCCCAACAGTACTAGGTTCAGCAGTAACAGCTGCTGGATATGCCATGAAACAAAAAAGTTCTAACAAAATGTTAGCAAACACCATTTTTGGTTTCGGCTTAGCCCATATTGTATTAGGTGCAATTGACCTAGTTGAACATCGTCGTTAGTTAAAAAGGAAGTGTCTAAGGCACTTCCTTTCAGATTGTCGACAAAAGGCCTTCAGAATGGTCACATTCTGAAGGCCTTTTGTAATTTTGAACGTTTTTCGGGT
>NZ_JACSQA010000012.1 GCF_014836845.1 Ureibacillus galli
TAAGTATAACGGGGTAGTTCATTGAAGAAAATAGAAAAACCCCGAATAGGTCCACTTTTTTTAAAGTGTCCACTATTTGGGGTTCAGTTCAAACACCTAAACTAGCCCCTTTTAATACCATTCCTACAAACACAGCAATAATACCCAGAACAATCCCTATTATCGTTGATAAATCCATATACGCTCCTCCAAATCTTCAACCTACTATTTTTTTCGACATATTTTCTATAATTTTTACATCCTTATTTCAGAAAGTGCTAGGTTCATCATTTTTTCCCTATTTTTATTCAGAAAAAAACAACTTATCCAACTAGGTCCATATTTGTATCGGACAATGAGTAAAAACAATAATACAAAATAAATAACTTTCGAAAACAATTCATTAAATATAAAAAAACAAATGGAATAATAAAATAGTATTTTTATTGACTCTCCCTCGAAAAAATATTAGCAATTCATTCTCAAAGCTTCGTGAAATTGCCAATATTAAATTTCATCTTAAGATACAATTGTTTATGAATATATTGTATAATAGGAGTCAATGACACTTGTTTATAAGAAAGGAGTCTTTCAACAATGGGTATGTATATTTCTACTGTAGTGGGCTTTTTCGTAGTAATTATGATTGCTATGTCGATGTTCATACATTATTTACGCGTCGGTTTAAACTCTGCTTCATCTGTTAAAATCGATCCTAAACCAACTGAAAAATTCTAATGATTATTCGTTAAGTCGACCAAGCCTATTACGGGTTTGTCGACTTTTTTCATATATACTATAATTTAAGCTATCAACAATAAGGGGATGTGGAATGATGAAATCATCTTTAAATGAAATTCTAAGTTTTAATGAATCATTTGTTAAATTTAAACAGTACGAACCCTACATCACATCAAAATTTCCTGATAAAAAATCAGTTATCTTAACTTGTATGGATACACGCTTAGTTGAATTACTTCCAAAGGCTATGAATATGCGTAACGGAGATGTTAAGGTTGTTAAAAGTGCAGGGGCACAAGTGAGCCATCCCTTTGGTGCTATAATGCGTAGCTTATTAGTAGCCGTTTATGAACTAAAAGCAGATGAAGTCTATGTCATTGGACATCATGATTGTGGAATGAGTGCTATTGATCCAGAATTAATGATTCACCATATGATCGAACGTGGTGTTAATGAAGATATTATTAATACAGTAAAGTTTTCAGGTATTGATTTAGTGGAATGGCTTCGCGGATTTGGAGATGTTTCAACTAGTGTGTTAAAGAGCGTAGATTTAATCCGTAACCATCCCTTAATGCCTAGCGGGACGCCTGTCCACGGACTGATAATGGATCCGAATACCGGGAAACTGGATTTACTTTCCGATGGTAATGAATATTTAACAAAAAACCATCCGGCCGATACAACAAAAATTGAACAATAAAAAAAAGGGTTAATCTTAAACAATCGTTTAAAATTAACCCTTTTTATTGTTGTTTAAACTTTTCGGAGGATAGCCTTTACGAATGATAATCATATCGTAGTAAAGAATATAAATAATGGTCTTCCCAACTACCATTAATATATAAAAGCTCTCTTAACAGCCCTTCACGAACGAAATGAGCGTTTTCCAAAACTTTGATGGAACCATCATTTTTCGGCGATACATAGGCTTCAATACGATGTAATTGAACATTTTGAAAAGCAAACTCAACGACTTGTTTAACTGCTTCCGTTGCAAAACCTTTTCGAGTGTAGTTTTCATCAATAGAATATCCAATGAATGCACTATTATAAGGCAGCCTTTTAATGGCATATAAAGAAATATGACCGATTAAATAATTTCTTCCTTTTTCATAAATACCAAATGAATACTCTCGATTTGCTCGAAGTAAATGCATGCTCTCTAGTATTTTTTTAAATTGCGCTTCTTCCGTGTAAAACTCATCTTCATGAAGGGGTTCATGGATAGACCAAAAATATTTATTCCTTTTCATTAAATCTGCTAAACTTTTCGCATCGGATTCCACTAATGTTCGTAATAATAATCGATCACTTTCGAGCCTTATCAAATGATCACCCTTTTTATGTAGTAAATTCAAAAATTTTTTTACCATCCCGTATACCTTAAAGCCTTTCCTCATATTTTAACCAACTATTTCCATCATTTACATTATGAGCTTCTATATACACCTTTAAGAAATTATTCTTGATGATTAAAAAAAATCCTTTAAAATACTTCCTATTAATAATTGTTTAAAATTTATCCTCTATTACATGTATGCATGCTACAAACTGATTATTTACAGCAATCCTATAATGCTTTTCAAATGTTTGAACATTATATTAGGAAAGGTAACAAATATTGAAAAATGGATTTCTCCATCTTTTTGAAAAAAGGATTTTATAATTAATTCGTGTTATCACCCGCCAGAAACTGTATACCGGGGCGCCCAAATTTCTATCTGTATTTTTTTATCGAAAGCAATTGAAGGATTGTTTAGGTTTTCACAAAATTTTATTACTATTTGGAAATTGTTGTTCAAAACTAAGTAAATGTATATAATTTTATAGAAAGGAGAGGAAAGAATGAGTCGTATAATCCTATTATTTACTTCGGTTATTGTAGTCACCCTTTTTACATTTAATGCATTTTGGCTACAATTTAAAGGGCATTCCACTATTCAAATTATAGATCGTTTACCGATTCTATTTGCACCAACGAATTTTACTTACTACATATGGGTTCTTGTTTTCATTTTTCTTTTCCTTTGGATATATAACTACGTAAAATTACGCCGCACTGATTATTTTATTTCGATACCCCAAGTTATTCTTTTTTTATGTGTAGTTATTTTTCAAATTGCTTCCCTGTGGAGTTGGCATAGTGAACAATTTGTCATATCCTTTGTTTTATTATTTATACAAGTCATTTTATTATTTGGACTTTATTTAACTTATCCATTAAAAAAAGAAATTTTCAAAATAAGAATACCGATTGCTGTTTATTTTAGTTGGTCTACATATCTACTAATTTTACATGGTTGGTACTTACTTGTTGATTTACAATGGAAAGGTTTTGGTTTAAGTAGCGCGCTGTGGACAGTAATTCTAATGACGATTGGTACTGCGATTGCATTACATCTACGCTATCATCATTTTGATATTGCATATCCACTTGTTATGATATGGTGTTATTTAGGAATTGCGATTTCAAATGGTTTTGATGAACTATTAGTAACGACAGCAGCGCTTTTCTTAATAGGTGTTTTGGTAGTGGGCATATTCTTTATGAAAAAAAATCCTGCGCACTTGAAGTAATTCTTCAAGTGAACAGGAATTTTTTTTAATCTTCAATTTGTGTAATGATGATTGGTTTGTCTTTCGTAACAATAACCGTATGTTCGATTTGTGCTACTAAAGATTTGTCCGGTGTAATAAATGTCCACCCATCTCCAGCTTCCACAATATGTTCTGCTTTTTCGGATATGAATGGCTCTACAGCTAAAACCATTCCTTCCTTCATAATCGTTGCATCCCAAGCATCATAATAATTTAAAACGTGATCTGGTTTTTCATGTAGGGAACGGCCAATTCCGTGACCAGTTAAATTCATAATAACAGTTAAACCATTATCTCTCGCTTCCCGTTCAACTGCTTTACCAACTCGATTTAACTTTGAGCCCGCTTTTACTTTTGTCATCGCACGATCAAAGGCAGATTTTGCAACCGTACATAGCTTTTCCTTTTCAGGATAACCACTTCCTACAACAAAGGAAATACCCGTATCCGCAAAATATCCATTTAAAGAACCAGAAACGTCAATATTGACCATATCTCCTTCTTTAATTTCCTTTGAACCAGGAATCCCATGGGCAACTTCGTGGTTTACACTAATGCAAGTATAACCAGGGAAATCATATTCTCCTTTTGGTCCAGAAATTGCGCCTGCCTCTTCAAACATACGTCCTGCAATTTCATCTAACTCTTTTGTCGTAATACCCGGTTTTGTTGCTGCTTTCATGGCTTCACGAATTTCAGCGCAAATACGGCCAATTTTTTTCAATGCTTCTAATTCTTCTTTTGTTTGAACAATCATGTTAAACGTCCTTCCTATATACATATCTTTATATAATATACCATAATCGAAATGGTTTTTATGACAATTGCACCTGATAGGAAATCGTTTTTTCTTTTCAGAATTATCTATACGTAGTCCTTTTTTAGATCGAATGACGGGATTATCTATTCAGTAATAAAACATTTCTCGAACTTTCATTGTTTCTATTTAAACAACTAAAAAACCAAGAATACCGTATCGATTCTTGGTTCTTCTTTATCATATTATAAAATTTATTTTATTAAGAATTGGCTTTTAGTAATCTAGGAGAAGCCGTAAAGATTAGTACACCAACGATCGCTGTTAAAATAATCGCTGGAATCATATAAGATCCATTATAAATAATCGTGTACACCCATACATTTTGATCTCCAGCATACTCAGCAAAGAATACAGCACCCGCAATGGAATGTGCCGCGTAACGCAACAAACCACCTACAATTGTCCCTAAAACAATGTATAAACCCATTCTTTTTTTATTCAAATTCATAGCAGCATCAACAATTTGCTTACGGAATATACCAGCAAATCCGACTACAGAAAAGGCAACAATATAGTCTAGCAATCCTTGAGCCCAGTGAAGGATATAACCTCCAAGAAGGATTTGGATTAGACCAATTAATAGTCCCGTAATTACTCCAGCAGATAATCCCCAACGAATAGCAATTAAAAGAATTGGAACCATCACAAAACTAATTGAACCACCTTGTGCCCATAAAGAAAACGATAATTTGTCTAACACAACACCAATCCCCGCGAAAATAGCGATTTCAACGAGCATTAATAATCTTTTATTGTTCATAACAACTCTCCTCTCTTTTATTCCGATGTAGAACATTGAGAAGGAATAGAAATCTTCGCCCATTATTATTTGGAAACAATGACATCCTTTACTCCAAATAAAAATGGCGTCAGGACAGAGCCTAAACGCCATGAATGGAGTCGGTTTCTATCCACATCCCTTCGCAAGTACTAACTTACAGGTTCAAAGAGTTAGTGCAACAAGTGCACAATCTCAGCTGACTTCATCAGCTCCCCTTGTGGTAAATACATCATTTTTTATTGTTAGAACACATTTATTGTATCAAAGTATATGATTTTTTCAACTAGGTTATTAAGATAAAAATATGTGTCTTAAAAAAGAAAAGGAGAAATACTAGCTTACTTAATCGTTCCTTTAATTTCTCCATTTTTTGAAATGGTAAACTCTAAACTTTTTATCGGTAACTCTGATTCTAAAATTTCATTTAATGTATGATTTTTAACAAAATCTTCAACTTTAGCTTGCTCCTTTATTTGCACAAACTCCACCATGATTGGTTTACTTTTTAATCTCTCTAAAACACTATTAATTTTGCTTTTATTTTCAAATGAGAGAGTGCTATCGAAAACATACAATTTAATCAAGAAATATTTACTATTATAATAATCTTCAAAGTCTTCAATACCGTCTTTGTATTCTTTTATACTTTGTGTTAATAATTTTATTTTTGTATTCGCATTTGGTAAGTATTCTCGTACTATTTCGTTCATATATTCGGAACCTGGTTCCACTAAGTCTAAAGTGAAGTAATCATCGGTAAACTCCATTTCTTCATCTTTCTCACCATCTTTTATATGCACATTGAAGTTTGCGTCGTATTTACTTGAATAAACTACCAAATCATTATACTGTGCCATCAAACTTGCAGATTGAAAGGATACCAGTTCAAAATCATCATCATATTTACTTAAATAATCAAGGGCTTTATTTTTTAATGCTTCAACTGCTTCTTCTTTAGAAACACTTTCTTCTTTCCCGTTCCCAATGCAACCGCCTATTCCTATCATTAAAGAAATCATTAATAGTATCATTAACATTCTTTTCATAAAAATAACTCCAATCGGAACTATGTATGATTCTCTATAGTCCCCTCTTCAATTTCTCCATTTTTCTTGATAGTATAATTCAGACTTTTTAGTTTTAAATCTGATTGTAAAAGTTCACTTATACTTTGATTTTTCACTTGATATTCTAAATCTTCCACAGGCCTTGATTGTACAAAAATGATTCTCATCGATTTTTTTTTTGATTTCATTTCTTCTATTAAACTATTCAATTTACTTTTATCTTCAAAAGAAATTGTACTATCAAAAATATACAAACTAATTATAAATTGATCACTATTATAAAAATCCTCAAAATCTTCAATTCCATCTTTATATTCATTTAAGCCTAAGCTTAATATTCTAATTTTTGCAACTGCATTAGGAAGGAACTTTCTAACGATAGTATTCATATATTCTGAACCCGGTTCCGTTAAATCTAAAAGAATATAATTATCTTTAAATTTGTCTTTTTCATCTTCATAAATATATACATTAAAATTTGTATTATATTTTTTTGAATGCACAACTAAAGTATGATAATGTTCCATTACATTTTGCAATGTAAAAGATACCGGTTCAAATTCGTCATCATATTTACTTAAATAGTCCATGGCTTCATTTTTTAATGCTTCAACTGCTTCTTCTTTTGAAACACTTTCTTCTTTCTCATTCCCAATGCAACCGCCTATTCCTATTATTAAAGAAATCATTAATAGTATCATTAACATTCTTTTCATAAAAATAACTCCAATCGGAACTATGTATGATTCTCTATAGTCCCCTCTTCAATTTCTCCATTTTTCTTGATAGAATAATCTAAACTTTTTAGTGGGAGATCTGATGTTAATAATTCATTTAAACTGTGATTCTTTACGTAATTTTCTAAATCCCCCTCTGCTCTTGTTTGTACAAATATGATTCTCATTGTTTTATTATTTTGTCTCATTTCCTCTAATAAACGATTCATTTTAGTTTTATCTTCGAAAGAGAGTGTACTGTCAAAAACATATAGTGAAATTAAAAATTGATCACTATTATAGTAGTCTTCAAAATTATCAATTCCCTCTTTATACGCTTTTAAAGTTAAGTTTAATAACTCTATTTTTGTAACAGCATTAGGAAAGAACTTTTTAACGATAGTATTCATATATTCCGAACCAGCTTGCTCTAAATCTAAAAGAAAATAGTTATCGTTAAATTTGTCCTCATCGGTCTCATCAATATAGACTTTGAAATTCGTATTGTATTTTTTTGAATGCACAACTAAAGTATGATAATGTTCCATTACATTTTTCAATGTAAAAGATACCGGTTCAAATTCATCATCATATTTACTTAAATAGTCCATGGCTTCATTTTTTAATGCTTCAACTTCTGTTTCTTTAGAAACACTTTCTTCTTTCTCTTTCCCAATACAACCACCTATACCTATTACTAAACAAATGGTTAGTATGACATAAATTGTTTTTCTCATATTTAATTTTTCCTTTTATCCTACTTATTCTTGTTTGATGTGTAATCTTTAAAACCATCTTTATCGATATAAAGTCTATATTCATTCAAAATCTTATAATCTTTTAAATTAGATTTATCAAAGAAAGATAAGCTACTAGGCTTTTCCAAAAAGCTTTCGTAATCCTTATCTGAAATTAAAAAAACATTCATATAATATCCTATTTCTGGGATTTCGCTGTGAATCTTTTCCATAATAAGCTGAAATGAAGTAGATGTAATTGTCGAATTCTCTTTTACAATAACTGAAGTTGTAATATATCTAGGAGAATATTTTTCTACATATTCAGCTAGCGTGATATCAAGATTTGTTTCCTCTTTATCATTAGAACTAAGATAAAACATATTAGTAGAAGTCTGTAATTCGACTCCATCCATTTCACCTTTTATTTCTTCATTTATATTCTCACTAATAATTCGTCCAATATAATCGTCTTTTAATTCACCCTCTTTTGTTGTAATCGCATTAAAATGGAGTGTTTCGTCATTTTTAGGGTAAACATATGTTTGAACCGTGCCGCTTCCACCTGTACCGTATCTTCCTCCAATTGAGGACACTTCAAATTCAATACCATATTTATCCTCAAGCAATGATTCAACATTGTTTGATTTTTTTTCATTTAATGAACTGCATCCGCATAAGAACAGGAGTGTAGATACAATCATAACGCTACCTAAAAATATTCTTCTTATTTCCATTTCGGTTCTACTTTCGCACACCTTTTAATTGATTCCTCCGTATAGCATGTTGTTTATATCTTCATCAGATTCTACAAAGCCATTTTCCGTTAATTCAACAAAAACTGTACTATCATAGTCATAACTTTCTAAATCAGAAGGGACTATATTGACTACTTTCGCTAAAGTTTCATTCACCTTTTTATATTCATCATCATTGAATAGCCAATACGTTGCAGAAATAGAAGGGCCAATAAACTGATTGTAGGATTGCTGTACAATCGTTTTTAACTTCTCCGCTGTAATGCTTTCATCATTTTTCATGACGATTTCTACATGAACATACTCGGATTTCGATTTTTCTAGATAGTCTTCAATCGTCATATCTTTCGTAATTTCAACAGATTGTTTTGGATGAATTCTTATCCACGAGGAAGCATCTAAGCCTTGATCTTCAATCGCTTTATTAAAAACCGATTCAAATTTATTCAATAAAAGCATCTCAGGGTAATTTTCAACAATGTTTTCTGAAGTATCCATTTCGGCAGTAAATAGAATGTCGGATTCTAATGCTTTCACATACGTCGTTACCGTATCATTACTTTTCGTCCCCCACCGTTCCCCTAAATATTGAACTTCAAAGGATTCATTGTACTTTTCGGATAACTTTTCCTCAATGATTTTAGCTGTTTTTTCATTTACATCACTACATCCTAATAGACTTAAAATAGAGAATGTGATTAATAATCTACCTATCCTTTTTAAATCGAATTTCATTCATAAACCTACCTTTACCTTGTGTTAACCCCAATTTACTCCACAAGCTCAAATTGCTTATTGTTTTTAAAGCCGATTCAAAAGGCAAAGGATCCATATTTTCTGACTCTTTCACAATGGTATAACAAATAAAATATTCTGTACCTACTTGTTCGACATAGTCAGCTATTTCAATATTAGGATCTGTAATGTCTATTGATAGATTTTTATCATTGGTTAAAATAAAGCTTTCCGATTCAACACCAATTTTATTTAATTCTTCTTTAAGCACTTTATTTATTTTTGAACTAATTAATCTTGCCATAAAGTTATCTACTACACTTTCACCATCTTTTTTCAAAAAAACATTAAAGTTGATATTCTTGTCATTTAGAGGATTGGCAATCGCTTCTAATTTATAGGATCCGCCATTACTATATCTATTACCAATGGTGGATACTTCGAACTCGATGCCATACCTTTCTTCTAGAAGTTTTTCAACTGTCTGGGCTTGATTTTCATCAACTGCATTGCAACCGAATAAACTAAATATGAAAATGCCTATAACGACACTTCCTAGTAATCTCTTAATTCTCACTTTCATTTTTCTATCTACCTTTCTTACTGTAATCATTTCTGTCTAATAAAGTAGATAATTCATGTGTAAATAATTACTCATATGAATATTCTTTAACTGGTGTAGTTGCTAGATTTTCGGATGAATCAATCATAAAGGTTTGTGAAGCAACAATAGCTTCTAATTTCAATAATGATTGGAGTGTATTAGTTGGAACCATTTCACTTATATCTGTAGAGGTTGATACAAATTTTACAGCTCCTAATACGTCATGATTATTTAGCTCTAGCACAACCTCTTTAAATAATCCATTATTTCTCTCATAATCTATGTTTTCTAAAAAAATATAGCTATTTATACCAACCCATCCTGAATTTAAATAATCTTGAAAGGTCTTAATTTCTCCTTTATAGTCAATGGATTGATCAAGAAAGGCAACTTTTACACTTGCATTTGGTAATTTAGATTGAATTAATGAGTATACATATTCAGAAGCTTCATTTGACATATCTAACTGAAAATAATCATCTTCAAAAGTAAATTCTTTTCCCTCTTCGTAAATGTATACTTGAAAATTTTCATCATATTTCGAGGAGTGTACTACAATAGTATGAAAGGGTTGTATTATACCTTTTAAAGTTAAATTTTCCACTGCAAAAGTGTCATCATATTTTTCCAAATAACTTAATGTTTGTTCTTTTAGCAACTCTGCTTTTCCCTTTAATTCACTGTTTTCTTCATCATTTTTTCCAAAATGTTTTTCAGAGCTAAGGTTCGAATCTGCACAACCACTTACTCCAATAGCTAAACAAAAAATCAAAAATAGTATGTTAAGTTTCTCCATATTATAGTTATGACTCCTATTCTTTTAACACAACCCTAATAGCGTTCTACAACTGTTAAAGATTCTCTTTATACAATCGACTTTTAAATTCTTCGAAAGTTAAATTTGTTTCATCAATTAATCTGGTATAAGTAGTTAGACTTTTGTCGTATTCATACCATTTCATTTGCGTTCCAAGATACTCATATTTATCCAGGTATTCAGAAGTTTTATTTATATCTCCATCAGAACCGACAGTAATTATGTTGCTTGTAAAATTATACGCGTTTAATTTACTATATAATTTATAAATTTCCTCTATGTCTATAGACTCTAAAGGTTCATCAATATAAATAAATGTATTTGTTGAATTAAGTTTAGAAATATAATTAGCAAAATTCCCCTTGAAGTCTTCTATATCTACATCATTCCACTCATGTATTGCCCCACTAACATAAAACCGGCTTTCCGTTATAAAACTTAAATTCTCGATCTCTAATTCTTTTTTAAATAAGTAAGACGCTAACATATTTCGATAATTATCTAGATATTCTCCTTTTTTCCCCAAATACTCTGTTACTAAGATAGTAATACCAAGATCATTCTTAGCAATTAATACATTTTGATTTGCAAAATCGTTCAATCCCTCTTCACCTGGTATATATTCAATTGCTTCGAAAGTTTCATCATATTTTGTATTAATATAATTTAACATGGCCTCTACGTTTTGGGCGTTTTCCTCATCGCTGGTTTGCATACATCCGCCTACTAAAATCGCAAAACATATTGTCAAAATAAGCATAAATATTTTTTTCATTGAATTTTAAACTCCCACTGTATGTTCAATTCTTATACTAAATCATATCAGATTCTTCCTAAAATTAACAAAAGGCGATGGATATACCATCACCTTTTTCATTTTGCTATAAATTTATGATTATTTATATTCTTTGTTAAGTTTTTTATTCTTAGAATCTCTATTTCTTGTTGATTAAGAAAAAGAGCCTATTTTTACTTTACGACGATGGATGTTTTACTATAGCCCTCTTTTAATTTTTCAACTTGTAAAATTGCCGGCATTGCTGCTTTTAACTCAGAAACATGGGAAATGACCCCAATCATTCTTCCTGATTTTTGGAGATCGATTAATGTATCAATGGCCTTCATTAGCGATTCTTCGTCAAGGGAACCGAATCCTTCATCGATAAACATCGTATCGATTTTTACATTGCCTTGGAAACTTTGAATAACATCCGCCATTCCTAAAGCAAGACATAAAGAAGCATTGAATTTCTCTCCTCCTGAAAGGGATTTTACATCCCTTGATTGCCCAGTATACGTATCATACACATCTAAGCTTAAACCACTTTGGCGTCCATGGGATTCTTGACGGTCTGAACATTGTAAGTAATATTGACCATTGGACAAATTTTTCAATCGAATGTTGGCTGCTTCCGTAATTTGCTCCAAATATCCCATTTGAACGTAGCGTTCAAAGGATATTTTTTTACTATTTTGACCGCGGAGCAAATTATATAAGTTAATAATTTGATTCGACTTTTCTTCTAAGTGGAAGATTTGGTCCGCTACATGATCAAGTTTTTCTGAAAAATCAATCCCATGGCGCTCACAATCCTTTGAAGCATTTAACCTTTGTAATGCTTTTTCATATTCATCCTTTAACCTTTGGACTTCCGTTTCTGCCACCGTTAAATCTACCTTTTGTTTCCCTTCTAACTCGATACTTTCTTCTTTTACTTGTGTGGATAATGTGTGTAGTTTTTTTGAAAACTCCATAAACAATTGATGTAAATTTTGAATTTCTTCATCCGTTCGTAAAGACGATTCAAATTGTTTATAATTATCGAATCCTGCATCAGCCATCGATTGTTTAAATTGCTCTTTGGCATGCTTTAACTTTTCTTCTAAATGCTCAATATTTTTAGTCGTTTGTTTTACGCCTTCTTCAGTTGTCGCAACAAACTTTTCCACTTCTAATAAATGCTTTTGGACCTTTTCCCATTGTGCCAATAAAGCATTTTTTTGAACTTCCGTTTCCTGGATTCCCTGCTGTAATTGACTCAACTCTTGTAAATGAGGAGGAATCGACTTTTGTTGTTCCGAAAGGATAATATTTTCTTTTAAAAGCTGTTCATTTTTTTGTCTGAAAGTTTCTTCCGTTTGTTTTCGTATGCGCTCTAATTGTTCATAGTTTTCTTTCATTTGTTTTAATTGTTTTTTATATTGAGCTAGTTTATCCATTCCTAATTTTACTTGTTGCACGTTTTCATTTACCGCACTCAATTGTTGAATGAAAGTGTCTTCATTATCAATCGAAGCTTTTAATCGTCCTAGCTCTAGTTCATATTTTTTTACTTGCTCCTGTAATGTATTATAATTCGCTTCAATGGAATATTTCCGTTGTTCTACACTAGCTAATAAAGACTTCCTATTTCTTAATGAATTTTCATCCACTGCTTCCTCGTGATTCAAATTTACTTGCTGATGGTCGGTACTACCACAAACAGGACAAGGTGTTCCTGGTAATAACTTTGTAGCAAGAAGGGCAGCTTGGTTACTTAACCATTTCTTCTCTTCCAATTCATAATCTTTTCGAGCCGCATTATATTCCTCAACAATCTTTTCATATTGCTCTTTGAATTGATTTGCCTTAACCACTAACTCTTTGTAACGGGCGAACGTATTCACGACTTCTCGCAAATACACTTGCTGCTCAAGAAGCTCGTTTAAATTTCCCGTTTTTTCTTCTAATTGTTCAACTAAACCATTTATGCGAGTCATTTGCTCCTTTTCAGTGGCTAATTGTTTGTCCACCTTTTCGAAGATCGTTTTTGCACCTTGTACTTCCGTTTCCAAAGAATGGACGATTTGATTTTGTTTTTCAATTTGTTCATAAAGGGGGACAAGCTTTTGAAGTTCATTTACTTTTTGGGCTAATGCATCCCTTTCTGATTGTTTTAAAGATTCCCGTTCATAAGCATTTTGGGCATCCGTTAAATCTCTTTTTGCCTGTTCCAACCGCTGCATCATTTCCGAAAGAATCTGTTGCTGCTTCACTTTGTCCTGATATAAAGCATGGCATTGTTGATTTAAAGGTTGAATTTTACCCGCGGAAATGGCAGCTTCATATTCTTTTTTCTTTTGCTCATAAACCGGTTTCTGTTGCTCTAATTGCTGTAATGTCAGCTTCTTCTTTTCGTAGGAATCAATTCGATCATTTAAAGCTTTAGCAGCCAAAAAATGATTGTACTTTTCATGATGATTCTCAACCGCTTGCTCATAGTTTTTTTGATCATCTTTTATTTTTTGTTGATAATATTTGATTTCCTCATCTAGTGCATCCTGGATTTGATAGATGTTTAAATTTTGGTCTAATACAGTAAAGAGAGTGGAATCCCTTCTTGGAAGTGCCCCTGCAATTTGAGCTACGTAACTATTTTTCAAAGTTCGCGCTCTATCTAACTCTTGGTCGGCCAATTTCTTCTTTTCTTCTAACTTTTGCGTCATCTCGCCGTATCGATTTGTTTTAAAAATTTTACGCAAGATTGCTTCTTTATTATCCGATTGGGAGGTTAATAGTTTACGGAATTCCCCTTGAGGCAACATGACAATTTGACTGAATTGGTCGTAGGTTAAGCCGATAATATTTTCTATTTTGTCATTAATATCCGTTACCTTTTGACGTTCCACAGCTGGTATTTCTTGTCCATTTACAATTTCAAACAGCTCATATTTTTCACCAGTAGCTGTTTTCCGCCCCTCTTTCACATGAGGAAGTTGTCGTAGTATACGATAAATTTTTCCATGGATTTCAAAAATGAGTTCTACCGCAGTATGTACATTATCTTCTGCAAAGTCACTACGTAACATTTTCGTGTCTTTCCGGTCCTGGCCACTACCAAAGCCATATAAAGCAAAACAGATTCCATCAAAAATGGTCGTTTTCCCTGCACCTGTCGAACCTGAAATGACAAATAAACGGTTATCTTGTAGCTCAGTGAAGTCAATTACTTCTTCATTTTTATATGGGCCAAATGCTCTCAATGTTAATTTAATTGGCTTCATTTCACGACCACCTCTTTTGTTTCCCGTTCTTCTTTGAGCATTTCTTGTAAAACTTCCTCAAATAGTTGCTGAGCAATATTAGAAGGTTCTTCTCCTAAAATTTCTTGATGAAATGCTTTAAATAAACTAAGCTCATCCATTTGTTCCCTGCGAATGGCTTCTCCTTGTTCTGATGACTCTAATCTTGGTAAAGTTTTACGTTCCACATGCATGGCATTTGGGTAAACCGTTCGAATTTGTTCCATTGCCCCTACCACTGGAGTTAGATCGGTCAATCGAACAAATACATAGTCTTCACTGATTGGATGTTTTAATATTTCTTGAATAGATCCTTCAACGATTCGTAAATCCCTTCTTGGACGGAAAGGACGCTTTTCGACTGACACTTGTCCGTCAGCATCCAATTCAACGATTAAATAACCTTTTTCATGATTGGCTTCCGATGCCGAATATTTTAAAGGTGATCCAGCATAACGAATCGTTTCATTCAAGACATAGTGGGCTTTATGTAGGTGACCAAGGGCTGTGTAGTGAAAAGGTTTAAAATGTTCTGCACTGACGCATTCGGAACCACCTATCGCTAAAGGCCGTTCGGAATCGCTTGTATTGTCTTCTTGATCTCCATAAGGTGTTACAAAGGCATGTCCAATAAATACATGCCGTTTTGATTTATCCATTTTTTTCTCAATGGACTCAATGACCTTTTTCATCGCATCATCATAATTACTAATATTGTTATCTTCAAAAATATGTTTCACTAAAGAAGGCTCAGCAAAAGGAACTAAATGAAAATGGACTTCTCCAAACTCATCATTCAATACAATCGGTTGTAAATTGGACGATAATTCCCCAACAATATGTAAACCAGCCTCACTCATTAACTTACTTCCAAACTGCAAACGTGTTGGGCTATCATGATTTCCTGCGATACTTAATACAGGTACTTTTCGTTTCAATACAATTTCAGCTAATAGTTCATCTAATAAATCAACTGCTTCAACTGGAGGTAATGCCCGGTCATATAAATCACCGGCAATAATGATCGCATCGGGTTGTTCTTCATCAATTGCTTGTAAAAATTGCTCCAATACATAACGTTGATCGTCCGTCATGTAAATCCCTTGTACAAGCTTTCCTAAATGCCAATCTGCGGTATGAAATATTTTCATAATTGTCGTACCTCCATTCATCTTTTCACCATTTTATTTTTACTATTGTAACATTTTTCGATTAAAAAAAGGACCACTTCCCACGAACAAACATTCGCAAAAAGTAGGCCTTTTGTTAGGTAATTTTTAATTGTTTTACTTAAAATGCCCAGTTTCCTTTTCGGAAAATAGGGAATTCTGTACCGTCAGCTAATATACCATCGATATCCATTTCAGCGCTTCCAATCATAAAGTCCACATGTGTAATGGAAACATTAATGCCTAAAGACTCTAATTGTCCTTCTTCCAACTCCCGGCCACCTTCATAGCACGTTGGATATGCTTCCCCGATAGCTAAATGGTTTGAGGCGTTTTCATCGAACAATGTATTGTAATATAAAATTCCCGAAGAAGAAATAGGTGATTGATGTGGCACTAGAGCTACCTCACCTAAGTAGGCAGAACCTTTATCTGAAGTGATTAATTCTTGTAATAATTCATTTCCTACTTCGGCTTTTGCATCAACAATTTTTCCTTTTTCAAAGGTTAAAGTGAATTTATCGATAATATTTCCTTGATATGCTAATGGTTTCGTATTGCTAACCGTACCGTTCACACCATATTTCGCTGGTAATGTAAATACTTCTTCTGTTGGCATATTGGCAATGAATGTCGTATTGTCCGGTGTTTTACTACTCCCTGATACCCATAAATGCTTATCTGGAAGTTCAATTGTTAAATCTGTTCCAGGAGCTTTATAGTGTAATTTAACAAATTTCTTTTCATTTAATTGGGCTGCACGGCTTTCTAGATTATTAACATGTTCGTGCCATTTTTCAACGGCATTCCCTTCGCCGATTCGAACCGTTTTGAAAATTGCTTCCCATAAAGCGGCCATTTGATCTTCTTCAGGTAAATCTGGGAACACTTTTGCTGCCCATTTTTTTGAAGGAACCGCAATAATGGACCAAGCAATCTCATCATTCATTACTGCTTTGCGATAACGGACTAACGCATTTCCTGAAGCCTTTTGTTGAGCTGAAAGTCGAGAAGTTGGTACACCTGCTAGTAAATCCGGATCTTCTGCATCAATCCATAGAAGCGCACCTTTACGGTCAATTAATTCATCGCGTTGGGCAACAATCCACTTCGGAAATTGGCTAAATTCCTCTTCTGCCCCTAATTCGTAAAACGCTCGGGTAAAAACCGGATCACTTAAGTTCACTTGAACTCTTCCAGCTCCTGCCTCATAAGCTTTTTTTACTACGATACGAGTAAAATCAAGAGTGTCAGTGGAAGTATTAATCAGTAAGTATTGCCCTTTTTGAATGTTCACTCCTACTTTTACTGCTAATTCAGCATATTGTTCCAATTTCTCTTCAAAAGTCATGTCATTTCCCCCTCTTTTGTGAAACTGTTTTTGAATTCCCTTCGATTACCTGTCCTTGATACCAAACTTTTTGAACTGGTTTTACATTTAATTCACGCGTTAGCTTTTTATACGTTTTTTCATCTTTGTACGAAAGCAATGTCATTACTTCTCCATCGGCACCCGCACGACCTGTACGACCTGAACGGTGGGTATATTGTTCAATTGTATGAGGAACATCCACATGAATCACATGGGTTAACCCTTCAATGTCCAAACCTCGGGCAGCGATATCTGTCGCAATTAAGATACGTGATTCCCCTTTTCTAAAAGTATCAAGAGCTTTTTTGCGTTCTTCTTTTTTCATATCGGAATGTAATGTTACGACTTTAGCGTCCCGATATTTTAATTTTGTTTCTTTCATTAACACTTGGTCAATGTTATTGACGAACGCTAAACCACGCAAACCTTCGATATTTGAGAGTCTTCTAAGCATATCTGTTTTATCCCGCTCATCCACTTTTATAAAGGAATGAACAACTTTTCCTACTTGTACCATATCCTCAGGTTTAATCTCAATTAAAACAGGCTCAAACATCATACGGCTCGCCACAAGTTTAATTTCATCTGTAATAGTTGCTGATACAACGACAATTTGTCTTCCATATGCAGCACCTTCTATAAAGGATTTGACAATCACACGATATTCCCTGCTAAGTAATTGGTCACATTCATCAAGTACGACCGTTTGAATTTCTTTAAGTTTTAATTTATTCGCCCGAGTCAGTTCATTTAAACGACCTGGCGTGCCAACTACAATCGTTGGTTTTTTCTTCAGCTTTTCAATTTGTCGTGCAGAGTTTGCTCCACCGATTAATTGCTGAACTGTAATATCCGTACCAGCTGTCCATTCTCGGATGACTTCAACAATTTGCATAGCTAATTCTTGAGATGGAGCAACAATTAAAGCTTGAGTTTGTTTTTTGCTTCCATCTACTTTATTTAATATCGGGAGAACATATGCTAGCGTTTTACCAGATCCCGTTGGTGATTCTGCTACGACATCTTTACCATCGAGCATTGCTGGAATCATTTCATCTTGGACTTTCATTGTTGTTTCAAATTTCCACTTACTTTGTAATGTTTCATTTAATAAATTAATAACAGACATTTACGTTTACCTACCTTAAGTTACTTGCGTTTAGTGTACCATATTATTGCAGAAATACTCGAAAATTCAACAACCTTTATATGTTTAATTTATTTCAAGGGAGAAATTACAAAAACTAATATACTCGATTATGAAAAACAGCTAGCCCCATTATATTTTTGAGACTAGCTGTTCGTAGATCCTTTAAGAAAATACTCGATTAACGAGCAGTTTTACATTTCGGACAAACTAATAAATTGGAGTTCATTTGAGATCCACAGTTTCTGCAAATGACTAATGTCATACTTTTATTTGTTTCTGCATTCGTTATTTTGTTTAATTGCTTTGATAGTTTTTTAACCTTACTAAAAAGGATGAAAAATAAAATGAAGGCAATTACACTTAAAACGATACTTACTATATTAAGTATTAAATTTAGCTCCATAGCTATACCTCCATCTATTCTTGAGCTTCTTCATTTGGCCGATTTCGTAAAATAAACCAACCACCGCTTGCTAATAATAGCAAGCCACCTCCGCCTAATAAGCCATAGAATAAAGGCTTATTGTTAAACCAGCGAACGAATAAATTTTTCGTAACAAGCAAGTTTTCCACGGCAAGTTCCGTTTCATTTCCTGCTTTATCTACAGCCGAAATTTGAACATCTTGAGTTTTAGTCGAATTATTCATATAGAAGGAATAATTTCCTTCGATGATGTCATATTCAACTTCTTCATCATTTACGAGAATATGAATATCACCTAATGCTAAGTTATCCACAACGGAAATATTCGACTGTTTCTTATCAACAGGATATTGCTGATCGTCTTCAATATCGAGTGGTGTAATGACCGGCTCTGTTTTATCCATAAAGAAGACAATCTCTGCCTCTTTTGATGAATCCGTCGTGTCATTTATATTACCAGCCATATCTTTTGAGTAGAGCGATACATTATATTTCCCGTCATTTACAAATAACTTTTTATCGATGACGTATTCATATACGCTCCATTTTCCGTTACCGCCCGAATGGGAAACGGTATAATCTGTTCCTTCAGCTAACGTTGTTGGAGAACCATTTTTCGCAAGTTTCACTTGTACTGTTTCCCTTGCTAAGTTATCCACATTAATTTCTTGAACGACGATGTCGATTTCCTTATTAATATAGCCGTTAATTATTTTTTGAACATCTTCGGAGAATAAGTAATTGGAACCGAATCGATTGACAGAATACATAATCGTTTGTTTCGTTTCATTACCAGCCATATCACGAACAGTAGCTGTTAATGTATAAATATCATCGTTTTCTTCAACCTTTTCAAAATTCGCCACGATAATGCTTTGACCGTTTTGTACATCTGCTTTCGTTGCTTTAAATTGTACTTCTCCTCGGTTCGCACCAACAAGTGATACCGAGACACCTTCTGCATTAAAGTTTGTATCGGAATAGGTAATAACTGGACTTACCTTATCTGCATAGGCTACTTGATTTTCGACACCTGTAATTTTGAGCTCTGGAGCAGTTTGGTCAATAACAAATTCGTCCATTACATAATCCGTCGCTTCATTACCAGCCATATCCATAAAATCAATGTCAAATGTGTAATGACCATCTTGACTATAGTTGATCACTGCAGTGTACATATCCCCACTGCGAGACCAGCTTCCAACTACTGGCGCTTGTTTTCCAACGCCATTGTCACTAGCTGAACTTGTAATTCGTACTCGACTTGGGTCAAAGTTGTGTTCTTTAACGGAAATAGTAGCAGTACGAGCCGAATTATAGTATTTTCCATTAACAGGTTCACTTGAACTGCTATAAGTTACATTCACTTCTGGCACTGTCTTATCAATTGTGAATTCATCTGCTTCATAATCTGCCGCTTTATTATTGGCTAAATCTTTATAGTCAATATCAAATGTATAGTCCCCATCTGCCGTATAGGCAATTCGTGCTACATGCTTAGATTGGTCTGGATTTTCTGCGTTATAAGAAGTTGTCCAGCCCGTTAGCTTTGGTATAACGCCGTCTGAATTTTGAATGGATGCCAGCACATCATCGGCATTAAAGTTTCGCTCAGTAATCGTAATTGTTGCTGTACGATTTTCATTATAGTAATCATTATTTTGTGGATCCGGTGAATTATTGTCATAAACAACGTCGATAGTCGGTGTTGATTTATCTATACTGAATTGGATTTTTTCAGTAGATGTATGACCAGCTCTATCCTTCATCTTCACATTCAACACAATATCATTACTATTATTTTTCACAACAATATTTTTTGTCATTTCATAGACTAAGTTCTTCTCAGTAGAAGTTTTTGACCAACCTTCTTTTGCCCCTGATAATGAACCATCATTTTGAATAACCATTTTTCCTGATTGGTTATTTTTTGTATCATATTTGGATACGACAGACCATTCAATCTCCGCAATTCCTGAATACGTATCGACGATTGACAGAGAAATCGGAACATCTTTGTTATATAAATCTTGTCCAGATTTCGTTTTTAACGTTGTATTAGGCTTTTCAATGTTAATATGAGTCTCTTTTTCATGTTGAGCTGCTGATTCAACAACAGTACCGTCTGGAGAAAAAGATTTTCCTGTATTTGTTACTTTATCTGTCGGAATTGCATAAATTTGACCTTTAAAGTTTTTCGGTACTTTAATAACAATTTGACTGTTTGTTTTAATTGGTGCAATTTGTCCAATTTGTGCTTTTGAAATTTCTTTTAACGAACCATTCGATTGAACTGCATAATATTTTCCGTTATCAAAATCGTGTAAGTACGCTTTGATGGATTGTAAGCCACTCGTTTTTTCATTTTTCACTTGTGGGTCATATGCTTTTACAATGACTTGTGTCTCTTCTTTAAAGTAAAATCCGTATTCATTAATTTCTACTACATTTTTTAATTCTTTCGTAGAATCAACAGCTACAAAGTTACCATTAGAAGTTTTCGTTAAAAATCGGTACTCATCAACGATTGGATTTGTAATATCTTTATAAATTGTCTTTTCTTTCTTATAGGTATTTCCTGCGTTATCTTCCACATACACGGAAATATGATAAGAACCATCTTCATTGATTGGAATTTCACTTGTTTTCAATTCATAAACTTGTTCTTCTGTTAGTTTACTATCATTCGAAGAAAAGTCTTTCATCAATTGATGCTCATTTACTTTGATGTCTACTTTATTTAATCCTGATTCCGCGTCTTTTGCTGAAACTTTAAATACCACATCACCATTGTATATCGATTGATCATTTGCAATAACACCTTTATTTGGGATGATATCGATATTGGCTACTGGCGCTACATCTTCAATTTGTACATAACCCGTAATAGATGCCATATTGGAATTATCCGTATTAATTAAAGCTCTTGTTTCATGGTTTGTATAATCCGTCAAAATGACTTCTATTGTCCCTTCATAGGAAGAGTCCTCAATAATAAATGTATTATTTTCTTTCGCCACATCCGAATCTACAAGTTCAATCGTTTTTCCTTCGTCTGAACCGACTAATTTGACTTCTTTAATCCCCGAGCCGTTTTCGTTATCTTTTGAATGAACTTTAATTTTAATTTTTTCATTAAAGAAAGTACCGAAAGTTAAGAAATTAATCGCTTTACCAATAGCACCATCGTTTACTGTAGATAATGTAATCGCAGGTTCTCCATCTAATTGAGGTGCCTCTTTATCAATATAAACCGTTTTTTCGAGCTCTGATTGATTGCCTGCATTATCCTCAACTATAACGGATAACTCATAGGAACCATCGTCACTAACATTCAAATCTTTAGTATTGATTGTATAAACTTGTTCAGTCGTTTTCTCTGAATAGTTATAAGACTGGATTTCTTTACCATTTATTAAAAGATCAACTTTATGAATACCAGCTTCTACATCATTCGTTTCTACTTTAAATGTGACATCTTGGCTGTAATACTCTTTTCCATGCAAGTTGATATTCGTTGTTTTTTCTGGCATATCAATCGTCGCTTTGATTTCAGGCGCTTTTTTATCAAATACGATACTACCTTCTTCATCAGCTAGATTTGAGTTCGTATTATTTATTAAAGCTGTGTATTCATTACCTAAATAGTCTTTTAATGTAATATTGAATGCCCCTTCAAATTGATCAGCATCAATTGTAAAGGTAACTTTTTCATTATCTTCCGTAGCATCCGTTTTAACTATTTCAACGTCACCGCTTGCACTTGTTATTTCTACCGTTTCGATACCTGAACCTTTTTCAGTATCAGCCGATTGAACGACAATTTTCACTTTTTCATTAAAGAAAGCACCGAAGGTAATAATATTTAAAAACTCCGCAAAGGATCCGTCATTTTCTTTTGTAAATAATATTTTATCCGTTAGTTGTGGAGCTGTTTTGTCTATATAGACTGTTTTTGTTGATGTCGTTTTATTACCTGCATTATCGACTGTCTCAACTTCTACCTGAAATTCTCCATCGTCTAGCGTATAGTTAGAAGTATTAATAACTGTACTAAAGCTTTTCGTAATTTGAGTATCGAAGTTCGCATTTTCTAGTGGAATCACTTCACCATTTACTTTCACTTCAACACTTCTAATTCCTGCCCCTACATCTTCAATTGAAATTGGTAATTCAAAATTGTCTTTATAATAATGATGTTCATCTCTTACGTAATTCGCTTCAGGTGCCTTCATTTCAACAACTGGAGCATCTTTATCTAAGACAATTTTTCCATCTTCATTTAATAGGTTGGAATTGGCATCTGTCACTTGAATTTCTTCCGTTGTGTTATTGTTATTATCTTTTAAAATAACCGAAAGACTTCCATCAACAATTTCATCTACCGAATCGACTTCAAACGTATAGACTGTTCCATCTTCAGACACCGATTTTGTTTCAATTTCTGCATCTTCATCTGAAGATTTTAACTGTACTTCTTTTACCCCTGATTGTGAGTCTTCTGTATTTACAGTTACTTCAAATTTTTCTGAGAAAAATGCACCAAATGTTAAAAAACGAATAAACCCTTCAATCAAATTTGTTTCGTCTTGAACGATGTTAATAGCGGCTTTTTCTCCAAGAAGGGAAGGTGCAGTCGTATCGACATTCACATGAACCATTTCAGTTGTCTTATTGCCAGCCTTATCCGTTACTTGTATTTCATATTTGGCTGAAGTTTTCATCATCTCTTCTGGAATATTAAATGAAAACTCATTTGTATCAGCGTTATATGTTGCATCGGCAAAAGCAGTTTCTGTTTCACTTACTAAACGATATTGAACTGTGGCAACATCCGTGGCATAACTTATACCTTGATAATCTTGCGGTTCATTATTAATCAAACCGGATACTTTTGTAACCGAACTATGCCAAATGTCTCCGTCTTCTGATTCATAACGGTTTTCACCAGAAATATCAATTTGTTCAAACTTTGGAGCCTCTGAATCAAAAACGATCGTTAACGGATCATTTAACTCAAAAGAATTTTTCTTAAAGATAGATGACTTAACGGATATCTTTTCAATTTTTATATTTTCTGTAATGTTAAATACTTTTTTATAATCTCCGTCATCTTCTAATTTAAATTTTTTTCCATCTTCGTGTGTAAAGGAAACAACTGCATCCTTTCCTAATAAGTAATACGATTGACCATCTTGTTTACGTAAGCTATCTTCCGATAACCCCGTAACCATAATTTTATTTTCCGTAAGCTGATCAATGATTGTATTTTGCACCGTACTTTCAAGTACTTGCAATTCGATTTCTGTCGTAACATTCAATAATTCGATTTTTAACTCGTTTTCAATATCAGTTTCTGAAACCGTAAAGAATTCACTTGTTAACTCATCTTCTGTTAATATTTCATTGTTATCTACATCTAAAGGTTGTAAAGTCTCCAAGCCTTTTATTATTTTAAAACCTGCGAAGTTCGTATCATCATTATTAAACTTCATTAAAAAGCTAATATTTTGACCGTGTGACACTTTATCTTCTGTTGTTTCAACCGAAATATTGTTGCTGCCCGTTACAACAAACGGATAAATTTTATCTACCAAAGTCGTTTTTACGTTTACATTTTGTTGAACTTTTTCAAACGTATAAGTTAACTTTGTTACTTGCTCTTCATATGTTTCTACACTGACATCATCTGAATCAATCAGTTCTGTTTCATCTATTACGAAACTACTAATCACCTTTGACGTTTCAGTAGGTTGAACTTCTACTTTAATATCTGTATTTGGATTTACTTTAATTAGTTGATTTTCAATTGTAAAATCTGATTCATCCGTATCAATTACATGAACAGTAACATCAGAATTAAATTCAATAAAATAATTTTGGACTGCAAAGGTAACTTCAATTGTTACATCGCTATTATATGAATCAAGCACTTTTTCAAAAGTTGTGACTTCATGCTTTTTCTTCTCAATTTGCAATGGTGTTAACCCTTGTAAAGATGTCTCATCAACTAAAGGAATCGAAGTACCGTTAATTTTAATATCCGAAATATAAGATCCTTTATCCGCATTCGCCTTCAATGTTACTTGGTCATTACTTTTAAACTCAATTGGTTCTGTTGTATCTTGATTATTTAAAGTTACCTGACCGGAAGCTTCATCCTCTTCATTGGATGTTACTGAATATTGATATGTTACTACCTCTTCACCAGTACCTGGTTCCGTTGGGGTTGGTTCCCCTTCACCTGGTAGTGGCTCTGTTGGAGTAGTTTCCCCTCCTCCTGGAGTCGGTTCGGTTGGAGTACTCTCTCCTTCTTCTGGAGTTGGTTCTGCTGGGGTAGTTTCCCCTTCTTCAGGAGTTGGTTCTGTAACAGTTGGGTCCCCTTGTTCTGTAGTCGGTTCGGTTGGAGCAACTTCCCCTTGTTCTGTCGTTGGCTCTGTCGGGGTAACTTCGCCTTCATTGGTGGACTCATTTGTAGTATCTTGCCCTTCAACAGCTTCTGCCGAAATGATTTGTGAAACCATATAAAATGGCATATTATAAGTGATTAAAGTAAAGGCAACAAAGAGGTAAAATATTTTTGTTAATAAATTAGTTCGCTTCTTTTCGTCCACGTTCTTCCACACCTCCAATAGTTTCATTTGTATGTACTGTTATTACTTCTTTTTCTAGTACAAACTCTTCATGAATATCTTCTGTCGCATTATTTAATTTCGTTATTCCTTCGTCTAAAACGGTCGTACCGCCGTCATGTAATGCAGTTGTCCCATATTGTGCACCAAGTACGGTCGTTTCCTCGATAGGAATAGGAAGTGCATTACTTGCTAATAATGTTGTTTCTTCTACTAAAAGTTCCGTTTCATCTCCAACGAAAACTTCTTGAGCAGTTGATGTTTTTGCTGTCGGGATATTGACTTGCTGCTGTTTGTCTCCTCTAGTAACTGGATTATTTGTAGAGACGGGATCATATTGGGTAACCCTTGAATAATTGCGATGGGCATTTTCAGTACTTTCCCGAATCTCGCGTATTTTTCTTTCAGCCGTCTTCCCAGTTAAATCATTATAAATAGACAAAATCCCCATTTTATAAAACATAATAATTGCCACTATTAATAAGAGACCTCCGAGGGAGTATCCTACAATGGACAAAATCAACCATATTTGTGCATCCATGTAATCGTCTCCTCTCTTATTGCTCAATAAAGGCAGTATCAATCGCTTTAACTACTTCGTCAAAACGGCTAGTAATACTTTCCTTCAAGTTAATCGTTTTATCCGTCGATACATCTAATTCGTCCACTAAGGAACGCACAGTATGAAATACTTCTAATAAATCTTCTTTTTCAATGCCGTCACTTGCAAATTTACGCACTTCATTTTCTAAAGCATTCGTAATAAGCTTATAAACTTCCAACTTCACTATTTCACTTTCATTTTTATTTTCGATAGTGAAATCGAGAAGGGCTTCGATATTTTCCCAATATTCTTTATACATCCCTTGATCTGATGCCTCTTCAACCTTCAAATTCACTTCTTCATGGAAAGTAGCAATAGATTCATAGATTTTAGCTTGGGCAAAATGCTTATTTTCCGGATCTTCTACTACGTCAGAGAACCATGTTTTTGCTGCTTTAATTCTAGTCAGCTGATTATCGTCTGTATTTTCTGATCCATAATCATAGTAATACCAATACGTTTTACCGATTTCATAAGCTAAATCGCTATAATGATCTGTTTCTACTAATTTAGCTAAGTTACGATTAATTTTTTTCTTCAGTATTTGTTCTTCTTCAATTTGAAAGCTTGCATCATCTTTAAAGGTTGTTAGTAATGCATAATAGGCTTCATGTTTTTCTGGTTTAATATCGATAGCCTTTTCATAATAATTGATTTTTTGTTCCTGCGTCGTAGCAGTATCCCCTAAATCTAAGTTTACTTCGTAATCATTGTTTACCTTTTGGGCGTTCATAACTTGGGCAAAAGCGCCAAAAACCAATGAAAACACAGCAGCAGCAGAAACGATTCCAAAGCGCTTTAATTTCTTCTTTTGGTTTTGTCGATACGTATCATCTACTTCGTCATACCGTTCTAAATCATATAAAAGCTCTGCACAAGATTGGTAACGGTCATTCGGGTTTGCTTCCGTACATTTTAAAATAATTTTCTCTAGTCCACTTGAAAGTATCGGATTTAATTCTCGAATAGGAACCCCACCATAGGGCTCCTCAGCTGGACTTCTACCCGTTACTAAATGGTATAAAGTCATTCCTAGACAGTATATATCTGTCCGTGCATCTGTCTGTCCTTGAGAACCAAATTGTTCGGGGGCAGCATAACCTCTAGTACCTAAATTAACCGTGTCGCCAACTTTATTTTCTTTGTACTCACGTGCGATTCCAAAGTCAATTAACTTTAATTGTCCATCCGGCTTTAACATGATGTTACCTGGCTTCATATCACGGTAAATAATTGGTGGGTTACACGTATGTAAATAATCTAATACGTTACATAGTTGTTTAGCCCATTCAATAACTTGCTCTTGAGGCTGCGCATTATTATTTTCCAATAATTTACTTAAAGGTTCACCTTCTATATAATCCATGACTACATAGATTACGTCTTTTTCTTGAATAATATCTACGATACGAGGAAGAGCTGGATGATCTAGGCGTTTCATCATATCCGCTTCATCAAGTGCGGCCTTTAAATTCACTTCACTAAATCCGTTCTTATTGATTCGACTAATTTCCTTTATAGCCCATTGCTTGTTCAAGCGGGAGTCCATTGCTAAATAAACTTTGGACATACCACCTTGTCCAATCATTCTTAAAATCTCATATTTGTTATCAATAATTCGATTCATTGAAGCCAATCTATTTTCCACCTTTAATCTACTTTTATTAAAATAATTGAAATATTATCCGTTTCATTACGAACTTTATTTAATTCAACTAATTCAATCGCTTTATTTTTCATTTGCTGCTCCGTCATTAATTTTTCTGGGGCAAAGGCTTGATAGATTTCCTCTTTTGAAATCATATGTCTAAAGCCGTCTGAACAAAGCATAAACACTGTATGTAACGTCGGTTTCCCAGATATAAACTGTGGTTCTACAACTCGTGATGCCCCTAAACATTGTAAAAGTACGTTTCTTCTCGGATCTTTTTCAGCTTGTTCAGGGGTTAAATTTTTTCTTTGTACTTCTCTATTTACTAATGTTTGATCTTCCGTTAACAGTTCTAATTTGGAATCGATTTTATAAACCCGCGTATCTCCAACATGACCAATTAAAAAAAAGTGCTCATCAATAATTAGTAGCCCTGAAAAGGTCGTACCTAGATTAATATTTAACCTTTTTCCGTATTCTCCGATTCGTTGGTTTTGCTCTTTTAAAAGTAAGTTCCATCTCGCTTGAATTTCATTCCAATTTTGATTTTGTAAAAGTGGAGGTAGGTCCTTATCAAACCATTTGGAAAAAGCAGAGATAACAGTAGCACTAGCTAGTTCCCCCTTTTCCAATCCCCCCATTCCATCACAAACAACCGCTAATACGACTTTCCCGACAGAAGTTTGCGCTACTTTTAATAAGAGACTATCTTGATTTGTTTGCTTCCTTATGCCTACATCAGTATGTAAAGCGGTCAATACTTGCATTTATTCTTCCACCTTTATTTATATGGAAAATAAAAATTCTTCATTTCCAAATTTAAGATTTGTTCCTGCAAAAATTTCCATTTCACTTTCAGGCAAGATGGCCAATCCTTCAACAAAGGTTTTATTTGTAGAACGACAATCAACAATATAAAACCGATTGTTTCTACGAATGATTTTCGCGTGATATCGACTTATTGCCTTATTATCAGAAATGACAAAATCACATTGGGAAGGATCTTTTCCGATTTTAAACTCGTCTCGATTAATCATCACTTTTTCTTGCGTACTTTTACGTTGCAGATAGGCAACTAAATCTTGTTCCAGCTCTCCTGAACCTAAAACTGTTGTACCTTCGAGTTCATCTGAATTACCTAAAACGGTTGTTTCACTGAACGTTTCCGTTGAGTTTTCTTCATTTAAAGAAGATTCTAAAGAGTGATCAACTGGTGGCATAACTTTCACTGGATGACCGCAATTGATACAAAATTTCGCACTCGAAACGAGCTTCGTGCCACATTCCATACAAAAAATTGTTTTAGAAGGCATTTCTACGAAGTTCGATACAACTTGGTTTGAAGCAAAAACTTCCCTATCCTTATTTAATTCCTTGTTTCGGTGAATAGGGTTATAAGCAATACTTACCGGCTCTTTGGAAGCGGGTTTTTGAACTACTTTCTCTTCTTTTACTAACTCCATTGATTTCCCCGAAATTTCAAAGAACATTCGCTCAAATCTTTGTAAAGAAAATGGTTGATTGTTTTTAAAAAACTCAAAATAGCGAGTCGTATAGTCATGATTTTCCGTACTGGCTAATAAGCACTGATGTAAAAATTCTTGAAAAAATCCTTTTACTGATAAAGGATTATGATTGTTTACTAATGGTAATAAAATTGCTTGCATTTCCATTGTTGTAGGGTTAATAAATATATAATCGAAATCTAACAAAATATTTTCAGAATTCGAATGGATTTCTTCACTACATCTGACGATATCAATTAATTCCTCAACAATTTTAAAAAATTGATGCTTCCAAATAATACGCTTCAAATAAATCTTTAATGGCAACATTTGATTTACTTCAAAAATCAATTGACTATATTTTTTCGTTATTTCATAACGACCCGCTATAAACTTTTGATGATGATTAATCATTTCTAATTGACGCTGATTAATATCTTCACTTTCAACGAGTTTAGCAGTTACTAAATAACCATTTGGAGTTTGTTTTAAATTTGTTATTGCCATTATAATTCTCCTTCAAATGAAAGGTTTATATCTTATTTGCTAGGTCGATTGCTTTTTCTTGCGCTTTTTTATATTCACTTGCCGTGTATCTTAGTAAGTCTGCATAGGATTGGAGCGACTTTTGATAAGAAACAGTTGTTGAATCGGAATCATCTAATTCATTCCACTGTTTATAAAACTGATTGTAGTCCTTCCCTTGCCAAACTGTACCTAAAGTGATGACTTCCTGTGTTGCTTTTTCCATCTCACTTTTTTGTAATTTAATATAGCTTTCGATCTCTTTTGCAGCCGTTTCGAAGTGATTGTAATTGACTGAGATTTTACCCATTTTACACCTCCACTACTTAAATAAATTCGCTAAAGATTCGTTTGTATCTTCTGTTTGTTTATATCCATCTGAAATTTGTTGATTTAATATCGTTGAAAAGTTTTGAACGACTTTAAATCGATTCGAATGGAAGTCATTTTTAATCGAATAAAATTTCGTAATAACCGCATCGGCTGCAGCACTTTCCCAATTGGAGTTTAGCGACTTTATTTTTTGCTCCGCGTCGGATATGCCGCTATGGATTGCTTTATTACAAGACGAAATGTTGCTAGCAATTTTCTTTACTTTATCAACATCTACAATAATTTGCTCTGACATGGAGACCCTCCTAAATCATCGTTTTACCATTCAATAACATTTCCAACTTTTGTTGACGTTCCCGTTCTTTTCGTTTTTCTTCTCTTCGAACTTCTTTAATATGATCTAAATGTTTAATAGAAGCCTCGCATTCTTCTATAAAATCTTGTAATTTACTTGAACATTGTTCCGCACCAATTCCTTTGAAATTACTACCGATACCACTAGCAATACTTTCAAGTTCATTTATGATGCTCCGTAATTCCGATTGCATTTGGCCTAAACTTCTACCCATGTATTGTTCACTCCTTATACACGACTTAAAATATTTTTTTCCGCTTTTTCAAAAGCATCGGCAGTACCGTCTAAGTAGTTAATACACTGTTGCACTTTCCTTTGTGAAGGGAAATTATTCGCTTTAATAGCGCTTATTACCGCAGGAAGGGACTCACTAAAGATTAAGCTTGTCATATCACTATCTAATTCGGCTAATCGAGATTTTACCTTCGATAAACGATTTGCATAGTTTCTTAGTGAATTCGTATCTAATTGTATATAAGGTGTTGCAACTGCTTTTGTTATACCAAATAAATCTTGGAAAAATCCTCCTGCTTTATTGATAAAATCGATGGCGCTATCAATGACACTTGCAATTTGCTTTCCAGTCCACTGAACCGCTTCACCTATTTGATTAGCAATCCCTTTGATCATATTAATTGTAAACTCTGCGATTGTTTCAACTAAAACTACACCTATAAAAGCAATGGCTGCTCTTATCGCAATTTGAACGACACCAGCAATGATTGTTCCAACAGCTGCCAAAACTGCTGCAGGTCCAGCTACCAGTAAAGCTCCTCCTACAATGACAATAGCTCCTGCGATAAGCCCTTTGCCAAAATTCGTAAGCCCTTGATCGTTAAAAATTTTTTCTTTGGTCCAAATAGCCGCTACTAGCATTCCACCCAACGTATCTATTAATAGATTTTTAGATACAGTAGGCAATTTATCTACAAAACTAGTAACACTAGCCATTATGCTTTCTTTCTGTTCCTGTTTACCTATAACAAATTGATCTCCATTAAAATCTAAAGTGTCCGTTGAGTGCTCAGCAATTAACGACCCACTATCTTTCCCTTCTGTTTTTAATGTTTGTCTTTCCACTATAGGTATTAATATTGCCCCTACAATACTCCATTGATAATGTTCAACTTTACCGTTTTCCGCCAAATATTGAATGCGTTCTTGATGTTTTGCAATATAATCTGAAGAATAACCAGGTCCATCTAAGTTATAACCTGCAATGTTAAAATTATTTATCTTCTCATATTGTTCAGCCATAATGGCTGCGTGTACAGCAAGATTGCCACCTAACGAATGACCTGCAAACTCTAACTCTCCGTACTTATCCAAATTTACCTTTTCGTTTAAGTTAGATAAAAATACTTCTACTTGCTGCTGTTGCTTTGTTTGAATATCTGTTACTAATTTAAGGTCCGCTTCATACCAGTCATTTTTCGCATTCCCTAACTCTCCTGGATTTTCACTACCTCGGAAACCAGCTGCATATTCTTCCCCTGTATCGATTAAAACTCCATAGAAGCCACTTTGTTCAGGTTCATTATGATTTTGCACATAGCTAACCTTCCAATCTTCGGCACCTATTTCTGTTAATCTATTTTTCACTCTAGTTAATTCTTCTATTTTTTCATCAGATAAAGTTTCACCTTTAAAATTTTTACCCTCACTAATCATTAAATTTATTTGATCCATGACGTTGTTAGATTCTTCAGCAGTTTCTTTTTTAAAAAAAACAAGGTCTTGATAAGCGATATCTGTAACGATTTTTTTCTCGTAATCATTTAAAGCCATTAATTAGTCCCTCCACCCAGGCTATTATTAATTTCTTCATCGGATTCTACGAAGCCATTTTCCGTTAATTCAACAAAAACTGTACTATCATAGTCATAACTTTCTAAATCAGAAGGGACTATATTGACTACTTTCGCTAAAGTTTCATTCACCTTTTTATATTCATCATCATTGAATAGCCAATACGTTGCAGAAATAGAAGGGCCAATAAACTGATTGTAGGATTGCTGTACAATCGTTTTTAACTTCTCCGCTGTAATGCTTTCATCATTTTTCATGACGATTTCTACATGAACATACTCGGATTTCGATTTTTCTAGATAGTCTTCAATCGTCATATCTTTCGTAATTTCAACAGATTGTTTTGGATGAATTCTTATCCACGAGGAAGCATCTAAGCCTTGACCTTCAATCGCTTTATTAAAAACCGATGCAAATTTATTCATTAACAACATCTCTGGGTAATTTTCAACAATGTTTTCTGAAGTATCCATTTCTGCAGTAAATAGAATGTCGGAATCTAATGCTTTCACATACGTCGTTACCGTATCATTGCTTTTCGTACCCCAGCGTTCCCCTATATATTGCACTTCAAAGGATTCATTGTATTTTTTTGATAATTTTTCCTCAATAACTTTAGCTGTTTTTTCATTTACATCACTGCACCCTAGCAAACTTAAGATGGAAATGCCCATTACAAATACGCCCACTTTCTTTAATAATTTCCTCATATCATATGCCTACTTTCATTAGAAATATTTAAACCTTCATTCCAATTATAAGGAAAAAGGTTAGAGCAAAATTGTGTGAATAATTTGCCACGATTATTTGTTTTTAAAAATAGATGTATTTCCTTGATTATTCGCAGCGACACTAAAAATAATGTCTCTCTGATTTAACATATATAGTTAACGTATCATTATTTTTAGTACCGTAACGATTATCAAGGGTTGAAACTGTGATTTTTCGTACCACTTATAAAATAGAAGTGAAACGAATAAAACACCACCTTTGTTGTTTAGTTTGTAATTGTAAATCTACTTTATCTTGTTATTTTATACTCGATTTAAAATGTTTCTTTCCGCCCTTTCAAAAGCCTCTGCCGTACCATCTAAGTAGTTGATACACTTTTGAATTTTTCTTTGAGACGGAAAATTATTTGCGCGAATCGCACTAATAACAGCAGGAAGTGACTCAGTAAAAATTAAACTTGTCATATCACTGTCTAACTCTGCCAAACGGGACTTCACTTTTTCTAAACGATCAGCGTAATTTCTTAATGAATTAGTATTTACGTTGATATATGGGGTTGCAACGCTTTTTCCGCTAATAATTAATATCTGCCTTTTTACTATTTTAAGAGTAGAAATTACTTCAGCATAAAAGTTTCCAAAGGCTCTAATAGCTGGTTCTGAATAATTACCAAAAGCAATAAGTGCTTTTTTCGTTACATCCATTAATTCGTTAACAGCAATGTCTATTCCTTTGTTAGTATAATAACCAATAGTATAAATCAATTTTGCTGGTAAATTTATTGAAGCATACCGAAATTGCATAGTACCTAAAAGGTATGTACCAAAAACTTTAGTAACACCTTGCAAAGGATAATCTACTAAATTTTTCATATCTAATGGAACCGCATATCCATCTTTATCAACCTTCATTGCCCAATAAGAGTGTGGACCCGTATAAGAATCATCCTTTCCATTATTTTCAACATATCTGGAAGGGTATAAATTATATCCTAGTCCAGATACAAAATCTCCGTTTACTATTATTGAATCAAATTTTTTCAAGTAAAGGGCATCAATCTCTTTTGGGGTTAATTGAAAGATATTTATAGGTTGCGCATTTATTACTGTCACACCTTGCACGTTTTCTTCATTTCTTACATAAACTTTCGTTGCAAGTTCTCCACCCTTAGAGTGACCAAATAAATAATTGTCCCCTTCTGTATTTTGATAACGTTCAAAAAACATAGCAGCTTCCCGGGATTGTTGTGAATTACCAAAAACTGCTGTTTTGAAATTATCCCACATATCAACTAACCAGTGTTGTCCATGACTCTTATTCTCACTACCTCGAAAAGATATGCCAGTATTTCCTTCGGTATCTTTGAACGCAATAGCAGCAAATCCAGAATCAGAGTTGTTATTTTCATATCCTACAATTTCTAATTTTTTTAAGTTATTATTATTTTGGATACTCTCAATTATTTCTTTATCTTCCTTAGCAAATGATTCACCATATTTAGTTAATAAATACTCAATTGTAATATTTCCATTATTATTGATTATGTCTATATCTTCAAAATCGAGATTTAAATAAGCTAATCCATTCAAAAATGCTTTCTGTTCATCTGTCAAAGTTTTTAAATCAACTGATTCAATCATTTATTCCCTCATATAATCTTTTTTTAAATTCTTCAAAAGTTAAATTAGTTTCTTGAAGTAATCTCATATACGCAGTAAGACTTTCGTCATATTCATTCCATCTTTTAAGTTTTCCAAGGTAACGGTATTTTTCAAGGTATTCTGAGGATTTATTAATATCCCCCTCAAATCCAAGACTAAATGTGTTTACATCAAAATTATAAGAATTTATTTTAGAATATAAATTGTATATTTCCTCCAGATTCACAGACTCTAAAGGTTCATTAATATAAATAAAGGTGTTTATCGAATTCAAGCTTGTAATATAATCATTAAAATTATTCTTTAAATCATTCACATCCACACCGTCCGTATCTTGTATATTCCCACTTACATAGAACTTACTATTAGTTATATAGCTTAAATCCTCAATTCCTAGTTCTTTTTTAAATAAGTAAGACGCTAACATATTACGGTAATTATCTTGGTATTCTCCTTTTTTTCCTAAAAACTCAGTTACCAAAATTGTAATACCCAAATTATTCTTAGCAATTAATGTATTTTGATTTGTAAAATCGTTAAATCCCTCTTCACCGGGAATATATTCAACGGCTTCGAAATTCTCGTCATATTTTGAATTTATGTAGCTTAACATGTCATCTATTTTTTGTTGGTTATCTTCTTCAGAACTATTTTGCATACACCCACTCACTCCCATTACTAAACAAATAGTTAATAAAACTATTAATACATTTTTCATATTTAAGCTCCCGTTTTTGAAATTAAGTGCTTTTAATACTTCGCTTAATTCATATCGTTCAAAAATTTATATAAAGTATATCCCATTATTTTCAACTTCAACTAAAGACGATGGTTATCCCATCGTCTTTAGATTTGTCATGCATGTTAAGTATTATTTAAATGCGTCAGCTAAGTTTGTGTTTGCTGATTCTGTTTCGAAGTAACCTTGATCTACGTTCGTACGTAGGAATGTTACATATTGGTTTAAGATGTCTTCGTATGTTTGGAAATATTGATTTGAAAAGCTGTTATAAGAATCGATTGTTGCTTGAGAAGCTTCCCCTTCCCAAGTATTCCCTAAGTTTAAAATCGTTTTTTTACTGTTTTCTAATTCTTCACGTAAACGTTTATTTAACGTTTCGATTGTTGATGCAATTTGATTTACCTGTCCAGTATCAACGCGAATATGTCCTGCCATAAAAAATCATCCTCTCTATTAATTCGTTAATTTTTGTACAGAAGAAATGTTTGCTTGTTGGCGTTGCTCATAGTTTTGTTGTTGCGTTTTTAATGCTTGGCTAGCTTGCTCTAGGTGAGTAGCCATTGCTTTTAAATCTTCTGAGAAGCCAGTAATTTGGTTAACGAAGGCCATGTTGTCCTCCCCTTCCCATGCTTGCCCCATTGTACTTGCTTGTTGTAAAAGCTGAGTATAAATATCAGTATAAGTACCTGCAAGTTCTGAGAATTTTGATGATGCTTGGCCTAGTTCCTCTGGTGTAACGCGAATACGTTTGCTCATTCTTTTCGTCTCCCTTCAATTCATAATAAATTTATATCAACATTAGCTTCGAGCCGTTTTGAATACCGAGCTCTGAAACTGTCATGTTAATATTGAAAATAATGCTTGTTTCAAAATCACATAAAATGGTTTCATTGTTTGCTTTAAATGTTCCTCCAGATAAATCAGTGATTAAAGCACTCACAACAGGTAGCACTTCACTTAATCTACTTTCCAAAGGTAGATACACATCAAAGCTTCTATTCGATGCAGGTAGAAAGATTTCAACTAACACTTTGTTCATCAAATTCTTCCTCCTTTATCGGATTTAACAATTTCACTTTTGTCGCTTTTCCATTTCGTACAACATATCCAAACTCATCTGTCATATCAATATCAGCACGCATTTCGGCATTTACATTTTTAATTTCCAATTTAAATTGATCGGTAATGCCCGAACCAACCCAAATGGCATCCGTTAAGCTGACATTTTGTTTAAACCATTGTTCAAACGTTATGCTTGATAAGTTTTTCGATTGTTCTACTAGAATAATCGTAATATTATATTTAACATTACCTTTTTCAAGGATAAGCTCTAGTTTTTTAGCATCTTCACCCGTTAACTGGGATTTTAATGCAGTGACAGATTGAATCATATAAACCCTTTGTTCAAATGGTTCAATCTCTGTTCCAGATTCTAAGGCGTCTTTATACGTATTATTGCGGTATAAGACTAAACTAAATAATTCATTAATTGCTTGCTTGCAAGCTTCTAATGATTCGTGGCGTATAATATGAGGCGAATCCATCACCTCTAATTCACGCTTGAAATCTATTACTTCAATTGGAAGAGTTGTTTTTTGGCCGATAAAATGGGCCAGCTCTTTTCCAAATATATTTGAACCTTCTCCATTTGAAAGAACAAGGTTAATATAAAATTTATTAAATGGATAGTGGGCTACATTTAATGATGATTTTTCAACACCCACTGGCAGATTTAATGCATTTTCAGTTGAAAGATAATTAGATAAAAATTCGATATCTACATTCTTCGGTAAGATCGGGATTCGTTTTGCCCCCGGTTTGCCCCATGCCTTCTGAGCTTCATTACACATATTGACGATAAATGGATAAGGAATATCCTCTTCCGTTATATGCGCTACTTGGAACTCATACACTTTATCTAATTTAATTAACCCGCGTCCTTTATGTTTCGATGGAACTAATCCACCCGTTTTTCCTACAATCATTGTGTAGTCGTTTTCGTCATTCAACTGTAATGCAATTTGTTGCTTAAAGTTTTGTAACAATCTAAACCTTACAGAGTTTGCACTTAAAGCCGTAAGAACAAAGTAAATACCATATTTCGTTCCTTCACGGGATAAATAGGCAACCGCCTCTTCCTTCTCTTCAAATAATTCTGTGAAGGCTGAGAAGTTATTAATTGCTACAACGATGGAAGGAACCTTATTGCCTGTTAGACGAATATAGGAAGCTTGATCTCCACCATAGTCAGCAAACATTTTTTTACGATTCGATACTTCTAATTTCAACATGCGGAATAAATTACTTACCTTCTCGCCTTCATGGGCGTATATAACATCTCCAACATGTGGTGCCGATTCAAAGGCACGTAAAGTTTCAGAAGCAAAGTCTAATAAATAAATATTCACTTCATCCGGTGTATGTTCCTTCATTAACGATGTAACCATCGTATTTAAAAATGTTGTTTTCCCACTTCCTGCAGCACCATAAACGACTACATTTCCTTCTTGAGTTAAAGGAAGACGCAATACATCTTGCTTTTGATTTTCAGGATCATCGTATTCCCCAATAAGCGGATTTAATGCAATTGATGATTTTGGAAGTGGATACTTTTCCATTAAAGCATCTAATAAAATCATGCTTGGAATTGGCTCTAACCAAAGTTGACGAATTTTAATCTTTTCTTCATCTGCAATTTTATTTAAATATTGGGTAATGACGTCTAATTGTTTTTTCGGATTGCTATTTAATGCTTTCTTCTTATCGTATTTTCCTTCACGTAACGGTCTTCCGTTACGATCAATTACGACGATACTATTATCTTTTTCAACTACAATTTTGTCAGATGGATAATACGGAGCTCCTGCCCAAGCAGACTGACCCAATTCAAATAGCTCATTATAACCTACTTGTAAGTAGAATCGACCAGTATCTTTTAATTCAGCAGCTTCCGGACGTTTCAACATATCCATACTATCTGCTTTATCTTGAACTTTCAGGCTGACACGGAATCTACTGTTACTCCAAATTTGATCATCTACGACACCGCTTGGCTTTTGGGTTGCTAATATTAAATGCACCCCTAAACTACGACCGATACGTGCCGCACTGACAAGTTGTGCCATAAACTCAGGCTGTTGGGTTTTTAACTCAGCAAATTCATCTGAAATGATGAATAAATGTTGTAACGGTTCATTTACAACACCTTCACGATAAAGACGTTGATATTTATAAATATCGATATTACTCTCGCCTACTTGTTTACTTGCTTGTGCAAATATCGCTTGGCGTCTTTTTAATTCACTTTCAATCGATACGAGGGAGCGTTTAATAGCCGCCCCATCTAAGTTCGTTATAATACCTGCTGTATGAGGTAAATTTTCGAAGGATTTTGCCATACCGCCGCCTTTATAATCGATTAAAATAAATGCCACTTCATTTGGATGGTAATTCACAGCAAGAGATAATATATACGAAATTATAAATTCACTCTTACCTGACCCGGTCATTCCGGCAACTAAACCATGAGGGCCATGGAATTTCTCATGTAAATCCAACATAAATGTTTCGCCTAAAGTGTCTACCCCGATTTCAGCTTGTAAAGATTTTGTCGGGTCATTTTCTTTCCAGCGAGTTAATGAATTCAAATGTTCTACTTTCCCAACACCGAATAGTTCGAGGAATGTAATGACTTTCGGTAAATTAAATCGTCCATCGGAAATATCTAAAGGAATATTCGCTAATTGGATACTTAATTTTTCAGCATCTGCCTTTACATCAATATCCGGTTCGAATTCTACAATTTTTCCTGAAATATCATTTTTATCGAATAAATAACCTTTATTATTTTTCAGTTCGACTACTTTTGTACATTCCTTTGGTAAATGTTTCAACTCATCATAGAATGTAACAACGCTCATCATTATTTGCCTTTTCTCTTCAAATAACTGCTTGAACATTTCACCGCGTTTGGCAAGTTCTTTACTCATAGAGAAAATGACGTAATAAGGTTTAACTTCTTCGATTTCTGAATCGTTTGCTTGTTTACGATATTCGATTTCCTTCTCTAAATAAGCAGATAGTTCTTTCATTTCATTTTTATCACAAGCGATAAAACGGAAAGAACGCTCGTTATTCCAAACGTGGGGAAGCCATTTTGTAAATTTAAATATTTCTTCCTCATCTTTATCGTAAACAAATACCATTTTCAGCTCATCGTAACTATATAAGGATGCTAATTGGAAAATAAGTCCTTTTGCAAACTCAATACTTCTTTCCCGTTCTCCAATGACACCAGCAAAGCGATCTTCATATAATGAAATGGTTTTAGGGACATTCTCTAAAATTTTTGGTTCTTCACATAACGTATAAAGTTCTTCTTGTAAATTATCATCTTCGATTGAGAACTTTTTCTCTGCAAATTTAATTTCCGCATTTAACTCTTCTTGTCCTAAACCAACTCTTAATTTTAAGAAGTCATCTTGCCCAAAATCTCGTTCCCATAAATTACGGCCTCTATTTTCAATACGGCCAATACAATCGTCTACTGTCACGATATTCTCATGTAAAATCGCCGACTGCCGATCACATTCATCTTTAAAAATCGTAGCGAAATGATCCAAATATTTTTTATATTTTTCTTGACGTTTCTTTTCTTTTTTCCGTCTACGTTTTGCATCATATTTTTTTGAAAGAATTGGCCATAAAATCGTACCGATTAACATACTACAGGACATAATGATTGCTGGAGTGGCAGCTGCAATATTACCATTTGCCATCGCATTGTTAATGGCAAAAAGGGCCGTTGCCATTGAAGCCATACCCATCGTTACCGATGGTCCAATGACGAGCATAATCGGCATTTCTTCACCAATTGCATTTGGAGGAGGAGAATCTACTTTAAATACAGGTTTTTCAATGTCCCGTTTGAACCGTGGAGAACGATAAAAATAATCGGGTTCAATGTTTTCTACTTCTTCATCTTCTTCATTGATTTCCTCTATCTCTTGCGGCTCAAAACGCTGTAATAACGGGGATTTAATATGTAAGCTTCCATCTGGATTATTACAAGCAATAAAGCAACTTCCTACAATAATCTTAAAACCCATTACGTAGATTAAGTCGCCAAAGTTTAAATCTTTCTCTGTAACACGTTCTCCGTTTACATACGTACCATTTGTACTATTTAAATCCTTAATGCGCCACTGATCCTTATGTAAACTAAGTTTGAAATGTGCCCCAGATACAAATCGATTATCTAATACAAGATCATTCTGTTCAGAGCGACCGAAAGTAATTTCCATGTCACGATCGACTAATAATTTGGTAAACTCCTGACGATCTAATGTATTCGGTTCAGTAAAAATAAAAGTTTTATCTGTATCTTCTTTGACACTTAGATTGTAAATACTTAATGGACTTAAAATCGTATTTTTGATTCGGCTACCTTTTGAATCTAAAATGGAATAGTTTTTATTTGATTTTAATATCCATTCTTGTTTAGAAGATGCCTCTATACTGATAAGTTCTTTCGTATTTGCATTATCATATATCCAATATTGACCTGTTACTTTTTCAGGTAAAATAGTAGACGAAATACTCTTTTTACTTAGCAATGTGACTATCACTTTTTGGAACCTCCTGAAAAAGTATTATATTACTGGAAAATAAGTAATTATACCAATGATTATTCTATTTTTTGGTATTTTCTTCAAAAACCATTATCTACTATTTCCTATGAAAGGTAAATGACCCGTACCTCCCAATTATTGACGGAAAGAAAGACTATTTTACTATAAAAAAAAGAGCATTTACCCTTTTTTTACAGGTAAATACTCATTGCATTATCCATATTTTTACATATTAAACGTTCAATTTTAATGGGACATTCGGTTGTACTAATTCATACCCGCAAGCTACAATGGCACTTTCCGCCAAGACAATTAAGGAATCGATATAGCGTCCACTTAATTTTAGTTCTTTATTGACGATTGAAAGTTCTGTACAGCCTAATATGATTTTATCGCAGTTCAATTGAAGCATTCCTTGCTCAATGACTTGCCATTGGGACATTGAAACTTCCTTGCCCGCCTTTACATAATCATATATAACCGACATCACTTGCTGTTGAATCATTCCATTTGGCAAAACAGGTTCAATATTTTGTTCCATCAATGCCCTTTGATAAACGCCGGATGCTAATGTTCCATCCGTTGCTAATATCCCAACTCGTTTAGCTCCTAAGGATGCAGCTCTTTTCGCCGTTTCACGTATCATATGAATGACAGGTACGGGAGATGCTATTTGTAATTCATTATAAAAACTATGGGCTGTATTACATGGGATGCAAATTAAATCTGCTCCAGCATTAGCGAGCTTTTTTGCATCGTTAATTAAATATGGGACTGGATTATCCTTTGTTTCATCTAGAATGTACGCTGTACGATCTGGAATCGAAGTATCATTATCGATAATAGTATGGACGTGTTCCTGATCTTTGGATGCCTTCGTACGGCGAACAATCATTTCGCCAATAAACATAGTTGCTAACGGTCCGACCCCACCAATAATACCTAATGTTTTTCTCATTCTTCCAAACCTTTTTTGTTAAAGTATTTTTTATATTTACGGAAATAATTTAAATTGTTTAACGTTAGTTTAACCCAACGTTTCGTATTCATGTCTTCTTTATAAAATAATGAGTTTGTCCATTTTCCTTGGCGAATTAAACTTTTTGCTTCGATTTTCATCTTTTCATTGGAAGCATATTTAAATAATACGCCTTTTGGAATAATCATCCATAAATGTTTGTTGTTCGCATATGTTAACTCTTGCTTAATGTTTAACATATAATCATCTGCAACATACTTCATTAAATTATAACCAGCTGCTGTAACAAAATAACTTGAGCGTCCGTTACGCAAATTTATTTCAAATAGTTTGTACTCACCGTCACGTACATCATACTTCATATCAAAATTAGCAAAACCTGTGTATCCGATGTCTTCTAAAAAGAATCGAACTTTATCCATTAATTTCTCATCAAAGGTCGTAATAATTGCTGCATAACTTCCAATTCCTTCAGGAGAATGCTCTTCTAAAATTGGATTTCCAAGACACATTAATTTTACTTTGCCGTCTTTTCCAACATACGCATTTAAAACACGCATATATGAATCATCACCAGGGATAAATTCTTGAACAATCATCGTATCTTGGTAAGAAGAACTATAAATCGCCTTTAAAATAGCCGTTTTTTCTGCTTCGTCATTTGCCACAAATACTTTCTTTTTCCCTGGGAATGTACATGCCCAGTAAGCAACTGAATTCGAAGCCTTTAAAATAATTGGATATTCAAAAGGTGGCGTGAAGTTTTCATAATTCTCCGCTGTAACTGTTGTTGTGCCAGGATATTTAAAATCATATTTTTCACACATTTTATAAAAATTTTCTTTTAATAAAATTTGATCCATTAATGATTCATCAATATATGGTACTGTAAAGTACTTTTCAAGTTCTGGCTTATTTTTAATAATTAATTTCGCATAATCATCGCCACAAGCGAGTAACAACAATTTCTTATCTGGAAATTGTTTTGCCACATTTTCAAGGGCAGGGACAAATACATCCTGCTCATTTAATTTATCAATTTGTTGAAAGTTTAAAATACGACTATCTTGAGTCGCTGTTAAATGGGAGCGACCTAATACGAGCGGCTTTAAGCCATAAGCCTCGTAAAATGCTCGCGCCATACCATAGGCGTTCATGTCAGAACCTAATAATATTGGTAAAAATGGTTGTTCCATTATGTTTCAGCTCACTTTAGTTTTAGTAGTTAAAAATAATTTTGATCGATGTAATTAAATGAATTTGACTTTACAGATGACTAATAAATTATACAGTCATATCAGTATAAAAATTAGTTTATCACATTTTCGAAATATGTTAATAAGGATACGTAACTAAAATTGCCTTGCCCGTAAATTTTCCCATAAATAAAAGTGCTAGTCGGATTTAACTAGCACTTTAAACGGTTATACCGCTTCAATAACTAACGCAATTCCTTGTCCGCCGCCGATACAAAGGCTAGCGACAGCATACTTCCCGCCACGTCGTTTTAATTCATACGCAGCTGCTAAAATAATACGTGTACCACTCGCACCTACTGGATGACCTAATGCTAAAGCGCCTCCATTTACGTTCGTTATTTCGCGATTTAATCCGAGTTCTTTTTCCACAGCTAAAAACTGAGCTGCAAATGCTTCGTTAACTTCGACTAAATCTATATCATGTAACGTTAAGTTCGCCCGCTGTAGAGCAAGTTTTATCGCTGGTACTGGACCAATCCCCATTATGGAAGGGTCAACACCTGCAACACCCCACGAAACAATTCGAGCTATAGGTTGAAGGGCATTTTCTTTTATAGCTTTTCCACTTGCTACTACAATAGAAGCTGCACCATCATTAATTCCTGACGAATTACCGGCAGTAACTGTTCCATCTTTTTTAAAGGCTGGTCGAAGTGTCGATAAACTTTCTATGTTCGTATTCTCTTTTATATGCTCATCTACCTCAATGGAAGTTTCCCGTTTCTTTGAATGAACAGTGACAGGCACAATTTCTTCTTTAAAGTAACCCGCTTCCCGCGCCTGGGATGCTCTTTGATGGGAAAGGAGGGCAAATTCATCTTGTTCTTCCCGGGATATGCTATACATTTCAGCTAGTTTTTCTGCTGTCATTCCCATACCTGAGCCAGTATATTGATCTGTTAATGTAGCTTGCAGCATATCGATAAATTGTAAATTGCCCATTTTGGATCCATTGAATCGCTGTTCAAAATTCGCATATGGAGCTTGGGACATGTTTTCTGTGCCACCGGCTAGAATGATGTTCCCTTCTCCTAATAATATATGTTGAGCTGCTGTCACAATCGATTGCATCCCCGAACCGCATAATCGATTTAAAGTGAGTGCAGGAACTTCCTTTGGAACGTCCGCTTTTAACCCGATGTGTCGCGCTAAGTAGGAAGCATTTACATTAGATGCAATGACACTACCATAGATAACATGATCGATTTGCTCCGGTCGCACATTGGATCTTTTTAATGCTTCCACTGCCGTGGATGTTCCAAGTTCCACTGCATCGACTTTTGAAAAAGAACCTCCAAAAGATGTAAAAGCAGTACGTGCACCATCTACTATATAAACATTCTCCATCCTATATCCCCTCCATTTATAGATGAGTTGCTTTACTTACTTGCGGTCTTAACGTATGTTTCAATACTTTCCCCGAGGCATTACGAGGTAATTGTTCTAAAAATTCCACTTCTATCGGTACTTTATATTTTGCCAGCTGTGTACTACAGTAAGTTATGATTTCTTCTTCAGAAACGGATTGACCCTCTTTCAATACAACAAATGCTTTCGGTACTTCCCCATACACTTCGTGGGGTACACCAACAATAGCCGCCTCTAACACTTGTGGAATTTGATATAATACTTCCTCCACTTCGATTGGATAAATATTTTCACCACCGCGAATGATCATATCTTTCTTTCGGTCTACAATGTATAAAAAACCTTCTTCATCGAAGCGACCTAAATCACCCGAATATAGCCAATCATTTTTAATCGTATGCGATGTCTCCTCCGGATTATGAAGGTAACCTTTCATCACTTGAGGACCTTTTACACAAATTTCTCCTACCTCGCCTACTGCCACTTCTTCTCCATATGAATCCACAATTTTAATTTGTGTACGGGTTAATGGTTTGCCTACAGAACCAATTTTCTGTAATGCATATTCATCTGTTAACGATGAGGCTGCCGGCGAATTCTCCGTTTGTCCGTACAAATTTTGAACTTTAACTTTAGGGAAAGTGTCTTTTAACCGTTTTACTAGTTCATAGGGCATCGGTGCCGCTCCATAGCAAAATAGTCGTAAATGTTCGAAATGGTAATTCTTCAACTCCGGCATGTTTAATAAAATCGTATACATCGCCGGAACTCCAAAGAAGATAGATGCTTTTGTTTCAACTAACTTTTTCAATGAACGGCTTGGTGAAAATGCTTCTTCAATTACTACCGTACCGCCTTTATACATTGTTGGTACAGCAAATACATGACTACCTGCACAATGAAAAAGAGGCGTACAAATATACATCCGGTCTTCTTTTGTCATGTTCATCGATTCAGACCAAATGGCGGCCGTTTCATAAACGTTCTGATGGGAAAGCATAACTCCTTTTGGTTTACCAGTCGTTCCTGATGTGTACATAACGACTGAAGTATCGTTTCCTTGTAATGAAACGGGTTCATATTGAACAGAATCAGCTTGAAGTATTTCACGTATTTTGGATAAATCGATTGTTTCTTTAAAGTTATAAGTAGAATTTTTGATTGTTTCTTCAATTTTTTCATCGAAAATCAGTACCTTTGCCTCTGAATGCATAAAAATATATTCTACTTCAGGTGGTGCAAGCTTTGTATTAATCGGCATAATCGTCAATCCTGCAAGCTGCACCCCATAATAGACAGCCATAAACAAGTCTGAATTAAGCATAAATTGGGCAACAATATCTCCTTTTTTATACCCTTGCTGTTGCAAATAACCTGCTATTTTCTGAGCATTATTTAATAGCTCCTGATAAGTCCATCGATTGCCTTCAAATTCAATTGCCGATGCATGTGGCTTATCCATTGCATGTTGTGCTAGTACCTCCGTAATAAACATACCCATTCCCCCTGTTATCATTTGTAAACAATCCGTATATCCCCTAATCCATAAAGGTACCTTTTATGTTATTTCAAGATTTCCTTTGCAATGATCCCCTTCATAATTTCTGTCGTACCGGCATAAATCGCCGCCACCGGAATATCTCTAAATCGTCTAGCAATCTCATATTCTTCCATATAACCGTAACCCCCATGAAGCTGAAGACATTCGGCAGCAACTTTTTTTGCCATCTCACTTATCCACCATTTCGCCATTGAAACTTCCTTTACTAATTTTTCTCCTGCAATATGTTTTGCTACTAATGTATGAATGTAGTTCCGTCCAATATCAATTTCCGTAGCCATTTCCGCTAATTTAAATTGTGTATTTTGAAAATCAGCAATTGTACGGTTAAAAGCTTTTCGAGATTTGACATATTCCTTCGTTATACGGAACATCTCCTCCGCTTCCACTTGAACTTCGATGGCTACTAATAGGCGTTCCTGTTGCAATTTATCCATTAAATAATAAAATCCTTTTCCTTCTTCCCCAAGCAAATTTTCGGCTGGTACTTTTGCATCTTCGAAAATGAGTTCACCTGTATCCGATGAATGCATTCCGATCTTATTCAACTTTTTCCCTCGTTTAAAACCTGGGGTATCTTTCTCTACAACAATTAAACTGATACCTCTATGGGGCGGATTGGCGTTTGGATCCGTTTTACAAACAACGACGACAAAATCAGCGTTGATGCCATTTGTAATAAATGTTTTTTCGCCATTTAATATATAAAAATCCCCTTGTCGATAAGCAGTTGTTTGAATACCTGCTAAATCAGAACCTGCTCCTGGCTCAGTCATCGCAATAGCAGAAATGAACTCTCCTGTTATACTTTTGGGAAGCCATCTTTTCTTTTGATCCTCCGTTCCGTATTGTTCAATATACGGTATAACGATGTCGGAATGTAGAACTATACCACTGGCAAGCCCAGCACCTACCCGTTCTAACTCTTCTGCTAGAATCATGGAATAGCCAAAATCAAGACCTAATCCACTATATGTTTCACTTACCATTGGACATAAATATCCCTGTTCCCCTAACTTTGACCAAAACCATCTTGGTACTTCCCTTTTATGTTCCCATTCTTCAAAATATGGATAAGCATCTTTTTCTAACATTTTTCTTAAAGAACGACGAAACATTTCATGTTCTTCCGTAAAAAAATCTCCAGACATCTCGCTCTCCCCAATCAGTTGTTGGATTTTTCTGAAAATATAATTAAATTTTATCAATGCCTAGCGAACTATTCAATAACAGGTGATAGAAATTATAATATTTTTCGAGAATTTCTTAACATAAAAGAGAATACAAAAAAGTGCCACCTATTTTAGGCGGCACTTTTTATTAACTATGTTTTTTCTCATCAGGTGATTCTTTTCTAAATACTTCTGTAATTAATTCATCATCTTCTGTTTTTACTCGTTTATTTAATTCTTGTACCGGAATCGCATCTACAGTTTGCATATCTTCATGTAAATCAAAAAGACTAATACTCTCTGAATCCACCATATCAGGCTTATCTGTCACTGGTAAATCCTCAAACACTTTTTTAGATTCAGGTAAGGAATCTCTTTCTTTACTCATAAACACTCACTCCTTTTTACTTAGTGTGGGTGAATCCCGATAAATTATTCCAAAGGATTAAGCCATTAAATAGGTTAACTGCTCGGAAAAGCTCATATTATTTGGATTCCATTTTCGAATAGGGCAATCCTTTGTTACGTATGGTAAACCTAAACTATTTATGAATTCAATGAATGTTTCATCAAACCATGGCGGGCTCCATGCACCAGAACGACAAATATGAATGGCACGTATTTTTATTTCCCTTTGGATATCATTAAATTTTAAATAGTTTACATTATATAAACGGTTGATTTCCTTAAAAAGTGATGGTTCTTCTAAAGTGTACGGACTATACACAATGTTCGCCTTGTCAATTACATGTTCATGTAATAGTTTACCTAACCAATTGGCACAATTGACGTCAAACTTTAAAGAAGGTAGTCCCCCATACCCTAAGTCAGAATGGGCATCGAAAAGATATACTTCGTTACATTGATACTTTTTCACAAGATCATAAGATAGTGCATGGGAATCCGAAACGAAAACTTGAATGCCATCATCAAAATGAAATATTTTTTTAATTTTGCGCCAAAAAGTCTTCGTTTCTTCGGAAAGTTGATATAATCTTTGTAAATTGACTCCTTTATTTTTTGCCTGTATATAACGTTTATACCAGTCGTCTAATATGGTTCGTTTATTTTCAACGAATGATACAATATTTTGATTTTTTGTGGAAATAAAATAGTCCCAATCAATGGATAATAAGCTACTTGCCAATTCTATCACCTCAAAATCAATATTGATTAGTAAGCTCCTATTATGATATGAGCCTACTATATCAATCTTAATTTTAAAAAAACTCGATTTCAAATAATCGAACAACCCTTTTTAACCATTCCACTTGTCTGATACCCATGAGCAAAAAAGATGATAATCATGATTGACTTGTTCTTTATAAGCAATAGAGACAAAGATGATTTGATTGCAAAACAGCTCAAAATCTTCACCTATTGCTTTTAAAATTTCTTCTTCACTTTCATAGGAAAACAATTCCTTTTCGGTATCGACATCTGCTCGGGCATGAATTTTGGCCGTAATTTTTCCCATAATTTTTACGGTTGCATCGAAATCTTCTGCCGTTAAGAGCGAGGTTATTTTCACTTTCTTTTTATAAGGTGAACGTTCCCGAACATAAAACTCACGACCGTCTATTGTCAAATACCCAAGATATGGGTCTTCTAAATGGTGCATTGCTTTTTGTGTAGCTACTACCCGTTTTCCTTGATGATTAAACTTTTCCCAGAATTGTTTACGATATGGTAAAAAGTAAGCTGGAATTGGTGCACGAACTTCCTTTACTTCAAGAACTAAATCATCCACCCCGTTCGCATCTTTCTCCCCTTCAATTAAAATGTAATATCGATCTAATCCAATAGAAGCTGTCCCTGTTCCATGTTTTCTAGCAATATCTTTAATCGTATAAAAGGAGAAATTTTTTTTATTTTCGTTATCAATGGAATGGAAATAGTTTTCCGTCAACCTTTTAAGCATTGTACTTTCTTCAAAAGAAACCGGTTCAATTTCATCTGACCAAGAGAATACCCGTTTTCCCTCTTCATTAATGTAGGTAATGTCTTTTAATAAATGATCCCGCTGTCTTTTTCCAAGTTTTTTTAAAACTTTTTTGACAGGACCATTTGTATTTTGTTCAGTGAAAGTTAAATGAAACGGATCATCCTTTTCTTTTTTAAATCGTTTTAATTGCTGGTAATAGGCAGCTAAATAATTTTTTATTCGCTTTTGTTGCTCAATAGTAGAAAGTCCTTGGGTTTCACAAGATAATGCAATGCTTACGGACATACGTAAAAGATCATATAAATAAGAACCTATGTATCCTTCATCAAAGTCATTCACATCATAAACAATTTCACCTTCTTCGTTTTGAAAAGCACCAAAGTTCTCCATATGTAAGTCACCTTGAATCCAAGTCGGTTTATCGATATTTGTATGAAAGGAAAATGGAATTTTTGTCATATCATAATAAAATAAATAAGCACTCCCCCTAAAAAAGCGGAATGGACTTTCCATCATTTTTGCATACTTCATTTTTCTTTTTTCATCATTTAGGGCCATACATTGTTCATCGAATTCATTCAAAACGGTATCAATGACCTGTTTTCGTAAAACTTCCCTCGTGTTTTTCACGCGGCTTAACAATGCTTCCATTAAAATCCCCTCTTTCTATTCCAATTATAGCCATTATTTGGAACTAATTAAATTGAATTTTAAAAATAAAAAAGAACCCAGAAGGGCTCTGAAATAACATCTTACATGTGGGGATGAATGTTCTTTTTGACCTGATCAATGTTCGTATCGCTGTATTGCTTCGTATTATGCCCACCTGTCTTTGCTAACCATTCCAATACTTCTTTATAAGACATACCTGATGCTGCATTTTTTCTTTTCACTTCTTCTATATCTGTACCTGCAACAGTTAAACGCTTTTCCATCTAATCACCTCACATAACAATTAATGATGAAAAAAACGCCCCATAAAGAGGCGTTTTATACAAACTAGAACTTTTTCTTACCTTGTTCTGCTTGTTGGTTTTGACGTTTTACTTCATTAATATCAGTTCCTGCAACAGTTTGATTTCCAGCTGATCCTGACCCAGCAAATGGTCCTGCTTCTTGAGCGATTTCTTCTCTTACTTTTTGTGGATTTGTCCCAATTGATGGATTACTGAAAGAAGATTGGCGCCCTGCTTGACCAGCTTGCCCTGTTTTACCGAAAGCAAATGGTCCTGCTTCTTGAGCAATTTCTTCTCTCACCTTTTGAGGATTTGTCCCAATTGATGGATTACTGAAAGAAGATTGTTGCCCTGCTTGACCTGTTTTACCGAAAGCAAATGGTCCTGCTTCTTGAGCAATCTCTTCTCTTACCTTTTGTGGGTTTGTCCCAATTGATGGGTTATTGAAAGAAGATTGTTGCCCTGCTTGACCAGCTTGACCAGCTTGACCTGTTTTACCGAAAGCAAATGGTCCTGCTTCTTGAGCGATTTCTTCTCTTACTTTTTGTGGGTTTGTTCCAATTGATGGGTTACTGAAAGATTGACTTCCCGCTTGACCAGCTTGACCTGTTTTACCAAAAGCAAATGGCCCTGCTTCTTGAGCAATTTCTTCTTTTACCTTTTGCGGATCCGTACCAAATGTAGATCCAGAAGAACCTTGGGCATTTTGGCGCTTTACTTCATTAATATCAGTACCAGCTGATGTGAATCGCTTACCATTTCCACTATTGTTTTGCATGTCAAAAACACCTCCAAAAATGTTATGTGCTTATCATGGCAATTATCTGTTTTATTATGAGTGCAATTAATTATTTTTCTTTTGTATAATTTACTCAACTCGTGATATGCCAGAATCAAAAGGCTTTCAAGTACATACCCAGTATTTTGAAATAACATTTTGAAGATTGCTCTATGGATAAATGTTCATTGTACTGTTTCATACTACAAATTATTGAATATAAAGATGGAGTCTATACATTTTCCGCCGAACCTTCTCATAAAATAATGCATGTCCATTTTGCGAGGAGAATTACATGATACGGAAAGGAATAGCCATTGTAGTTGGAAGTATTTTTTTATCCTTTGGAATTAATGTTTTTTTAACTCCTTATGAAATATTAGACGGTGGAATTATCGGACTTTCATTAATTACCCATTATTTATTTCATTTGAAAATTGGTTTAATGATTATTATTTTAAGTATTCCCATTTTTATTTTAGCTTGGTTTAAATACAAAAATTATTTTTACAATAGCCTTCATGGCTTATTGATATCTTCCCTTATTATCGATCTGTTTAAACCATTGCGTTCCATGATTCATTTAGATCCCCTCATCAGTTCAATAATAGGTGGGATTCTTGTAGGCTTAGGCATTGGTCTCATGTTACGTTTTAAAACAAGTACAGGTGGGACAGACTTATTAGCCCAATTTATCGCCGATAAAATGGCAATGAATGTTGGGATTGTTATCTTTTTTATTGATGCGGCAGTTGTTGGATTAGGTGGAATATTTATCTCTACAAGTACATTACTTTTATCCATTGTTACAATATTTATCGTTGGGATAACAACAAGTATGATGACAAGTCGTCGACACCTTGAAAAACATTCTTAAGCATTTATGCCAAATAAAAAAATGCCTCTATCTAAAGAGACATCCCGCTTTACGTTAACTTTTCAACTTGCTTTCTTTTAAGAAAGGACAACTTTGTTTCGGAAATAATAATCGCACAAAGAATTAAAATAGCACCAATCATCATTCTCATCGTTAACACTTCATTTAAAAGGAGTACCGAAAAAACCATCCCCCAAAAAGATTCCGTTGATAAAATAATGGCCGTTTTCGTTTCATTTGTAAACTTTTGCGCAATCGTTTGGAACAGGTAAGCAATTGTTGTAGAAAATACTGCTAAATAGACAATAGAAGATACTGCTTCTACTTCCATTGAAAAATGAACTTCCCCTTTAAATAAAACAACGATCCATGCTAGAAAGCTTGCAACAAACATTTGGATAATCGTTAATGTAATCGGATCTTCATCCTTTACATATTTGGAAGTGTAAAAAATTTGATAGGCAAATGCCACAGCACAACCTAATGTTAAAAGATCACCGATATTAAGATCCGCTGATAATTGTAATGATAGGAAACCAATTCCAATAATCGCTAAAATGGCACCTGTTAATTCGAACTTATCGATTTTTCTTTTGTAAGAGAGAAATGCGATAAATGGAACAATCACAACATTTACTGCAGTTAAAAAAGCTTTTTAGAAGGTGTTGTAAATTGCAGACCCACCGTTTGTAAAGCGAATGCCACATATAAAAAGAATCCTAATATAAATCCTTTTTTAATAACTCCCATATCGATCCCTTTCAACTTCTTATAAAAAATAATACTTAATATAACAAAACCAACTAAAAAACGACCAGCTAATACTTGATAAGGGGTATAGTGATCGAGGGATATGGCACTAACGACAAAACCACTTCCCCATATGATTGCTGTTATACAAAGCATTAATTCTCCAATGTATTTTCGCATGTCGGCCTCCATTCATCTATGTATAAATAAATACCATTATAAACAAACGAAAAATAAATTTGAATATTTTTTTATATTAAACAACTCTTCCTATTATTAAATATTTGCGATACATATTTTTTGCTGAGCAATGGTGCATAGAATAGAAAGATGATTATTTTTGAACGGAGATGATTACACTGCTTCATACGGTTAAGAGCGGGGAAACGTTAAATCAAATTTCTTTAGATTATCGAACACCCTTGTCTGCCATTATTCAAGCCAACCCGAATATTAATCCAAACGTTATTAACGTAGGACAATTGATTGAAATACCCGGCTTTCCTGATCCGAATACACTCCCTTATCGAATTGAAGTGTCCATTAATGGTCGTTGGCTAAAACTATTTCGAGAAGGTGTTCTTCAAAAACAATATCCAATAGCGGTTGGTAGAATGTTATACGAGACGCCGATTGGGAATTTTATTATTATTAATAAAGCTCCGAATCCCGGAGGCCCATATGGAACGATGTGGATGAGTTTATCGAAACAAAGCTACGGCATTCACGGTACAAACGATCCGAGTTCAATTGGTAAGGCTGTTTCACGAGGATGTGTTCGGATGTACAACGAAGATGTTGAAGAATTGGCTAGAACCATTCCAATTGGAACTCCCGTGACAATCCATCCGTAACGATTTTATACTGCATAAAAAAACTTGCATTACTGCAAGCACACAAAATTGACTAGGTCCATCCCTTTATGACCATGTCATTTCTATCCTTTTCTACATCATTCCGCTTTATAATCAAACTAATTTTTTGATACCATTTTTGACATTCTTTAAAAATATCTTTATATTCGTCCAAATCCTTTGGAATTGCCTGTTTATTGTCTAAAAAAACGTACTCTACTATCGGATTAGATAAATCATCGACTACCATTTTAAGCATTAATTTTTTTACTTCTTTATCCTGTTTTTCTACTGAATCTTCCATCTCATTTACATGGACATCGATTTTTGCACCACCATCAATTAACGACCACCCGTGTACACCGCCCTTTGATGTTAGTGCAACATTTTTATTATCCTCTACGATCGCGATTTCAAATATTTCTTGAAAATGGTACTCCTTTTTTTCAAATTCAAAATCGATGTCTTCCCTTTCCAATATTCGTACTGTATTTGAATATTCGTCAATCATTAGAGCATTTAAATAGTCAGCAGATACAATATAACGAGTATGAGGGTACTGTTCTACCTGGTCAATTGTTTCATCTAGTAATGCTTCATTGCGTTTCCGAACATCTTTATTTAATTCATATAGCCACCAAAAACCTAGCCCAACAGCAATGATAAAAAAGAGTGTTTTACCAGTTTTGAATGCTAAAAATAAATAGATAACTTCTAATAATAATAAAAATAACTGGAACAACTTTCTCACCCCATTCTTCTAGTTTTTAAGTTTTCTAGTAGTTATAAAAATAGTATTCCGGAACATTTCATTTCATTCTCTTTTTAGTAGAAAAACATAAAAAAATAGAATCCAATGGAAAGGATTCTATTTCGATCATGCACTTCAATATAAATAAACTTGCAAGTTATTTTGTTGATCAATTGTGGCTAATAATACATCTTGAATATCTACTTTATAGGTTGAAAATATAGCATTTTTTAACCACTCTTCATTTTGTGGTAAATGATTTAGTTGATGAAAATCGATTTTTCCCTCTTTAATAATAACGACTGGTAAAGAGAATGTCTGCTGGGGCATATTCATATCCTTCTGAGTTAAAGACTGATTTTCAGGATAAAGGAAACTTGATATCGTTCCATCTGCTTCCCAAAAGGCATAAGCAACTTTTTGAATTTCTTCTATTTTTTCTTTCCGTAACTCTGCGAGTAAATAGTCAATAGATATTCTAGCTTTTGTTAAGTTTCTCGAAATGATTTTTCCATTTTCAATTAGCGGTAACGGTGTAGGTTCAATAAAATGTCTAAAAGAAATCCATTTAAGACTTAAATAAACACATACAATATATAAAATAATTAAAACAGACATTGTAATCATCGAGCCACCCATGCCCAATCCCTCATCTGATAATGGATGGGCGATAATATTTCCAACCGTAATTGCCATTGCAAAATCAAGTAATCCAAGTTGAGAAATGGAACGATGCCCCATAATTTTCGCAGCAATAAACAAAAAAACAAAGGCAATAATTGCTCTTAATATCCATTGAACTGCCTTTAATGATTCTTGTCCATAAAAAAATTCCAATATGACACTTCCTTTAAAAGCTTACTCTCTATTTTATTCTCACCGTTTATCCCAGTAATATACAAACCATACTCGAAACGAGGAAACATGATTAAGACCTTTTAAATGATTCGTTAACTTTTTCATCGTCATACCTTCCTTTAATTTGTTCTCCGTATAGGACCACAATGTTATAGCTATACTTAAATATAGTAAAAGTCGTTGAAAAGAGGGGTCAGTTTGTCTGATAAAAATACATTATCCATTTTTGCCTTAGGCGGTATTAATGAAATCGGCAAAAACATGTATGTCATCGAATATGGAGACGATCTTGTCATTGTAGATTGCGGAGCAAAATTTGCCGATGAATCTTTATTAGGTATTAATTTAATTATTCCGGATGTAAGTTATTTACAGGAAAATCAACATAAAATTCGAGGACTAGTAGTAACCCATGGACATGAAGACCATATTGGCGGGATTCCATATTTTTTAAAAAAATTAAATGTCCCTATATATGCTACTCGATTTACTTTAGGGTTAATCGAACTAAAGTTAAAAGAGCACAAGCTTTTGAGGGAATCTACTTTAATCGAGATTCATTCAGAATCCGAATTAGATTTTGGTAAAATACAAGTTAGCTTTTTTAGAGTAAGTCATAGTATTCCTGACTGTTTAGGGATTGTATTCCATACACCTGAAGGAAATATCGTTCATACTGGTGATTTTAAATTTGATTTAACACCTGTTAATGAACAATACTCAGATATCCATAAAATGGCTAAAATTGGTGAAGAAGGGGTATTAATGCTCATTTCGGAAAGTACAAATGCTGAGCGTCCTGGCTCAACCCCTTCAGAACATGAAGTCGGTTCGCATATTGAAGAAGCTTTTTCCAATGCAACTGGAAAAATTATTATTTCTACTTTTGCTTCCAACGTCAATCGAGTTCAACAAATTGTACATGCTGCTATTAAAACGAATCGGAAACTTGCATTACTCGGCCGCAGCATGGTGAATGTAGTAAAAGTAGCGAAAGAGCGAGGATATGTGGAAATCCCCGACTGGATGCTTATTGAAGCGCGGGATGTGAAACAATATCCCCCTGACCGTGTTGTTGTTTTATGTACAGGGAGCCAAGGTGAACCGTTAGCTGCCCTTTCCCGCTTATCGACAAACAACAATCGCGATGTAAAAGTTTTGCCGGATGATACAGTAATTTTTGCAGCATCACCTATCCCCGGAAATGAGAAGGATGTTTCGAAAATTGTGGACAACCTATTCCAATTAGGAGCAAAGGTCATTTATGGTTCTTCTAGTATTACCGGGATGCATGTTTCAGGTCATGGCTATCAAGAAGACTTAAAACTAATGATTACTTTAATGAAACCGAAATATTTCATTCCGATTCACGGGGAATATCGAATGCTCCATTTACATCGAATACTTGCTGAAGCAGTAGGTGTTGAAAGAAAGAATACGTTCATTATTCGGAACGGAGATGTAGTCGATATTGAATATGGTGAAGCTCGTCAAACCCGTAAAATCACAGCTGGGGATACGTATGTAGATAATGTAGGCGATGATGAAATTGTAGATATCGTGTTGCGGGATCGTAAGCAACTTTCGGAAGAAGGAATGCTTGTTATTGTATTAACCATCAGTAAAGAAGATGGCAATCGTATTTCCGATCCTGACTGTATTTCACGAGGTTTTGTTTATGCAAAAGATTCGGAAAAACTAATACAAGATATTAATGAAATTGTTAAACGAACCGTTGACCCATTTAAAGATCCGAATATTCTCGGTATGAAACGGGCAATAAAGAAAGAAGTAGGTATTTTCTTGTCAGAAAAAACGAAGAAAAAGCCGATGATTTTACCAATTATTCTTGCTATTTAAATTGAAAGTGTTGAATCGCTTTATCGATTCAACACTTTTTTATTCTTTCTCTATCCAGTTCGAATACTTTTATACAGGATAGGCAAATATAGTAATGGTTAATTTTCAATTTACAATAGCACCAAATAGTGCCGAACCATTGATTGGTGCCCAAAAGAAAGGATGAGATTTCATGGAAAAAGACCCTTCCAACCAAGAAAAACATCAAACAAATATTGAAGACGATGGTACATTAACAAACAGGCAAGGTCACCCGATTACAAATAACCAAAACATTCGTACAGTTGGAAACCGAGGTCCCGCTACTTTAGAGAATTATGATTTCATTGAGAAAATTAGTCATTTTGACCGTGAAAAAGTACCAGAGCGTATTGTACACGCCCGTGGAGCGGGTGCTCATGGTTATTTTGAAGCATATGGCACAGTGGGAAATGAACCCGTTTCAAAATATACCCGCGCAAAATTGTTCCAAGAAAAAGGAAAACGTACGCCGGTATTTGTACGATTCTCTACAGTAGTTCATGGATTACATTCCCCCGAAACGGTTCGCGACCCGCGTGGATTTGCAGTTAAATTTTATACAGAGGATGGCAACTGGGACTTAGTAGGAAATAACTTAAAAATTTTCTTCATTCGCGACGCAATGAAGTTCCCAGATATGATTCATGCTTTTCGTCCAGACCCTGTTACGAATATTCAAGATTCTCGTCGATTCTTTGATTTTTGTGCGAATTCTCCGGAAACATTCCATATGGTAACTCTTGTTTATTCACCGTGGGGAATCCCTGCTAACTATCGAATGATGCAAGGTTCCGGTGTTAACACGTATAAATGGGTAAACAATGAAGGAAAAGCTGTTTTAGTTAAGTATCATTGGGAACCAAAACAAGGAATTAAAAACTTGACGGTGAAAGAAGCAGAAGAAATCCAGGCGAAAAACTTCAATCATGCAACTCAAGATTTATATGAAGCAATTGAACGTGGAGATTATCCTGAATGGGAACTATTTGTTCAAATTATGGAAGATGGTCCACATCCAGAACTTGACTTTGACCCACTAGATGATACGAAACTATGGCCAAATGATCAATTCCCTTGGTTACCAGTAGGACGAATGGTATTAAACAAAAACCCAGAAAACTACTTCAATGAAGTTGAACAAGTGGCTTTTGGTACAGGGGTTCTTGTGGATGGTTTAGATTTCTCTGACGATAAAATGTTACAAGGAAGAACATTCTCTTATTCTGATACACAACGTTATCGTGTAGGTGCTAACTATTTACAACTACCGATTAACGCTGCGAAAAAACGTGTTGCTACAAACCAAGAAGGTGGACAATTACGTTACTACAACGATAAAGCTCCTGGTCAAAATTTACACGTGAACTATGAACCTTCCAGTATGGGTGGCTTAAAAGAAGCGCAACAAGTGGGCAAGGAATATACACCAAAAGTTGAAGGGAATTTAGTTCGCGAATCCATTGAACGAAATGATAATACAAAACAAGCTGGCGAAACATATCGCAGTTTTGAACAATGGGAAAAAGATGAGCTTATTAACAATTTAGTGAACGACCTTGTGCTTTGTCCAAAGGATATTCAAGATAAAATGATGGCACTTGCCGATGAAGCAGATGAGGAATACGGCCGTCGCTTAAGAGAAGGACTAGCTGAAAAAGCTAAATCCATGAACAATAAAGAAGAATTCGGCAAAGAATTCAATCCACATCCTCTTGGCGCAAAAGAAGCTGATCAAGCAGTGAAAGATGCTGTTGACAAAGGTCACGACGCTGATCCATATTAATGCTTAAAACTTGTTCTATTGAATAAATTAAAATGCACAAATGCTGATCAAAATCACATTTGTGCATTTTTTCGTTCACATCAGGAAGTTGTAAATTGCCCGCCATTAACATGCAGAGTTTGCCCTGTTACAAAACGTGAATCATCAGATGCTAAATATACGTAAGTGGGAGCTAATTCAAAAGGCTGTCCTTGTCGTTGCATTGGATTACCAGCAATCGTCACGGCATCAGCGGAAAAACTAGCTGGAATCAACGGTGTCCATATTCGACCAGGAGCAACCGCGTTAACTCTTATCCCCTTTTTTACCAAGTTATTAGCTAACGCTCTAGTAAAGCCAACATTGGCAGCTTTCGTCGCACTATAATCAATTAGTTCCTCATTGCCATCATATGCTACAACAGATGCTGTATTAATAATGGAACTTCCCGCTTTTAAATGGGGTAATGCTGCTCTCGTTGTGTAAAAGTGGGAATAAATATTAACTTTAAATGTATCATCAAACTGTTCATCGGTAATATCTAGTAAGCTTAATTGTTGAAACTGAATCCCTACATGATTACATAAAATATTCAGTTTTCCAAAAGTTTCAACTGTCTTTTCCACGATATACTCACATTGCTTTTTATTTCTCAAATCACCGGGTAATAGTAAACAACGCCTGCCAAGTTGTTCAATTCTATTTTTCGTACGATGGGCATCTTCATGTTCATCTAAGTAAGCAATGGCTACATCCGCTCCTTCTTTCGCAAAGGCTATCGCCACTGCTGCCCCGATACCACTATCCCCACCCGTGATTAATGCCACTTTGTCTTTTAATTTCATCGATCCTTTATATTGGGGATTTTCAATAATCGGTCTCGGCACCATTAACCGTTCTAATCCTGGTTGTCGATATTGTCTTTGCTCAGGTACTGTTATTGGAATATCTTCCACTCGCGTAATTGTTCCGTAATTTGGATATAGGGGATATGCACCGTCCATACATTCTTTTTTCCTTTTGTTTTCCATAGTACCCTCCTAGTAAAAGTAAAACTATGGTCATTTTATGTGAGCTACTTCCATTGGGTGCCTATCTTTATAAAATTTGAGTTCACTAAAAAAGACTTATAAGAATAATATGTGGATAAATATCTATAGGAGGCGTTTTATGTTTTATTCCCATCATTGCCCTGGAGTAAATAAGTTATTAATCAATTATTCTAACGAAAAAGTAAAGGTTCAATACGCATCCAATAAAGTTCCCTTTCTCTTGCCTGCTATTAGCTTTAGGCCACCGTATTATGTGAATCCAAGATGCGAATGGAACTATCCTATCATTTGATTATAAAATAAGCCCGTCAACATTAAGTTAACGGGCTTTTTCTTATAATGCTTTGCGATAATTTCTTTTTCCGTCATACGTATAGAGTACAGGTTTTTGTTCAACAAACGTTTCCAAATGAACGGGGCGGCCCCACAGTTGATAAATATACGGAAGGACATTTTCTAAATAATGGGGGTCAAGTTCCATTCCTTCATAACCATGCTTTAAGTATAACTCGCCATTTCTTAAATAATCCCCACTTTCTACTACGATATAAGGGAAACCACCGTTTACTCTCATCGAAACGAGTTGATCTCTTACATTCCGATAATCTTTATCTGTAATTTTATAGTCGGAACCTTTTTTCTCAAACAAATACATATCTTCTTGTTCTACTAATTCCTTCGTCAAATAGTTTCGGATAAAGGAAAGATCCGATTCAATTTCTCGAACCTCAAATATTTTATCCCGACCGGAACCGGGCTTTACACCCATCCTTCTCATTTCTTCCGTAGGATTGTCATAACGCTTTTCAATATCTTCAAAGATTTTCAAGCCTAAATAATAAGGGTTTATGGAAGTTTTGGACGGTTGCACAACACCGGCATTTAATTTCGCATATTCAATCGTTTCATCTGTCGTTAAATTTAACTCCCTCATAATTCGTTGATGCCAATAGGAAGCCCAGCCTTCGTTCATAATTTTCGTTTCTAGTTGGGGCCAGAAATACAACATTTCCTCACGCATCATCGTTAAAATATCCCTTTGCCATTCTTCCAATTCCCGACTATACATTTCAATAAATAGGAGTAAATCCTTTTCAGGTTTTGGAGGGAATTTTTTTCTTTTAAAACGAACCGTTTTCTTCGGTTCTTCTTTTTTATCTAAATCCCACAAATCATCATAAGGAGATTTAGATACAATCATTTCATCTTCATCAATATCATCTTCATAGTCTAATAAGTTCGGTCTTACAATAGAAGGATCTATATGCTCTTGTATAGCTAATACAGCATCTAAAAACTGCTCCACTTCATCTTTTCCATAAAGCATTTCATAGTTCGCAATTCGCTCTGCTGTAGCAGTCATACTTTCGACCATGTCTCTCCTCGTATTTGAAAAGCGCACATTATTTTTAAAGAAGTCACAATGGGCTAATACATGGGCAATGATTAATTTATTTTGAGTTAACGAATTCGTATCAAGTAAAAATGCATAGCAAGGATTAGAATTGATGACTAGCTCATAAATTTGGCTTAAACCTAAGTCATATTGAAGCTTCATTTTATGAAATTGCTTTCCAAAACTCCAATGGGAAAAACGAGTCGGCATTCCATATGCACCTATTGTATAAATGATATCAGCAGGACAAATTTCATAATGCATAGGGAAAAAATCTAATCCGAAATCAATCGCAATTTCTGTAATTTCTTCAATGGCTTTATGAAGCTCTTTTTCCATTCCTTCTCCTCCCGTAAAAAATTTCTCGGGCACTTTTTCCTAAACAGTCGTTTCTTGTTTTTGGAAAAAGTTTTTTAATGCTTCATATACATCCTTCTTCTGTCTTAAAATGTAATGGCGGAACTTTGGATTTTCAATTTTCTTAAATGTTGACATTAGCGAGGAATAACGATTATTTGGATTTACTTCCCCGTAGCCAAACATACTTGAAAGTTCCATTAACTCCGATACTAGTCTTAGGCATTTCTCATTATCTGTTGAGAAATTTTCACCATCCGAGAAATGAACTGGATAAATATTGTAGCGAACAGGACTATATTTCTCATCGATTAATTCTAACGCTTTGGAATAGGCGGAGGAGCAAATTGTCCCACCGCTTTCCCCTTTAGTAAAGAATTCTTCTTCCGTTACAACTTTTGCCTCTGTATGGTGGGCAATAAATTCAATTTCAACGGTTTGATATTTCGTTCTTAAAAATCGAGTCATCCAAAAGAAAAAGCTACGAGCACAAAATTTTTCAAAACTTCCCATTGAACCGCTCGTATCCATCATGGCAAGAACGACTGCCCTCGTTTCCGGTTTTGTTACTTCATCCCAAGTTTTAAAGCGTAAATCATCGTTATGAATAGGTGCAATTTCTGCTTTCCCCTTCATAGCGTTCCGTTTTATCGCTGTTAATATCGTTCTTTTCTTATCAATGTTGCCCATTAAACCTTTTTTACGAATATCATTGAACTCGATTTTTTCTGTCGTAATATCTGCCATCTCTTTCTTTTCTAAGTTAGGAAGCTCTAATTCTTTGAACAACATATTTTGAACGTCTTCTAAACTAACTTCAGCTTCATAGTAATCATTACCTGGTTGATCACCAGCTTTTTTCCCTTGACCTTGTGCTTCATTTCCAGGTTTACCGTCGCGGGCTACCACATCACCAATTTGACTATCTCCTTGACCTTGACCAACATGTTTTGATTTCCCATAGTTATAACGGATTTTATATTCATCTAATGAACGAATTGGTATTTTTATCACTTCACGACCATTGGACATAATAATGCTTTCTTCGCTAATTAAATCTGGCAAATTATTTTTGATTGCATCCTTTACTTTTTCCATATGTCGCTGTTGATCTTGGTACCCTTTACGATGGAGTGACCAATTTTCCTGAGAGACGACAAAGTTTCGATTCTGATTTTCACTCATTTTATCCTCACCCATCTTTGAAATTTCCCATTTTTACAAAAAGGGAAAATCACTTTTTTATAATATGCGAATTTTCTGATATATTTCACAACATTTTAATAAAAATAAGTGAGTGTCCTAAATTTTATGGACACTCCTTCGAATATATACCTTATATTATCTATTTAATAAACTTCCAACATATCTTAATAATTCGTTTGCAGAGTTAGAATCATAGCCATGTTCATCTATGAGTCTTGCAACGACTTCATTTATTTTTTTCAATTGGGACTCATCCGGTGTTTTAGATGAAGTAGTAATTTTCACAACGTCTTTTAAATCAGCAAATAGTTTTTTCTGGATCGCTTCTCGCAATCTTTCGTGGGAATTGTAATCAAATCGTTTCCCTTTACGAGCAAAAGCAGAAAGTCGAATTAAAATCTCTTCTCGGAAAGCCCGTTTTGCATTTTCAGAAACACCAATTTGTTCTTCGATGGAACGCATAAGTTTTTCATCTGGATTCATCTCTTCACCGGTAATTGGATCGCGAAGTTTATTTTTATTACAAAATGCCTCTACATTATCCAAATAATTATTCATTAATGTTTTCGCAGATTCTTCATAGGAATAGACAAATGCCTTTTGCACTTCATTCTTCGCAATTTCATCGTATTCTCTTCGGGCAATGGCAATGTAATTCATATATTTTTCCCGGTCTTCTTCAGAAATCGATGCATGTTGATCTAAACCGTCTTTCAAAGATCGTAAAACATCTAACGCATTAATCGAAGGTACTTCCTTTCGGATAATAGCAGAAGAAATTCGATTAATAATATAACGAGGGTCTATTCCGTTCATACCTTCATTTGGATATTCCTTCTTCAGTTCCTCTACATCAACGGAGTTAAATCCTTCAACACTTTCTCCATCATACAAGCGCATTTTTTTCACAAGGTCGATACCTTGTTTTTTCGGAATCTCTAATCTCGTTAAAACAGAGAAAATCGCTGCTGCTCGTAATGCATGGGGCGCGATATGAACATGAGACATATCACTTTCTCGAATCATTTTTTCGTATATGCGCTCTTCCTCTGACACTTTTAAATTATACGGAATCGGCATGACAATTATTCTTGAATGTAATGCCTCGTTCTTTTTATTGGAAATGAAAGTACGATATTCTGTTTCATTTGTATGGGCTACAATGAGCTCGTCTGCACTAATGAGCGCAAAACGTCCTGCCTTGAAATTTCCTTCTTGTGTTAAAGATAATAAATGCCATAAAAACTTCTCATCTAATTTCAGCATTTCTTGGAATTCCATCATTCCACGATTTGCTTTATTAAGCTCCCCATCAAAACGATAAGCCCGTGGATCTGATTCAGAACCATATTCTGCTATAGTCGAAAAATCGATACTTCCAGTTAAATCCGCAATATCCTGTGACTTCGGATCTGACGGTGTAAATGTTCCGATACCAACCCGTTTATCTTCGGAGAAAAAGATACGCTCAACCATGACATCTTCAATACGACCACCATATTCTTGTTGTAGACGCATTGTATTTAATGGAGATAAACTTCCTTCAATACGTATTCCATATTCTTTAAAAAACTCTTCCCTTAAATTATGCGGAATGAGATGAAGGGGATCTTCGTGCATCGGACATCCTTTAATGGCATAAACTGCCCCTTCTTCAGTCCTAGAATATTGCTCTAACCCTCGTTTTAGCAATGTGACAATGGTGGATTTCCCTCCACTAACAGGCCCCATCAATAAAAGAATTCTTTTTCGAACGTCTAATCTTCTAGCTGCTGGGTGGAAATATTCCTCCACTAATCTTTCTAATGCTGTTTCGAGTCCAAAGATTTCTTTTCCAAAGAAATGGTACATTTTCTTCCCATCTCTTTCGGCTAAACCAGCACTTTTAATCATATTGTAGACTCGGGAATGCGCTGTTTGAGCAACTTCAGGTCTTTCCCTAACAATCTCTAAGTATTCTGCAAATGTACCTTCCCATTTCAGGCTATCCTCTTCTTCTCTATATTGTCGAACCCTGTTTAAAATATCGATAGTTCTTACCTCCATTCAGGGCGTGTTTTTAACAATGTATGAAGTTATTCTGATAATGATACCGGATACTCGATAATATAATTTTTATTTCCCGGCGATTTTTGACATGTAAAACCTACTAATCACTTAGAAAATAAAAGAGCTTTGCTAAAATGAGTGGACATTTAGCAAGCTCCAAAAAATTATTTTATTCTTTTATAAAGAATTCCTAAAGTGTTCGGACCACAATGAGTGGAAACAGTACATCCCGCTGTTGTTTCAATGACTTCTTCAAAATGAGTAAATTGACCAATTAATTCTTTTACTTTTTCGACAGTTTCAGGCGAACAATGGGAATGGGTAATGAATATTCGACTTTTATCAATGTTATCATTGCTTTCTAATCGATCCTTCACATAATTTTCAAGGCAGCGATGGAAATTTCCTCGGTATTTTTTACCGACCTTCATTTTCCCATCAACTACTTCGATAGAAGGCTTAATTTTAAGTAAAGTGGCACCAAATGCTTCCATTCCAGAACAGCGTCCCCCTTTCCTTAAATAATCCATTTTATCAATAACAAAGCTTGCATCCACTTTTGGTATGATTGCTTCAAGTCGGCGACAAATCTCTTCAGCTTTAACGTTTTGTTTTGCCATTAACGCAGCTTCATAAACGACATGTCCACTACCTGTAGATAAATTGCTAGAATCAATGACGTAAACATTTTCGAATCCAAGAGCTGCAGTTTTAGCATTTTGATAGCATGATGAAAAATCAGAACCTAAACATATATGTATTATTGCTTCATAAGATGGCGCATGTTGGGCAAAAAACGTTTCATATTCAAACGTATTCACTGCAGCGGTTGTACAAGTTTTCCCTTGTTCCCCTACAAATTCAAAAATTTCTTTCGGTGAAATATTGACACCATCGCGATAATCATCTTCATCTATAAGGACGTGGAGAGGCATTAATGTAATATCCAATTCTTCTAAAAGCTTTGGAGAAAGATCGCATGTACTGTCGGCAGTAATTTTAATCATTTTTTACACCTCTTTTTATTTTTTCTAATATTATAACATAATGCCATTTTATTCTATTTAATTCGAATTATATGTTTTCATTTAAAAGAAATGAAAATGATATTTTTTTGTGAATAATTGTATTTTTCCATTCATATAAATTAGGTGTTACAAAAAAGAAAGGAGGATCATATGTCATCACAGTATAAGTATTGGAAACCTTTTGTCGGACCCTTTGACCCATGTAAACCAATACGAGTCAAAAGTTATGCAACCCCTCCACAACTCTATATAACTTTTCAACCCGTTGGACTTCAACAATTTGAAACACCGCATCAGGCACTAATGCACGGTACACTTTGGCCACAATTATATAGTCCTTATCCTGATCCTATAAAGGGAGGAACTTCTAGTGCCTAAACAAATACCACCCGAATATTATCAATGTTTAGAAGAACTTCAAGCCATAGACTTTGTGTTAGTTGAACTAAACCTCTATTTAAATACTCATCCCCATGACTTTGAAGCAATTAAACAGTTTAATGAAACGGCTCAACGGAGTATGCAATTAAAAGTTGAATTTGAAAAAAGATTTGGTCCACTCATGCATTTCGGAAGAAGTTATTCAAATTATCCGTGGAATATTGATGACTCACCTTGGCCATGGCAAGTTTAATGAAAACCTTGAATACTCTGGAAAAGTATTTGAATACTTCGTCTATGAAAGTACCAATCATGAATAGGTTGTGAGGGGAGGAGTACGGCCATGTATTATTATGAAAAGAAATTGCAATATCCCGTGAGAGTTAGTACATGTAACCCGATGCTTGCAAAATTTTTAATTGAACAATATGGTGGTGCAGACGGTGAACTTGCTGCCGCCCTTCGTTACATGAACCAACGTTATACAATTCCTGATAAAGTAATAGGTGTACTTAATGATATTGCGACAGAAGAACTTTCCCACCTCGAGATGATTGCAACAATGGTTTATAAATTAACAAAAGATGCGACACCAGAACAAATGAAAGCAGCTGGATTAGGGGACCATTATGTAAATCATGACCGCGCGTTGTTCTATCATAATGCATCCGGTGTACCTTGGACTGCTTCTTATATCCAAGCAAAAGGCGATCCAATTGCCGATTTATACGAAGATATTGCCGCTGAAGAAAAGGCAAGGGCGACATATCAATGGATTATTGATCTTTCAGATGATCCGGATTTAAATGATGGTTTAAAGTTTTTAAGAGAAAGAGAAATTGTCCACTCCCTTCGTTTCAGAGAGGCAGTAGAAATATTAAAAGAAGAACAAGGGAAAAAGAGGTTTTTTTAAAGAAATATTGGCTGACCCAAAGAAGCCGCTTGGGTCAGTTTTTATTTTTTAAATCTTTCAGCCTATTCATGCTAAAGTAAGTGAAAATAATGTTGCTAATCTTACTATGAACATGAGAAGATAGTTTCTATGATTTATAGTAGAAAGATTGGTGAACATTTGTGAATTCAAAAGCTTTAGTATTAGGGCTTTTTACTGTTTTAATATGGGGATCTACCTTTGCTGCAAATAGTTTTAGTCTTCATGGCGGCTATTCAGCCGGACATTTAATTTTATTTCGTTTCATCATAGCTTCCATTATTTTTGCCCTCATCGCCTTCATACCAAAGATGAAATTTCGTTTACCGGAAAAAAGGGACATATGGAAAATTGCCCTCCTCGGATGGGTTGGAATTAGCGGCTATCATATTTGTGCTACCTTTGGACAACTTACGATTAGTGCGGGTACTGCGGGCATGCTCATTGGTTCAGGACCAATTTTTACAACGATTTTTGCGATATTGATTTTGAAAGAGCGTTTAAGTAAAGTAGGTTGGGTTGGATTAGCTTTTGGGTTTGTTGGCATCTCCCTCATTGCGTTAGGTTCTGGTAATACGACATTCGGTATTGCACCAGGTGTGTTTTTAACAATTTTTGCCGCTATTGCAACGTCCATCTTTTTTGTTTACCAAAAGCCATTATTTAAGAAATATACAGCTATTGAATTAACCGCCTATTTTACTTGGACTGGTACAATTCCATTTCTTATATTTGCCCCAGGTCTTTTCGAAACAATACAATCATCATCCATTGAAGTTAATTTGACTGCTATGTATATCGGAATATTCCCAACGGCTGTTGCCTATTTAACTTGGGCAATTGCTTTATCTCAAGCAAATGCAAGCTCAATTTCAAGCGTTCTCTATTTGGAACCGGTGATTGCCATCATTGTTGCTTGGATTTGGTTAAATGAACTACCTGCTTCCCTATCAATAATAGGTGGCCTTATTGCGATTTCAAGTGTATTAATTGTAAATTTCTACGGGAAGCGAAATCATCTCACACAGGATCACAATAATATAAAAACGATTCAATAAAAATAAAATTCCCGTGATGACTTTCTAATCATCACGGGTTTATTTAACTCCTCAAGTACGATTAACTGTTCCGAAACACAAGATAATTTAAAAATTGTTTTAAAAAATTCGTATTATGGGGAATTTCTTTTAAAGCATCTAAAGCGGAACAATATTGTTCCCACATTGCCTTTTTAGCACCGTCTATCCCTAAAATCGTTACAAAAGTAGACGTCTTATTTTCCACATCTTTTCCTACTGGCTTTCCTAATGTTATAGCATCACCTAAGCAATCTAATAAATCATCCTTTATTTGAAAAGCAATTCCTGCATGACGGGCGAATTTCTTCAAACTATTCATTTCCACTTCCGATGCATTCGCTAAAATAGCTGGCATTAATAAAGAAGCTTCAAATCCTAAACTAGTTTTATAAAAACTCATCGTATGAAGTTCTTCTAAAGTTAGCTGCCTTCCTTTGGACAGTAAATCCAACCCTTGACCTTTACACATATCTGCAGTCACCTGGGCAGAATAGCGAACCAATTCAAGAACATTACGCGTTTGGAAATCATGCAGTAAAGTTTGTTGCTCCATCGCCTTTTGGGTTAAAAATAAGCCAGTTAATTCTGCTATCGCAACATTATAAACTTCATGTACCGTTGGACGTCCTCTGCGAGTCGGGGCATCATCTTGGGAAGGTAGATCGTCAAAAATGAGCGAAGCAGTATGCATATATTCCAATGAGTTTAGAAGAGGAATGAGAGAGGTTTCTTTTAATCCGAACATTTCAACTCCTACAAACCAACTAATAATCGGCCTCAAACGTTTCCCTTCTCCTATTAAACTATAATTTGCTGCATCGATTATAAGATCCTCTTTTAGTAAAGATTGATCATCGGCTATTCGTAAATGTTGATTAATTTGCTCCTTCACATCTTTTATCGTTTCCTTAAAATAGTCCCTTTCCTTCCGCTCCCTCTTTAAACTATCTATCATCTGGTCCCGAAGTAGTTTATCAAAAAAGGCAACATCATCTGCCTTTTCAACCGCACTGTCTAACAATTCCTTTAACTTCGGAACATTTGCAGTAAACTGTTCTAGCACTTGACGATATTTCGTATATCCATGTTTTTCTTTAAAACGTTTTAAACCATTGATTGCACGTTTTAATATAATGTCCTTTGTTTTTGCATCGGAATGATAAACGTGATGAATTAAATTCGTTATAACCGCCCAATACATTTCAAATGGATTAATTAAATCCTTTCGCTCTTCGTGATGCTTCAAGTAGTAAGTATAGGGCGTCACAGCACCTATTTCCAAATCCTCAAACATATCTGCAAAGTCATCTGCCAATTGATTATAGATTCCATATAAAAATGTTCGCTGTTCAAACGCAGCATCTGTTTCCTGAGTAACAGATCTAGCAATCAATCTTGATGAAGAAGATTTTAAAATAATCGGTACATAGAGCTCCTCGTTAGAATAATTTGATGTATCTAAGCTTTTCCTACGGTCTACTTCTTGAGATTGGAAAAATACATAAGCTTGTTGGAAAAACTTATTGGACTTTTGATGGGATTGAATAAATTCGAAAGCTTCCTTGAGTTCCTGATGAATAAACTTCATGTATTCATAGGTTTCTTGTGACCAACTTTTTTCGTTTAAAGGTGGGACTACCCCTGTTAAAAGCGAGATTCGGATTAATTGTGCATATTGAGCTTTTTCATCTACAGACAGTAAATTGGAATCGAGAAGATCATCAATAAAAGGATAAGTTAAGCCATAGCAATAACCTAAGCGTATCGCTTTTTCTAATTTTGTAATACGTTCTATTGTAGGCACTTGATCATCCATGTCCTCCATTGTATGCATCAATACTCCAGCAATTATTTTAATTAGCTTTCGTTCAGCATTAATCACATCTAGCTTTTCCGGAATATTCGACGCAACATTATTTAATTTATTTAGGAGCCAATCAACTACAACTTCTATTTGTTCTTCTTTAGCCTTTCGGATAATCCAATCAAAGCTAAAAAACTGATTCTCATTATTTTTTGTAGATAAAAGGAGCTGTTCTTTTAATTGTTCTACTATCTGATCAATTTTGCATGCTGTATTTGGATCATCTAATGTTTTGCCTAAATCACGTAAATAAATGTACGAGATACTACGGTCTAAATAATCGTCTAATTTATTAGTATAATCTAGCCATTTAATAAAACGTATATCATCTTTAGAATTTGGTTTTCTTTTTTTAAGAGAGAAGTAAGTAAGGAGTTTAGAAGGATGAATATGATTTTTTCCCCACCAATGAAAATCATTAACTAAAGTCTCAATATAGGTCTTGTTCATAACTTGTTTATAAAGTAACTGAAAATACTGCCTTGCTTCATCTTCCGCCTGCTGATAATAGTGATCAGCATTAATCACATCATTTTTCATCTCTATTCACCTTTACCTTTAATCTCTTTGATGTTTTAAGGAAACATCAAGTCCTCCGAAAATCATGTTACTGCTCCCATCGATTGTCTTACTCAAATTGAACAATAACATCATGAAAGTTTATGAACATTGTATCAAACCTTTTAAATTGATAAATATCGGTGATAGTGATGGCATCTATGGCTTCAGATGAGGTTTGCGAAGTTATAGCTACCTATTAGGCATTTCGGAAATCAATGAGTTGCAGCTGAAATTTACGTTGCTAATACCGAAGAGGGATCCAATAGTGAATAAATGGATATTAATGAAGGAGGTATGATTTTTTTTAATGATTAGAGGCTCATTTAGATGAGCCTCTAATCTGATTTATTGTACATGATCAACCTGTCTTCTCCATATCATATGATGTTCTCCTTCACCCCAATAATCTTTTAATAAAATAGTCGGTGTTCCAAACTTATTTTCCCACATTTGTTGTGCCTCTTTATAACCGCTATCAAAGCAACATTCTTTAAACCCATTACGTTTCAACACTAGAAAAATTTCTTGTAAAAGCTTACTGCCAACACCTTGTTTCTGAAATTGAGGATGTACATATAAAGAACCAACTTCCGGTAAATGACGATATTCCCCATCTGTTTCCTGCAATATTAAATCACCAACAGGTCCATATCCGATGGAGGCGATAATTTGACTTTCAACTAGGGCTACTAAAAAATAACGTTTTTTACCATTCGTTAACACTGCTTCTTCTAAATATTTTTTCTTTGTCTCAATTTCCATCTCGATCTCTTCTTTTAAATGAGCGATTCCTTCTCTTTCAAAAGTATGGGTAATTACAAATCGATAGAATTCATGCAGATATTCCAGATCTTCTGAGTGGATTTCTCGAATGACAAGATTATTCAACTTGAACACCTCAAAGTTCCATTATTTTACTTTACTCTAATATCCCCATTATCAGATGTCAATTCTACCACTGTTTTCCCATTACCGAAGGTCGTTTCTTTATTGTCTTTACCGAAAACACTCACTTTACCATGATCCGTCTTTACATCGATAAAAACATTGGACGGTTCTTTCTTTGTTTCAATATTAATTGAACCGTTATCCGTTTTTAACTCCATTGCTTCCTCTAACACGTTAGTGTAAATCGAAATATCACCATTATCTGACTCGCCTTCAATTGTGCCGATACTATTTTTAATGATGATATCTCCATTATTCAATTCAGTAGTAATGACTTTACTCGTTATTTCCTCAAGAACCATATCTCCATTGTCTGCTTCGCCAATAAAATCTTCTACTTCCATCTTCTTTGCCTCGATATTTCCATTATCTGTTTCTCCGATAAAGTTCTCTACTTTCACATTTTCTACTAAAATATCCCCGTTATCAGTCGTTGCATTAATTTCTTTTAACTCTTTTTCCGGTAACAATACATTAACGGTTGGTGTATCCGCAAAAAAATTAAAGAAGAATTTTTTATACCATTTTCGATCAACATCGATTTTTAATGTATTTCCCCTTACGTCTACATCAAGTTTATAACGATTTTTTTCATTATTCATTAGTTGAACTGTCGTTGTATCACTATTTGTAGGTTGGATATTTATGTGCACATTATCAGAGTCAACTTCGACATGAGTATAATCTTTACTCATTTTTACTTCATCTTCCGAATTTCGATTTGAAAAAACATTAAACAAAACGACCGCCACAATGGCAATTAATAAAATACCAATCGCAAATTTTTTATTCAAAATATTCTTCTTCCCTTCCTCTTTCATCACTTTAACTTTATGATACCGGATTAATCGAAAGAAAATAGTGACCCTAAACTGTAATTTTTTCTAAGTCTTAAGACGTAGCATCGTGTAATGACATCAACATATTTTCTATTCAATTGAACATCCTAAAGAAAATGGGTTTTAAGGAGTGTCTTCCATGAAATTATTTCAAGTTCGAAAGGGACAATTTGTTTATTATGAAAATGAATTGCATAGAGTTTATGCTGTAAAACCAATGTATAAAAAATCCGTTCATTTAATTCGACTTCGCGATTTAACACAACATTTATCTAGTGCAGCTGAAGTTGAACGATATCAACCGAAAGAATTAGATAGTTTTATTTTCAATAAAAAAGTTTATACCCTTTCAAAGGATAGGAGAGCCGAAGTCGGGGATTATATATTAATTACAAACCCTACCCCAGATTATTTAGATCACTATTCTTTAAATGAAATTGAAGTTGTTGCAACCGTTGAAAATAAAGGCGTTATTACAAATAATTCGAACGGAATTCGTCACCATGAATATTTATTAATGGTGCCAGGACGACATGAAAAAAGTAATCCGATTGAATATCGCGATAAAGGAAGTAATGAAGATATTCCCCTTAATGGTAATGAATCAGAGAATATCGGAGTTGATGACCTCCTTCCAATAATAGGGGATGTGTATAAAAAGAATGATAAAGAAACTACCTTAGAAGCAATGGTCATCGGTATTGAAGGTAGTTCGGTTTTTCTCGGCAACGGACAAAGCCTACATCAAGATGAATTAATGGATACAGAAAAGTGGCTTTTTCTTTATCATTTAGGTGACAAATAATTTTGTTCCTTACTCACTATATGAACATACATCAAGAAGTAAACGGAGGATTTTCATGATTGGAAAGCTAAAAGAAAATAGCGTCTTTATTATTTCCTTAATACTCACATTACTCTTTATCATTTGGGGAGTTTTTTTCACCGAAAACTTAACGAAGGTTACGAATATTATTTATAACGGAACAATTAATAATTTAGGATGGGTCTATATTGGAGCTACCTTCTTCTTCGTTGTTTTTTCCATCTATTTACTTTTTTCAAAATTTGGTCATATTAGGCTCGGAAAAGCAACAGATCGTCCCGATTTTAAAACACCTTCCTGGCTTGCTATGTTATTTGGAGCTGGTATGGGGATTGGGATTGTCTATTGGAGTGTGGCTGAGCCAGTAACCCACTTTACAACCCCTCCCTTCGGTGAAGGATATACGATTGATGCCGCAAATACGGCCATGTCTTATACGTTTTTTCACTGGGGACTTCATCCATGGGCCATTTACACAGTTATCGGTTTAGCCCTTGCCTTCTTTCAATATAATAAAAGACTACCGGCAGCAATTAGTTCTGTTTTTTATCCAATACTCGGTGACCGCATACATGGTCCTTTAGGGAAAACGATTGATATTCTTTCCGTCTTTGCGACAGTTTTTGGTATTGCAACCTCCCTTGGACTAGGCGCCTTACAAGTAACGGCCGGTATGCATTCTATTTTTAATGTCCCAAATACATTACTTGTTCAAATCATCGTTATTGTCGTTGCTACAATTATTTTCCTTATTTCCATTAATACAGGTTTAGAAAAAGGGATTCAATATTTATCAAACGGTGCGATGATAATATCTTTTGCCATTTTATTATTGTTATTAATTGTTGGTCCTACATTAACCATTATTAAAGTATTTTTTAATACAACAGGGATGTACCTTAACGACTTTATACAAATGAGTTTACGATTAAAACCGTTTGGCGAGGGAGAATGGATTGCGAGTTGGACGTTATTCTATTGGGCATGGTGGATTGCTTGGGCTCCGTTTGTCGGCATGTTTATTGCCCGTATTTCAAGGGGAAGAACAATTAAAGAGTTTGTGATTGGCGTACTGATTGTTCCGACTCTTGGAACATGTATTTGGATGTCCATCTTTGGTGGCTCTGCACTAGATATGGTTGTCCATTCTGACAATCATGCATTAGCAGAATATATTGCAGATAATGTGTCTTTAGCGATTTTCACTTTCTTTGAACACTTACCTTTAAGTTCATTTTTAAGCATATTAGGCTTTGCCCTTGTTGCGATTTATTACGTCACAGTTGCTGATACAGCAACCTTCGTCTTAGGGATGTTAAGTGAGGGCGGTACTTTAAACCCTTCCAATAAAATTAAAATGACTTGGGGGATTATCCAATCAGCGGTTGCTTCAGTACTACTCATCTCTGGTGGATTAGAAGTATTACAAACCGCATCCATTGTAGCCGCTTTACCGTTTGCTATTATTATGTTGTTTATGTCCTATTCATTACTGAAGGGGTTAACAGGCGAATTAGATGTTCAACGAAGGAAATCAAGGGTTAAAAACAATGTATAAACAAAAAGCTGTCCAAATGAACCCATTTGGACAGCTTTTTGTTTATTCTGGTCTACCGGCTGCTTCCCAACGACTAATTTCCTCTCTAACGATTGGAGCAACTTCTTTTCCTAAAAGTTCAATTGCTTTCATCACATCTTTATGGGGCATTGAACCTACTGGGCAGTGTAACATGAAACGAGTTATACCTACTTTTTTACGAAGGAAGATAATTTTCTCAGCTACCGTTTGAGGATCACCAACATATAATGCTCCTTCCAAACTACGGGCGTAATCAAACGTTTCACGGGTATATTGGCCCCATCCGCGTTCCCTACCTAACACGTTCATCGCTCTTTGCGTCGGTGGGAAGAATTTTTCTACCGCTAGATTTGTACTTTCAGCGATAAAACCATGGGAATGGGAAGCAACTGTTAACTTAGAAATATCATGTCCCGCTTCTTCTGCAGCTCTATAATATAATTTCACATGGTTCGCAAACTGTAATGGACTTCCACCTATAATAGCTAGAACTAATGGTAAGCCAAGTGCACCTGCCCGAACAACCGATTGAGGTGTTCCACCACTTGCAATCCAAACCGGTAATGGATCTTGGACAGGTCGAGGATAAACGCCTCGATTGACGATATCAGGGCGATGTTTGCCACTCCAATTGATAATTTCTTGATCTCTTATTTGTAGTAATAAATCTAATTTTTCTTCGTATAATTCATCGTAATCTTTCAAATCATAGCCAAATAAAGGGAAGGATTCAATAAACGAACCACGACCTGCCATAATTTCAGCCCGTCCACCGGAAATGGCATCAACCGTTGAAAACTCTTGGAATACCCTTACAGGATCATCGGATGATAAAACCGTAACCGCACTCGTTAACCGAATATTTTTAGTTTGGGAAGCTGCAGCTGCAAGTAAAACTGCCGGAGCAGAACAAGCATAATCTTTTCGATGATGTTCTCCCACACCAAATACATCTAATCCGACTTCATCTGCTAATACTATTTCTTCTACAACTTCTCTTATACGCTCTGCATGGCTGATTACTTTCCCTGTATTCACATCAGGTGTTGTTTCTACGAAGGTTGTTAAACCGATTTCCATTTATTCCACTCCTCTAAGTACTTATACGTCCATTCGAAAGTAAAGTTATTTTAATCTAATCCGACTTCATCATACATGAGAAAAGGATTCTGTTTCAATTTTCCGGATTTTAGAGTAGATTCTCCAATGGAAATTCAGTGCTATACCGTAAATACTTTGTTTTAAATTCTTCCATCGAACAAGGTTTCCCAAAGTAAAATCCTTGTATATAATGGCAGTTCTGTTCAATCAAATAGTCTAATTCTTCTTTTGTTTCAACCCCTTCTGCAATCACTTCCAATTTAAGATGCTGAGCCATCTTAATCATCGCCGTTGTTATACTTGCGTTTTCCGATTCAGAAGAGATATTTTGAATAAATGACCGATCGATTTTCACTCCATCCAAGTTAAAGGTTTTTAAATAATTAAAGGAGGAATAGCCTGTCCCAAAATCATCAATATAAATTTTAACTCCTAAGTCTTTTAATTCCCTCAATGTATGAAGTACATTTTCTTCATTCCTCATAATGGAGTTTTCTGTAATCTCAATTTCTAACCATTTGCCCTCCAATTGAAACTCTTCCAGTAAATGACGAATTTCTTGTGAAAATTCCTTTTGTAAAAACCGCCTTGAACTTATATTTACACTAATCGGAATGATTGGCGTGCCTTCTTCTCTCCACTTTACTAACTGTTTACAAACTTCTCTTTTCATCCATTTCCCTAACGGAATGATTAAACCGGTTTCTTCTGCCATCGGAATAAAATCTCGAGGAGATACAAGTCCAAGTTGAGGATGTTTCCAACGGATTAATGCTTCCGCGCTTATCACTTTCCCCGTTAAAGCGTCCACTTTCGGTTGCAAATAAGCAATAAATTCATTTTGCCTAATTGCTTTACGTAAATCTCTTTCTAAAATGAAAGATTGATAGTTTCGTTTATTCATCGAGTGATCATAAACTTGATACATATTACGCCCATGCTCTTTCGCACTATATAAGGCAATATCCGCTTTTTTCATTAAATTTACAACGTCACTTCCAGTCGTTGGATAAAAACTAATGCCAATACTAGCGGTTATTAAAAGTTCCAAATCTTCAATATAAATAGGATTTGTTAAACTTTGCAAAAACGTTTTAGCCAATTGTAAAACGGATGCTTCCGAGTCGACATCCGTACATAAAATTAAAAATTCATCGCCACCCATTCGAGCAGCAAACTGTTTCCCATAAGTGATATTTTCCAATATTCGCTTACCGATTTCTTTTAATAGCTGATCCCCTATAAAATGTCCTAATGTATCATTAATGAGTTTAAAACGATCTAAATCAATGAACATCACCGCAAGCTTTTTATTCGTTAACTCTGCTTCTTTTAAACAATCTTTAATCTTTTGCTCTATCCATCTCCTATTTGAAAGGGTTGTTAACTCATCGTGGTGAGCTAAATAGGCATTTAAATCTTGTATTCTCCTTTGTTCCGTTATATCTTTTCCTATTAAGTAAGCGCCTACAATATTATTGTCTACAATAATCGGAAAAAAGGTGGCGCTAAAAAACATCTTTCCATTATGTTTCGATAAAACATCCAACTCAAAGTTTTTAAAATTCCCCATTAGAGCTTGATCTAAAAACTCCTTTAAGGTAGGTACATATTTATCCATAAGACTTTCTTTTAACTTCATAAAATTGATTGTTTTAGATGTTAAATCAAAGAGTTCCTTCGCTTTATGGTTCATATTAATAATTTGGCCGTACTGATTAAAAATAATAAGATATTCTTGACTATAATTTAGTAATGAATTAATTTGCTCTTGATTCATTTGAAGTTCCTTTTGAGTCGATCTTAGTTCTGAAATATCTAGCACTGTTCCGAGGATTTCGGTCACATCATTGCCTTTTTTAATTGGTGTAATATCGACAAATACCCACTTCCCATTTAGATCAATTTCATAATTTACCCGTTCACCTTGAAATGCCTTCTCATAATGATATTGTTTGATATTCCCAATTTCTTCAGTAAAAACTTCATGGGGGGAATGATTTAGTATAATCTCTTCACTTGCTCCGATTTCCTCCATTAACTTTCCAATGGCAACTGTATATAAGAATTTCCCATCATCACTCTTTTTCATAGTAAAAATACCGTTTTGAATATTCTTCAATGTTTGAATAAAATTAATTTTTGCATCTACCAATTCTTTTTTATTTTGTTCTTGCGTGCTTCGATTGTTGTCTTCCATATTAACTAAATCACCACTTTGTTTGTCCATAGTTGCCCCACCAAATTTTTGAATTATTAATTATTTTAATAATACTTATTTTCATTACTAAAGTCACACTATAATTTTGTTGAAATTTCCTTCAAATTTATGAAAAAAGTGACCATTTTCAATGGCCACTTTCAATAATATGAGAAAAACAGAGTAAACGATTTAACTTTCTGCTTTTTTCACTTTATTTATTAAATACTCTACGAACACGTCGTCCCTCGCTAACCATGCTTCATAGTTTCTTTTTAAGAAATGTTCACATTCACGATAAGTTGAAAAAGTTTGCTCTAATTTTACATCATTTTTTTCAATTGCCCACTGTTCATTTTTTCTGGATAGTAGGAAAATATCTTCTTGTCGATTTTGATATAGGGAACCAAATTCAGATTCCTTTACATTATACCGATTTCTTTTAGCATCTTCGTGAAGGGGCTCTAAATGGAACGTATCTAAAACAAAATGTTTATATGCTTCTTCTGTCATTGAACTACCAGAAGCTTTTTGGTGACCACCACCGCCGTAATATCCAGCAATTTCCGAGACATCCACATCATCTCTTATCGTCCGGAAAGAAATTCTTTTCCCTCCCATATTTAAGATGGCGATATAGTCAAGATGGGTATGTTCCTTTGCTAACTCATTTCCTACTTCAGAATGATAAGACTCAGCATAAACAACCCCTGCGTAAAACTTCCCAACGAGCGCTTGCACAATCTCTCTTTTTTTCCTTCTAATATAGCGTTCAATTTTATCTTCTTCCATACCAAGCAATTTCTTTTCGAAGTCATCGAAGTCAAAATGGTCGCTTGATCGAAGACGTTCGATCATTTTCAGTTCAAATTCATCAATGGATACGAGAAAAAAGAGGGAATTTAGAGAATGTGCTTTATGATTTTGATTCTTTTCCCATTCCCATGTATCATATTGTCTTACTAGCTCAACAAATTCAGCGATTGCATCGCTTTCTTCTAAATGTTGGTGATAAACAAGATATTGATAAAATAAAGAAGTAGCGGAGGTTAATTTTCCACTTCCCTCCTCCTCTACAACAACGTAACCCCAATCATAATCATTTAAATGTAAAGCGGTTTTATGATGATCGATTAACTGGATATTTCCATGTTCTTTGTAAAAACTCGTTAAACGTTTTTCGTTTTCTTCATTGGGAGACAAGTCAGTAATAAGTAAAAATGTATCCGTTGAATCATTTTCTAAAAAGTATTCAATTTCCCTATTAAGAGAAGAGACAGAATTATATCTCACCTTCACATCCTGACCAAAAGCAAGCTTCGCTAAAATACCACAACCTACCCCATCCAAATCGTTATGAGACAATAATTTATACATTTCACTTCACCTCAAAAGGTAGTATGGATATTTGCATGCTATTTCATGATTTTCCTAAAACAAATTTCATTTTAAAAACCTATGTAATTTATATGAATAGTTCTGTTGTCATTGACCTCTTTTCATCTTTTTCATAAACTACTATGAACCAATATATTGAAGGAGGTCTAGGAATGACAAAAAACAGAAATCGTAATACATCTCGTTATCCTGACCAAATTCAACAGGAAAAAATTGATGATCTTAAAACCGATATTTTTATTGCAAAACTAGGTGCTATTGGTGGACTTATTTCAACAATAGGTGGCATTATTTCTACTACTGCCTCATTCCTTGCAGTTCAAGACTTACTAAATGACCTGGAAGAAATTAAAAGTGAAGTAATTACTAATACGGCTAATGGCAGTAAGAATATCGGAAATAATCCCGATGTCGATAAAAGAATCGAAAATTTAGAAAGACAAATGCAATATTTGATTCAGGAATTTCAAAATATGAAACGGAAGTAAAAAACTCCACACAAGCATTTACTTATGTGGAGAAATAAAAATTATTTTAGCAAATATTTACCGAAACCATCCGTGCCCTCTCCAATATATTGAATCGCGCTACCTTCAGGGATGAAATCAACTGCCTTCTTTGATGTTTCAAAAATAACCTTTGAATTTAAAGGAAGTTTTGCAAATTTCCAGTTCCCATCTGCGGATGGATCGATTGTTTTGTTTTGAATGATATAGTCAATAATCGCTTGACGATTCTCATCTGGATAAACTTCTACATAGGATGCATTTCGCACTCCTGGGAATGTCCCATTCGCACGGTAATTGTTTGTTGCAACAATGAACTCCTGTTCTAAATCAATAGGTTCTCCATTGTATTGTAAATTGACAATACGACTTGCTTCTGGGTGAACCAGATTTCCATTTGGATCATATTTTGCAGGTTGGGTTACATCAATTTCATAAGTTACGCCATCAATTACATCGTAATTGTAAGATCGGAAATTTGTATTAATCAACTGTTGCTCATCCGTACTGCTCGAATCAATTTGATTAAATTGACCTGCTGACATTTCAAGCCACTCTTTCACATCGGCACCTGTTACTTTTAGGATTGCTAGCGTATTATCATATAAATATAAATCAGCTACATTTTTAATCGCCAGTTCTCCCCTTGGAACAAATGTGTAGTATTCCGGATCACTGCGTGTACCCGCTTTAAATGGTGCACCTGCAGATAATACTGGAAGATTTTCAAATTCCGTTCCTTTTATTTTTTCCTTCACATAAAGACTTTGTGCATCTGTTACAATTTGAATTGATGGGTCATCCAACACTTGAGAGAAATAACTATGAATATTCGCTGTTGTTTCCCCTACCGGTTGTCGAACATAATTAATTGTTCCATCGTGTGCTTCTTTTACAGCTGCCGCTACGTCTTGATCTACATCAGATGAATCAGTCGCAATTTTGCGAACTTCCCCGGTACCTTCAACAACTTTCCAATCCCGACCTTTTTTCTCCAATGTTAAATCAATTACACCTAAATGACTTCCGTATTTACCTGGCATTACTACAGGAACTCCATTCATTGTTCCTTCTTCCATATTGACACCTGTTAATGATTCATCCACATTTCCAGGAAATACTTGGTGAGCATGACCTGAAATGATAGCATCGACACCTTTTACTTTCGATAACAGATAAGTAACGTCTTCTTCCCCTTCTGTATGTGTCATATCACCCATTCCAGAGTGGGAAAGAACGACTATCACATCTGCTCCTTCTTTTTCCATATCAGAAACAACGTTTTCAACAGCATGTACTGAGTCGTCTACTGTTACTTGTCCAAGCAAGTGGGACTTATCCCAATTCAAAATTTGAGGTGGAACAATACCTGTCACACCTACTTTAACCGTTGATATTTTTCCTTTTGCATCCACTACTTCTTTTTCAATCATGACATAAGGCGTATACATATAATCACCAGTACTTGCATCACGCACATTTGCATTCACAAAAGGGAAGTTCGCATCATCATAAACTTCATCTAAATAATCTAACCCATAGTTAAATTCATGGTTGCCAAGAGTAGAAGCATCATAATCTAACAGTTCCATTGCTGTAATAGATGGATGCTCTTCCCCATCTTCTAAAATATCCACGGATTGTTTATAAGAACCTAATGGAGTTCCTTGTATCGCATCACCATTATCGAATAATAATGTATTACGATTTTCTTTACGCGCTTCTTTAATTAGTGTAGCTGTTTTGACGAGACCTAAACTGTTAGATTCAGTATCTTTATAGTAATCATAGTTCATTAGATTTGTATGAATATCTGATGTCCCCAAAATGCGTAGATCAACGGTTGTTTTATATTCCTCTAAAAAGCGATTTAAAATTTGGTTTAATTGATATTCAGAAATCACATTTTTCGGTTTTAACGTTTTATCTCCATAACCATTTAAAAAACCTAATTCAATTGCTGTTGCGAATTCATCACGATTTTCTTTTTTAATAGAATGATAATCTTTATATTTCTTTAAACCATCCTCAGAGTATGTTTTGTCGTCATCTAACATATGAACAAGACTGACGATAGCTTCCTCTAGGGTCATTTTTTCCTCTGGAGCAAAACGATTATTCGTCTTTCCTTCGATGAGTTGTAATTCAATCGCTTTCTCAATATACGGTTTTAAAGAATCTGGAACATCTTTAAAGTGAACCGTTTTTCCTGAACCTAATTCTACATCCATAGCTTCAATAACTGTTTTTACATACTCGCCACGTGTTACCTCATCCACTTTTTTAGCACTTGCTTGTTCAATATTTGTCATACCGGCAACAGCTATCGATAAAGCTAAGGCAGAGGCGGAAACCTTCTTCCACATTAAACTCATCTCCCATTTATAAGACTTTTCAAACAATTAAATAATACCAAAAAGTAAGATTTAAATATACTTATTTATAAATTTTTAACAGTTTTATAATATTGTTTGATCTAGTAATGGTAGTCTCAAAATGGTTATTTTAATATGTATTATTTTTAAAGGCTGACACAAAAAATGAAAGTTTTTTTGTATCAGCCCTCAATCACTTTTATTATTGACCAGAACGTCCTTTTAATTGTGATTCTGCCATTTGAACAAGACGTTTTGTTATCTCTCCACCAACTGAACCATTAGCGCGTGAAGCATCTTCCGGTCCAAGGTTTACACCAAATTCTTGAGCGATTTCGTATTTCATTTGATCCATTGCAGCTTGTGCACCTGGAAATAGTAACTTATTTGAACTTCTATTAGAAGCCATTTCCTTCACCTCCTTATGCTATTAGAATGTTCCAGGAGACTTATTTAATACTGAGATAAATCATTCCACCAAAGTATCAATTTCCCTCGTATACCCACGGTTATTTCGAAATTTTTTATATAAATTTACATATAAATAAGTTCAAATGAAAAGAATATAGTACAAATAACATTATGATGTCTCTTTTTAATTCGTTTTATAACGAAATTTTTAAGTGTACTCTTTGACAAGAAAATGATAAAAAGAGAACGTTCAATTTTTAACAGATTTCATTCAAAATAATGATAAATTATTTACCAAATTGAAGGTCATGAATGCAAAAAATAACAGTAAAAGTATTGCATTCTTTTCTAGAAACATGTATGATTTTAATAATTAAATATTCACTTATTTCAATTACCTTTTGAAGTAAGGATAGAGGAGCAAAGACCATCAGTACACAGTAAGAGGATAATGAGATCCTAAGACGATTGTGGAAAGGGGAATTTGCCGAAGCTTTTGAGAGCCTCATTATCTCGAAGCTGGTTCTGTTATTGAACAAATGCAGGACTGTCATATAGGTTTCTATATGGAGGGCTATCTTACGCAAAGAAATGAATTTAATTTCTAAGCAACAACGATCCCTCGTTGTTGCTTTTTTGCGTTTACTTAACTTAACGCCCTTCTCCCTCTATTTTTCTAAAAAAATATAAGGATGTGGAGAAGTAATGAATTTCGGAAAAATTTTAACTGCTATGGTAACTCCTTTTAATGAACAGGAAGAAATTGATTGGAACGCTACTGAAAACTTAATTAATTATTTACTTGCTAACGGTACGGATGCTTTAGTTATTTCAGGTACAACTGGAGAATCTCCAACGTTAACGGAAGATGAGAAAGTAGAATTATTTAAGTTTACAGTAAAAGTTGTTGATGGAAGAGTTCCTGTTATCGCAGGTACTGGATCTTATAATACGAGAGCATCTATTGAATTAACAAAACAAGCTGAAAATGTTGGTGTTGATGGTATTATGCTAGTCACTCCATACTATAACAAACCTTCCCAAGAAGGTTTATATCAGCATTTCAAAGCAATTGCAGAAGAGACATCTTTACCAATCATACTGTACAATGTTCCTGGTCGCAGCATCGTTAGTCTTTCTGTTGAAACGATTGTGCGCCTTTCAGCGATACCAAATATTGTTGCGATTAAAGAAGCTAGTGGAAATTTAGATGCAATGACTGAAATTATCGAAAAAACTCCAGGGAATTTTTCATTATATAGTGGTGATGACGGCTTAACACTACCTGTCTTATCGATTGGAGGAGCAGGTGTCATTTCAGTTGCATCCCATATTGTCGGCCAAGAAATGCAAGCAATGATTAAAAAATTCCTTATCGGGAACATTAACGAAGCAGCAAAGGATCATCGTAAATTATTGCCTATTATGAAAGCATTATTTGCTACTCCTAATCCAACTTCAGTAAAAGCAGCTTTAAATTTAAACGGAATTCCAGTAGGCGGTGTTCGTTTACCAATGGTACCATTAAACAAATTCGAGCTTAAAGCATTGGAAAATATTTTAAATACGTTAAATCCGTTAAATGTACAACATAAAATCCTTTCTTAAACGATATTGGTAAATTATTTAAGAGATCGTCTTCTAAATCGACGATCTCTTTTCTATTACATATGATTTAACTTCCCTTCCATCTATTTACTTTTTGACAGAAGTTTGAGTAACATGTCTGTTATTAGAATTATGTACCAAATATAACACCTTCCTCCATTCCTTCCTATATTTTCTATCAAAATATTTCACAGTGTATTCCCATGCAAAGCAATCTGAAGAAAATATACTTTTAACAACAGAAAAACAAATAGTACATTCCCTATTATTAATGGAAGTAATCCCTCCATTCTAATGGGAGTAAAATACGGCGAACTTATTAAAAATAAAAAAAGGCACTGTAAATAAACAGTGCGATGAACATTCATTATTCCTCTTTAATAAACCGTACTTCATCATATCCACAAGACTTACAAACCATTAAATGGGGACAAATTTGATCTTTTGCCGTATTAGGATAACCATCTCCCATTTTGACCGTTTCTTCATCATTATAGTGTCCATAAGGATCCAAATAATCAGACACTTTCCCTGAATCCTCTAATGTCGTATGACATTTTGGGCAATTTACTTCTAACGTTTTTAATGAATTACATAAAGGACATATCGCCATTCGTATCACTCCTTTGCATTATAGTATCCATATTTTTGCTAATACTATGTAAACGCACCTTAAATAGAAACCCATTTTGAATAACATGACATTTTCTAAATGAAATTGGGCAATCTAAAGGACAGCTTAAAGTAATGGAGGAAATCAGGATGAAAAAGGAAGAGAAACTAAATGAAGAAGCTGCATTAAATAACAACTTAGACTCGGCTACTTTAAGAGCGAACATGGAAATTGCTAAAGAACACGTACAAGCAAAAGCAACAAAAACTGCAACTCAAAAAAAGAATAATACAAAACGGTTCTAACTTCATTTCGAAGAAGGTAACAATAAACTTTGTTTATGTTGCCTTTTTATTTTATGCGAAAAGATATAGTGAGTTAAAATCGGTATTACATTTATAAACCCATAGCATTTAATTATGTAATTTATTTAGTTCGATCCATAGTATTGTTTTAAATAACCGTTTCCCTTATATGAATCCCCATAAGATATTAACTATCATTGATAAAAGAGGATTTAACCCGCTCCGAAATAGCATTGGAAAATGTGTTAGTATTTTAAGAGATTGAAAATTCAATAAAAGGGGTGTTCGTTGATGAATACATACAAAATCGCTGTTATTCCGGGGGATGGTATTGGAAAAGAAGTCGTTCCAGCAGCTATCGAAGTATTGGATAGTATTGCAAAGTTGGACGGCAACTTCAAGTTCGAATGGACTTATTTTCCTTGGGGTTGTGATTACTATTTAGAACATGGTGAAATGATGCCTGGGGATGGTTTAGAAACATTAAAACAATATGATCAAATTTTTTTAGGGGCGGTCGGTATGCCCGAACTTGTACCTGATCATATTTCACTTTGGGGTCTTCTTATTAAAATACGCCGTGGAATGAAACAGTCCATTAATGTGCGACCCGCAAAACTGTTAGCTGGATTACAATCCCCATTAAAGAATCCACAAAACTTTGATATTACTGTTGTTAGGGAAAACTCAGAAGGTGAATATTCGGACAGCGGAGGTCGTATTCATACTGGCGAAGATGAAATCGCTATTCAAAATGCAATCTTCACTAGAAAAAGGACAGAACGCGCTATGCGTTACGCCTTTGAATTAGCAAAAAGTTCCCGCAAACACGTAACAAGTGCGACGAAGTCCAACGGTCTAACTTATTCTATGCCGTTCTGGGATGAAGTTTTTAACGTAGTCAAAAAGGATTACCCTGAAATTGATACGTCTGTTCAGCATATTGATGCTTTAGCTGCTTTCTTTGTCATGAAGCCACAAGCATTTGATATAATTGTAGCTTCTAATTTATTCGGAGATATTCTAACTGACCTTGGTGGAGCGATTATGGGTAGTATTGGTATTGCTCCAGCTGCGAATTTAAATATCGAACGGGAATATCCATCTATGTTCGAACCTGTACATGGTTCTGCCCCTGATATTGCAGGTCTTGGTATCGCAAATCCTATTGGGCAGATTTGGACAGGTAAAATGATGCTAGATTTCTTAGGACATTATCATGCTGGTACGCGAATTTTAACCGCTATTGAAAAAACCCTATCTTCTGGTGTGAAAACGGGGGATTTAGGTGGAACAGCCACACTTGAAGAAGTGAAAAATACTGTCATCAACTATTTATAATGAAAATCATCCTAATTCATTTATGGATTGGGATGTTTTATTTTCCGAAACACTTTTATAGTCTAAAAGGTAGATAATGGATTCAAAAAACATCCCCTTTTAGGTAGTGTATTCATCCGAAATTAGTAATAGGTTTATCTCCCTCGCTATTATACGATTTACCTAAGACATGAAAGCGCTATCTTTCGTGTAAAATTAAAGGAGGATTGAAGATGAAAGCACTAGTCATAGAAGATGTTCAAAAGGCGGTTGTTAAAGAAGTACCAGTTCCGGAAATCGATAAAGAAGGCATTTTAATTAAAACAATGGCAAATGGTGTTTGTAGAAGTGACTGGCACGTTTGGGTGGGGGATCAAGGAATCGTTCAACCCATCATTGGACATGAGTTTTGCGGCATTGTCGAAGAAGTAGGTAGTGATGTGAAAAACTTCAAACGTGGAGATCGGGTTATCGTTCCCTTCTCAGGAAGTGACGGAGTTTGTCCCCACTGTTTAGCAGGGAATACCCATTTATGTGATTCTTTTATTGTCCCTGGAACAGCCTACCAAGGTGGTTATGGTGAATATGTAGCTGTTCCAAAAGGTGATCGCAACGTCATTCTGATGCCTGACAACTTAAGCTTTACCGATGCTGCATCATTAGGATGTCGTTTCATGACTGCTTATCATGGAATAATTGATCGAGTTCACGTATTACCAGGAGAAAAAGTTGTCGTCTATGGATGTGGTGGAATTGGACTTTCCGCTATTCATATTGCTTCCTCCTTAGGTGCTTATGTGATCGGGGTAGATATTAATGATGACAATTTAGCATTAGCGAAAAAACTTGGAGCAGATTACACGATTAACAGTACTAATACGGATCCCGTAGAAGCAGTTATGGAGATTACGAAAGGTGGTGCAGATGTTTCCGTTGACGCCCTTGGTATTACCCAAACATGTGTCAATGGGATTAACAGTTTAAGAAAAGGTGGTCGCCATCTTCAAGTAGGAGTAACGACGAAAAAAGAAGGTGGCTTCATTTCCATTCCGATTGATGAAATGGTCATTGCTGAAAAATCCTTTATTACTACCCTTGGTATGCCAGCTTCCCGTTTCGATTCCCTTTTATCGCAAGTTGCCCTCGGTAAATTACAACCAGGGAAAATGGTAAATCGGGAAATTAAACTTTCAGAAGTAGAAGGAATTTTCCAAGACATGACGAATTTTGCTACGACAGGAACATTCATCGTAACGGATTATTCATAAATACGGTTAGACTATCTGTCATTTACAGATGGTCTTTTTATATTTTGTTTCCTCATACTGTTCGTACATTTTAGCAATTGATATCAAAAATTTTCCGTTCATTTTATGTAAGATGAAATAGAGGTGATTCACAAATGGTATATAGTGAAGCTACGCAACAACTGATACTCTATATCGAAAATCATATAACCGATGATTTGCAACTAAAACAATTCCCTTCTGTTGTAGGATATTCAAAATATCATTTACTAAGGGTATTTAAACAAGAAACTGGATTAACGATTGGAGAGTATATACGTTTAAGACGTCTTGCGACAGCTGCAATGTTTCTTCTACACTCCGATGAAACAATTATTACAATTGCATTTATGCTACAATTTCAATCGCAAGAAGCTTTCACCCGCGCGTTTAAAGAAGTATATACCATGCCTCCTGGAAAATATCGAAAAATGATGCGATCAATAGGCGGAATGGAGGAAAGCAATATGAGTAACAAAGTAAAGGGATGGTTTTTAAGTGGTTCCCACCCAGCTAACTATGCATTTGGGGTTGATGATCAAGTATTCCATTTAGGAACGAAATCAGGTGTATTATTTTCCACCCGAGATGTTGGTGAAGGGCAATTTGGAACAATTATGCAAAGTTTTCAAGCAGATATCTATAAAGGGAAACGGATTAAATTGTCGTGTTATTTAAAAACAGAACAAGTAGATAAATGCGGTGCATGGTGTCGAATCGATAATGCATCAGGGGATACAATTCAATTTGACAATATGGATAACCGTTCTATTACAGGGACGACTGAGTGGAACTATTATTCAATCGTACTAGACGTACCTGCACAAAGTACATCCATTCATTTCGGCGTCTTATTAGCAGGAAATGGAAAAGTTTGGGCGGATGGATTCCGATTTGAGGAAGTAGACGATTCAGTCCCTTCAACAAATATGATGGCAACTGAATTCCTTCCTACTCAACCTGTTAATTTAGATTTTAATGAGGAATAATCCAATCAGTAAATAAATCGTGATATTCAAAGGTAAGGGAAATGCCCTTACCTTTTATACATACAATTAATAAAGTCTCTTACTATAGCTTTCTTCCAACCTCTCTTGGATATCCTCGACACTACTATTCGGAAGTTTTGCGTGTTCAAATAATATTTTGGAAGCCGAGGGTAACAATTCTTTCTCTGTCCAAGTATCCGGCTCCCATAGACCGGATCGTTTAAATGCTTTCGCACAATGTATAAAACATTCTTCCACGTCAACAGCGATTCCTAAAAGGGGCATTTTCCCCCTTATAGCCATTTGTTCAAGTAAAGCTTCATCATTTACAATTGTGGCACGACCATTCACCCTTAATGTTTCACCAAGTCCCGGAATGAAAAAGAGAAGGCCTATTTTAGGGTTGGACAAAAGATTGCGCAACGAATCCATTCTTTTATTCCCGGGCCTTTCCGGTATAATGAGCTGCTTTTCATTTAACACGTGAACAAAATCAGGTTGATCTCCTCTTGGTGAAACATCACAATTGCCAAATTGATCCGAAGTAGACATTACTAAAAACGGCGATTTCGAAATAAAATCGACACAATGATGATCTAAATAAGTTATTACTTTATTTTTAACTAATTCACTAGGAAATCCTACAATCTCTCGAAGTTCCTCTTCCGTCTTAATACAATGTTTAAAGTCTACTTTTTCGATCAACTATCCCACTCCAATTTACATATTTTCAAAAAATTCCACACAATCTATCTATAATGTTATCAATTGTTCCAAACTAGTTCTAGTTATCAATCTGCCTATGTATCGAATAAGATGTATTAATCAATGGACTTACAAGAAAGGTGGAAAAATGAATAAGGATACTGAAATGGCAAATACCTTTCAAAATTTAAGTCAAAAAAATATGCCCTTTGATCAAGTATTTCAAAATATATTGCATTTCATGAAGAAAGATCCGATTGGTAATTTTCGTTTAATGTTCGGAACCGATTCTCAAGTTTTCACCCATTACACAAAGTTCATCACTGGTATTGTCATTCAGCAAGAAAGAAAAGGTGTTTGGGCATGTATTCGAAAAGTAATTATCCCTAGGAAAATGACAAATTTACATGAACGGATTTCCTTTGAAACAACCCTTACAGAAGAAGTTGTTTCCTTATTTACAAACGAACATAAAGAACAATTAATTAATGTCGTTCTACCAAACATTTATAAAGGAGCTTCTTTTTCCATCGAAGGGCATATTGATATTGGCTCTGGGAAAAGAAATAAAACAAGAGTTTTCGTTGAAGAGATGGTCTCCCGATTAGAATCAATCGGGTTAGAACCAAAAATAAAACCCGATTCCTTTGTTGCTAGTAGCTATGCAAACCGCTTCACAAAATAAAATGAATCCATCTGAATTCGTTAAATAATTTTTTATAAAATTATGATAATATTGGATACAGTTACACAAAATTGGAGGAATACATTCATGTTAAATAACTTTATGGAAAATTTACAAAAATACGCAAAGCTGTTAGTTGCTAAAGGCATTAATGTTCAACCGGGAGATTGGGTGAAAATGACAATTACTGTTGATCAAGCTCCTTTAGCTCGATTCATTACACAGGAAGCTTATGCGTTAGGTGCAGAAAAGGTTATTGTCAAATGGTCTGATGATGAAATTACAAAATTACACTATTTACACCAACCAACAGAAGTATTAACGGACATTCCACAATACGAAATTGATGAATCAGAAGATCATGTTTTAAACCACCGAGTGAGCCGTCTTTCGATTTTATCTAGCGACCCTGGTCTGTTAAATGGGGTAGACCCTACGAAAGTGGCAGCTTTCCAAAATGTGGCGGGCAAAGCGTTCCATGCCCAACGTAAAGCTACACAAAACGATGATTTAAAATGGACGGTTGCTGCAGCAGCAGGAGCTAGTTGGGCGGCAACAGTATTCCCCCATTTAGCAACTTCTGAAGAACAAGTTGATGCCCTTTGGGATCAAATTTTTAAAACATGTCGCGTTTATGAAGAAGACCCAATTGTTGCATGGGATGAACATAAGAAAACATTAAATGAAAAAGCGGCAAAATTAAATGAAATTCAGTTTGATGCCCTTCACTACACTGCTCCTGGGACAGATTTAACGTTAGGTTTACCAAAAAACCATATTTGGGCATGTGCAGAAAGTTATAACCCTAAAGATGAAGAGTTTATCGCGAATATGCCGACAGAAGAAATATTCACGGCTCCTGATACGCGCCGCATGGATGGGGTTGTTCGCAGTACAAAACCGCTTAGTTATGCGGGTACATTAATAGAAGGTATTGAAGTTCATTTTAAAGATGGAAAAATTGTTAATATCTCCGCTGAAAAGGGCGATGAAGCGATTAAAAAATTAGTATTTGAAAACGAAGGAGCTACTGGATTAGGAGAAGTTGCCCTTGTTCCAGATCCTTCGCCGATTTCCCAATCCGGCATCATTTTCTTCAATACGTTATATGACGAAAATGCATCGAATCATTTAGCTATCGGTTCGGCTTACCCTACAACAATTGAAGGTGGGACAACAATGAGTCAAGAGGAACTGCAAGCAAATGGGATGAATACGTCTACAGTTCACGTTGATTTCATGATTGGTTCTGACAAAATGAATATCGATGGGATTAAACAAGATGGTACTGTCGTTCCTATTTTCCGTAACGGCGACTGGGCTTTCTAAAAATCGAAATACTTGCAAAAATAAAGCAATCTCTTCCCTTTCACGGAAGAGATTGCTTATTTATTTACATAAATTGTTTAACAGCCTCGGTAAAGCTTTTCGGGTCTTCTAACATACCGAGATGACCGGTTTTCGTTATGACTTTTTCCACGTTTTCATTCTTTGTTTGAATTGGTTGTACAATGCCATCTTCTGATCCTTCAATGACTAATATCGGCATTGTTGTATTGTCAACAAAGTTTTGTTGATTAGGTCGGGACTTCATCGCTTCAAGGGCGACAATTAAACCTTCTTCAGATGCACGGTAACCAATTTGCCGAGCAAATTGAATTTGCTCTTCTTTTGCATTATTACTAAAAAATGCCCCAATTAATTGATCAACAAAAGGTTCTACCCCTATTAAAGGAATTTGTTGCTGTTGTTTCGTTCGTTTTTCCTTTTGTTCCTCATTATCAGCACCATGGTATGAGTAGGCTAAAATAGCCCGTTTTATCGGAGCAACTTTTCCTTCAAGAGCTGCTAATACAATGTAACCGCCTAAAGAATGACCGAGCCAAGTTGCTTCCGTTACTCCTTCATGTTGTAGCACTTCTGTAACTGCTTGTGCATAATCATATACCGTATAACGGTCTTTTTCGAGTTTACTCGAACCATGTCCCGGTAAATCTACAGCAATGACATCATAATGGGAAGAAAGATCTTCGATTACATCTTGAAATATCTCCTTTGCACCTAAAAAACCGTGGACCAATACTAAAACTTCACCTGTACCTTTTCTTATATATTGTAACATTTCAATGCCCCTTCCATATCGTTACTTCTTTTTACCTTTTCCCAAAATTCCTATTGGTAAAACAACTCCTTTAAAACAATTAATAATCTACCGGAATACTATATTATTAAAAATAATCTAAAAACCTTTCCTTCACTTAGAAGTTTATATAACTAGATTTCTTGGATTCTATTTTTCTAATTATATAATTATGAAATAATTACTTATTCCTTTATGGACATAACCATGATAAACTAATTTTTAAATAAAGTGTTCATTAGAGAAGTACATTTGTCCATTCTACTAAATATATTACTAACAACTTGGAGGAAAAACATGAAAAACATTATACATATATGGAATCGAATTAGCCTTGTTGTACGAATCATTATCGGTATTATTATCGGCCTTTTATTAGCTTTAACAATTCCAGATGCTACAAGTTGGGTTTCAATTTTTGGTACTCTATTTGTTGGGGCGTTAAAGGCTGTTGCACCAATCCTAGTTCTTATTCTTGTCATGCATGCTATTTCTAGCCATAAAAGCGGTAAAAAAACAAATATGAAATCGATTATTGTCCTTTATGCAATTGGTACATTTTCAGCTGGGGTGATTGGTGTTATCGCTAGCTTCCTATTCCCTGTCACATTAAAGCTTACAACAGGAGCTGAAGAAATAGCACCACCTGAAGGGGTATTAGAAGTTATTCGAACTTTACTTTTAAGTCTTGTGAGCAACCCAATTGACGCGATTTTAAAAGCGAACTACCTTGGGATATTAACATGGGCCATCATACTTGGTTTTGCATTAAAAAATGCAGCTGATTCTACTAAAACGATGATAGGAAATTTTTCTGATGCCATTACGAAAATCGTAAAATGGGTTATAGAGTTAGCACCTTTTGGAATTATGGGATTAGTCTTTGATGCCATTTCTAAAAACGGTCTTTCAGCTTTGAAAGAATATGGACAACTACTTATATTGTTATTGGGCTGTATGTTCTTTGTAGCGCTCGTAGTCAACCCTATCATTACATTTGTCTTTACCCGTAAAAATCCATATCCACTCGTATTAAAAACTTTAAAAGAAAGTGCGATTACAGCATTCTTTACTCGAAGTTCCGCAGCGAACATTCCTGTTAATTTAACATTATGTAAAAAATTAGGGTTGGATGAAGATACGTATTCTGTCTCTATTCCGTTAGGAGCAACGATCAATATGGCCGGTGCTTCCATTACAATTTCTGTATTAACTCTCGCTACAGCTAATACACTTGGTATTGAAGTGGATATATGGACAGCCATTATTCTCATGTTTTTATCTGCCGTATCAGCAGCTGGTGCATCGGGTGTTGCTGGTGGTTCCCTATTATTAATTCCACTTGCTTGTAGTTTATTAGGCATTTCAAACGATATTGCGATGCAGGTGGTTGCGGTCGGTTTCATTATTAGTGTTTTACAAGACTCTTGTGAAACTGCCTTGAATTCATCTTCTGACGTGTTATTTACTGCCACTGCTGAGTTGGCAAAAAAACGAAAAGAAGGTCCAATTGCTTAAGTAAAAGTTTTCCATTTAAAAAGAGGCTGGGACATAACTAGCTTCAAATAGTGAGAAAGGTGAATTTGAGGAAACTCAAATTCACCTTTTTCTTT
>NZ_JACSQA010000013.1 GCF_014836845.1 Ureibacillus galli
GTCCCGTGGTGTAGCGGTTAACATGCCTGCCTGTCACGCAGGAGATCGCCGGTTCGATCCCGGTCGGGACCGCCATTATTTTTATTCGATAAGGTGAATATGATTTTATGGGTCGGTAGCTCAGTTGGTAGAGCATTAGATTGAAGCTCTAAGTGTCGGCGGTTCGATTCCGTCCCGACCCACCATATAATGCGGGTGTAGTTTAATGGTAAAACCTCAGCCTTCCAAGCTGATGTCGTGAGTTCGATTCTCATCACCCGCTCCAAATGGGGGCCTATAGCTCAGCTGGTTAGAGCGTACGCCTGATAAGCGTGAGGTCGATGGTTCAAGTCCATTTAGGCCCACCATAAAAATATTCCGAAGTAGCTCAGTGGTAGAGCAATCGGCTGTTAACCGATCGGTCGTAGGTTCGAGTCCTACCTTCGGAGCCACGGCCCGTTGGTCAAGTGGTTAAGACACCGCCCTTTCACGGCGGTAACACGGGTTCGAATCCCGTACGGGTCATAGTATGAGCTAAAAAGATAGGCTCAAATTAAAAATAGATGATAAAAACATTTCGTTTTTATCATCTATTTTTTTGTATATTTAAGAAATAAGGAGTGTTGATTTAACTGGGAAAGGAGTAAGGAAATGATTAATTACGGTAATGACTTATTTAAAGGTACTGCTTGGTACTATTCTCGTTATAGACCTTTATATCCAGCTTCAATGATTAGATATTTAATCGATAAGTTTTCATTTGATGGTAAAGGTCAAATGCTTGATTTAGGGTGTGGTACAGGACAATTAGCATTCAGATTGTCGGATTGGTTTGAAAAAATAATTGGGATTGATAATGAGCCAGAAATGATACAAGAAGCAATTCGTCTTGAAAAGGAATATTTATTAGAGAATTTGGAATGGTTTAATGGAGATCTAGAATCGTTTAGAAAGAAATTTAATAATCATCTTTTTCGATTTGTCACCATTGCTAAGGCGTTTCATTGGATGGATAGAGAAAAGACTCTTGATATGTTATATGAAATGATTGCACATGGTGGTGGTATTGCTATTATTGATAATTATTCTACCAATAAAGAACTTTTACCGTGGCAATTAAAGATACAGCAAGTAGTTGAACAATGGTATGGAAAGAAAAGAAGAGCGGGGAATACAACCTATTCTCACCCGACAGTTAGCTACGAAGAAATTATATTGAATTCTAAATTCAAATTAGAGATGTATAAACCCTTTTGAACACATATGGACATTAGACGCTATAATTGGAAACTTATATTCAACTTCCTACGGTTCAAGACGTTTTTTAGGGGAAAATAGTGCTTTATTTGAAAAGCATTTAAAAGAAGAATTATTGGTGCTTGATAAAAGTGGCATTTTTAAAGAAAAAAATCAACATATCGATAAAATTTGCTATAAAAAACTAATTCATATATTTCCAACTTAAGGAGGGTTTATGAAAATAGAAGTAAGGAATGGAGTAGTCATTGTTAATAACTTTGAAATTGTTGGGTTTGTGGATGAAGAAAATAACTGCATGATTTGCGAAATGAATTTAATTTATTATGAAGATTATGATGCTTATATTTGCCCAAAATGCAACAGATGGACTGAAACAAAATGTAGTGATTCGAATTGTAACTACTGTATTAATCGACCTGAAAAACCTTTACCGAACACTGAATAAGGTAATCCATTCTTTATAAGTCCATAAAAAATCTCTCATCAATTGGTGATGAGAGATTTTTCTAAGCCTTGCTATACATCATTATGTATGGCAAAGCCGCCTTGCCGTAATTATTAATAGAAAGTTTTAAAACCACGACTCCACCAGGTGGGTGCTCGCAGAATAGTTCCTGTATATCGTCATTCACCGGAGTGTGACGCCCGCCATTCCCTATTCGATTAAAACTCCCTTTTACAGTTCAAAGGTTAAAACTTAATATTTGTACGAACAACGCAGCTTTATTGTTATAATATACGATTATAAATTGTTGCGCAAGTAAGTATGAATGATGAAAAATGTCAAATATTTATCATTATAATATTGAAGAAATTTATGGTTTTTATAGTATGTAGGAGAATGGAGTTTATGTTTTTGGCAAATTAAAAAGCTTTCCATCATTGGAAAACTTTTGCTATCATTTTATTTTATTTAATACCTCATTTGTTAGGGTAACAAGATTAATTTGGGTATCTTCTTTCATGACATCCTTTAAGATTTCATTTCGGAAGTAATTTACACTTACTTCTAGTGGTATAGCCAATATTTTTTGTAATGCCTGTTGATACATGATAACAAATTCCTTATCCGTATTACCACGTTTTAATTCCGCAAAGGACTCGTAAAACTGGTCTAGCTTATCTGCAAATTCTAAAAGTCGACCTTCAATTGTTGCATCTTTTCCTTCTTTCATTCGATCAAAGAATACCGCTTGAAAATCTGGGGGTATTTCTTCCCTAATAAATTTTTCCATCATTTTTTCCTCGACATGGGCAAGCATTTGCTTTAGTTCTACGCTAGCATGTTTGACCGGTGTTTTAATGTCGCCGATAAAAACTTCAGCAAAGTCATGATTGATGGTTTTTTCATAAAGGGATTTCCAGTCTATTGTTGCTCCATTCATTTCTTCAAGAGTACCAAAAAACATGGCATATTGAGACACTTTCCAAGAATGGGCTGCAACGTTATGTTCTTCAAACTTAAAACGCCCAGGTGCACGGAAAATACGTTCTAAATCATTTAAACTTGTGAAAAACTTATGAATACCTATAAAAATCACTCCCGATTTAGATTGAGCATAATAGATGCCCTTAATTGCATCTTACATCTATTTATTTCCATAAAGGGTAGAGTTTCAAACATTTTACAAACACTTAAAGGTGCATTTACAAACTTTTAATCGTTTAGTGTTTAATTTATACAATATGCACAATTTTGGTATAAGAGAACAGTTTTTTAACTAATTAAACAAAAATACTTAAAAGACCTTTATGTATTATATAAAGGTCTTCGTTTTTTATAATAAAATGTCAATAACCGTACCCTTGTATGGATGGGTAGCGTTAGTTTGTTCTGTCATTTGTTCAAGCATTTCAACTGTACTTGCTGTCGCTAAGTTTAGAGATTTATCCATAATACTCATTTGGACAGTCTGTTGAAGTTGAGCAACTTGGGCAGACATGATTGAATTGATATCCAAGATTCCACCTCCTTAATCTACATATCGGTTTAATAAATAACGACTTTAATAAACAGTTAAAGAAAAGGAAAAATGACATCTTTCGACAATTACGGAATATTTCAAAACACATATGGCAATACTCCTTTCGAGGAGGGACAACTAAAATGTGGAAAAAATTATTGATTTTTAGTAGTTTAATGTTACTTTTAAGCGGGTGTAACTTGTTTGCTGAACAAGAAAAAATCACAGTTGCAGCCCCTGAAGCGTTAAAAGCAGATGCAAAAATAATAAATACTGAAGGAAAAGAAATTGGACATATGGAAATGACGGAGGGGACAGATGGTGTTCTTATCTCCCTAGGGCTTACAGAAATACCAGAAGGAGAGCATGGAATTCATATACATGAAGTCGGTAAATGTGAAAAACCATCGTTTGAATCTGCTGGAGCTCATTTTAATCCATTAGGCAAACATCACGGTATTAATAATCCAAAGGGGCCACATTTAGGAGATTTACCAAACATTACTGCTGAGCAGGATGGAACAGTACAAGTTGAATTGGTGGCGAAAAATATTACGTTAGAAAAGGGTATGGAAAATTCTTTATTTGATGCTGATGGTAGTGCTATTGTCATCCATGAAAAAGCAGATGATTATGTAACAGATCCTGCAGGTAACTCGGGTGCGAGAATTGCCTGTGGAGTTATTACATCCGAAAACTAAGAATGAAGCTGTGTAATAATTTTATTACACAGCTTTTTGTCTTTTAAATATCCATTAAATGTTTTATATATAACATTTTTCCATTTATAATAATTGGGATTATTAGTTTTGGGATACTAGAGAAGTGTATTTGAGTATTGTGTAGTATAACAATTTAAATAGTAATTTAAATTTTTTTATTATTCTAATATATATTATACCTTCTAAAAGAAAGCGTTTTTATACTTAAAATAAATCTATAAATCTATTAACAGAATATTAAAAGGATTGACACATATTAAGATTAATAGGTAAAATTGAACTGTAATGTAACAATTATTTGGAGGGGTTCAATTGAAAAAAAGTAAATTAATGTTTCTTTCACTATTAAGTGTTTTACTTTTAATGGTTTTAGCTGCTTGTGGTGGTGAAGAAAAAACAACTGACAAAGAAACATCAGGGGGATCTTCTGATGAAAAAGCATCTGATATTAAATTTTTAAGTTTAGCTACAGGTGGTACGCAAGGTACATACTACGCATTAGGTGGTACATTTGCTGATTTAATAACAGAAGAAACTGGTATTAAAACAACTGCTGAAGTTTCACAAGCTTCGACGGCAAACGTAAGCGCATTGAAAGATGGAAATGCTGAAATTGCTTTCATGCAAACGGATATCGCTTACTATGCCAAAAATGGTGAGTTAATGTTTGACGGTCAACCACTTGATGATTTAGTGGCAATTGGCGGTTTATATCCTGAAACAATTCACTTAGTAACAACTGCAAATTCAGGTATTAAATCATTTGAAGATTTAAAAGGTAAAAAAGTTTCAGTAGGTGCACCAGGATCGGGTACTTATGCGAACGCTGAACAATTGCTAGAAGTTCATGGTTTAACGATGGAAGACATCGAACCGCAAAATTTAGACTTTGGTGAATCAACAGACGGTTTAACTACGGGTCAAATCGATGCGGCATTTATCACTGCTGGTTATCCAACGGCTGCAGTTGAAGCATTAGGTGCTACAACAGACGTTGTCATCGTTCCTGTAGAAGCTGATAAAGCAGAAGCATTAATCGAGAAATATCCTTACTATGCAGTAGATACAATTCCTTCAGGTACTTACGGTTTAGAAACGGAAGTTCCTACTGTATCAGTATTAGCAATGTTGGCTGTAAAAGCTGATTTACCAGATGATGTTGCCTACGGAATTGCTAAAGCGATTTATGGAAACACAGATAAGATTAGCCATGCTAAAGGGGAATTTATTAGTCCTGAAACTGCTTTAACTGGTATTGGTATCGATGTTCATCCAGGTGCTCAAAAATTCTTTGATGAACAATAATTAAGAAGAAATGAAGTGAAGGGCTTGAAGGCATACTTCTTCAAGTCCTTTTCAATTGAGGCGATTAAATGAAACGGGCGCATCTATTCTTAATTGTATTAGTGGTAGGGATTATTTTTTTCTTTTCACCGCTTTACCCCGTGTTTTCCTTTGAAGAAACACGGACGAATAATCCAGAAGTGTATTACATAAATGTTTCCAAAGAACAAAAGTTTAATATTCGTTTTACTCATTCTATCCATTTAACGGATGTATTAGAATCTTATGAAATAACGGAGAACAATCAAATAAAACTTCATTCAATGGAATATGAAGATGTTGCCGTTGGGATGCCGGCTCATGCAGAGGAAGATCAAACGTTAAGTTATGAAAATGGTAAATACAAATTAGCATACAAAAATAAAATATTAGATAATTTCACGATTTATATTGGAGACATCGATATGGACTTAAATTTTGTTTACGACGGACAAACGTATAACATGAAAAAATCGCTGCATCGAGGGAGTTCTTATTTATTTGAAGTGAAGACAATATCTTTATTCGACAAGCTGAGAGGAGCTGTGATGGTATATGAAAAGTGATGTAAAACATCAAACAACTAGTGAATCAATCGACCCATTGAAAGATAAACAGCTTGCCACAGAGCATATCGATGTATTATCAGAGGAACAACAACAAGAGTTGATTGAGAAGTATGATACAGAAGCGAATATGCGAAAAATTGCCGGTATTATGAAATGGGTTATTTTTATTGGGCTTCTTGCCTTCTCCCTATTCCAGTTATATACGGCTATTTTCGGGCAATTTACTGCTTATATCCAACGTTCTATCCATTTAGGATTTGGTTTAACATTCGTATTTTTACTATTTCCTTCTCGTAAAAAGGGAAGAAAAGATACGATACCATTTTATGATTATATCTTGGCTATAGTAGCTGCTGTAACAGGAGCTTATTGGACAATTAATTATGACCGTTTAGTAACAAGCCTTGGAACAATTACGCAAATGGACTTTATCGTAGGTTTAATTGTAATTTTATTAGTATTAGAGGCTGCTAGACGTTCAGTTGGATTACCGATAGCGATTATTGCTGTTTTATTTTTGGCCTACGCAATTTATGGACAATATATGCCAGATATTTTTGCCCATCGAGGTCAATCATTAGACCAACTAGTTAATTTAATGTACTACTCAACGGATGGTATTTTAGGTACGCCGATTAGTGTTTCGGCAACATATATTTTTGCATTCTTACTTTTTGGTGCTTTCCTTGTAAAAACAGGGGTAGGGGAGTACTTTAATGATTTAGCGATTGCGGTAGCAGGGAAATTAATTGGTGGACCTGCAAAAGTAGCTATTTTCTCATCTGCCTTGCAAGGGACGATTTCAGGAAGTTCGGTAGCAAACGTTGTTACTTCAGGTGCTTATACGATTCCGCTAATGAAAAAACTAGGATATAAAAAAGATTTTGCTGGTGCCGTAGAAGCAGCTTCTTCTACAGGGGGGCAAATCATGCCTCCAATTATGGGTGCTGCTGCCTTTTTAATGGTTGAATTTATCGGACGCGGTATTACTTATTGGGATATCGCAAAAGCCGCAATTATTCCAGCGATACTTTATTTTGCAGGAATATGGATTATGACTCATTTCGAAGCTAAACGTCTTGGCTTACGTGGTCTTACAGATGATGAAATGCCAGATCGAAAAATGATTTGGAAAAAACTTTATTTATTAATTCCGATTGCATTAATTGTTGTCATTATGATGTTCGGTGTACCAGTAATCCATTCAGCGTTATATGGTATTATTGCGTGTATCATCGTCGGTTTCTTCAACAAAGATGTGAAGTTTGGCATTCGCGAAATTATCGATGCTTTAGTAGATGGAGCTCGCACAGCTTTATCGGTTGCCGCTGCAACAGCTTGTGCTGGTATTATTGTAGGGGTAGTTGTTAAAACAGGTTTAGGTTTAAGCTTAGCAAATAGTTTAGTAGATTTAGCAGGCGGACGTATTTTCTTAACATTGTTCTTTGTTATGATCGCATCCCTTATTTTGGGGATGGGTGCACCAACAACAGCGAACTATGTTATTACATCGACGATTGCAGCACCGGCAATTATTGCGCTTCTAGCACCTGACGTTTCTCAAGCATTAGTGCCGATTACAGTAGTATTAGCTGCTCATTTCTTTGTATTCTACTTTGGTATTATTGCAGACATTACTCCACCAGTTGCACTGGCAGCCTTTGCTGCATCGGGTATATCAGGTGGAGATCCAATTAAAACAGGGGTTCACTCTGCAAAACTAGCGATTGCGGCATTCATTATACCGTATATGATTGTTTACTCACCATCTCTTTTAATGATCGATGTGACGTTCTGGGAAGTTGCTTGGTTAGTCATTACAGCAATGCTTGGAATGATTGCAATAGGAGCGGGAGTTATCGGCTATTGGTACCGTCCTATTAATTTGTTAGAACGATTAATTATTATTGCCGCAGGACTAGCGATGGTTTATCCGGAATCATTGTCTGACATTATCGGATTAGTCGTATTCGGTATTATGTTCTTTATTCAATTAGCAACAAAAAATAAAGGAAATAAACCGGATCGATTAGGAACTGCGACAAATTAAGAAATAGAAGCTTGCACAATAATGTGCAAGCTTTTTTTATAGAATGTAAAAGAAATTAATTTTCTGTAAATAGATGGAGATTGCATTGTTTTTCACCATTGGCTTACTTTACACTAATATTAAAACGAACATTTGGAGGTATTTATGAAGAGTATTGCAGTTGATATGGATCAAGTAATAGCGGATTTTTTAGGTAAAGCAACGAAAGCTTTTCAAGAGCGTTTTAATATTTCGGTTTCTAAAGAAGACTTTGACGTAGCAAAAATTGAAGCCCAATATCCTGAATTGGCGCATCAGTTTTATTTAATGATTAATGAACCTGATTTTTTTAGAGATTTCGAATTGGAAGATCAGGATGCTGTCCCTGTATTAAAAGAATTGAGTGAGCACTATGAAATTTATATTGCGACAGCAGCAATGGATGTGCCGGGTTGCTTCAATGCTAAATATGAATGGTTATTGGAACATTTTCCATTTTTAAACCCCGCCTATTTTATATTCTGCGGAGATAAGAAGGTCGTAAAGGCAGATTATTTAATCGATGATAATGTAAAGCAACTTCAATCCTTTACAGGAGAAGGGATTTTATATTCCCAAAGTTATAATGAGTATTGCACGGAATTTAAACGTGTTCATAATTGGCAAGAAATTCGAACTTTATTTTTACCAGTAAAGCAATAAGTAGGATAACATTGTTCACCAAATTTTAACCCCATTCATTGTAGGTTAGAAGGAAGAGATTGAGGTGAAATTATGGATAACATCGATGTGCGAGACTATTTATTAGAAAAAATTCAAAATTGTCATTGCGAAGAAGGTCTTAAATTACCAAGTGAAAATAAATTAGCTGCAATGTTTTCTATTCCCCGTAAACGAATCCGAGACGTATATTTAGATTTAGAACAAATGGGGATGATTGAATCAAAACAAGGAATTGGTCATTTTGTAAAACCGAAACGTAAATTATTAGATATCGTTCTAACTGGGGATGTTAGTTTTAGTGAAAAAATGAAGCAGCAAACGAAGGATTATAAGTCTGTTTTAACAAGGCTGGAGCAAATCGAAATGTCTAATTTGGAATATCCCCATATAGAATTTGCTCATTGTAAGACCCTTTATATTATTGAAAGATTACGTTTTGTCGATGGTGAACCTGCTGCACTCCATCGTTCCTATGTAAATGCAGATCTTTTTCCTGAAATAAAAAAAGAGCGTAGTCAATTATCCTCCATCTACCAATTTTATAAAACCCACGGTATTGAAAACTTCGAAAGTTCATTTACAAGACTTTCAACTATTTTCCCAGGTAAGTATGAACGGATGATGCTTCACTGTGAAAATTTAGTCCCTATCATTTTAGTTGAATCGGACAACTGGAATAAAGATGATAATGTTCAATTAGAATATACGGAAATATTATATCGAAGCGACCGCTTCTCCTTCCAATTAACGAATACTCAAAAAGAAAAAGGATGTCTCTGTTAAAAGAGGCATCCTTTTTTCCTTTTTACAAAAACTTCACACTAGCTTAATGGTCTTCTACTTGGCGACAAGATACATTTGCATTGAAAGGGGTGCAAAAGATGAAAAGAGCTTTAAGAACAAAACTATTAATTGAAGTAGGAAGAAATGAAGCGATTCAATTTGCAAATGAAATTTCAACAAAGTATCAAGTGGAAGAAATTCAAGCACCAAAATTAGGCTTAACGATGATTAAGATGCGAGAGTCGGCACAGCAATCGTTATTTTATATAGGAGAAGTATTAGTTACAGAAACGAAAGTGAAAATTGTCGAAAGTTTTGGAATTGGCGTAGTGATGGAAGATGATGAAGGATTATCCCGTGCATTAGCGATAGTTGATGCGGCTTATAAAGAAAATTTACCAGAGACGCAAAATTGGCAAGGGGAGTTCGAAAAGCTAGAACAACGCTATCAACAACAATTACAGCAATTAAAATGTTCCATCGAGCGGACAAAAGTTAATTTCGAAACAATGAAAATTTAAGGAGGCGTACAAATGGATGAACATCGTACACAACGTACATTCCGAAAGATATTGGAGGCTATGACCTTTCCCGGGAAGATTGTTCAGTTGGAACAAAGTCCAAACGAACTATCTCCTTTATATTCGCAAACAGTACTTGTTTGCCAAACCCTTTTAGATGGCGAAGTAACGTTTGCGGTAATAGGTGAAAAGAAGGTTAGTCAATCAATTCAAGCATATACAGGAAGTCACGAAGCAAAAGTAGAAGAGGCAGATTTCATTATTATTCCGAATACGGTAGATTCCAATGAGATTGCTGATTTAAAAGTAGCGAAAAAGGGTGACCTTTTGAATCCGCAAAAGTCAGCAACGTTATTTTTTGAAGTCGACAATTTAATGGATGGAATACAGCTGGAATTAATGGGGCCCGGCATTAAAGATAAAACGGTCATTCATGCGGATATTTCTAAGGGTTTTCTAAAAATAAGAGATGAGTTAAATGCTGAATATCCCCTTGGCATTGATGTCCTATTTATCGACCGAAGTGGCTATGGGATGGCACTACCAAGAACGACAAAGGTAACGGAGGTGAAGTAAAGATGGGGTATGTAGCAGTAACAGGTGGACAGGAAGCGATCGAGGCTTCCCTTCAACATTTAACCTATGAACGTATTAAAGAAGGGAAATTCATTGATGTTGAATCGATTAAAGCAACAATGCGAGGTTTCTTAGATCAAGTGATGTCAGAAAGCAGTCTTTATAGTGAGCGTCTTGCCGCATTAGCTATGAAACAAAGTGAAGGTAATGTAGAAGAGGCAGTATTTTTGTTACGAGCCCACCGCTCCACTTTACCGAGACTATATTATTCTACTGTAACGGATGCTAGAGATATGTTCGTCATTCGTCGTATATCAGCGAGTTTTAAAGATATACCAGGAGGTCAAATTCTAGGGGCATCCCACGACTATTTGCATCGCTTACTAGATTTTTCTTTAGTAGAGGAAACAGAACAAGACGTCTTAAGAAAAAAAGCAGAATTCGAGGCAATCGAAGTACCTGAGGAAAGTTCGTTACCTTTAGAAAAACTACCTAAAGTAATGGATTATTTACGAAAAGAAGGTCTCATTAATGAATTTCCTTTAAATGATGAAGAACCCGATGATATTACGAAGGAAAGCTTAACTTTTCCAAGTAGTCGGAGCGAACGTCTTCAAATTTTAACCCGTGGCCAAACTGGGACGGTCACTTCCCTTGGTTATGCTGGTTTGCGCGGTTACGGATCTTCCCATCCGAACGTAGGGGAAGTGCGAGTAGGTTATCAACCAATCCATATTGCTTTAGATGAAGAAGGAGAAGAATATTACATTGGCTCCATTAAATTGACGGAAGTTGAGTCGTTTATTCCGGCTAATGTCAGTGAAGATGGTAAAGAAGTTTTAGAGTTTGATATCGGTTACGGTGCTTGCTTTGGTCAAAATGAAACGAAAGCAATTGCCATGTCGATATTAGATCATGCTTTAGAAAACCCGGAAAAAATACCCATTCATGATGAGGAATTTGTTCTCCTTCACGTAGATACGGTGGAATCAACTGGATTTATCTCTCATTTGAAGTTACCCCATTATGTAACATTCCAATCAAAATTGGAGCAAATTCGGAAAATTAAAAGGGAAGGTGTCACGAATGAGTAAATTTCCTTTCGCATTTTTAGATGAGCAATCGAAAAAAGAAATACGACGAGCGGTTTTAAAGGGAGTGGCTATCCCTGGTTATCAAGTTCCTTTTGCTTCAAGAGAAATGCCCATTGGTCGGGGATGGGGGACGGGAGGACTTCAAATAACCCTTGCCCTAGTTGGACAAAGGGATGTGTTAAAAGTCATTGACCAAGGTTCTGATGAGTCAGTGAATGCCGTTAATATAAAGAAATTAGTGCAAGGCACAACAGGGATTGAAACAACGATTCATACAAAGGAGGCGACTTTAATTCAGTCCCGTCACCGAATACCGGAAGTGCCATTAAGAAGTGATCAAATTATGATTTTGCAAGTTCCTGAGCCAGAGCCTCTTCGTTCAGTGGAGCGAAGTGAGTTCAAGACAAAACAGTTACATGCAGAGAGAGAATATAGCGGAGCATGGTTGTTACTGTTTGAACAGATTATGCGCTATAACCAAACGTCTCAAGGAGCGGATTATCCGGTGTTAGTACATGATCGTTATGTCATGAATCCGAGTCCAATTCCCCGATTCGATAATCCGAAAATTCATAATAGTGACGCCCTAATACTATTTGGAGCTGGACGAGAGAAGAAAATTTATGCAGTACCTCCTTATACAAAGGTAGAATCGTTAGCCTTTGATGATTATCCTTTTGAAATTGAAAAATTTGAAGGGAAGGCATGTAAAGTTACTGGATTAACCGATGTATTCCTAGATGAATTAACCGATGAGCAAACGGGAGAAACGTATTATTTATGTAATGATACGAGCTTTATGCAGGAATATTTAGAGAAGCGGGGGACTGTTCATGTTCGATAAACCAATTTTACAAATAAAAAATTTATCGAAGCAATACGGTGAAGGGTGTTCTTATTGCCAACATGAAAATGCAAAGTTAGAACGAAATTTCTGTCCAGTTTGTAAAACGGTCTATGCATGTAAAAATATTTCCCTCGATCTACACCGGGGTGAAATTTTAGGGATTGTTGGTGAAAGTGGTAGTGGTAAGTCAACATTAATGAAATGTTTATACTTCGATGAAGAAACGACAACAGGGGAAGGCTTTTTAACGGATTATTTTAATGGAAATGAAAATATTTTTACCCAGTCCGGACAGCAAAAAAGATTTATCCGCAACTCATTATTAGGAATGGTTTATCAAAATCCGATGCTAGGCTTAAAGATGGACTTTTCATCTATTAGTAATATTGCAGAAAAACAAATAGCAGCCGGTAATCGTAATGTGAAACAAATGGTAGATCGAAGTAATGCGTTATTAGACAAAGTAAATATTTCCATTAAACGAAGTAAAGAACCACCTAAAAATTTCTCTGGCGGTATGCAACAACGGGTCCAAATTGCAAAAGCATTATCTAGTAATCCACCAATTCTTTTGCTAGATGAAGTGACAACGGGATTGGATTTATCGGTTCAAGCAGCAGTGCTAGACTTGATTAAAACGATACAACGAGTTATGCAAATTTCAATGATAGTTGTGTCTCATGATTTAGCAGTCATTCGTATGCTAGCAGATCGAACAGTCGTTATGCTAAATGGACAAATCATTGAAGAAGGCTTAACAGATCAAATTTTAGAAGACCCACAACATGCTTATACACAGCAACTTGTTTACTCACTACTTTAGGAGGCGTCGTTATGTTCATATTAACAAATGGCACGATCGTTACAGAAAAAGAGATGTTAAAACATCATGCAATCGTTGTAGAAAATGATATCATCTCGAAAATTATTCATGAAAATGAAGTACAGCAATATGCCGATGCAGTTGTCATGGATGCCAACGGTGGATACATTTCTCCAGGCTTTGTGGATATTCATTCTGATTATATTGAAACAATTGTATCACCTCGCCCAAATTCGATGATGGATATGACGTTAGGTTTGCGGGAAAGTGAACGTATTTTAATGACCCATGGGATTACGACGATTTTCCACTCTTTATCCTATTACGGTGATGATAAATACTCTCATAAAGCGATTCGCAATCCGGAAAATGTTCAAAAATGTGTTAATGCCATCAATGACTCCCATCAAAGTCAGCATTTAATTCGCCACCGTTTACATGCCCGTTTTGAAATTGATTGTTTAGACCAATTGCCGGTGTTGATTGAAAACATTAAAGACGACAAAGTACACCTTTTATCTTTTATGGACCATACACCAGGGCAAGGACAATATCGCAATCTTGAAATTTATAAACAAATAATGCGCGGTTATCGAAATATGACAGAGCAAGAGGCGGATACGTTAATTGAAAGCCAAATTGAAAAAGAAAAAATAACCTTAGATCAAATAGAGGAAATTTGTAAGTTAGCGTTAGAAAGAAATATTGCGGTTGCTTCCCATGACGACGATGAAGTTGAAAAATTAAAACTTGTTAAATCCTATGGAACGACGATAAGTGAGTTTCCGATTACGTTAGATGTAGCAAAGGCTGCAAAGGCAATAGGACTTCAAACAATTGCTGGTGCGCCAAATATTTTACTTGGCGGTTCCCATTCAGGAAATCTAAGTGCGGCAGAGGCAATTCAAGCACGGGTAATCGATATTATTTGTAGCGATTACTATCCACCGGCAATGCTCCATGGCATTTTTGAAATGAACAATAAATACGAGGAAGATTTACATTATTTATTCCAATTAGTAACAATCAATCCAGCCCGTGCAGTTAATTTAGGGCATTTAATCGGGTCGATTGAAGAAAATAAAAAGGCAGATTTATTGATTATTGAGCAAATGGATGACGGTTACCCGACCATTACAACGACGATGGTTGATGGAAAAGTGATTATGCAAACAAATTATCGTTAGCAGGGAGGGTTGTTTATGATACAAGTCGAGAAATTACAAAAATATTTCACCATTCATCATTTAAATAAAAGGTTAAAGGCAATTGAGGATATTTCGTTTACTGTAAAGAAAGGCCATTTTCTTGGAATCGTTGGAAAAAGTGGAAGTGGAAAATCTACTATTCTGAAAAGTATATATGGGACGTATCAGCCTCAGGCAGGTGCGATTTATTATGAGTCGGAAGAATTCGGAAACATCAATATTTTGTCGGCTACCCCTCGGGAAATGATTCATTTACGAAAATATGAAATTGGCTACGTTTCACAATTTTTATCTGTCATGCCGAGAACAACGGCATTTGAACTGGTCGAGCAATCTGCGTTGGAAGCAGGGATGAACAGCGAACAGGCGGTAAAAGAGGCTAAGGAAACATTAAAACATTTCGATTTAGATGAGTCGTTATGGCATAATTATCCGAATTATTTTTCAGGTGGGGAAAAATTACGCTTAAATATTGCTAGAGCTGTCATAAAAAAACCTCGTTTATTATTGTTAGATGAACCGACAGCAAGTTTAGACGATGCTTCAAAGCTAAAGGTGAGGGAATCCATTGAAAAACTGAAGCAGCAAGGCACAACACTAATTGGAATTTTTCATGATTTAGAATTTATGGAAGGTTTATGTGATGAGGTATTTACTATGCAGAAAGCGGTGGTGAATGCAGTTGAAAGTTGACCTTCATATGCATAGTACCTATTCAGATGGGGCAGATACGATTGAGGAGTTATTTCAAAAAGCTAGCGCTAAAGGCTTAACGCACATGAGTATTGTGGATCATGATACAACTGATCATATTGAACCTGCCTTTAACTTATCAAAAGAATACGGGATTCAATTTATTCCGGGGATTGAAATTTCCGCATATGACTTCAAAAGAAATCGGAAGGTTCATATATTAGGCTACGATTTTAAACAAAATCATCATATTAAAGCATTATGTGATCCACTTTTACAAAAACGGCATAAGCATTCTTTATGGCAATTAAAGCAAATTATCTCTTCTGGAATTGATATTACGGAAGAACAAGTAATGTCTTTTGTAAAAGAGGGAGGCATTCTCTATAAGCAACATATTATGAATGCTCTGACAGAGAGCCCTTTCAATTCTGAAAAGTACCAGACGTTATATAAATCATTATTTAAAGGTAATGGGGTAGCTTCCGGAGATATTGACTATTTAGACGCCTTCGAAGCAGTTAAAGCAATTGTGGCTGATGGAGGATATGCGGTTTGTGCTCATCCGGGGCAACTTGATTCCTATGATATAGCAGAGGAGCTCGTTCCTTTTGGTTTAAAGGGGGTTGAGTCTACTCATCCTGATCATAGGGATGAACAAGTGGTTCGAATTGTAAAAATTGCACGGGAACATCAACTATTTTTAACAGGTGGATCCGACGATCATGGGCGTTACGGCGCGGTTCTAAATAGCGAAAATTATATAGTAGAGAATATGGAGCATGTCCCGTTTATTAAATAGATGTTAATAATTGTTAAGTGTTTTGGAGACTACTTTTTAACCGATAAATATATGTTTTAATAATTTGTGTAGAAGACAATCTACAAAAACTATGAAATTAAAGGGAGATTAAAATGAAGAAAAAGTTTGTTGCTATTATTTTCATGAGTATTTTAGCAGTTCTAGCCTTAGTTGGTTGTAACTCCGAGGCTGCAGATACTGGCAATGCCAATACGAGTGATGAAACATCAAGTAATCAAGAAAATGCAAGTAACGAAGACACTTCAAAAAATGACGAACCCTTAACGGTTGTTTGGTATCCAAATGAGTCGGGCAATGAATTAAAAGCAGCCCGTGATGCTTTAGGTTCATTAATTTCTGAAGCTACTGGCCGTGAAGTAGAACATAAATTAACAACAGATTATGCGATTGCAATTGAAACGATTGCAAATGGTAATGCGCAGGTTGCCTTTATGGGAGCGCAAGGTTATATAGAGGCTAATGAAAAAAGTTCAGATGTACAACCTTTAGTTGTTCCATCTGGTGCATCTGGAACGCTTGATGACGCTGTATATTATAGTTGGTTAGCAGTACCAAAAGATAAGGCCGAAGAATATAAAACAAATGGCGAATTCGATATTAATAAAATTGCTGGTAAACGTTTTTCGTTCGTATCCGCTTCATCAACATCGGGATTTAAAGTACCTTCCGAAGCGATCGTTAGCCACTTTGGCGAGCAAGAAGAGTACAAAGATTTAACAGCAGAAGATTTAGCAGAATCGAACGATTTATTCCCAGAAGTACTATTTGGTGACTCTCACCAAGGTTCCGCTGTAAACATGTTAATGGAACGTTCTGATGTTTCTGCTTTCTGTGATACATGTGTATCCAATTATGTGGAATTAGTTGAAGGTGAAGCGAATACACCAGGTGCTGTTTATAAAGTAAAGGATGATGCAGCAGCGCCATTCAATAACTTAACTGGTAAAGAGTTCACGTTAATTTCTGTAACACCGGTATTAAATGCTCCGTTCGTAGTAAATCAATCTGTACTTTCCCCAGAGGAAATTACGGCATTAGAAGAAGCATTTACTTCAGATGAAACAGCAAACAATGAGGAAATTTTCGTTCCAGAAGGATCTGAAACACCTGGTTTATTCGAAAAATCTGAAGGTGGAAATGAAAGATTCGTCACTGCTGAAGACGCTTGGTTCGATCCAATCCGTGAATTATCGAAATAATTTTTGAGAAGAAAAGAGAGAGCTTATAAAACTTTATAAGTTCTCTTTTTAAAAATCGTGTTTAAGTAGAAGAGGCTGAGTTATTAAAAAGGAGTTGTCATAATGCAACAGGTTTTGAATAAGGAGCCAATCAATTCGAGCGTCGAAATTTCAAAAAAGGTCCAAAAGGGAGAAGTGATTTTAAAAGTCCAAGATTTATATAAAAGTTATAATCGCGGCACGCCTGTTCTTCAAGATATTCAAATGGAATTAAAACAGGGAGAATTTATTTCGATCATTGGTCCATCAGGTGCTGGGAAATCAACTTTTCTAAGATGTATTAATCGAATGATTGACCCAACGAGCGGAAGTATTGTATTTGATAATACGGAGATGACCTCTTTAAAAAAGGCAGATTTACGAAAACAACGGTCAAAAATTGGCATGGTGTTCCAACACTACAATTTAGTTTCACGGTTATCCGTATTTGAGAACGTGTTACATGGCAGATTTGGTTATAAATCGACCTTACAAGGAGTGTTTAGTCTTTTTTCGGAAGAAGAAAAGGAGCTAGCGTTATCCATTTTGGACAAACTCGGTATGAAAGAGTTTGCCTATAAACGATGTGACCAATTAAGTGGTGGGCAAAAACAACGTGTTGGAATAGCACGCGCATTAGTACAACAGCCAAAACTTTTACTTTGTGATGAACCAATTGCTTCCCTCGATCCGAATGCTTCAAAGATCATTATGGATCATTTAAAGGATATTAGTGAAACGATGGGGATTACCGTATTAGTCAATCTTCATCAAGTAGATGTAGCGTTGAAATATTCTGATCGAGTAATTGGGTTAAATAAAGGAAGAATTGTTTATGACGGCGTACCTGAAAAGCTTTCTAACTCTGCTATACGAGATATTTACGGATCAGAAATTGAAGATTTGATTTTGGAATAGGACGGTGCAAAAGTAATGGACGATCGTCTTGATATTATTAAAAAAAAGAAAATCCAAATGACAGTAGTGTTACTTATTATGTTACTCATTACGATGGGTACCTCGAGGTTAACCGAGTTTAATTTTATTGAAGGATTTCAATCCATACCTGGAACGATTGGGTGGATGGCGGCGAACTTAATTCCAGGTGCAGAGGCGATGGAAAACTTCTCTAAAGTATTATCAAAACTTTGGGAAACGATTGTTTTATCCATTATTTCAACTACGACAGCTGGTTTGTTTGCACTGTTCTTCGCTTTATTTGGCTCGAAAACAACGAAAGTAAACGGACCCCTTGCAGCCTTTTCACGATTAATTGCATCTGTATTCCGTAACATACCGGTCGTAGCATGGGCGTTAGTGCTCGTTATTTCCTTTGGTCATAATGTTGTAACAGGCTATTTTGCTCTATTCTTCACTACTTTTGGTTTTTTAGTTCGTGCGTTTATCGAAACAATTGATGAAGCAAGTATGGAATCTGTTGAAGCTTTAAATGCAACAGGGGCTACATATTTCCAAATGGTTTTCCGAGGGGTACTTCCTGAAAGTTTACCGCAAATGGTCAGTTGGTTATTCTTTATGATTGATACCAATATAAGAAGTGCTACACTTGTTGGATTATTAACGGGTACTGGAATTGGTTATTTATTTGATTTGTATTATAAACGACTCGATTATGAGACAGTTGGTTTAATTACAATTTGTATCATTGTAGTCGTCATCGTCATTGAATTTATTTCAAATAAAGTTAGGAGGCTCATTTTGTAATGCAGGCTACCTCGTCCATGCAAAGTAATATAAAGATACGAAACGGAAAGATTCAAATAAAAACATTTAATCGTTCCAATTTTGTATTGCATTTTATTTTAAGTTTTCTCGTTCTTTTTACAATCGTGGCGCCGTTCTTTTTAGAATATGGCGCAATCGATATCCAAACGGCCATTTTCTACACTTTAGATAATTTGAAAATGATGTTTTTACAGCCTGCTTTGAGTCAAGTTACGTTAACTGCAGCGTTGTATCAAATTTTAATTACGTTAGCATTGGCTTTTTTATCAACATTAATCGGTGCTGTAATCTCCTTTTTCTTAGCGATACTTAGTGCGAAAAACTTAATGCCTTCTTATATTTCAAACGTCATTATCGCTTTTAATTCCTTTATTCGCGCGGTACCTACCGTATTATGGGTATTAATCTTTGCCATTGTAGCGGGTCTAGGTAGTGTGGCGGCAATATTAGGGATGACGTTACACACCATTGCATATTTAACAAAAGCCTACGCAGAATCCTTTGAAGAAATCGATAATGGAATGATCGAAGCATTGCGAGCGACTGGCGCAAAATGGTGGCACATTATCATACATGTTGTGTTACCCCAAACTTCGTCTTATATGGTATCCTGGACATTCCTTCGTTTTGAAACAAACTATGGTGTAGCAATTGCGATGGGGGCGGCAGCTGCAGCAGGTGGTATTGGGTTTGAATTATTTATGGCATCAAGCTTCTATTATGATTTGCATGAAGTCGGAATGATAACTTACTTCGCATTAATTATTGCCCTTATTTTAGAGTTCATCTCTATTCGTATTAAAAATAAGTTAATAGGCAGCAAATCATAAAAAAAGGAAAGTTAAAGTCCCTCTAAAATCGGGGGATTTTTTACGTTTAAAAAAGTTACATAAACGATTCATCGCAATTTGAGATTGTTTTAATACTTTTATTGCATATTTAACAGTATTTTGTTGTATTTCGAGGGTAAACTGTGTATGATATAAAATATCTGAAAATTCAAACTAAGGAGTGTTGCACAAGGTGAATAATTTATTATTATCTAAGTTTGAAACTTATTTATTGGATGAGAAATTAGAGATAGAATGTGAAGAAATGGAAGAATATATAAATGAGGAATCGAACAACTACGAAGAATATCCACCTGGATTCTTCTCTGATTTATAGAATATGTTGGCGGCGACAAATCCTTTAAGGAGTTTGTCGTTTTTTTATTTCATATATCATTCTTTCAACGTCTTAATTTTGATTGGTGGGCAGAAGCGGTTAATATTTACTGGATGGTTATGTATAATAGAATAAGTGAAATAAAAATCGAGGTGCGAAAACATGGGGCAGGTTAGAACATACGAGGAAGTTATCTATGGATGGTTTGAGCATTTTCATGAGAATCCAGAAGTTAGTTGGAAAGAAGTAGAGACGACTAAAAAAATTGCATCGATATTAGATGAAATGGGAGTAAATTACAAACTTTTTTCTGATTTAACGGGTCTTATTGCGGAAATTGGTCAAGGCAAAGAAGTGATTGCTATAAGAGCGGACATTGATGCATTATGGCAAGAAGTGGATGGGGAAATGCGTGCAAATCATTCTTGTGGTCATGACGCTAATATTTCCATGGTTTTAGGTGCCCTCCTTCAGTTAAAAGATCAACCTTTAAATAAACGTATTCGATTTATTTTTCAACCGGCCGAAGAGACTGGCGGTGGAGCGATTGAAATGGTTAAACGTGGAGTTGTAGATGATGTATCGCACTTGTTTGGAGTTCATTTACGTCCAATAGAGGAATTGCCTCTAGGAAAAATTACTCCAGCTATTCATCATGGGGCAGCTTTATTTTTAAACGGTTCTATTCATGGAATTGATGCCCATGGTGCTAGACCCCATCAAGGAAAAAATGCCATCGATGTTATTTTTGCAATTCAACAGCTGTTAAAGAATATTTATATAAATCCATTCGAAGTGTATAGTGCGAAATTGACAAAAATCGTTGCGGATGGGGGAAGCACAAACATAATTCCTGGAAATGCGACTTTCTCAATGGATGTCCGCGCCCAAAAAAATGCAGTCCTAGACGAAATCCAACAAAAAATCGAAGAAGGATTTAAGTCAATAGGTGAAATGTATGGAGTGAAGATTTGTTGGGATTGGGTCGATAAAACGCCAGGAGCAGAAGTTTCTGAAGAAGCGATGAAAATGGCAAAAGCTTCGATTGTAGAATCTTTAGGTGTTGAGTGTTTAGAAAAACCAATTTCCACACCAGGAAGCGATGATTTCCATTACTACACTGTTTTACGCCCCCATCTAAAAGCGACAATGATTGGTATCGGGGCTGATTTAGCACCTGGTTTACATCATCCTAAAATGACGTTCAATAAAGAGGCGTTAATTACAGGTGCAAAAGTATTAACAACCTTACTAAGCAATGCAGCAAAAAGATAACGACTATAGAGAGACAAAAGGAAGTTTAAGTTAATGAAAATTAAACAAATTGAAATTTTTGCAGTAAATTTACCTTTAATTAAACCGTTTATTATTAGTTACGCTACTTATCCTCATATCCAATCAATTATCGTAAAAATGACGACCGAGTGTGGTCTTGTAGGTTGGGGAGAGTGTGTTCCAGATGAACATATTACGGGGGAAACTCCCGAGTCTACTTATGCCATGTTGAAAAATACATTGGCTCCATCTATGATTGGACAAAATCCAATGGAATTTGAAAGAATCCACGAATTGATGGATAAAAAAGTACACAAAGCACCAGCTGCTAAAGCGGCCATCGATATTGCGTGCTTTGATGTTGTAGGAAAAAAAATAGGGGTTCCTGTTTATCAATTGTTAGGTGGACGCTATCATGAAAAGTTCCCAGTAACCCATGTATTAAGCATTGATGATTCAGAAAAAATGGCGGATGAAGCCGAGGAAAAGGTGAAAGAAGGTTATCAGTCATTTAAAATGAAAGTTGGCGTGGACGTTGCTGGTGATGTAAAGCGAATTAAAGCGGTTCGTAAACGCGTCGGAGAAGAAATCGCGATTCGCGTAGATGTGAACCAAGGTTGGGTAAATAGCGCCAATACCCTTCAAGCAATACGTCATTTAGAGTCGTTAGGAATTGATTGGTTAGAGCAACCTGTTTTACAGGACGACATCGATGCTATGGTTGAAATAAAAGCAAAATCTACCGTGCCTGTTATGATCGATGAAGGAATTCGCGATATGAATGACATGCGAGAAATTATTGCGAAGCGGGCAGCCGATAAAATTAATATTAAGTTAATGAAGTGCGGAGGTATCTATCCTGCAATGAAACTTGCCAATATGGCGGAGATGGCAGGGATAGAATGTCAAATTGGGTCAATGGTTGAATCTTCGATTGGCTCAGCAGCGGGATTCCATGTAGCCTTCTCAAAAAAAATTATAAAAAGTGTGGAGTTAACGGGTCCTGTTAAATTCTCTCAAGATTTAGGCGATTTAAAAGAAAGCTATATCATTCCATTTATCCAATTAAACGAACGTCCTGGTTTAGGTGTAGAGGTGAATGAAGCAGTACTTGCTCAACTTACCCAACATTCGGATAAAGTAGGTGAGTAGGGTGAATACAATTTATGAAGGCATATTGGACGAACAGTCTTACTATGTAAAAATACTAAATAAAAGCGATTTACCAAAAGTACTTGCTTTGCAAGAGGTTGTTTATGAAGCGTTACCTAATAAAGACATTTTACAACCATTATCTGAAGAGGAATTTTTAGTAATGCTAAAAGGTGATGGGTTACTCATCGGTACATTCGTTGGGGAGAAATTAATCGCATTTCGTGGAGTAGTAGCTCCGAAAATTGATGAAGAACATTTAGGATATGATATTGGACTAGTAAAAGAGTCCGATTTAAAACGTGTTCTTTATCAAGAAATATCCAATGTCCACCCAGATTACCGTGGGTATGGATTACAAAAAACATTAGCGAAAGTGATTATGAGACAAATTGATATGAATCAATATGATTATTTAGCAGCGACCGTTATGCCCTATAATATAGCAAGTTTAAAAGATAAATTTGCTCAAGGTTTTTATATTGTTTCTTTAAAATATATTTATGGTGGGAAATTGCGTTATGTTTTTGCGTTAGACTTACGTGAGGAACCAAACTATGAAGATGAACCGGTAACGATCTCGATGGGTGATGTAGAAAGTCAACAAAGGTTATTACAGGAAGGTTTTATAGGTGTTGAGATGAAACCTTTAGGGAATGATTGGGTAGTTATATATAAGAAGAAAAGATAGTAAAGGACAAGGGTCAATTTATATATAGAAAAGCGCATGTATGCTGAGAGGAACAGCACGCATGCGCTTTTTAATCGTTATTTCATTGGGCAAAACTCGCAACGTAATAAGCCAGGAACATCCTTTGAAAAACAACAGCTTTTTCGTAAAGGTCTATTTACTAATTGGGCCGGATTTTTCCCCTCTGTATATTGATAAAACCAAGATTTTGTTGAAAAACGTTGCCATACTTTTGTATCCTCTAAAATTTCTAGATCCTCAAAGGCACGATCAGCAAGTAACGGATTTTCTAGTAGTTCATAATAATTCCACAACATGTATCCAAAAATATTCTCCCATAAAGTTAACGGGGAAATCGAAGTCGTTTTCCGTAATTGCTGAATGACTTCATGGCATTGGTATAATAATTTTCCAATGACATATTCTCGCTCATCTTCCTCCACATATCGGAAATCATTAGGGGTGATGAAAGTTCCGAGCGTATTGACACCATACTCATTTATAAGGCTATATCGAATATCTTCCCTTTTTCCATCCCATATTTCATCATACATCGCTAGCATGTGAAATTGGGTAGCAATGAACATTCCAAATCGTCTTCCAAAGTGCGAAATGGCAGCAGCTTCCGTACTTGCTTGGGTAATGCCCATCATTAAATTTCTAAAATCGGTTAAATAAAAATCTCTATGTAAATTTTCTAATGTAAATAATGGCCGTTCAGGATCTTCGGTAAAAATACTAAAAGAGTTCAAAACACGTATTTGTTCATACGTAAGGGCAGGCATTTCTTTCACCTTCTTTTTACATTAACTATAACATTTTCATCACTGCTGATGAAATTATAAGTATGTTGAGAAACCCTTAGTAAGTAGATGGAACAGTAAAGCGCCTTTTTTCGTCTATTAAAGAAATCCAAGGAAATTATTTTCCTTAGTTATTTTAATATACTGACGAATTCCGTTAGGAAAAGGCTAATTATTGGGGATTGTTATAACAATTTTAAAAAAAATTGGTAAAAATGTTGACATTTTAATTGAAAATGATTATCATTATCGTATAAACAAAAACTTATTACTTAACTGTAATAAGCTTTTCTCCAGTAAACTATTCTAACGTTCTCCCCCCTAATTAGAACGTTGGGACAATTTATAAGGTCGGCTTCAACTTTGAAGCTCGGCCTCTTTTTCTTTTATTGTCGATTTTTTGGCAACGAGCATTGTGTGATAGCTATGTAGTAACATTCCGACGATAATAACGATGATTCCTATTAATGCAATTGGGGCTGGTAAAGGAATTCCTAATAAAAGCATTTCCCCCATAATAGCAAATAGAACTTCAGTTGATTGGGTTGCTTCAACAGCAGCTAATTTCCCTTGATCCTCTCGAGAACGGTCCGTTGCAATAAAGAACAAAGTTGTTGCGATTACTCCGGAACTAATTCCGACTATCAAAGATTGAAAAACTTGATTTCCAGAAGGGAGCCCGACCGTCATTAGGGCATAGATTGCAAGAAGAATCCATATCGGTAAAGAGGCAATGGTCATACCGAGAACACGTTGATACGTATCGAGTCGTCCTCCGCATACTTCCATCATCTTTCGATTCCCTAAAGGATAAGCAAAAGCAGCAATTACGACCGGTAAAATACCGAGTAAAAAGGTTTTAAATGATAAAGTTTGTGCTTGAGGTATTTGAATTAAGAATATCCCTATTAAAATTACAAAAGAAATAACTAAAGATAGAATCGGTATTCTTTGGCGTACACTCACTCCATCTATAATTGTAATAAATAGGGGAGCTAATAAAACACCCGCCACAATTGTAAATTGCCATGTTCCAGAAACGAGCCAGCCAGGTCCGAAGGAAGCCGCATAAGTAAGGGGGGCGTAAAATAATCCAAATCCTACGAAACTCCAAAGCAACCATTTAGATGGCTGAGACTTCATTTCTGATGTAAGTGGTTTCCATCCTTTTCGTGAAAGTACGATAACTAAAAGGAAGGGAAGCATGAAGAAGTAACGCAATGAAGAACTCCAAAGCCAGCTACCACCTTCTAATTCCATTGAGTGGTTTAAGACAAACGTAACGGCGAAGAATAGCGCAGCTAGTATGCCTAAAGCAATTTCTTTCAATTGAAAAACCTACTTCCTATTCAAGATTTGGTGAAGTATGTAAACTGAATTTTCCAACTATTATACGGATAAAAATACGAAGTAAGATACAAAATCTTACTTCGTCATACATATTATTTTCCTTGCGCTTCATATAGTCGGATAATTTCCAAAATCACTCTTGTTGCCTTTTCCATTGTTTCTGCGGATACAAATTCAAATTTACCATGCATATTCTCTCCACCTGCAAAGATGTTTGGAGTTGGGAGACCCATAAAGGATAATTGAGAACCATCTGTACCACCACGAACAGGTTCAATAATTGGTTCGATATTTAAATTTTCCATTGCTTTATAAGCGATGTCAACGATTTCTTTAACAGGCTCTATTTTTTCACGCATGTTATAGTATTGATCTTCAATTTCAACAGTGATAGCATCTTCGCCGTACTTGTTTTTTACCATTTGTTCAACTTCTAGGAAATGAGCCTTTTTCGCTTCGAACTTTTCACGGTCGTGATCACGAATAATATAAGAAAGTTTCGCTTCTTCAATATGACCGTTGAAGCTCATTAAATGAATAAAACCTTCATAGCCTTCTGTTTTTTCAGGAACGCTGTCTTTTGGCATAGAATTTTGGAATTGAATGGCTAATGTAATCGCATTTACCATTTTATTTTTTGCTGATCCTGGATGGACACTAGTGCCACGAGTTGTTACTTTAACGCCAGCCGCATTAAAGCTTTCATATTGAAGTTCGCCTAGAGGGCCACCATCCATTGTATAAGCATAATCTGCACCAAAGGCTTTTACATCAAATTTATGGGGTCCACGGCCGATTTCTTCATCAGGTGTAAAAGCAACACGTATTTTGCCGTGCTTAATTTCAGGATGTTGTACTAAGTACTCCATGGCTGTCATAATTTCAACAATACCAGCTTTGTCATCTGCTCCTAGAAGGGTCGTACCATCCGTTGTAATCAATGTTTGACCGACATAGTTTTTTAAATTTGGGAAGTAACTAGGAGACATTGTAAGTTCATCATTTAATCGAATATCTCCACCATCATAATTATCGATACGTTGAGGATTTACGTTTGTGCCTGAAAAATCGGGTGACGTATCAACGTGTGCCAAAAAACCGATTGTTGGAATGTCTTTGTCCGTATTAGCTGGTAAAGTGGCAAATAAATAACCGTTTTCGTCTAATGTGATTTCTGTTAGTCCGATTTCCGCTAGTTCATCTTTTAATAAATTCAATAAATCAAATTGTTTTTCTGTAGACGGTGTTGTAGCGCTTTCTGGATCTGATTGTGTATCAATTTTAGCGTAGCGAATTAAGCGTTCAATGACTGTTTCTTTCATGGATAAATCCCCCTCATTGTTTAGTGCTTCTATTGTATCACTTTGCTTCGAATTGCGGAATAATTTGGAATACTTAAAGCCATTAATAATTGTGCACTATAGTAAGTTAGCATAATTAGCTGATGGGAAAAATCTACGTTTATAACAAACTTGTTAATAGCCAAAATAGAATCAGAAATAATAAATAATACCGCTCCAGCTACAGCATATTTAGAGCCTGCTCTAAAGGATGTCCACCCCATCGTTAAAATGACGAACATATAAATTGCTACTGCGCACGCTAAAATTAGCTCATTCTTCTGAACTAAAGTTCCGCCAATCCAAATCAACATAACCACCCCATATACGATAAGGACGACTTTTGCCCATAAAGGAGTAGCCACTTCTTTCGTTGTAAGGAAAGCTCGAATATAAAAAACATGACCAATTAAAAAACTAATAAGACCAATAATAAACCATTGCAACGTATAATCCCCAATAGCACAAAAAATAAGGGCAATAACTATGAATGTTTTATAAGGGATGATATTTTCCCCTTTCAATAAGTACGCCAATCCAATGACTAAAACCATTGGTATTAATTTAAAAACCATTATAAAAGAGTCGCTAATGGTTTCTAATAAAAAGACGTAATAGAACCCGAAAACAACAAATAAACCGATGAACCAGTTATGTAATGCGATATAGATCACTCCCTTTTTAATTATTTATGAAACTATTTACAAGGCTATTCCGTAAAGGAGATATATAAGAAAGGGTGATTCTATTGACACAGACTCTCATTTTGGCGTTAATAGCTGCTTTGATTGCAACGATTCTCATTGTCCCGCTTTCCAAAAAGATTTATAAAGGACAATTAACGACTCAGCAATTAGTTAAAACGTTAATCAGTGTATTAATTGCAAGTTTTATAATCTGTTTAGCGATATTGTATATAACGAAAATTGATTTACACTGGACTATCTTTGTCTATATACTACCAATTTTAGCGTTAATAGGAAGTGTTTTATCGACTGGAGTTGAACAAACCTTTAAAGGATTTGTTTTTTTAGGAAGTTTAATCTTATTAGGCTATTTATTATCTGCTCCTCTTTGGAATGCAAATGAAAAATATGAATCTGCGAAAATGGAAGAACAGGTTGAAATTGAACCGTTCGATGAAACACAAACTCCTGCAAGTGTACCGCCAAAGTTTGCAGAAAATAAGATGAAAAAAGCCTTTGGGCAAGTTCCAAATACAAGTTACTACCAATTAGGAAATTTACAAATTCAAAAAGTAAACGGTGAATATGTCTATATTGCACCAGTTGAATTCTCTGGTTTTTTCAAATGGTATAACGGCAAAACAACACCAGGTTATTTCACGATGAGCGCAACGGATTCAACAGATAATCCGAAGTTTGTAAAATCGGAAATGACTTATGTACCATCTGCCTTTTTAAATCATAATTTAGAACGTCATATGCGCCTTGAAAATCCAACTTTAATTTTTTATGGAGAACCCCAACTGGAAGTGGATGATGATGGGAAACCATTCTATATTCGTTCCTATGGTGAGTTCGTCTCTGGCCGAAATGGATTTGATGTAAAGGGAATTGTCATGGTTGATGCAGAAACAGGGGATTCAGAAGTATTATCATTAGATGAAGTACCTGAATTCATCGATGGCGCAGTGTCTCCTGAATCGGTCAGTCTTCAAAATAGTTATTTTGGTAAATACATTCATGGTTTTTGGAATAGCGTCTTTGGTAAAAAGGACGTGAAAATACCTTCTGATGAAGGAACAGAAGCAAATGTAAGCCCAGTTTTCAATGAAAATGGAGAAATGTATTATTTCACTGACTTTACAAGCCCGAAAGAAGGGGTAGATTCGATGTTAGGTTATTCATTAACGAATGCCCGTACAGGTGAGTCTACTTACTTTACAGGTAATTTGGAAGAATCGTACATGGATTCCCAAGGGGCTTTAGATATTATTGAGAAAAAGTTTATTGAAAAAGAGTGGCAAGGTGAAATGCCAATCTTATATAACTTTTATGGTGAAGCAAGTTGGTTAGCACCGGTATTAGACTCGAATGGATTTTTACAAAACTACTTTATCGTATCAGCAGCGAATCCTGAAATTTCCGCATATGGTACGACACCGAATGATGCATTGAAGCAATATAAAAATGCCCTTAATCGTGGTGGAGGTACGGTAGATGGAACGTCTAATTCCGAAGAAGCGACAATATCTGGGCAAGTAGTTCGTGTTTATAAAGAACGTATCGGCGATTATACAGTCGTTTCGTTCTTACTAAATTCTGGCCAAAACTTTACAGTTAGTACGCAAAATGTTCCTTTAGTTATCTATTTACAAGAAGGGGATAAAGTTGCGATTACTTATTATGCAACGGGTGAATTATTCCTTCCTGTAAAAGAAATGGTCATTGAAGGAATCGCTGCACCATAGTCTTAACTTGACAGATTCCTTTTAATCTGTCAGGTTTTTTTATTCAAGATAGGGTAATAAAAAAGGGCCGACAGTGAACTGTCAGCCCTTTTGAAATAGGTTATGATTATTTCCAATTGAATCCTTTTGAAGCTAAAAATTCTTTAATGAACGGTCTTCTTTGTTCAACTAAGAAATCAGCCATTTGTTTTGTCCAGTTAGACATTTTTTGATTAGAGCTACGGCTTCCATAATAGTTTTCCATTGTTGTGTCGTACTCATCAAGTAACGTATCGTATTTTTCTACGTTATAATCATTTTCATGTAAAACTGCTTCAACCGGAAGACGTGGTTTTGTTTCGTTACGCTTCGTAGGTGTCCCAATCGTCATTGCAAACAATGGGAAAACAAATTCCGGTAAATTGAATAATTCACTAATTTCTTTTGGATTGTTTCTAGCACCACCAATATAACAAATGCCATAACCTGCATCTTCAGCAGCAATGACAAAGTTTTGGGCAAAAATGCCAACATCGGCTACACCGACTAATACGTTTTCAGCACTGTCTGCAATAATGTCGACTCCATGTTTTTGTCCAGCAACTTGTAGGCGTTTAAAATCTACGCAGAATAAAAATGCTGCCCCTGCCGTTTTAAATTGAAAATCATTTTTCGAAAGTTCGCCCAGCTTTTGTTTCTTGTCTGCATCTGTCACCCAGATGACGCTATATGCTTGTACAAAATGTGAGCTCGCGGCCATTTGTGCAGTTTGAATTAAGTCGATTACAGTCTCTTTCGGTATTTGTTCACCTGTATATTTTCGAACAGATGAGTGACTACGTAATAAATCTTTTGCTGACATTTCCTTTTCCTCCCCTTCCAATGTGTACTTCCTCATAAAAATAGCCTAAAGAGAAAATACTCTTTAGGGCTATATTAGTATATTTTGACATGATTTACAAAAGGGGAACCTTCGCTTATAAAGGTTCCTTTGTATTACTTTAGCTTTTCTTAAAGGCGGATGTAATTTTTGGTTCTGATCCTATGCGTAATCGCTTAACATTTTCCACATGGAGAGTTACGGCGATAAGGAATAGGGTTAGTGCTATTAAAAATGGCCAAATGGTCGGTTCAATTAATAGCGCAGTTACACCAAAAAAGATGTATAGAACAAATACACCTATAATTAAGTAGTTTGTAAGTAGGGAAGCAACTACAAGGGCAAGGACAGCGATTAAACCGAATTTCCAATCGAGTCCGATGAAAATACCGATAAGGGATGCTGTCCCTTTCCCACCTCGAAACTTCATATGAACTGGGAAGTTGTGACCGAGTATAACAGCAGCTCCGATTGTATAAAGTAAAATCGAAATTTGGTCACTCGAAAAATTTGTAAAATTTGATAGTATGACTCGAAGCAAAATGATTGCCAAGACGCCTTTTCCGATATCTATTAAAGCAACAAGAACTCCATATTTCCATCCTAGAGATAAAGTTGCGTTTGATGCTCCTGCATTGCCATGGCCAACTTCTTTTAAGTTCACACCCGATAAAAGTTTAGCCACGTTGGATCCGTGTAAACATCCAATTAAATAACCAAATATAAGGACAATAATGATGGGATATAACAAAAACAAAAGGCTCCTTTCAAATAAAAGATATATTTATAGTATACTCTATGATTCTATAAGAAGTTTCGAAAAATTAAAAAAGATTATTGACAAGTAAATCACTATGATTTATAGTAAATTCAACGATGGAACATGAATCAAATACCTTTATCCAGAGAGGCGGAGGGACTAGGCCCTACGATGCCCAGCAACCAGCGTGAATACGCAAAGGTGCTAATTCCTACAGATTTTGATTAGATCTGAAAGATAAGGGGAGGAAAAATTGCAGCTTGCAGCCCTCTTCTTTTGAAGAGGGCTTTTTGTTTTTCCAAAAGGTCCTCCTCATACTAAGATCGTCCATCGATACTATATTAGGAGGAAGAAACATGTCACAACAACGTCCGGAAACCCAATTGCTTCATGGTGGTCAAAAACCAGACCCTGTTACAGGAGCAATCGCAGTACCAATTTATCGAACTACGGCCTATGCTTTTGAAAATACGGAGCATGCCCGCCAATTGTTCGCACTAGAACAACCAGGCAACATTTATTCACGTATTATGAATCCTACAGTGGATGTTTTTGAGCAACGTGTTGCTCTACTTGAAGGGGGAACTGCAGCTGTTGCTTTATCATCCGGTGCTGCTGCCATTGCCTTTTCGATTTTAAACATAGCAGGTACAGGAGATGAAATCGTTTCAGCTGGTTCATTATACGGTGGCACGTACAATTTATTCGCCAATACTTTACCACGTTATGGAATTACAACAACTTTTGTTGACGAAAGAGACCCAGAAAATTTTGAGGCTGCTATTACAGATAAAACAAAGGCCATTTATGCAGAAACAGTTGGGAACCCTAGTTTAAACATTTTAGATATTGAGAGAATAGCGGAAATTGCTCATGCGCATGGTCTTCCGTTAATCATTGATAACACATTCCCATCCCCATACGGATGTAACCCAATTGAGTTTGGCGCGGATGTTGTTGTCCATTCAGCGACAAAATGGATTGGTGGTCATGGAACGACAATCGGAGGCGTTGTTGTTGATGCTGGTAAATTCGATTGGACACAAGGTCGATTCCCAGGATTCACAGAGCCAGATGAGTCTTACCATGGTTTACGTTATGGAATTGACACGGCTACGGCTGCATTTGCCACAAAGCTTCGTGTTCAATTATTACGTGACTTTGGTCCAACATTAAGTGCTGACAGTGCATTTAACTTCCTACAAGGTTTAGAAACGCTTCATTTGCGTTATACCAAACATGGAGAAAATGCATTAAAAGTTGCAGAATATCTTGAAAACCACTCATTCGTGGAGTATGTAAACTACCCTGGTAAAGAAAACTTCCCATCGCATTCATTAGCGAAGAAATATTTGAAAAACGGCTACGGATCAATGCTTACATTTGGCATTAAAGATGGACGAGAAGTAGGAAGTAAAGTGATTGATCATGTTCAACTCTTCTCCCATGTAGCAAACGTGGGGGATGCAAAATCATTAATTATTCACCCGGCTTCAACTACTCACCAACAATTGTCACCTGAAGAGTTGAAAGTTGCCGGCGTTTCAGAGGAGCTCATTCGCTTATCAGTCGGTTTAGAAGCTGTTGAAGATATTATTGCAGATTTAGATCAAGCTTTAACAAAAGCAGTTGAAGGTGTAACAGAAACAAACACCGCGTTTTAAAAGTTACAGTGAAAACGACAATTCGCATTCATTAGTGAAAGTCGTTTTCACTATTCATGTCATGCATTACGTTTGATTTTTAAAACCAAGTAACTTTATTTGTTTTATTGACATTGAGTGAATTACTTATTATACTTGGTTTAATAAGAATCGTTACAAGTTATTCCTTATGTTTTCACAACGTGAATCGTAATTTTCGATAAAAGGAGTGTTGTTAAATGGGAAATATTTATAGTGCTCAAAATGTTGCAGCTTATTTTATATATGAACTAAATGAACGAAAACAATTTGTTAATGCCGATGTATTGCAGTTTTTATTGGCAGAAGTAGAGTCAGTTTGGAATGAGCGATTCGGACATAGTGCATTTTCAGAGGAGAAGGCGAATTTTACTGAAAAACCATATATAATAAATGAAGTTTATAATACGTATAAAGAGTTTGGCCAACTACATTTAGATTTGCCTGCAAAAGAATGGTATTTAGAATACGGTCAATTTCAACTTGTATACCGTACAATTGGTGTACCGCCTCTTACAGCTGAAGAAAAGTTACTTATGAATCTCGTTATAAATAAGTATTATAAAAGCATTTTGAAAAAAGTATCTTAATCAATTCCCATTTAACAATAAAAAGTCAGCACATTTGTGCTGGCTTTTTTTATTAGGGGAAAACTAGGTGATAAGTAATTTTTTGATACTAATTGGAATTTTCCGATAATTGTCCAACTATTTACATTAATAGTAGATATAAAGTATCCTTTTATTATAATAAAAAAGTTCTATATTGATAGTATATTTGTACTGTTTGTGGGACGTTTAGTAAAGGATATGAGAACTAATGAAAAAAAGAAAAGGACATATTAAAGGTTTTACTGTTAAGAAACGTTTATTATTAGCCTTTGCGTTTATATTATTTGTTCCAAGTGTTTCCATTGGGATATTGTCTTAAGTGCATTGAGTAGTACTGCTCAAAGGGAAGCTGACTTACTTAATACATTAATTTCAAAGGAAATTCAACCGATTGTTGATCAAGCGGAATATTATAGTAATTTATTTACAATAGATTGGACAGAAGAAGAAATTCTACAAGAATTAAAACAGTATAATACGGTGGAACCGTCCATTGAATCGGTAGCAGTTGCACAACAAGGAAGAGAATTTATGCGTGAACCGTTTTTTGATTTTGATGACGATTTCGATCCATTTTCTCGTCCGTGGTATTTAGCTGCGGTGGATAAACCGGATCGTCCAGTAATTATTGATCCATATATTTCATCTTCTAGCGGAGCATTAATGATGTCTGTTTCTGCTACATTAAAAGATGGTTCAGGTGTAATTTCTATAGATATTAACTTAGGGGCGATTACAGAATTAATTAGCTCAGTACATATCGGTGATACAGGTTTTGCTTCCTTAATGGATGCAAAACAAAATTATTTAGCAGATCCAACGATTGAAAATGGAACTAAGGCGAGTGAACAATTTGTTAAAAAAATGTCCGGTACGAGTGGAAGTTTCACATTAAATGATAACGGTACATTAAAAACAATTTTTTATGAACAAAATCCATTAACAGGCTGGTATGTCGTCGGTACATTAATGATGGATGATATAGCTAAATCTACTCATGATATTTTAATCTTAAATATTATTGTATTAGTTGTAGCGATTATTGTTGGATTGGCAATTGGACTTCCAATTATTCGCTCCATTTTAACACCACTTCGATTATTAGGGGAAGCGGCTGAGAAAATTGGAGAAGGTGATTTACGCAATAAAATTCACATTAAAAATAAAGATGAATTTGGTGTTTTAGCTGCAGTCTTTAACAAGATGGTCGATTCATTACAATCGGTCATTCAAAAAGTGAGTGAGCAATCTAGTACGCTAGCAGCTTCTTCGGAAGAGTTGACGGCAAGTACGGAAGAAAATCAAAGAGCAACAGGGCAAATTGTCGAATCAATCCAGCAGTTTGCAAGTGGAGCTGAACAGCAATCCGTAGCAGTATCCGATAGTACTGAAGCAATTGTAGAAATGAAGCACAATATTCAAATGATTTCTACAAAGGCCGATAATGCCAATACTAAGGCGAAGCATGCATTAAATGAAGTAGAAGTTGGCGACGAAACGATAAATAAAGCAATTCAACAAATGCAAGTTATTAATGAAACGGTTCATACGATTGGGGCATCCGTAGAAAATTTAGGAAAACGTTCCGATGAAATAGGCCAAATTGTAGAAACAATTAATCAAATTGCCGATCAAACAAACTTATTAGCACTTAATGCTGCTATTGAGGCAGCTCGGGCAGGGGAAGCAGGAAAAGGGTTTGCTGTTGTTGCAGATGAAGTACGGAAATTAGCTGAACAATCAGCGAATGCAACGAATCAAATCGCGGATATTATTAATCAAATCCAAAAGGAAACGAATGAAGCAGTAAAAACAATGGCAACTGGTACAGAAGAAGTTGTAAAAGGAATTTCTGTGATGAATGAAGCTGGAGAGAAATTTAACACGATTCGTGATAATGTTGGAGAAGTAACGCATGAGATTGAAGAAGTTACGACAGCTACACATCGTATGTCCAATCAATCTAAACTTGTAGCAGCTTCTACAACAACCGTTCAAAACTTAACGAATGAAAATTTAGCTGGTGTACAAAATATCTCTGCTTCAACAGAAGAACAATTGGCGTCCATGCAAGAAATTTCTGCATCTGCCGATGAATTATCGATTATGGCGGAAGACTTACAAAAAGTCATTCAACAATTTAAATATTAATGGATTAAAACCTGTAACGATCTTGTTGCAGGTTTTTTTCATGCTAGCGGTAAAATTCTCATTAATAAAAAAGAAAAACAATTTTATAAGTGAAAACTATTTGAAAGTATTAAAGGTATTTAGAGTAAATGCAATGCAAGAAAGAGAAAGGGTGTGAAAAATGAAGGAAGCGGAAATTGTACATCAGTTTCAAAAGGGTGATGCTAGTGCCTTTCGAAGTATATATGATCTTTATTTTGATTATGCGATTCGAGCGGCAACAATTGTGATGAATAATAATCATTTTTATGCGAAGGATGCTGTACAAGAAACATTTATACGAGTGTACAAAAATATTCATTTATACGATTCCTCTAAACCTTTTAAACCATGGTTCTATAAAATTCTTTTGAATGAGTGCAATCGGATTTTAAAACGAAACGCCAATGTCATTAGCATAGGAGATCGGGTTGGAATAATGAATCAAGACAATCGTGTAAAGGATGAAATGAATCGTTATGTTGAATATGAAAATTTATATGATGCTATTCAGAAGTTGGAATACCATAATCGAATACCAATCATTTTGAAATATTTGAATGGATTTAAAGAACAAGAAATTGCTGAAATTATGAACGAAAATTTAAACACGATCAAATCACGATTATTAAAAGGTAAACAAAAACTTAAACGCTTCCTTAACTCGGAAAAGGGGGGGATGTAAATGGACGATAAAAAAATGGAACGGAATCTATATGAAACGTTAAAAGGACATACAGATGACGTAGTAAATGAAAAAGAAGAAATTTGGAAGTATATCGAATCCCAAATAAGTTTACAAGAAAACAACATTGTGCGTGCAACGAAGAATAAAGGGGAGAGAGAAGTGAAACAACGAGAGAAAAAATCAACAGGACGTTTAGTTGTTTTAGTTGCTACGGCAGCGATAGTAGCTTTCGTCTTTGGCATTTTCACAACAAATACAGGTCAGGCATTTGTGGAACAACTAAAACAATATTTCGAGCCAAAAAAAGAAGTGATAACTGAAATTGAAGGAGATCAGGAACAAAGTGAAGTCATTCTACAAGATAGGGTTGATTATATTATTTATATAGATGAAGAAAGGTATCAACTTATCCAAGAGCAAGACGTCGATAAAATTGTTCCGAAAGTACCGCTAGAAGATAAATATCCGGAAGTATCTATGACCATTTCTCAAATTGTAGACAAAACGCCAGAACAGCTAGTAAATGAATATGTAGAGCAACTTGGAACTTCCTTTGAAACGGTTAAAGAAATAGAAACAGTAACAGAACCGGTTAGTGGATTTTTAGTATCAGCCATTGACGGTAACGAATGGAATAGTAAAGTGAATAAAGTATATATAATATCAAATGGGCGGGAAGGAAGCTTTGTATTTGATTTAAAATATTTCCTCGAAGCTTCAGAGGGGCATGGGGCAAGATTTTATCATATGTTAGAAGAGTTCCAAATTGTCGAAGAATAATAAAACTATGTTATAATAATAAATAGGTATCTCTAATGAAAGAGATACCTATTTATTTATCTTTAGGAAATCCCTATACTTGGAAAATAGTTAAAGGCATATTTTATTATTTGACCTTCTTGGAAAAACAATTGTCCATCTTGGGGAGAATTCTCTTGAGTTCCTTTTCAATATAAGATAAAATTTTCTTATGTTAAATTTTTCGAATTGTTTGTTTTTAACAAAAGTAGAAACATTAGTTTAAAGAGTCAATAGAAAACTATCGAATTGCGTATCTAGGTGATAAGTCGGGGTAATTTTAAAGGATGGATAAGTTTTTTGAACATTTTTTCCGTAACCTTTAAGCTCGAAAAAACGCCAATGATTTAGATGTACAGTGAAGATGGAGGCGAGAATAGAATGGCAACAATAAAGGCTGCCATCTTAGGTTTTGGCACAGTAGGTCAAGGAATATTTCATGTTTTAAATGAAAAACGTGAAGAGCTTCGTGACAAATTAGGATTAGAATTAGAAGTAGCGAAAATATTAGTACGTGATCCATCAAAAGAACGGGTGCCAGGAACAGCCCACCTATTAACTGATAGTATCGACGATGTTCTTTCCGTTAAAGGAATTCAAGTCGTATTTGAAGCGATTGTGAATGAAGAACCTGCATTTACATATTTAAAAAAGGCTGTAGAAAACAAATGTCATGTCATTACGGCCAATAAAGTCATGTTTGCTAAGCGAGGCCTTGAATTGCAAGAATTAGCAAAACAGAACGGTGTATTTGTCGGTTATGAAGCGACAACGGCTGGCGGCGTACCAGTTATTAAAACGATGAAAAATATTTTATTAGTCAATGAAGTATCAAGTATACAAGGAATTTTAAATGGTACGACGAATTTTATTTTAACAAAAATGCGTTCTGAAGGTTTATCCTTTGACGACGCTTTAAGGGAAGCCCAAGCATTAGGCTATGCTGAGGCGGATCCATATAATGATATTTCAGGTCAAGATGCCTTTAAAAAGCTCATGATTTTAAGTTCTTTAGCCTTTGGGGAACAACCGAATTGGGCGGATGTAGAGGTAATCGGAATTGATTGTATTACTTCTAACCAAGTTGCAGAAGCCAGTGAACAAGGACTTCGTTACCGCCATGTTGCAGAAGTAGAAAAATACCCGGATGGTACGATATATGCGAAAGTTGCACCGATGTTAGTAGATAAAGAACATCCTCTCTATCCAATTGATGATGTTTTTAATGCAGTGACGATGGAAACGAACTATATTGGAACGTTGACTTTAATTGGACCAGGTGCAGGAATGTATCCGACGGCGAGCGTCATGGTAGAAGATTATGCCGAAATTATTGGCAAACGCGCAGGTTTTGTCGTATCGATTTAAAAAAACATCTTGGGGCGTTAAAAGAACTCCTCAAGATGTTTTTTTATTAAAAAGGAAACAATCGGATGAACAAAATTATGAAACTACTTTTTAAAGCGTTTTATCGATCAATCTTCATCTTTAATATCTGGATCTTCGGGTATTGGGGTATTACGCCAAATTTCGATTTCTTCTTTAATACGTTCTAATTGCTCATAATAAGTGTCGAACTGGGCGCTGTTTATGAGGAATTGTTCTCCGTCATGCACCGCTTTTATTCGGCCAGCATAGATGTAGCGAAGAACTTGTTCCTCTGGCATCGAGATGTCTTTCGCTGTCTCAGCAACAGTTTTATACATGTATGATGACCTCCTTCTAATCGTATTATATATAATTTTAAAGGAAAGCACTATTTACGGACAGTGTCTAATCATATTCCTAATAAAATCGAAAGAATAGTAAAGTTAAATAAATATGTATCAAAGGGGTGTAAGTTTTGAATGTTTTGCCATACATATTTGTCTTACTAGCTGCAATGCTTTGGGGGACGGTAGGGACAACTCAAACGTTCCTCGAAAATGGGGTATCTTCTATTGCGGTTGCGTCTGTACGGTCGGCGATTGGGGGAGGAATTCTGCTCATTATTCTCGTGTTCATGAGAAAAATAAAATTTCGAAACTGGTCGTGGAAATGGACCATACTAGCTGCTCTTACCATTGCATTATTCCAATCGTTATTTTTTACTTCTGTTCGATTTACTGGTGTTGCCCTTGGAACGGTTGTGACGATTGGTAGTTCGCCAGTATTTTCGGGAATAGTAGAATGGGTGATTTGGAAGAGAAAGCCGAATCGACTTTGGGGCATTGCCACATCCCTGGCAGTAGTAGGATGTATTTTATTATTTGTGAATAGAGGAGAAGCGACCGTACATCCAATCGGTATTTTACTTGCATTATGTGCCGGTCTAATGTTTGCCCTTTATACGAACTGTAGTAAGCAGTTAACAGAACGGGAAGAGACTCTCCCAGCCGTCGCTATGACTTTTACAATTTGTTCTTTAATGTTAGTGCCTTTTTCACAAGACGGTGTCAAATGGGTATTTTCCTCACAAAATTTAATACCGATGCTCTTTATGGGCTTAGCGGCAACGAGTATCGCTTATATTTTATTTTTAGCAGGATTAGAGAAAATAAGCTCTTCCTCTGCCGTAACGTTATCTTTAGCAGAACCTTTAACAGCAGCATTACTCGGTGTCTTCTTAGTAAATGAATATTTAAGTCCGACATCTTGGTTTGGGGTGGTGCTTTTACTAGGAGGTATTGTTGTATTAACAGTTGGAGGGCGGAAATCGAATAGTGGCGCACCTGTAAGTAAAGAGCTTGAGATTACAGAGAGTTAAAAGTGAGAAGTGCATAGCTTAGTAAATATAAAAGAAACCGGTTGTGACAATTTCACAACGGTTTCTTACTTATAATTTGGCATATAGAAAATTAATAAGTTTGTGCTTTGATATCTATACTAAATTATTTTGAATGGCTTTTGGTTGAATAAATTTCACAAATAGTAAACGTACGATTGGTCCCATGACAACGATTTGTAAAGGTAGCGCCATAATGAAGTTTTTACCAAATAAAGTGAAATACTCCGTTATAATTGAGTTGGACGTAAAGCCATTGTGGATATAGGTTGTGACTAATCCGTATATGGACATGAAAAATGCCATCCCGATTACCATACAAGTTGAAATGGCTAGGACAGTATAGATTTTTTTTGATGAATTGGCAGTTAGTCTTAAGGCGATTTTTTTAGCAAAGGGACCTACTAAATATAGATCAAGAATGAAGGCAATAGTAAACCCGATTAGAAAATCCGATATTCCTTCTAAAAACGTAATTTTTCCAAACATGCCATTAAGGTATAAATTATATATGGTCATTACGAGTACCATTCCAAAACACATAATCAACCCAAAATAAAGACTCTCTTTTTTAGTTGTTGGCATAAGTCAACACTCCTTTCTGTTTACTAGTAGTATTATAGTGATTTGAGTTTTCCCTCGTAAGTAAAAAATTAGGTCTATTTTGTGACGCTCAAAAAGTTTTTTTAGAATAAAAGACAACTTCGTAGTTGAAGGAGTTTCAATAGTCAATAAGCTAGGAGTAACTCATTTTTTAGAATGTTTAAATACTCAAGGCATTTTCCCAAGATGTATTCGTTACTCATTCTACAGAGGGAACTTATTGGGACCGCAAAATAAAAGCAGGCTGTACAACAATCCAACTTTTTAAATTTTCTAAAACTTATTTGACATTTTCTTATGAAGCGCTTACAATGAAACTAGTTATTAGACATTAGAACAATTAAAAGATTCTATCGTAACTTTGAAAAATGAAAAGAGTTGTTAATATGGCATTAAGTAAAGATCGCCGTATTGGTAAACACGCTATCTTACTTTTACTTTCTGAGGATTCAAATGAACATTTAGCAATGCTCAAGCAGTTGAATTGGAAGAGTTGTACGGGAAAAGTAGGAGCGATGGATACACATAAGGTAGTTGCTGCAATTGAAACAGCGGCTAAGAAAAATGGAGTTATAAATCCGGACCTTTATCGTGAATCACACGCATTATATCATGCGATTATTGAAGCGTTGAATGGGATAACGAGAGGTCAAGTGCAAATAGGTTCTGTACTAAGAACAGTCGGTTTATCCTTTGCTGTCTTACGTGGAAATCCATATGAAGATGAGCAAGAAGGAGACTGGGTTGCTGTTTCCTTATATGGAACAATTGGAGCACCGGTTAAAGGCTCTGAGCATGAAACAATTGGTTTAGGTATTAATCACATATAAATTGCCCATAGTATTTAGTTAATAGGGGGCTATATCTTGAAATCATTTTTAGTGATTTCTTTGATATAGCCCCCTTTTCTATTGAGCATTTATTTAAATTGAAGGGAGAAAAATTGATGGTTACATTAAATGGTCAAACACTTACTTTTTCAGACGTACGAAAGGTTTTATTCGAAGGAGAAAAAGTTGTTTATTCTGAGGAGAGCATGAGAAAAGTACAGGAAAGCCGAAAAGCAGTTGAGAAAATCGTTTCCGAAGAGCGAATAGTTTACGGTATTACTACTGGGTTTGGAAAATTTAGTGATGTACTGATAGCAAAGGAGGATGTTGAAGCGCTACAACTCAATTTAATTCGTTCCCACGCTTGTGGCGTTGGAGAGCCCTTTCCAGAGATTGTATCACGAGCGATGATTCTCCTTCGTGCAAATGCATTATTAAAAGGCTTTTCTGGTGTACGTCCAGTTGTTATTGAAAGATTACTAGAGTTATTAAATGCGGGGATTCATCCGGTCATTCCCCAACAAGGATCACTAGGTGCTAGTGGAGATTTAGCGCCACTTTCACATTTAGCATTAGTGTTAATTGGTGAAGGAGAAGTCTTTTATAAAGGAGAGCGAACACCTGCCATTCATGCATTAAAGAAAGAAGCGATTCTCCCAATTACTTTAACAGCCAAAGAAGGTTTAGCCCTTATCAATGGTACACAGGCAATGACAGCAATGGGTGTTGTCGCATACTTGGAAGCAGAAAAATTAGCTTACCAAACGGAACTAATTGCATCCATTACTATAGAAGGATTAAGAGGAATAATTGATGCATTTGACGAGGACATTCATTTAGCACGTGGTTATAGAGAGCAAGTAGAGGTTGCCGAGCGTATTCGTGGTTACTTGTCAAATAGTTCTTTAATAACAAAACAGGGTGAACTTCGTGTACAAGATGCCTATTCCATCCGTTGTATTCCACAAGTACATGGGGCTACATGGCAGACATTAAACTATGTGAAAGAAAAATTGGAAATCGAGATGAATGCTGCAACCGATAATCCGTTAATTTTTGATAACGGTGAAAAGGTATTATCTGGTGGTAATTTCCATGGTCAACCGATTGCATTTGCGATGGATTTTTTAGCAATTGCTATAGCAGAACTAGCCAATATATCAGAACGCCGTATAGAACGACTTGTAAATCCACAATTAAATGATTTACCACCGTTTTTAAGTCCTGAACCGGGCTTACAATCAGGGGCAATGATTATGCAATATGTTGCAGCATCACTAGTATCTGAAAATAAAACATTGGCACATCCGGCAAGTGTTGATTCTATCCCTTCTTCAGCGAATCAAGAGGATCATGTAAGTATGGGGACAATCGGAGCACGACATGCATATCAAGTTATTACAAATACACGTCGAGTATTAGCAATTGAAGCTATTTGCGGTTTGCAGGCTGCAGAATTCCGTGGGAAAGATAAGATGGCTTTTGCTACACGTGAATTTTTAGAGAATGCTAGAAAAATCGTTTCATATATTAATGAAGATCGAGTGTTTTCTAAGGATATCGAAGTGATGAATGACTGGTTAAAGAATGGAACCTTTCAATTTAAAAGAAGTGAAGCATTCATATAGGAAACAATTAACTAGCTTGATTGAGTGAAGGCTATAAATTCAATGCAAAGAAAAGTTACCAAGACCACTATTAGGAGGGAATAATATGAAAGAGACATTAAACAACAAAATAATTCGTTTTAGAGGTGAAAAGCTAAATACAAAAGGCTGGCAACAAGAGGCAGTGCTTCGTATGTTAATGAATAATTTAGATTCAGACGTGGCAGAACGACCAGAGGATTTAGTTGTGTATGGTGGAATCGGAAAGGCTGCGCGTAACTGGGAATCTTTTGATGCGATTGTGCAATCACTGAAAGAATTAGAAAATGATGAAACATTACTTGTACAATCTGGTAAACCTGTGGCGATTTTTAAAACGCATACGGATGCACCGCGTGTTCTTCTTGCGAACTCAAACATTGTACCAGCATATGCAAATTGGGAAACATTCCATGAGTTAGATAAAAAAGGCTTAATGATGTATGGTCAAATGACAGCAGGTAGTTGGATATATATTGGATCGCAAGGAATCGTCCAAGGAACGTATGAAACTTTTGCCGAGTTAGCGAAGCAGCATTTCAACAATACACTTAAAGGTACTATTACAGTTACTGCAGGTTTAGGTGGAATGGGTGGTGCACAGCCACTAGCGGTAACAATGAATGGCGGTGTATGTATAGCCATTGAAGTGGATGAAACAAGAATTGACCGCCGAATTGAAACACGCTATACAGATGTAAAAGCGTATAACTTAGATGAAGCGATTCAGTTGGCTGAACAAGCAAAAAAAGAGGGGAAAGCATTATCAATCGGTTTGTTAGGTAACGCTTCAGAAATCCTCCCTGAAATGATTGCGAGAAACTTTATCCCGGATGCATTAACAGATCAAACATCCGCTCATGACCCGCTAAACGGTTATGTTCCATCAGGAATGACGCTAGAGGAAGCGGCTGATTTACGAAGCTCGAACCCAGAAAAATATGTGAAACTATCGAAAGCTTCGATGGCAACCCATGTAAAAGCAATGCTTGAAATGATGGATAAAGGAGCAATCACCTTTGATTACGGTAACAATATTCGTCAAGTTGCGAAAGATGAAGGTGTAGAAAATGCATTTGATTTCCCAGGATTTGTTCCAGCCTATATTCGTCCGCAATTTTGTGAAGGTAAAGGACCATTCCGTTGGGTAGCGTTATCAGGAGATCCGGAAGATATTTATAAAACAGACCAAGCCATTTTACGTGAGTTTAGTGAGAACAAGCATTTATGTAATTGGATTCGTATGGCACAAGAAAAAATACAGTTCCAAGGCCTTCCTTCAAGAATTTGTTGGTTAGGTTATGGTGAACGTGCTCGCTTCGGAAAAATCATTAATGATATGGTTGCAAGTGGTGAACTAAAAGCGCCAGTTGTAATTGGTCGTGACCACTTAGATTCTGGTTCTGTTGCATCACCAAATCGTGAAACTGAAGCGATGAAAGACGGGTCAGATGTTGTGGCAGATTGGCCAATTTTAAATGCAATGCTAAATGCAGTAGGCGGTGCTACTTGGGTTTCCGTACATCACGGTGGTGGTGTAGGAATGGGCTACTCATTACATGCAGGTGTAGTTATTGTTGCAGATGGTACAAAAGAAGCTGAGAGACGTATTGAGCGAGTGTTGACTACAGATCCAGGTATGGGTGTTGTGCGTCATGCTGATGCCGGTTATGATCTTGCAAAGAAAACAGCACGTGAAAATGGAATCAAGATGCCGATGCTTGATAAAGGGGCTGATCAGTAATGACAAAACCTATCTGGATTAAGCATGCAGCTCAATTAGCGACACTTGCTTCAGATGTAAAGGGTCCGCGTACAAAAGAAGGGATGTCTGATCTAGGTGTAATCGAGGACGGTAGCTTGTGGATTGAGGATGGAATTATTCAAGCTGTAGGGACAACAGAAGAACTTGAAAAACGTTATTCCGAAAGGCTTCATGAAGCAGAAATTGTGAATGCGATGAACCATTTAGTCACTCCAGGATTAGTAGACCCCCATACACATGTTGTTTATGGGGGAAGTCGTGAACGTGAATTTGAAATGCGTCTTCAAGGTGCAACTTATATGGATATTATGAATGCTGGAGGGGGCATCCATGCAACAACACGCATGACAAGAGAGGCAACAGAAGATGAACTAATTGAGCAAACAACCCGCCGTCTCGACTCCTTTTTAGCCCATGGCGTAACTACCGTTGAAGGAAAAAGTGGTTACGGGATGAATTTAGAAACAGAGCTTAAACAATTACGAGTAATGAAAAGGCTGCAAGAACAGCATATGATTGATATCGTACCGACTTTTATGGGCGCCCATGCGGTACCACCTGAATATAAGGGACGGGAAGATGAATTTGTCGATTATTTGATTCATAACATGCTGCCTGTTGTAGCTGAGGAAAAACTGGCAGAATTTAATGATGTATTTTGTGAAAAAGGTGTTTATACACCAGAACAATCAGAGCGGATTTTAGAAGCAGGAAAACAGTTTGGGTTAATCCCAAAAATCCATGCAGATGAAATCGAGCCTTATGGAGGAGCAGAGTTAGCTGCAAAAGTAGGTGCTATTTCCGCTGAGCATTTGTTAAAAGCATCAGAAGAAGGTATAAAAGCAATGGCGAAGTCTGGAACAATCGCTTGTCTACTACCTGCGACAGCTTTGTATTTACGAGAAGAGGCAGCGTTAGGAAGAAAAATGATTGACGAGGGAGTGGCAGTGGCCATTTCTACTGACTGTAATCCAGGATCTTCACCAACAACATCAATGCCGCTTGTTATGAATTTAGCTTGCATTTCTATGCGTCTTACTCCTGCCGAAGCGTTAACAGCAGCAACTTATAATGCGGCTTGTGCGATTAATAGGCAAGAACAAGTTGGATCTCTTGAGGTTGGAAAGCAAGCGGATATCGTATTATGGAAAACGAAAAGTTATCAGGAACTTCAATATTTATTTGGTGTAAACCATGTGAAATCTGTATGGAAAAAAGGTGTGAAGGTGGTTTAATATGAGTGAGTATTGGCTTCAAGAACCTGAATGGTCATGGAATCATCCAGTGGAAAATCAACCAACTTATGTACATCACTGGGTTCAGCAGCTTAAAAACATAAAACAAACACCCAATATGATTCTCTACGGTGCACCCATTTCGAGATCTTCCATTAGTGTATCAGGGGCTTCGTTATACCCGTCAGAGTTCCGACGAGCATGGAAAGGATTTGCCACTTATAATTTGGACGAAAATGTGGATTTAACCGATTACCTGATAGCAGATGCTGGAGATGTAGCAATGCATATGACAAACATACCTGTGTCTCATCAACGGATTCAAGATGCAACTACATATTTAGCAAAGCATTATCCAAGCATAACAACGTGTATGATTGGCGGTGATCATTCAACAACGGCATGTGCGGTTCGTGGGATTAAGGAAGCTTTTAATGAAACAATAGGAATCTTGCAGCTTGATACCCACTTAGATGTGAGAGATCCGAAAGAATTAGGACCGGCAAACGGGACACCGATTAGGCAATTAATTGATGGGAATATTGTCAAGGGTGAGAATGTCATCAACATTGGTCTACATGGCTATTATAATGCAAAGCCGTTGATCGAATATGCAAACTTACACAATATTCAAATGGTGACATTAAAGCAAGCGCGGAAGCAAGGGCTTATCAATACAATCCAAGAAGCGCTAGAGAAATTATCAGCGAAAGTGGATCGTATCTACGTAACGGTCGATATGGACGTACTTGATATAGCCGTTGCGCCGGGTGTACCAGCATCCACCCCGGGTGGTATGACATCGATTGAATTGTTTGATAGTTTACTTGAAATTGGAAAGCATCCTGCTGTTAAACATATTGATTTTGTTTGTTTAGATCCGAGCAAGGATTCAATAGTTGCCGAAACGGTTAAGACCGGAGTATATGCATGGTTACAATTTGTTACAGGGCGTGTTTTACAGACGAAATCACTTTAGGCGTATTTTATTGACTACTAATGCAATTTTCCAAAAAATCATTGCTTTATTACCCTGCAATCGGATGCGTTTGTGAGGGAATAAAATGTCTTATCTTATATCTAAAAAATATTACTTTTACCCCGTTTTAAATTAGAACGGGGTTTTTTCTTGTTTAGAATAAAAAGCAAACACTCTTCTATCAAAAATGGTAATTTATGTTAAAATAAATGTATTATTATGGAATTTTGCTTCTTAACCTACGGGAGTTTAGTTCAACAATTTATCTATTGAAACGCATTAATATATCGTAAATAACGTGTGAAAATATGGGATTAAAAAGGGGCTGAGAGAATTTGTTTATTATTAAAGAGGATTTCAGTACATTTATTAAGAAGTATCCCTTAACAGTATTAATTGTTGGAGTTTGTTGTCTTTTAACCATTCTTATTACAATGAAGGGGGGCTATACAAAAACAAATGTTGTTCTTTTAGGATCATACGATAGAAATTTAATAAATAACGGACAATTTTGGCGGCTTCTTACATATTCTGTAGGTCATATGAGTTATTCCCACTTTCTACTTAATATAGTTTTCATTATACTATTATCACGGCCACTTGAACGAGTTTTAGGTAAATTGAAATTCATATTATGTTATCTATTTACCAGTATCTTAGCGGTAATTATCATACATTTTTTCTCGAATATTGATTATGTAGCAGGATCTTCCGGATTCGGTTATGGGTTATTAGGTATCTACATTTATTTATTTCTAAAGTTTAGAAATAAATTTTATAAAAGTGATAGAAATTTTATTTTTATGTTTGTTGCTTTTGGTTTTACTATAACCTTATTAATTCCATCAGTAAGTTTCTCGGGTCATCTAGGGGGATTTATTGGAGGAATTATTTTCGCTGCTTTAGTGTTTAAAAAGGAACATCAAGTTTTATTCGTTACTTAATTAATGGAAAACCGTAACGGCTAGGGAACCATAAAAAATTATTAACACCTTTAAAATTATAACTGGGGTATAATTTTTCTAACCACTTTAGTAAATGTATTATTAATTATGAATCCAGGATTTAAAAACCTGGATTTTCTTATTGAAAGGATTGGAACGAACGCTCTTTATTCAGTGTGAAATGAAAACGAATTGTTCCGTTAGAAGAGTGGTACTAACGGAAATACAGTTATTAAAAGTAATACAACGAGGCCAGTTAGTAGAATTATCATGTACATCGCTAAAAATGCCCAATCTCTAAAAGAAGTATTATATAAAGTTCAAGCAGAAATTTGAATTGATAAAGATATCACCGAGTATGGAATGGATTGAACTAATAATAGGTACAATAACATTTCCTTAAAAAAGGGTAGATAATGTGATAAAGTCTCTTTATAAATGTATAATAAAAAGCTATTCTTTAGACAACTAAAGATGGTTGTCTATTAAAAGTAATGCCCACTGTTTTTATCATGGTATTAATATAAAAAATGCTTATGTTTAGATGATACAAATTCAAATGAAGGAATGATTTGTATGGAAATTTGAATACCTGCAATATCACGTTATACATAAGATAATTGAACATCTTCTGATAACTACTTTTATGTACCCCATTGTACCCCAGTTTAAAAAGTTCGGTACCCCAATTTACCCACCATAGATAAAGTCTATTATCTATCCTAAAATAAAGTTAAAATATGGTAAGATACTGACAATAGGCGTTTTTACCGCTATCCTTGATGATAAAATACACCAAAATACAAGAGTTTCTTAAGAATTTCTTCAGAATTATACTTACTGCTTTTTAAGAAACGATGGCTAATATAAAACTATAAGAAAAAGATGAGGTGAGAGCAGTGGAGAAATTAACCGTGCTCGTTACAGATGATGATAAAGACATTCGAGATGGAATTGAAATTTATTTAAGAAATGAAGGCTACAATGTTTTAAAAGCGGCGGATGGAGTCGAAGCATTAAATCTATTAGAAGAACAAGAAGTACATTTAATTATCCTTGATATTATGATGCCGAATATGGATGGGATATCTGCTACATTTAAAATTCGAGCCGAGCGAAACATACCGATTATTATGCTAAGTGCAAAAGCTGAAGATACCGATAAGATTCATGGGTTATCAGTAGGGGCAGATGATTACATTACAAAACCATTCCATCCAATGGAGCTCCTCGCCCGAGTAAAATCTCAATTAAGACGGTATGTTCAACTAGGAACGTACAATGCCCAATCTACAAAATACGAATCAAACGGATTAGCCCTTGATGTAGATGCAAAAGAAGTCCGATTAGATGGAGAGCTTGTTAAACTGACACCAATCGAATATAAAATAACGGAACTTTTATTGAAAAATGCTGGACGAGTATTTTCGATTCGAGAAATTTATGAACTTGTTTGGAATGAAGAAGCTTATAATGCTGAAAATGTCGTGGCAGTACACATTCGAAAAATTCGAGAGAAAATTGAAGCAGATCCAAAAAATCCAAGGTTTTTAAAGGTTGTGTGGGGAATTGGATATAAAATTGAAAAACAAAATTGAAAAGAGCGTGACGACAATTAGTTTCATCGCAAGTATTATTGGCATGTTTATTATCGGAATGAAGACTTTCCAGTTCATTAATGAACATATCGATGAGACGATTCAGTTTTTTGAAAGATTATTTTAGAGGAGGATTCATTGATGAAAAATAAAAGGAAATTACTCCTCACTCTTTTTCTTATTACATGGGCAGTATTTTCTGTAGTGCAATTTGTAAAGCAAGCCCCCAATTATTTAGTAAAATCTTATTTTCAATCGGATACCTTCCAATCTACAAAGGAAAATTTTATTGACCAATTAGGTAACTACGTTTTAATGCCCTTTGATGCTGATAAGGCAAAGGAAACGATAAAAGTCACTCAAGGAGAAATCGAAGAGTATCGGTATCTTTATGGCACTTTAACGGAACAAGTTGAAAGTATTCAATCTCAATATAGAGGCCGCATCATGGAGGCAGAGGAAAGTAATGATGCGACATTAAAAGAGCTACTAGTAGAAGAGCGGGATAAAAAAATTGACGATATAAAAAAGAACTTTGAAAGCGATGATTATGTTAAAGAAAAAATCCGAAAACAAAAAGAACAGCTAATCGATGAATATGCAACAGAGCAAGAAGAAGGTAAAAAAGCATTTTTAAACGAATTTAGCTATTTTTCTTATCATTTTGTAAATGTGGATACTGGGGAAACCTTTGATTCAAAAACATCGCAAAAATCAAATCTATTTACTGAAAACTATGGGGAAAAAGATCCTTTAATAGTCAATAACTCAGTTCATTTAAATTCCTACGATGATAACCCTTATTCAGAAGTACAAAATACTATACCAGAATTTCAAATCGATGGAGCATCAGGAAGATTTGAAGGGTCCATTAGCGTACCGAAATCTATGCTTAGTAATTCAATTTTTGGTACCGAGTATCAATATTTTACGATAGCGAAAACAACTTATATCATCATATGGCTTACAGGTATTTTAGCGATTGTCGGACTGTTTACTTTTGCTAGACCAAAAATGAGTATGTTCAGAGAATCATCCCACATAAAAGAGGCTTTTTTACGCCTTCCAATTGATGTTCGGATCATTTTAATCCTAGTTGTTAGTTTTATGTCCTTTGGATTAATCGAGTATATTGGCAATTCAGTAATCAATCATATACTTTACTTTAACCCAATAAATTTAATTACATTTAGTTTTGAACAACTCGTTTTTCTTTTCGTAACGTTCATAAGTATAGCTGCAATATTGTTTGGAACAATATGGACTTGGGATTCGATTAAGAATGAGCCTAAAATAGAAAATCAATTACAAAATGCGATGTTATATCGACTTGCAGATGGGCTAAAAGATTTATTTTTAAATCGTTCTATCGGTGTACAATCCGTTGCCGTCTTAATCATTGTCTTTCTTGCGGGAATTGGTTTCGTAGGAGCAATGTATAGCGGGGAGCTATTGATAATTTATATTCTTTTAGTATTCTTTATTGGACTACCAGCTTCTATCCTCTTACTTCGCAGAATTGGGTACCTTAATCGAATTATGCAGCAGACAGAGGATATGGCAAGAGGCCGTCTAACAAATGATATTAAGGTAAAAGGGAAGTCACCATTAGCCAAACATGCAGCAAATTTAAATGCATTGCGTGAAGGTGTAAAAAAATCAATGTCAGAACAGGCGAAAAGCGAACGGTTAAAAACAGAGCTTATTACCAATGTTAGCCATGATTTACGAACACCGTTAACGTCGATTATCACCTATACGGATTTATTAAAGAACCCGGATCTAACAGATGAACAGCGAAAACAATATATCGATGTTTTGGATAAAAAATCCGCTCGCCTTAAAACGTTAATAGAAGATCTATTCGAAGTGTCAAAAATGGCTAGTGGCAATATTGAAATAACAAAACAAAAATTAGATTTAACCCAATTGGTTCAACAAGCCATTGGAGAACATGAAGAAGCATTTTCCCTTTCAAATTTGGAATTGCGTATTATGATGCCAGATAGTCCGCTTTATGCCTATGTAGATGGTCAAAAAATGTGGCGTGTGATTGATAATTTAATTGTCAACACATTGAAATACTCGTTAGAAGGAACAAGAGTATATGTTACCTTAAAACAACTGGGCTCCAATATTGAATTTTCAGTTAAAAATGTTTCAAAGTATGAATTAAATGAAAACGTACAAGAATTAACAGAACGTTTTAAACGAGCAGATGCTTCCCGACATACAGATGGATCTGGATTAGGATTAGCAATTGCTCAATCGATTGTTGATTTACACAATGGCCGCCTAGCAGTTGAGGTGGATGGAGATTTATTTAAAGTAACAGTAACCATTTTAGGTATTAGCTAATTTAAAAATAGAGGACGTCCCAAAATTTTATTTTCGGGCGTCCTTTTTACTACTTGAATATGACCATTTCCCTTCAACATGGTATACTTTGGGTATTACAAATAATGGAGGAATAAGAATGGGGAAAATCGTTGGTATATCGATTGTCTTCATCATTTATAGTGCACTTACAACCTATTTAGGGTTAAATTTTAAAAAGTGGCTCGAAGCAATTCATCTTTTTCGTTGGCCAGTTGTTTTTTGGCTAATTTTCTTGCTTATTGCGTTTAGTTTTCTCATTGGAAGATTCCATGAAAGTTTAAGACCATTATCGGTAATCGGCAACTATTGGATGTTCTTTTTTGAGTATGGACTCATATTATGTATCATCGCGAATCTCCTAGTAACGTTTACACCGTTAAAAAATATTGCCATTGTTGGTTCTGTTGTCATTGGACTTTTAGTCATTTTGTTTGCTTGGGGTAGCTATAACGCATACTCTCCTGTAGTGCGCAATTTAGAAATCTCTGTTAACAAAAGCGGCGAACCAATTAGATTAGTTGTAGCTTCTGACTTTCATTTAGGCATCCTTTCGAACAAAAACCACCTTCAAAAATTCGTGGACCTTTCAAATGAAGCAAACCCGGATGTCGTTTTATTAGTCGGTGATTTAGTAGATGATGATCCGATTTGGTTTTTAGAAGAGGGAATGGATAAGGTGATGTTACAACTTAAAGCAACATATGGTGTATATGGAGTGCTTGGAAATCACGAATATTACGGTGGGAAAATCCCTCAATTTGTAGAAGAAATGAAAAATGCCAATGTTCAAATTTTAATGGATGAAACTATTTTAGTTGGAAATCGTTTGTATTTAACAGGTCAGGAAGATGTAACAAATAAAAACCGATTGGCGATTGCCGAGCTTAAACCTGAAAGAGAACAGTTACCATGGATTGTGATGAATCATACCCCTCACGATTTACATATTCCTCAAAAGGCTGGGGTAGACCTTCATCTATCAGGACATACCCATCTTGGACAACTATGGCCGAACAATTTTATAACCGATAAACTATTTGAACTTGATTATGGTCATATGAAAAAAGGGGATATGCATGCTTTAGTATCTTCTGGATTTGGCTTTTGGGGTCCACCTACAAGAATCGGTAGCCGTTCGGAGCTATGGGTAGTAGACATCACATTTTCAGGCAAATAAACCGAGCTATTTTTAATAGCATTGATGGATATTCTGCCGAAAATTAAGTAAAAGAAAAAAATGAGGAGACTATTATTTTTATGGAATTATTTGAACTTATTAAAGCGGTCATCCTTGGTTTTGTTGAAGGGATGACAGAATTTGCTCCTGTATCTTCAACGGGACATATGATTATCGTAGATGATTTATGGTTAAAGACAAAAGAGTTTTTAGAACCAGGTTCTGCTAACACATTTAAAATTGTCATTCAACTTGGTTCGATATTGGCAGTAGTAGTTGTAATGTGGAAGCGTATGTTAAGTTTAGTAGGATTATATAAAATTGAAGGACAAACGGCTTCTCGTAAATTTAATTTAGAACATGTCATCGTAGGGATTATTCCTGCTGGTGTGTTTGGTGTATTGTTCGAAGATTATATTGACGAGAACTTATTTTTCACATCAACGGTTATTATTGGGCTAATTGTTGGGGCGATTTGGATGATTATTGCTGATAAATTTGGTCCAAAACGTCCTAAAATTACATCGTTAGACGATCTATCTTATGGTAAAGCATTTAAAATTGGGTTAATCCAATGTTTATCTTTATGGCCAGGATTCTCTCGTTCAGGAGCTACGATTTCAGGTGGAGTTATGTTAGGACTTGACCATAAGACGGCTTCGGACTTCACGTTCATTATGGCGGTACCGATTATGGCGGGAGCTAGTGGTTTATCCCTTGTGAAAAACTGGAGCGAAATTAATCCTTCTGACTTTGGATTTTATGCCCTTGGATTTATTAGTGCCTTTATATTCGCATTAATTTCTATTAAATTCTTCTTAAAGTTAATTTCACGTATTAAATTAGTACCGTTTGCCATTTATCGATTAGTTTTAGCGGCTATTTTAATTGTCGTATTATATTTATAAAATAAAACGCCTCAAAGAGGCGTTTTTTTATTCGGTACTTTCACTTTCACCTTCGCGATTTTTCACTTTTTTCTTCTTTTGTTTAGAGAACAGCCGTTTTATACTCGCAAAAAAATATATGATAAACGGATAGATAAAGATTGTAACGAATGATATTTTACCAAACAAGTCATTCATTGTTTTAATTTGTGATCGTGATTCAATGAATAAAGTTCCAATATAAATAAGTATTGAGAAAGAGTAAACAAATTTCCTTTCGCTTATTTTGAATATTCGCATGAAAGCACGATAGGCTGACCAAATATATAAACAAAGGTTTGGTAAAATGATAATCATCCAGTAACAAATCGTTAAAAGTTCAATTCTTTCGAAGAAGGGAAGACGGATAATACTAAACATCGATAATGTTGCCCAAAGGTACTTCTCAAGCTGTTCTCCACTAAAATAAGTTAAAGTCACTAACATAACGAATAAATAAATAGCTAATGTGGAAAGTAATCCTAAATGTACATATTTTTTTTCCTTATCTTTCTCCTTTACGAAGGGATAAAGTGCATTGAACACTTTAAAACCTACGATTGTAAACGACATGGAATAAGCACCCTTTAATATACTGATCAAATCATTATCGAAAACCGGGAAAAGATGACTAATATTAGCGTATTCTAGTGGATACAATAGGACAACTAGAATCCATAGAGGTAAAATATAACTGAAGAAACAAACTCCAATAATTACCCGTAGTCCTCCGGAAAAAGTATAGATAACAAGAAGTAATATCGTAATGGTGATAAAGGATTGACTTAAATCCGGGAATACCCATACATTAATGACCTCGGTGTAAGTTCTAATAATGACAAAAAAGGCTAATCCACAATAAATAACTAATATTAGATTCATAAAATTTCCGAAATACTTACCATATACATCAATATGGATTCCGAAAATGTCGTTGGATTCATACATTTCTAATGTTTTAAACATTACATAGACTACAAGATGGGCAGCAAGAAAACTGACGATAATGGAGATCCATGCATCTTGTTTCGCTTCTTTATAGATTACACTTTGAAATCCATAGATTCCGACGCCGATTTGAACTGCAGTCGTTGTAAATAAGAGAAGATAAGCGTTAAATTGTTGACTTGGGTCGACTTGTAATTGTTTTTTCACTAATACCCCTTTCTCTTCCCTGTAAGGAATGCAAGGCTCTCTCTAGATTTAGTATTTTCAAATAATAATATTGGTTTTAAAACTTCTTTTCTAACTTTGTAATGATCTTGTTTAATACGCAATTTAAAATGGAATTATAAATTCATAATTACCGTAATTTCTAAATTTATTCTTACAATGTGTGATTTTGAAAGTTGCGAAAAGAAACGAAGAAATGGGAATGGGAAAAGGAGAATGGATTTTCTTATAATGTAATTAAAAATAATAATTTGGACAGTTATTCATATAAAAAATGCTTGTGCCATTTAAGTAAAGGACACAAGCATTTTATTTTTACGTTTATGATTGCTTCATTTTTAGAATAGATAAAGGGGGATACTTAATCGTTAAACAGATTAAAAATTCCACCGATTCCGCCTTCACCAGCATTATTACCGCCTCCGCCTTTTGTAACAGGAGCAGCAGCAAATACACGGCTTGCTAAACGGCTAAATGGCAATGATTGAATCCAGACTGTACCAGGACCGCGTAAAGAAGCAAGGAAGATGCCTTCACCGCCGAATAAAGCGGTTTTAACACCACTTACAGGTTGAATATCATAATCAACAGAGGAAGTCATCGCCACTAAACATCCGGTATCGACGAGTAATTTTTGCCCAGCTTGTAACTCAATCTTTTCAATGGCTCCACCTGCATGGATGAATGCTAATCCATCACCTTCAAGTTTTTGCATAATGAACCCTTCTCCACCAAAGAAACCAACGCCAATTTTACGTTGGAATTCAACTCCAACAGAAACGCCTTTTGCAGCAGCTAAAAAGGAATCTTTTTGACAAATAATTTTACCGTTATATTGACTTAAATCCATTGGAATGATTTTTCCTGGATATGGAGCAGCGAAGTAAACATGCTTTTTCCCTTCTCCAACATTAGTAAATGTCGTCATAAATAAACTTTCACCTGTTATTAAACGTTTTCCAGCTCCCATTAATTTCCCCATAATACCGCCGCTATTTTTAGAGCCATCACCGAAAACCGTTTCCATTTTAATTGCTTCGTCCATCATCATTAAACTGCCTGCTTCGGCAATGGCTGTTTCGTTAGGATCTAGCTCAACTTCAACAAACTGCATATCATCCCCGTGCAATTTGTAGTCAATTTCATGGTTGTTCATTATTCATATCCTCCTAAGTTTAATAATACATATATACCATTTAAGGTTACGTTTTACCTCTCGGAAAGGTTTCATTCAAAAATTCATAAAATCTAAATCACAAGAATAGAGGAATTAGGATGGAAAAAGTCGAATAAAAGACAATATAAGCGGAAATTCGAGCGAAAATAGGAGGGTGTTATGGAAATTAGAAACTTTATCGATGGTAAATGGATGATAGATGATGGTTTATCGACAGTACCCGTTGTAAACCCAGCTAATGGTGAACAGCTTGCAAATGTGCCCCTTTCAACAAAAGCTCAAGTTGATGAGGCCGTCGCTGCAGCTAAAAAAGCACAAAAAGCTTGGGCATTAGTTCCTGCCCCTAAACGAGCAGATTTTTTATATGAAATTGGTTTTAAATTAAAAGAGAAGAAGGAATATTTAGCCCAAATTTTGACGAAGGAAATGGGTAAAGTAATTGAAGAAGCCCGTGGAGAAGTACAAGAAGGAATTGATATGGCCTTTTATATGGCAGGGGAAGGAAGACGTCTATTTGGGGAGACGACTCCGTCTGAGCTAGCAGATAAATTTGCGATGAGTGTTAGGGCGCCGATTGGTGTAGTGGGGCTTATTACGCCTTGGAATTTCCCGATTGCGATTGCAACTTGGAAGGCGTTTCCGGCAATCGTTTCAGGGAATACAGTAGTATGGAAGCCTGCAACTGAAACGCCTCTAATGGCCTATGAAATGGCGAAAATATTTGAAGAAGTAGGTTTACCAGAAGGTGTTGCCAATGTTGTGTTTGGTGCTGGCTCGACAGTTGGGACAGCAATGATTGAACATCCAGATGTCAAAGTGATTTCCTTTACAGGTTCTACGGAAACGGGGAGTAAAGTTGCCGAACTGGGAGGGAAACATTTAAAAAAGGTATCTCTTGAAATGGGTGGTAAAAACGCCGTTATTGTGATGGATGATGCCAATTTACAGTTAGCGGTGGAAGCGATTATTTGGAGTGCATTTGGTACAGCTGGTCAACGCTGTACGGCATGTAGTCGCGTGATTGTCCACAAAGACGTCAAAACTGAATTGGAGTCTATGCTTGTTAAATCCATTGGTCAGTTAACAATTGGGGATGGCCTTGATCCAACAGTAAAAGTGGGTCCTGTTATTAATCAAGGTGCTCTCGAAAAAATTAATCGTTACGTGGAAATTGGTAAAAAGGAAGGGGCGAATCTCCTAGTTGGAGGTAGAGCGTTAACAGCACCACCATTTGATAAAGGGTATTATTTTGAACCAACTATTTTTACAGATGTGCAAAATGATATGGTGATCGCCCAAGAAGAAATTTTCGGACCAGTCGTAAGTATAATTGAAGTTTCTAGTCTAGAAGAAGCGATTGAAGTAAACAACAGTGTGAAATTTGGCTTGTCGAGTTCTATATTCTCACAAGATATTAATAAAATATTTAAAGCACAAAGAGATTTAGATACAGGAATTGTTTACGTAAATGCAGGAACAACTGGTGCAGAAATTCATCTTCCTTTTGGGGGGACAAAAGGAACTGGAAATGGTCACCGGGATTCCGGTCAAGCAGCTTTAGATGTGTATACAGAATGGAAAAGTATTTACGTTGACTATAGTGGGAAACTTCAACGAGCGCAAATTGATACTGAAAACTAAAGCAGAAAAAGGGGATGGGTTTAATGAAAGTTGTAGTTTTAGGCGCTGGCTTAATGGGGAAAGAAGTAGCGAGGGATTTAAACTCTATCGAAAATGTAGAAAAAATATATTTAGCCGATATCGATACGGATGCAGCTCAACAATTCGTTGACTCTCTTTCAACGTCGAAAATCGAAGTAGTATCTTTAAATGCGAAAAATGAAGATGAGTTACGCACCGTCATGGCAAAAGGAGACGTTTCTGTTAACGCATTATTCTATGAATTTAATGAAAGAGTTGCAAAAACGGCCATTGAAGTTGGTGTCCACTCTGTCGATTTAGGGGGACACATCGGGGAAGTAACGGAGCATATTTTGACATTACATGAAGAGGCGAAGGCGAAAAATGTCACATTAATCCCTGATTTAGGTGTAGCTCCTGGGATGATCAATATATTAGCGGGATATGGTGCTTCTAAATTAGATACGATTGAATCGATAAAGCTATATGTAGGTGGTATTCCGACTAATCCTGAACCGCCACTAAATTATACACAAGTGTTTTCTTTAGAAGGGGTTATTGACCATTATACAGAACCAGCAAAAGTAATTAAGGAAGGGAAATTAACAGAGGTAAAATCTCTTTCAGGAATTGAGCCAATTTATTTTGATCAATTTGGCGTTCTGGAAGCCTTTTATACTTCTGGTGGTACGTCCACGTTAACGAATACTTTCCCTCATGTCAAAAACCTTGAATATAAAACAATTCGTTATAAAGGGCATGCAGAAAAGTTTCAATTACTTGCTGATTTAGGGTTTTTAGATAAAGGCAATAAAGTAGAAATCGACGGTAAAGAAGTTGCTGTCCGGGATGTTGTTCGCGAAGCTTTAAAGAAGAAGCTTGCCCTTGGAGATAAAGAAGATGCTGTTTTATTACGAGTTATTGTATCAGGTGAAAAATCCGGTGAACAATTAACTTATGAATATGAATTAACGATTAAGAGGGACGAAAAAACGACGATGACTGCGATGGCCCGTGCAACAGCATGTACGATTGCAGCAGTTGCCGTAATGGTGGGCAGCGGTGTGATTACTGAACGTGGTGTTTACCCGCCTGAATCGATTGTTCCGGGTGACGAATATATTGAAAAGATGGCTAAACGTGGCGTCATAATTAAAGAAACTTCCCATCGCTCAACAATTGTAAAATGGTAGTTAAACGTCAAATTATATAATTTAAAGTGTGGAGAAATCAAACTTTCTCCACACTTTTTTATTTGGAAAAAATTATTTAAAAAGTTGTAACGAAACGAACAAATAAAAGTCTAATGGGTTAAATAAACTCATAAGGGGAGGAAACAGATGAAAAAACGATTATATATTAGTGGAATCCTTTTGATGGCCATCGCTTTTATTGCCATCGTAAGTGTATGGATACTAGGGAAAAAAGTTGAGGTCAGCGCTTCTTCAACTGTTTTTATAAATCAACCATACCATGTCCATTTTTCCCATAAAATGCATGCCAATAGTATTCAAGAAGAATTCATTTATATTACAAATGCAGCTGGGGAGAAGGTAAAGGGCGATATTACTTTGGAACAAAATAAACAGTCCATTTCAATTGAAAATTTACAGCCGGGTCAATACGTCCTTCATATTGAAGAAGAGGCATTTAAAGAAAAACCTTTCAATACAAAGAAACAAGAAGTGGAATTTAACGTTATAGAGAAACTTGAAAAAATTACATCCATTCAAGAGTTAGAAGACTTTTTCCAAAACGCCATTAATACAGATGTGAAAAACCATTCGATGTTTGAAACAACAGTAGAGGAAAGTTCTGACATGAAATCTTCGAGTGAAATGTCAGGGGCAACGAGTGACGGGAGTACTGATTCCTTCTCTACGACAAACAATCAAATAGAGAACATTGAAGAAGGCGATATCGTCGTAACGGATGGAAAGTATATTTATTCTACTGTTGATAATCAAATAATTATAACAGATGGGACAAATCCAAAATCTTTAAAAATAGCTAGTAAAATCCCATTAGATGGAAACAGTTATCCATCTCAACTAATGATTCATCAAAATATGTTAATCGTCGTTATGGATGATTATGTAGAGACAAAAAAAGATGGAAATGTTAGTGGGAATAGTATGACTAAAGTAGCTTTTTATAGTATGAAAAATCCATCTAAACCTAAGTTAATAAGAGAATTTGCACAGGATGGATCAATAAACGGGGTTCGGAAATATAATAATATCCTGTATATTGTGTCTAATAAGGCGCCAGAATATTGGTTATTATCAGAGGGTAAAGAAGTTGAATTGCGACCATACGTTTATGACAGTGCCCAAGATAAAGAAGTAAAACCGGTGGAAATGGAACAATTGACGATTTTGCCAGGATCCAATGAACCAAATTATACGATTATTTCATCTATAGATTTGGACAATTTTGAGGAGAAAAAAATCGAAACAAAAGGTTTTTTAGGCGGTAGTTCATCGTTATACATGTCGGAAAATGCCCTTTATTTAACAGCGGTTAATTATTTACCTAGAACTTTAGAAAAAGAAACGAAATCAGAAGTTTCAACGGATATAGCTATTTTACCTGCTGGACCATCCGATACGGATATTTTTAAATTTAAGATTGATGGAATGAAAGTGGAGTTTTTAGCATCAACTTCCATTAAGGGAAGTCTTTTAAATCAATTTTCAATGGATGAATTTAACGGTTACTTCCGGGTAGCAATTACAGAAGGAGATGCTTGGGGCGGTGCGAATGAATCTACTAAAAATCATCTGTTTATTTACAATGACAAACTTGAAAAAGTAGGGGAAGTAACAGACTTAGCAAAAGGGGAACGAATATACTCTGCCCGATTTATGGGGGATAAAGCCTATATTGTGACCTTTAAACAAGTAGATCCACTTTTTGTTATTGATTTACAAAATCCGAAACAACCAAAAGTGTTAGGAGAATTGAAAATCCCTGGATACAGTAATTATCTTCATCCGTTAGATGATCATCATTTAATCGGGATAGGATACGATACAGAATCAAAGGTAGATAGTGTTTCTAAACAGCCTATTATAACAACAAAGGGGATTAAAATATCCTTATTTGATATTACAGACTACTCCAATCCAAAGGAACAAGACTCCGTTGTAATTGGTGGACGTGGTACCCATTCGGAAATGGAATATAACCATAAGGCGTTATTTAGAAATGAAGAATATAACTACTTTGGCTTCCCTGTGACGGTTTATGAAGGGAAAGGGGAATACGAAGTCGAATATAAAGGTACAGGGGCTGTTATATATGAAATTACGGCCGATAATGGTATCGAACTAAAAGGAAATTTAATCACTCCGGCGAAACAAGGGGAAGAGTATGAAAACTGGGATGCCTTAATTACGCGTATGCTATACATTGGAGACGCTTTATATACAGTTTCAAGGGATGAAGTGAAAAGTTATCATTTACAAAATTTCGATGCCCTGAGTAGTGTGAAACTAAAATAACAACAAAAAAATTTCTAGTTTAGGGAAATGGTACAATTCAGAGCATAAACTGAATTGTACTTTTTTCCATGTACACCTAAGATTGACCATTTAATTAAAGAAGGGGTACTGTTACAGGGAGGTGTCATTCCCTTTGTAAGAATGTCATGCCCCTATTGTTTATAAAATGGACAAAATTACCACAATTAAAATAAAAATAAATAATGTTTGTATTGAGATAATCCTTACTGTTCGATAATATGAGCATGGAGAAAAAGGAGATTGACTCAAGAATATGAACAATGAACAAAATTTTGAATTGGCACTAAACTGTTTTTTATTAGCTGGCCAAATTATGATGGAAAGCGGCGCGGAAACTTACCGAGTAGAAGATACAATGCTTCGAATGGCTCGCTCCCAAAATATTGAGGATGCTCAAAGTTATGTAACTCCAACAGGAATCATATTATCCTTAGGAAAAAAACAAGTTACGAAAATTACGTCCATAGCTGCAAGAATTACGGACTTGCACAAAATTGCGAAGGTCAATAATGTCTCGCGGAAGCTTGCTAGCCAAACGATTACTTTGGAAGAGGCTTATGATGAGTTAAAAAAAATACAAAAGACGAATTACTTTTTACCAGTGCATCTACAAATATTAGCTGCTTCTGTTGCCAGTAGTTGCTTTTTAGTTTTATCAAATGGTTACTGGTCAGATATGCCTGCTGCTTTCGTGGCTGGAGGGGTAGGATTTTTCGTCGTGACTATTATACAAGAGATGACAAAGGTAAAGTTTTTCTCGGAATTTTTAGCTGCATTAGTTGTCGGACTAATTGCCTCTTTAGCGGTACAGTTTGGGTTAGGTAAAGAAATGGACAAAATTATTGTTGGTGGTGTCATGCCCCTTGTTCCAGGTTTAATCATCACGAATGCTGTACGTGATTTAATGGCAGGGCATTTTACAGCCGGCATTGCTAAAGGGGCAGAAGCCTTTTTAACAGCCTTTGCAATTGGAGCAGGTATTGCACTTATTGTGGCTTCTTAAGGAGAATGAATATGGAGTTTATTATACAAGCATTATTTAGTTTTATATTTACAGCTTGCTTTGGTGTCATTTTTAACGCACCTACAAAAGCAATCCCATATTGCGGTTTGGTTGGTTCGATTGGGTGGATGGTATACTATATCCTTTACGAAATTAATGTGACTGAAGTACAAGCCTCATTTTTAGGGGCATTCGTTGTTGCGCTTGTAGCCCAAATTTTTGCCCGTCGCTTTAAAATGCCGATGATTATTTTTAATGTTTCGGGCATTATTCCGTTGGTACCTGGTGGAATTGCCTATAATACGATGCGAAATATTGTCGAGCTAGACTATAATATGGGGATTCAAAATGGCATGCGTGTATTTATGATTTCCGGTGCTATTGCGATGGGGCTTGTTTTTGCAGAGGTAATTGTACAAATGGTTATGAGAATGTTTCATAAAGGTAGAACTTCCATGCAATCCTACGCAAGGGCAAAACGAAGGCAAAAAATTAAATAGCCAAATAAAACTGCAAGCGCTCGAATGAATTTGAGGCCTGCAGTTTTTTTAATATTTTAAAAAGAAGAGGAACCTATAATTTTAGGCTCCTCAAAAATTTACTTCATAGGTAATTTAATTAGTTTTCTAATCGCGTCATGGGTAACAGGTTTACTAATTAAGTATCCTTGGATGGCATCGCAACCGTATTCTTTTAATATTTGTTGTTGCTGTTTTGTTTCAACACCTTCTGCAAGTACAGTTAAGTTCATGGACTTACCAAATTGCACCATACCATTAATGAGGCGTTGGGTTTTTTCGGACTTCAATAGAGAACTAATAAACATTTGGTCAATTTTTAATATTTTAATAGGTAATAGCTGCATATAACGGAATGAAGCATAGCCAGTTCCAAAGTCATCAAGAATAAAGACGATTCCTTCATTTTCGAGTTTTAACATTTGTTTAATAATCGATGTTTCTGCTTCTGCTTCTAGGGCAAACTTTTCTGTAATTTCAATTTGAATTAAGTTTGCTGGACAGCGAGTAGTTTCTAACGTTTCTAAAATGGTTTTGGCCATGTTTTTGTCCCGGAATTCGCGTACAGATAAGTTAATACTAATCTTTAAATCTAATCCTTCATTATGCCATTTAGCTGCTTGCTTACAAGCTTCTTCAATGACAAAGGAACCAATGTTATTAATTAAACCCGTTTCTTCTGCTATTGGAATTAACTCATCAGGTGAGACAACGCCGATTTCATCATCTTCCCACCGAACAAGTGCCTCTACTGCATCAATCTTCCCAGAATGGATATTCACTTGCGGTTGATAAAGTACTTTTAAATGTTGTTGATCAAGGGCGAATAAAAGTCTTTTTTCAATAATTGATTTTCGGTTAATTGCTTTATGTGTTGCATTTGATAATGAAACAATGCTATCTCCACCAGCTTCACGAACGGTAGAAATGGTAGCAAGGGAAGCTTTCATTAAATGGGAAAAAGTTGACTGATCTTGAGGTGAACGGGTAATCCCACCACTTATTGAAATGGGCACTGCTATATTTCCATCATAAATAGGGTTTTGCTTTAAATAAGTTAAAAAGCCTTGTATAAACCACTCGCCAAGAGGCGTAATGACAACAAATTCATTTTCATTAATTCGTGCCATATGGCTGTCTTGGAAATATATTTTCATTCGTTTTGTAAATTCGATAATTAAGTTGGTTTCCATTTGATGATTGTGTAACTCTTTTAACGTGTAAAACTTATCAATACTTAAATAAACGAACGAGAAATGACGATTTTCATTTATCATTTCATTCACGATAATTTCCAGACGGTGAGTATTCATTAATCCTGTTTCAGGATCAATGTAAGCAATTTTCTCAAGCTTATGTTGTATATTCTTTTGACTCGTAATATCTTTTTCGATTAATACATATTGGTACTGTTTATCCATCTCTGAATAAGTTGGGATAGCAGTTAAATCAACCCAATATGGTAAACCATCTTTCGTTATTTTTTCTACTTCGCCTTGCCATATTTGGCCAGAAGATATTGTTCTCCAAATTGTTTCAACTACTTTTTTGCTTTTCTCATCTTCGGGGAAAAGCTGCCAAAAAGTTTTTCCTAATACACGTTTTGGTGTCCAGTGACTCGTATTAAGAAAAGATTGGTTACAATGAATAATCAGTCCTTCTTCATCAATCGTTACCATCATGAATGACGAGTATAAGCCGTTTTGTAAATCTTTTAAAGCTTGGGTAGAATCATTGAGTTTAGTAAATAATGAATCTAAAAGACAAGTAACTAGAATGGAAGGTTCACCTTTAATGAAAACCGGAGAGGCAATCAATGTAGCGTCGATGAATGAATCCTCAGTCGTTAAAAGTTGAACTTGTTCAAAGCGTATCGACTCATTCCCTATTAGTAATCTATTGTAGGCTTCTTCAGATAGGGCAGATAGTAAGTTATCTTTTAATGATGAATTTTTATTTACAAAGTCATCTATAGAGTAGCCAAAATATATTTCGCTTAAATCGTTCCAAAGGACAACACTACCATGTCGATTCAGTGCAAAAGATGGAAAAGGAGATGTATTTACTAAATTTTCATCAATAATATTCGTTTTTTCTTCGCGCATCAGCATCCGACTCCTCGAGTATCCTATATTTATACTATTATTATAGAGATTTTACAGTAAATAGTCATTCCTAAACTAATAGTAAGATTTTGATATTGGAAATTTACGCGACTTTAGTACTATTTGATAGGATAGACAATGATAATTTTAAACTAGTATAAATACAAGGATGCATGATAGAAATAATGAACGGGAATATGGTAGAGTGAATTTAAATACTAGTTTCGGTGCCTAAAGATTCAATATTGGATAACAAATTAGATAGTACTAGGGTAGTGGTTGAAGTTTTCGAAATAACTAGTAGTGTAGGTATTTAAACGTTTACAAATAATGAAATATTAACCAATTGGGAAAACAGTCATTAAAAATTTTATTTCTATTAATGAATACTCCTAATACTAGGAATTTTTATCCTTTTACAACTTTAGGCGGTTGGCAAAAATTTAAGATTTGCATTATGCTTATTTATACGAATAGGTATCAAAAATAGGTAGTAAAGTCAGAAAAATACAATATACAACGAAAATGTGAAAAAATTGTAAACTTTTGGATATTTTAATATTTATGCCATCTATAATAGAGGGGTTTGTTAGGGGTGTATCATGAAAACGGTTTTTAGTTATGTGAAGCCATATAAATGGCCCGCAATGATAGCGTTTTGTTTAATGCTCATTGAATTATCGGTAGAGCTTATTCAACCATTAATAATTGCTAAGATTATTGATCGCGGTATAATCGCACAGGATTTAGGAACAATCGGTTATTGGGGCTTTATATTAATTATGTTCGCTATTGCTGCATTTTTAAGTGGCATTATTAATTCCTATTTTGCCTCCCATACAGCCCAAAGTTTTGGTTTTGATTTACGAAACGCTTTATTTAGTAAAATTCAGTCCTTTACAATGGCAACCTATTTACGGTTTCCAACTTCGGTACTGATTACGAGACTAACGAGCGATGTCCAACAAGTACAATCCGTATTATTCATGAGTTTACGCATTATGCTTCGTGCTCCGTTAGCAGCAGTGGGAAGTTTAATAATGGCTTTTGTTGTTAATCCAAAAATGGCCCTTTTTTTATTAATCGGGACTCCACTTCTTATGATTTTCTTGTATATCATCGTTAAAAAGGGCGTTCATTTTTTCGGGGAAGTCCAACGTCGATTAGATCGGGTAAACCGAGTCCTTCAAGAAAACCTCCAAGGGATACGTTTAGTAAAGGCCTATATGCGTGGTAACTATGAATCATCACGTTTTCAAGATGTCTCGAACCATTTAAAAATAGATACGATAAAAGCTCTTCGAATGATGGAGCTAATCCAACCAGTGTTGTTGTTTGTCATGAATGTCAGCTTACTTGCAGCTTTATGGTTCGGTTCGATTGATGTGCGTAACGGAAGTGCACAAGTAGGGGAATTAGTGGCGGTTGTTAACTACGCGTTGCGGATGACCGGTTCCTTTTCAATGTTTGCTTTTATCATTAATGCGGTTTCTCGGGCGAAGGCTTCTTCTGAACGGATGGAAGAAATATTGTTAATTGAAAGCGGGATTGAAGAATATAAAGATGTAAACAGTCTTTCTCCCGATATACAACATTCTGAGTCCCTTCGTTTCGAACATGTATCGTTTCAATATCCAAATACAAAAAAATCAATATTAAAGGATGTTTCCTTTACAGTTTCTCCTGGAGAAACAATTGCTATTATGGGGGCGACGGGAGCAGGGAAATCCACTCTACTAAACTTAATTCTTAGATTTTATGAACCCACTTCAGGGGAAATTTATATTAATGGACAACAAATATCCAAATGGCCATTAGAGAAATTAAGATCCATCATTGGTTATGTTCCACAGCAGTCTATGCTATTTACAGGTTCCATTTATGAAAATGTTAGTTGGGGCAAACAAGGGGCTAAGATGGAAGAAGTAAGAGCGGCAACAACTCAAGCTCAAATTCATCAGACCGTGGAAAATTTCCCTGAGCAATATAAAACACGTGTCGGTCAAAAAGGGGTTAACCTTTCGGGCGGGCAGAAACAACGGCTTTCGATTGCCCGTGCTTTAATACGGAAGTCGGAAATATTACTTTTAGATGATAGCACTAGCGCTTTAGATGTAAAGACCGAAACGGCTTTTTGGGAAGCGTTAAAAAGGGAGCGGGCAACGATGCTCGTAGTAACGCAGAAAATTCGCACAGCAAAAGAAGCGGATAAAATATTATTGCTCGATGAAGGACAGGTCATCGCCTATGGCACTCACGAACAATTATATGAAACGAGTGAAGTTTATAAACTAATTGTACTATCCCAACAAGAGCGGGAGGTGGATGCGTAGTGAACTTTATTCGTAAACCATTTGGCTACGAACCAGTATTAACAAAGGAAGATGTAAAAAATTCTGTTCAAAAAAAGAAGGGACCTCGTCCAAACAATTGGAAGAACACATTGCTTCGCATTTGGAAAATTGTTGACGAGCAAAGGGCACTACTCATTGCTGTTTTACTGCTAGTAGTCTTAAGCTCTGTCATGTCTCTATTAGGGCCGTATTTAATCGGTCATATGATTGATGAATACGTTATGAAAGAGAAATTTAGTGGGATGCCATTATTAATCGTTGGATTAATTATTATCTATTTTGTTTTAGCATTATCGTTATTTTTCCAAAATTATTGGATGATTGGCATCGCACAACAGACGATTTATCGAATGCGTACAGGTCTTTTCCACCACCTTTTACATTTACCTATTGCCTTTTTCGATAAAAGGCAACATGGTGAATTGATGAGCCGTGCAACTAACGATATGGAAACGGTAAGTGCTACTTTAAATAGTTCTTTTATTCAAGTATTTTCAAGCATTCTAACGTTAACAGGTACCTTCATTGTCATGCTAAGCTTAAGCCCATTGTTAACGCTATTAACGATGATCATTATTCCAGCCATGTTTATAGCTACTCGATGGATCACTCGAAGAACTGGGAAGTTATTTAAAGAACAGCAGGCAGCTTTAGGTGCTTTGAATGGAATGATAGAAGAAACGATATCAGGTCAACAAGTTGTAAAAGCATTTTCCCAGGAAGAACGGGTAAAAAAAGAATTTTGCGAAAAGAATAGTCGGTTAAGAAGAACGGGCTTTTGGGCTTTGACATACTCCGGTTATATTCCAAAGGTAATGAACTTTTTAAATAATATAAGTTTTGCAATCATAGCTGGAATTGGCGGATTACTTGCTTTTAAAGGGCATGTCACAATTGGAACAATTGTTGTATTCACAGAATATGCCCGCCAATTTACTCGCCCATTAAATGATTTGGCAAACCAAATGAATACAGTATTATCTGCAATTGCAGGGGCGGAACGTGTCTTCTCCATAATGGATGAAACAGTAGAAAAAGATGGGGGAGAAGTGGATGAGCGACATAAACTTCTAGGGGATGTTGAATTTCGTCATGTTTCCTTTAAATATGAGTTAGCTGAACAAGCCCACACTTTAAAAGATGTTAGTTTCCATGTGAAGCCAGGTCAAACTGCTGCTTTAGTCGGTGCAACAGGGGCTGGCAAAACGACAATTATGCAATTGATTGCTAGATTTTATGATGTGGAGCAAGGAACAATCTTATTTGATGGTATCGATGTACAAAAGTTAAAACGTGAGACGTTACGTAGCCAAATGGCATTCGTGCTACAAGATTCTTTTCTTTTTGAAGCAAGTATTTATGAGAATATTCGATACGGTCGACTCGATGCAACGAATGAAGAAATTGAAGAGGCTGCCAAAAAAGCAAATGCCCATGATTTCATTGTAAAGCTTCCGAATGGGTACAATACCATTTTAACTTCCGATGGTAGTGAAATTTCGCAAGGTCAAAAACAGTTATTATCCATTGCGAGGGCTTTTGTAGCAGATCCAGTTATTTTATTACTCGATGAAGCGACAAGTAGTATTGATACGGTGACAGAAGTGAAAATTCAACAGGCATTAGATGTATTAATGGAGGGGAGAACAAGCTTTGTCATTGCGCATCGACTTAATACAGTTCGTAATGCTGATATCGTATTTGTTATGCAAGAAGGGCAAATGGTTGAAGCGGGTACACAACAGGAATTAATGGAGACGAATGGTATATATGCTAATATGCTTAAACAAGCTGGTATATTATGAATCGGAGGTAATTCCATGTAATTCGTCGAATGCCCTTGCACTTATAACGTGAGTTCCTCTAAAATGAAGGCAAGTTAAAAGAACAGGGAGCAATTTAATGAACTTTTCAATTATTACCGCATCATTTCCAATTGATATAGAAACCTATAACGAAATTAAAACATTATGTGAGACTGCCTTCGAGGTAGATAAATATAGTTATAGCTCTGTTTTAAATTTATTAGAGTCCAGACAATATAATGTGAGAGGCTTTTTTGTTCTTGCTTACGATGATGAACAAGATCAACTCGTTGGTGTAGCAAGTAGTATAGATCATATGGGTTTAAATACGTATGAATGGTCTATTTTAATAGCGCCGATGTATCGTGAAATCGGATTGGATGAAGCGATTTTAAAAGTACTTGGTGATGGGTTACATCAACGAGGAGCTGAAGGTGAACTTGCCCTCGTTATCGAAAGTGATAAAGCGAGAAGGAAGTTTGTTGAAAAATACGGCTATTCCTATAGTTTCTCAGAAGCCACTTTTGAAGCAAAACCTGAAGCAATGGAACCTTCCAATACGATTTCTATTCGTCCCTACATAGATTCAACGGATAAGGAAGCTTTAATTACAATTTTTAGTGATGCCTTTGGTGATTTACGGGAAGAATCGATCGAACTAATCACTTATAATACGGTGACTGCTGGAAGAATTTTATGGGTTGCCGTAGTGGAAGACGAAATTGTTGGAACGGTTACTTCCTCAAAGGAAGGGGAAGTGCAATGGGTGACAGCTTTGGCAGTACATCCCGAAAAACAAGGAATAGGTATAGGAACCGCCTTGCTAAATTGGGTGAAACATTTCGCTAAGCGCAATGGAGAAAAACTCGTTATGCTGGAAGTGGAAGTTGACAATGACAGAGCCCTTGCCCTATATGAGAAAGCAGGTTTTTTAAAGTCAATGCAAGTAGATTATTTCATTTATACAGGTGCATAAAGAAAAGGAACCTACAAGTCAATTGTAGGTTCTTTTTAGAACCTTTTTTTGTGTACAATTCTGCCTAGCAGAAAACGGATTTGAGCAAACTATTATATTTGATATAATTATGAATGTGAAAACTATAAAAGAGAGGTAAGTTGAAACGATTCATGGAAAATGAAAATCAAATGAGTCCCGCAAAATTAATGTGGAAAATGACTCGCCCACATACATTAACAGCCACTTTTGCTCCGGTTATTTTAGGAACGGTTATTGCGTTGTTTGATGCTAACATTAACTGGTTCATGTTTATTGCAATGATGGTAGCTTGCTTAGCTTTGCAAATTGCAACGAATTTATTTAATGAGTATTACGACTTTAAGCGTGGCTTAGATACAGCTGACTCCGTAGGTATTGGTGGAGGAATTGTTCGACACGGTTTAAAACCAAAAAATGTGTTAACAGTAGCATTATTGTTATATGTTATTGCTGCTTTAATCGGTATTTATATTTGTATGAATAGTAGCTGGTGGTTAGTTGTCATAGGTTTATTTGGTATGGCGGTCGGCTATTTATATACTGGCGGCCCGATCCCGATTGCTTATACACCTTTTGGGGAATTATTCTCTGGTGCATTAATGGGGACAGGTTTTGTGCTAATTTCGTACTTTATTCAAGCAGATACTGTTACTTTAAGTTCTGTTTTAATCTCGATTCCGATTGGTATATTAGTAGGGGCAATTAATATGTCCAATAACATTCGAGATATTGAAGAAGATACAAAGGGCGGTAGAAAAACGTTAGCGATTCTTCTTGGTAGAGAAAAAGGGGTAAAGGCGTTAGCGGTTGCTTTCGGTATATCCTATTTGTGGATTATTGTTCTTGTGTTGATGGGACAAGTTAGTCCGTGGGCATTAGTTGTTTTATTCAGTATTAAAAAACCAATTTCTGCTATTCAAGGCTTCAAAAAGGGTGCAACGGAACCCCAATTTATGAGAGTAGCCATGAAGTCAACGGCTATAACGAACACATTATTTTCCCTTTTATTATCATTAGGTTTAGTATTAAGTTATATTTTTTAAGTATGGGCGTTCCTATGAAGGAACGCTTTTTCTTTTGGAAAACATATTTAAAAAATACAATATTAATTCATTGAAATTATCTCGAATTCGAGATAAAATGAGGTGGAATAAGTGGAAAAATATAAAAGGTCGGAGGAGACGGGATTATGGCAACGATTTTAGGGCACCATCATATATCAATGATTACGAAAAATGCTAAAAAGAATGATGAGTTTTATAAAAATATACTAGGGTTGCGTCGAGTGAAGAAATCGGTGAATCAGGATGACCCATCTATGTATCATTTATTCTTTGGAGATTTGATTGGAAGCCCTGGGACGGGGTTAACTTTCTTTGAAATCCCGATGGTAGGGAGAACGCATCGTGGAACAAATGCTATTACACAAATTGGTCTACTTGTAAATTCAGAGGTAAGTTTACATTATTGGAAACAACGTTTTGAACAACTTCATGTAAAGCATGAAGAAATCACGCGTTACGCAGGGAAAATGGCATTGCCATTTGAAGATCCGGAAGGGTTGCGGTTAATATTAATAAACAACGATGGTGAACGGATACCAGAACAGTGGACGAATTGGGAAAAGTCAAATGTACCGAAAGAACATCAAATATTAGGTATGGGCGCTATTGAAATCACAGTAAAAAACAGAAACAAACTGGAACGTACGTTAACTGAACTTTTCGGGTATGTAGTAAAGGAAAGTTCAGAAGAAGAGATACTTCTTCAATCCATTGAAGGAGAAAGCTTTGGTGAAATTGTAGTAAAACAATTAGACGGGGCAAATGAAAAACCTGGGAAAGGTAGCATACACCATTTGGCTATACGGGCTAAAGATGACGAAGAATTAGCTTATTGGGAAGAACAGGTGAAAGCTCGTGGTTTTTCTTCATCGGGAATCGTGGATCGATACTATTTTAAAAGTCTATACTTCCGTGAATCCAACGGAATATTATTTGAAATCGCTACAGATGGACCAGGATTTATAGTGGATGCCGATATCGAAACTTTAGGAGAAAAATTAGACTTACCCCCATTTTTAGAAGATCGAAGAGAAGAAATCGAAAGTCAATTGGAGTCTTTAGATTAAGAAATAATGGGGTTGTTCGTTTACCTTTGAAAAGAGTTTTAAAAATTTTCCTACGTTAGTCTTTTTACTCACACCGTTTTAACTCTATAGTCATAGAGTAGGACAGGGGGAGGTGGAAAGACGTCATGTTAATAAATCTTTTAATCCTTTCGATTACATTATTAACCCTTGGTTTTGTATTTTATATTGTAGGTAAACTAGCAGAGAGAAAGTGGCTAAAATATCTTTCGTTAGTACCAGCAATCGCTGGTGTTATTATCCTCATTGTCGTTGCTGTAGAATACTTCTTCCCGGGCATTATATAACAATATATAAAAAGGAGTGCTCTTAAATGAACACTCCTTTTGTTTATAGTATTAACAAAAAGTAGATTTAGGGATTTAAAGATTGAATCATTTCGACTCGATTACCAAATGGATCTCTAAATTCAAAACGATCAAAGTTTGGTATAGGGATGCCATCTAATAATTTTATATTTTCTTGTGTCAGCTTTGTTTTCCAATAGGCAAGATTATCTACCTCGTAAGCAATATGTGCCTTTGTTTTCGTCCGATCAAAACCATCCTCTGTGCCAATATGGACGTCTTTATCACCAATAGTTAACCAAAATCCTCCGCGACCTTTAAGCGAATCAGGTTTTTCAATTTCTTGTAGACCTAATACATCACAATAAAACTTTTTCGCCTCATCTTCCATTCCCTGTGGAATTGTTATTTGAACGTGATGCAAACCTTTAATCATCGTATGCCCCCTAAAATCAGAATTTTTTAATAACTATTTCCCATTCATCATATCACATATTTATATAAGTAAATTTTATGTTTATTTATGTAAGTTTATAATTTTTACTTATGATATGTGTTGTTGTATTGCTGTTAAAACATGTTCTTTGAATACAATTATCAATGATAGATGTCGTTTTATAGAAAATGGTGATAGGAAAAATATTAAGGTCAGTTTCCTATTCTAGGTACACTACAGCATTTCATTTAATTGGAGGAAGAGGAAAGTGGGTGAAAATTTTTGTCAACCTAGTTTACATATAATAGATATTTAATTGAAAAAATGTCGAAGGGTGGATAAAAATTAATGATTTTCTAAGAAACTTTAAAAATCCAACTTTGTTCAGGAAAAGACAAGTTTTGCACCTTTTTAAAAAGAAAAAGCGAGGATTTATTTGTCAACTTAGTTTACGATAAATCTATTTCGAGAAAATACCTTTGTCGATTAAAGAAGGTGTATTCACTATTTTATTAGTAAAATAGTTTGGAATAAAACTTTTTAAAAGGATGTTTACAAATAAGCTTTATTAAAGTAATGGTTACTATAATAATTGTCATCTTAGTTTACAATTTAAATATTTTAAGAAATTAAAGTGTCGAGAAAACTAGAAGAATCATCATATTCTTAACATAACAAAAATAAATTGGTTAAAAATAAAGTAATAATGAGAAAGGATTAACATAAAGATAGTAGGAGAAGAATTTTCGTCAACTAAATTGACGAAATAGTTATCGTAAAAGTGTTTGTCTGTCATATTAAGTCGTCAAAATAAAAGGAAAAGACATAAAATATAAAATGGTAGAGGCTATTCGACAAATGTTCAAGTCGAGTAGTTAGCATTTTTCACTCGAAATTTTTACAATGAAATTAAATCCAATCATTTAGATAAGTTTTCTTTTTTACTTCTCTAAATATGAAAAATGGAGGGGGTAAAACAAGATGAAATTAAGTGTGTTAGATCAAGCGCCTGTGACAAAAGGGAATACCGCCCCGGACGCATTAATAAAAGCTGTAGAATTAGCGGAAGTGACTGAACAATTAGGGTATGAACGGATTTGGTTGGCTGAACATCATAATACGAGAGGTTTTGCAAGTTCAGCGCCTGAAATAACAGCTGCTTATATAGCAGCAAAAACAAAACGAATCCGTGTTGGAACAGGTGGCACAATGATTATGCATTACTCACCTTATAAAATGGCAGAAGTATTCAAATCATTAAGTGCTTTAGCACCTGGAAGAATTGACTTCGGGGCAGGCCGTGCACCTGGTGGAGATCATTATGCTATGTATGCCTTGGCGGAGGGAAGACAGCCCCAAGTAAATAATTTATACGAAAAACTTCAATGGACATTACAATTTTTAAATGATGAGGCACCAAATAATCCTTATTATCAAAAGGTTGTAGCTTCTCCAACAAATGTAGTTTTGCCGCAAAGTTGGTTGCTAGGCTCTAGTGGAAATAGTGCGATACAAGCAGGTCGTATGGGGCTAGGGTATTCATATGCTCAATTCTTTAATGGCTATATGAACAAACAAATTTTCGATGCTTACAGAGAAAATTTTGTTCCATCCGCTTTTATGGAAAAGCCAGAAATTATAGTTTCTTATTTTGTAACTGTTGCAGAAACAAGGGAAGAAGCAGAATACCAAGCAAAGCCTGCCGATATAGCTCGTCTACTGTTTATGCGAGGTCAAGTGGATCAATTGCGGATGACACCAGAGGAAGCTAAAGACTATCCGTTAACTGAAATGGACCGTATGTGGATTGAGGATTCAAGAAATCAACATTTTGTTGGGACGGCAAAAGAAGTCGCAGACCTATTACGACAAGAGCAACAAACATATGGTTTTGACGAGGCGATGATTTGTACGATTCCCCATTCGCAAGAAGTACGCTTGAATGTTTATCGTTTGTTAGCAAAAGAATTATTTGATTGATGCGTTGGAGATATCTAAATGAGATATCTCCTTCTTTTTATTAAACGATAAAGAGGAAAGGTGAAAATATTAGTTTCATAATATAGTAAATGAATGAATAAACTAGGAAGAATGCTTGTACTTACTGCAAAAATTCTAATTTAAATGTTAGGAGTTGGAAAGTTGAGATTTTTACAAGCAATCTTTTTGTTCGTATGCATTTTTCTCGTATCGTATTTATTTCTATTTGAACGGTCAATTTTTGAAACCCTCCAATACACATTCGTAATGTGGATACTCGCTGTTATGATTAAAAGATAACTAAATTGATCGGATTCTGTTGGATGGCAGGATCGTTTATATTTCTTTACAACGCTACTAGAGCTTAGTAAGAAAACGTCACATATTATATAACCAAACCATTTATGTAAACTAGGTTGACAAAGATTTTAAAAGGCCAATTTTAAATAAGCAGACAAGAAGGTTCTAACCAAAAAGAATCAAGTGAAATTTTAGTTTCGTTATATAATAGTGATACTTTTTGAATTAAAGTATTTTTAACTGCTCTTGAAGTAAATCAACTGGAATAAAAAGTCCAACATGGCCATATTTTTTATCTTTTAATGTAGCAAAGACTATGCCAATTACCTTACCTTCTTTATTTATAACCGGACTGCCGCTGTTTCCTTTATATACAGGTGCATCTAGCATAAGGACTTCTTCATCCCAATCAGAAAGAAGGGTATAGTCAATTACTTTTCCTTCATTGGCAATCCCAGTAAAGTATAGTGGATTTCCAATAAAATAAATGCTTTCATTTGTTGTTGGTGTATACGTATCGGCCAATGTTAAATAAGGTAAATCGTCATCATCCACTTTTAAAATAGCTAAATCGATTTCTGGATATGTCTCAACTACTTCGCCTTCATAAAGGTGATCATTTGGAAAAATGACTGTAATGGTGAGAGCGTCATCAATAACATGATCATTTGTAACAATGTACCCATCCTCTGATATAGCAAATCCAGTACCCTTACCGTCATTCGTTTTAATTTCCACTACGGCTTGTTTATAAGTTTGAATATCTTCTTGACTAGAAAGTCTTGAAGATACTTTTAAAAATTCAATGGCAGGTATAGAGAAAATCTCAAAAATAACAGCGAATGTACTAAAGGTTAGCATAATAGCCATTATCCAAGCAAAAAGGCGTACCGGCTTTGATTTTTTTGTTGGATTATTCACACCGTCTAACCGTTCTTCTCGCTCTTTTTCCAACGCCTTTTGTTGTTCTTCGAGAACTAGTTCGATTAATTCTTCCTCGCTAATTGGTTCAAATCCATTTTCATCCTTCGCCATGCCATCCCTCCTATAAAACTACTTAATGTTATCATATCTGATAAAGTAAACCTTTGGAAAGGGAACGATATATGGTAATAAAAGAAGCACTAATAGGAGTTACCAATATTTCACATGAATTGTTAAAATAGAATAAGAAGAGAAGGGGAGTGATGATGAATACTTATAAGCAAATAGTAAAGAAGAATATATTTTTAATACTAATTATGTTAGTACTAATGTTTTTTACATATGGATGGTGGCTTATAATGCCATTTTTTATTTTCCCTAGTTTATATTTAGATGTAGGAATTCCTCTATTTCTTATTTTTATAATTATTTTTTTAAGTATAGGAGTTTTATTTTCTTTATTTTTTGTTCCCCTTCATTGGTCTTTTGCTAAGGAATATGCACGAATAAAAGATAAAAGGCGAGTATCGATATTTTTCCTTGCTCAAGGGGTTGTGTTATTAGGTGGAAGTATTTTAGCGGCTATAGCCTTTCTTCTTTTATTTTACTTTCTTAATTAAACGAAGTTTTTTCTGAGACAATGATAAATTAATGAAATAAGTTTATATAATCACCTTTAACGGTAGATTAGCGGAGGGAATATGATGTTTAAACTGTTCTTTATGTTTCTAAAATACTTTGTCTGTTTTTTTATAGGTTGTATTTTATTTAATTTAATTGTAAAAGGTGAGTGGCTTATTTTGACTGCCTTTTCATGTTCTTTAGGTGTAGCGTTAGGGATTAGCTTATTTCAATATTATTTAACTAAGGAAGTAAGTCAGAGCTAACTAATGGTCGTTTTTTAACTCGCGCTTAATCGTTCGTTCCCTTTTAAACTATAACGTTGTTAATACTAAAAACGTTGCTATATCTAGAGTTACGCGTTATTTTATGTGACATTCCTTGAACCGAAAATAAAAATGTGACATAATTAAGTTAATTGGATAATTAAATGTTTTCTAGGGTTCCGCATGATTTCATGGTCTGGTCCGAGAGAAAACTCACAGTTTGTTTACTGTGTCACGGAAGGATAAAAGCCTGGGAGATATGAACAATATCTCTAAGGCTTTTTTGTTTGGAGGGAAAAAAATGAAATCTTGGTTAAAAGTTTTTCTAGCTGCATTTCTAGAAGTTTTTTGGGTAATTGGATTAGCCCATGCAGATGAATTGTGGGAATGGATTGGTACGATCGTTGCTATCCTTATATGTAATTATTTATTAATCAAAGCAACACAGGAACTACCAGCAGGTACGGTCTATGCAGTATTTGTAGGATTGGGTACAGCTGGGGCAGTTCTATCGGAAATAATATTTTTTGAAGAACCTTTTAATATTATTAAAATACTATTAATCGGTTTGTTACTAGTAGGGGTCATTGGGTTAAAGTTAGTGACAGATGATCAAGAGCAGAAGGAGGATGAGGAATAATGGCATGGTTATCGTTAATTGTTGCTGGGGTATTTGAAACCTTTGGTGTCGCAATGTTGAATCAATATAGCGTAAGTAGAAGTTGGAAACCACTTGTTTTTCTATTCCTTGGATTCTTTATCAGCTTAACGTTACTCAACTTCTCAATGAATACGATTCCGATGGGGACGGCCTACGCAATTTGGACGGGTATTGGTGTTGTAGGGGGAACGATTATCGGAATGCTTTTTTATGGTGAATCAAAAGATTGGAAACGAATTTTATTTATCTTCATTATTTTAAGCGCCAGCATCGGATTAAAGTTAGTTTCATAAATAAAAAAGCTTTGGGATTATATGTCCCAAAGCTTTTATTTGTTTCGCTTAAAAACCATAAAAAAACACATCCATTGTGGAGGCAGTGTTGGTAAAGTAGAGTGAGATGTTTTAAATATTTAAACTTTACTAATCGTTAACCCTTTTTTGTTAGAAATACTTAGACTCATTGTGGCAGTATTTACCCAAATAACTTCATTTTCTGTCGTTTCAATAAAGACACCCGAAAACGTATTTCCATTTCTATCTATGAGAGTGATACGGTCTCCTAGGCGGAGATAAAAATAAGGGCTCTGATTTAAAAGCTCTCTTAGTTGAACAATATTTTCTAATAACTGATTGTATTGTTCTTCATTTTGTAGTTGATGTTCAATGTGTAATTTATTTTCAGAAGCTAATTCTTGCTGCAGATTTGATCCCATGTTTTGCAAATCTCTGATGATTGTTTGCAAGTTCGACTGTAGTGTGTTGTTTAAATTACGGAAAAGTTCATTCATATTTGTTTGTAAGAGATTTTGACCATTTAACAATTTTTCTTGAGTTTGTTTTAATTGACCTGACAAAGGTCGCATTTCTTGGAGTATTTGTTGATTATTCATTAAAAGATTGCGTTGCTGAAGAAGCATTTGTCTTAGTTCATTGTTTAATCTGTTTGCTGTTTGTTCCTGATTATCGGATAGAGTATCTACTACCCCATTTAAATTTTGTATCTCATTTATCACAGTTTTCTTGAAGGATTGATAACCATTCGAAAGTTCTGCCAATGTATTGTTTAAACTGCCTTGTTGTATTTTATATTGGATGGAATTTTGGCAAATGTATTGATTCATACATTGAAGTTGTTCCAAAATCATTTCATGCTGTTGTTGTGCCGCCAACATAAACTCACTGAATGTATCCGTTACATAAGTCCGTTGGTTATTGGATTCTACATTAGAATCATCGTTTAACTTATATAAATTGTTCATGGTAGGTGAATAATAAATGGGGGTTTCCATGTGAATTCTCCTGTCTTTGTGCACATAGTTATTATTACTATATGGAAAGTTTAGGTGTACGTTATAGGACAGTAGCCTATATGTTTTATTGTTTATTAGTAATAAAAAAACCAGACTAAGAAGTTCTTAGTCTGGCGCACTGTTAGTAATTAAGTTAGTTTTTCGATTGTTACACCTTGAATATTTGTAAGAAGAACTGTTGGAGCAGCACTTGTAGGTCCAAGACCAATCCATGTAAGTGTATCACCTGTCAAGCTAACGAAAACCCCTAAAAGTGTAGCAGCACCAGGTGCAGTAACTGAGATTCTATCACCGAATTCTAAAGCTAAGTTAGTTAAATTAGTTAAATTATTTAACATCAATATCACCTCCTTATTCCTCTCTAGTTACATTAAATGCAAGGAGAAAAAAATTGAAAAGGCAAATGTAATAGGTTGAAAAAAATATTATTTTCTTAAATCGTTATCTACTACCCCTTTAAAAAGCATGATAGATTCCCAATTTATTAGTCTTTGAATGCACTTCAAAGAAAGGAACAGTCTGTTAGTGTGGAACTTATGGTAGAAGTGGAACAATAATAAATGGTTTGAATTGTAGGGAAGAGCAGGGATTGATAGGCAAAAACATATAGATACTGTTTAATACGTGAAAATAAAGGAAGTAAAGTGAAAGGTTTTTTTGGAATAGTAAACAGTTATATAGGTAAATTAATGATAATCAGGAATTGGATAAAAAATTTTTGGTTAATTTGTGTAGTGAACTAAGTTGGCAATATCGAAGGAGTGGTAAATGAATTGAGCAAGCATCATTATTTTTTTGCAATTAAATTACCGAAGGAAGCTAAAGATTTTTTAAACGAATGGATGGAAGCAAAAAAACACGAATTTCCCTTTGCAAAGTGGGTACACCCTGAGGATTACCATATTACGTTAGCGTTTTTAGGTTTTGCTCCAGAGGATATGAAAAGCGCAGCCATTCAAACTATGCCACAAGTGTTGATAGGTGTACCTCCATTTTCACTAACACTTCATCAAATAGGGACATTTGGACCTCAAAAAAAACCTCGTATTTTTTGGGCTGACGTGAAACATTCAGAAGAGCTCATTCAGTTACAGAAGAAAGTGTATGGTCAAGCTTTAAAAGTAGGCTTTGACTTGGATAAAAAACCATTTCGGCCACATATTACGATAGCAAGGAAATGGAATAGTGCTGAAGAATTCGATCCAAATTTATTAACGGATATAGACGGTGATTTTTCTTTTACAGTAAATGAAATTATTTTATATGAAACCCATTTAGATAAAACACCAAAATACCATGAATTTGCCCGATTTTCACTTAAGTAAAAGGGAAGGCGAGATGTGATGTGCATACTATCATAACTCGCTTTTTTATATGTCTATGTATTAAGAATGTTGCCAAATGGAATGGGACTATCAGTTGACTTTATACCTATAGGGGTATATATTTGGTTATAACATCACACGTGTTATAAATGGTATTATTGATTAAATAAATATCTAGTGTATATAGGTGGGAGTGAAAGAAGTAAATGATAGAATGGATTTTAATCATAATTGTTGTAGCTCTGTTAGTGTATCGGTTAACACCAACAAAAGGAATTAACAACATTACAACGCAAGAATTAAAAACGGTACTTCATGATCCAGATAAAGTGTTTATTGACGTTCGATCGCCGCTGGAATATAAAGCTCAAAATATTAAACAGTTTCAAAATATTCCACTAAAATCAAATTTCAAAAATTTACCGAGAGACAAAGAAATTGTTGTTATTTGCCAAACTGGAATCCGAAGTAATCAAGCTTGTAAAAAGTTAAAGAGACTAGGTTATGAACGAATTACAAATGTTCGTGGTGGTATGGGGCAATGGAATATGGAAAATAGGGGGTAATGACATGAAAGAAGTGACTGCAAAGGAAGTGCAGGAACGATTAGAAAAGGGAGAAAACCTCCATTTAATCGATGTGCGTGAAGTAGATGAGGTGGAAGCAGGACATATACCAGGTATCCTTCATATCCCACTAGGTCTACTAGAATTTCGCATGAATGAGCTTTCGAAAGATACTTCTTATATAATGGTTTGTCGTTCAGGCAAACGAAGTGGAAAAGCTACTGAATTTTTACAAAGCCAAGGTTTTGACGTTACGAATATGAACGGCGGTATGCTTGCTTGGGAAGGCAAAGTAGAATAGCGTTTATTTTTCATAAATTATAATGATAGGATTGCAACCAGAAACTAGGTCTCAATCCTATTTTTTTATTTTTAATATAAAAACTATCATGTAAACAGAATAATATAGAGCTTTTTTTAATATATTAACTATAAAGGAGTGATCACATGAGAATTCCCGCATTGCCCCAACAAAAGGATATTGGAAACAAAAAAGGGAAATGGATTTTTAAAAGAGTTCGTAACTTTTTTTCGAAAAGAATTTTCAAAAAGAGACCTTTTGTCCGTGTTCCGCCTAGAAAATAAAGCTGTTTCTAATCCTTAAGGAATAGAACAGCTTTTTCTAATCTTTCTACGCTTCGTTTACAATTCCGATTGTACCGTCGAGCAAAAACATCTCTTCCCTTGGACCGACTAAATATAATTCATGCATTGCACGAGTGAGCGCAACGTATAACAATTTACGGTCTATTGTTGTCGGAAAGTATGGTGTTTCAAAAACAGCAATTATGACCGCATCAAATTCTAGTCCTTTTGCTAAATGACTCGGTACTACGAGCAGTTTGGACCCACCAAGTTCGGATTGTTCACTTAATAATTCAACGGGTACGCCAGCATTCTCCAATTGCTTTGTATAATGAATCGCCTCTTGATAGGTTTTACAAATAAGGGCTATGGATTGGTGACCATGTTGCTTTATTCTTTCGTACAACTCATCTATTTTACTTGGATCTAATTCCTCCATTTGTACAAAGGTAGGCTCATTGCCATGGCGGACAACAGGCTCTACTAACGGTAAATCTTCATCCATTTTGGCTAGAATCGTATTGGCCACTTCCATTATTTCGATGGTCGTACGATAACTTTTTTGTAGCGTAAAATAGTTCGCGCGGGGGAACAGTTCTAAAACGGAATTCCATTCTGTTAAAGAGCGATAACTATGAATACCTTGTGCTAAATCTCCAACCATCGTAAACATGTCTGTTTCTAGACCACTTTTTAATGCTTCTAATTGAAATAAACTATAATCTTGTACTTCATCGATAAAGACAACACGCATTTTCCAGTTATCCGCAATTCCTTTAATTTTCGCATGTAAATAGTACAGGGCAGCTAAATCCTCCAATGCCCATTTTTCTTTTGTATGGGCTTGGATAAACCTTTCTTGCTGATCGAAAGTCCATTCTGGAGCAAGTTCTCTTATTAGTAATCGATCGGTTAAAAGTTTACGGTACATTTGTTTTATTTTCACTTTTTCAAATCGCTTCATATAGGTACTTGCAGTAGTTTTCGATAATGCTTTAATTTTTGGTATCCGTGCATCCCGTTCGTCAATAAACTTCGTTACAGTTTTTCTCCGCTTTTCCGGATCACGAAGCCCACTTAAAGCTTTGCCAATCATCTCTTCATAGCGTGTGTTTAATGTTGAGAGAACTGCTTTAGACTTCCTTTTGACCTCTGTTTGTACGACCTTCTTAATACGTTCAATCCGCTTTTCAATAGGCATGTATGCAAATTCTTCTAAAAATAGCTTCTTTAAATGACTGCCCCGCATGATACGATACTTTTCAATAAACACATCTTCATCAAATAATTTTGCTAATGTTCGTTCATGAAGTTTAACATAACGATCGAGTATATCACGGTAAAATAAAGACCCTTTTATTTGAGCTATGTTAAAGGAGGGTAGGGCGTCAATTCCTTCTTCGACAATTTTTTCCAATTGTTCGTTTGGATTTTGTAATTTCAATTTAATACCCGTTGCATTTTGAACGTATTCTGCATACGTTGTTTGGCAAATGCGTTCGACCCCAAGTTCAGGTAGAACATCCCCAATATATTCAATAAATAATTTATTTGGAGCTAATATCATCAGTTGTTCGGGGTTGAAATGCTCTCCCATTGTATATAAAAAGTAAGAGATTCGGTGAAGGGCAATCGTTGTTTTTCCACTACCAGCTGCGCCTTGTACTAAGATTGGCTGTTTTAGATGGGCGCGAATAATTTCATTTTGTTCTTTTTGAATCGTTGCTACAATTTCCGTTAGACGTACATCGGCTTTTCCGGAAAGGGCGTCCTGCAACAATTCATCATTTGTTGTTAAATCTACATCTTGAAAGCTTAAGAGTTCGCCATTTTCAATTTTATATTGGCGTTTTGAAAATAAATGTCCTGTATAAATTTCATCGCGTACTGGATACGTAATATCTCCTAATCTTCCGTCGTAGTATACATTGGCAACAGGGGAGCGCCAATCGACGATAATAGGTTCGAAGGTTTCATTATGAAATAGAGAGGTTTTTCCGATATACAAAAGCTCTTCCGGTTCTCCTGTTCGCTGGAAATGAATTCTGGCGAAATAGGGCTTTTTCTTTACCGCTTCAAGACTTTCCTTTTGGTTTAAAGCCATTTCAAAAAAGCGAGAGTTCATCAAAAGATTAATGTAACTATCACTGGAATCGATATATTCAAGGTTTGCCATCGATTCTTTTATTTTATCTTGAACGGCTTGTATATCACGTTGTGAGGCTTCTAAAATTTCATCCATATACTGTTTTGTATACTGTAATCGTTCTACCTCTTTTGGAAAATCTGGATGCATTGTCGTCGAATTATTTGATTCGGCCATTTCTATCTCCTCCAATCGTAAAGTTTGGCGGTTACGTACATATTTTAAAGTTAGATAATAATCTTACTAAATTTTCCTTATGAAGGGAAGTCTTGTCCTTCTATTTTTTTATGAGGGGTTAGAAAGGGAAAAAAGCTGTTTCCCCATGGAAAACAGCTTTTATTGAATACTTAAGATTAATGATAAATATAAAGAGAAAACAAGTAATACACCCATCATAAAGGACATGATAGCGGGCATTTTTTTGAAAAAGGCAACGACCATTAACAAGAAGAATACTATTGCAACGGCAAGTAACAACATGCTTGTCATATTCATAACAAGGTTGGTAGTCATATTGGGCTGGAACTGTCCTTGGTAAAATAACGAAAACAACGTTGAAACAGTTTCATTGGAAACGTTCGTATTCCTTGGTGGTGATTGTTGACCTAGTAATGCCGTTGCTGAAAAGATGATTAATAAAAATACACTTTCCATTTTCACCCATGGTAGGGGATCAAACCCATTATCTTTTTTCACTTTCCCTCGAATGAAAACACTATTAATGAGCGCAAAAACAATCAAAGGAATAATGAAAAGATGTTTTATCAATAACGATTGTCCGTAGGGAATTAACCATGAATTGGTATAGTCTTCAACAACAATATTCATAAGAAGAAGGCCTGAAACAAATGTCATGACAAAACATGCGATGGCAACTGGAGTAAACCATTTTAAAAAGTTTAACCAGTTGTTATGATTTGTTGCAAACCAACTAACGACGATTAATGTACCAACCCATACGGTAACAGCTGTAAAGTGGACAGTATCGCCGATAAAACCCCACAAAGGCTCGTAGGAACTAGGGTGACTTGACCAACCTAACGCTAAAATTAAAAGGAATGATAGAAATATCCCGACATATCCATAAAATGCTTTTATTCGATAATCAAATAAAGTGATGTATAGAAGTAAAATAACCGAAATGATAAATGTAAAAACCCATGCTTTTCCTGCTTCAAAGGTCAACAGTACAGATTGCAATGTGTCCGAAAGACCTTGATTTGGTATTAAGTACAAAAGGATTTGCAGTACGGGGAAGAACGAAAAAATCATGATCCCTATAACGGCTAACACTAAAATATACTTCGGTACTTGAATTGGAGGAAGATAGTTTTTCGGAATTAACGAAAGGATTAAGCTACCCACGAGTAGGGAAAAGCATAAATATAATAATGCTTGGCTAATCATTCCTAAAACAATCATTGATTATTTCTTCCTTTTCATCATGAAGAAACTTCCTACAATAATAAGAATTAAGACAACGATAATTGTAGGTACGACATAAGATGGTGAACTTTGTTCTGGTTCTTCCTCTGTAACCGCATCTTCATTAGTAGTTTGTGTTTCGATATCGTCTACTTTAGTTGTGTCAGTTTCCGTTTTTTCAACTTCAGTTGTATTTTCTGTATTTGGCACCTCTACTGAAAAAGGAATTTCTCCATTAATAAGATGACCGTCTGCACCGATAATGTTCCATTTAATGAAATATTCTCCATTGTCTAATGAAGTGGAAAGTGTTCCGCTTAAAATATTTTCTTGCACTGTAATATCCTCTACCGGAATTGACTCCCCTGCAGAACTTTCTAGCGTAAAGGTACTGCTTTGTTCAATTTTCCCTTCAAAGGTTAACGTAACTTCCTTTAACTCGGAATCAATTACTTCACCGTTTTGTGGAGAAGAACTTTCTAATCCAGTATGAGCAAAAGCGTTACCGACAAAAGTAAATAAAAAAATACTTGTAATAAGTGATAATTTTTTCAACATAAAAAGGACCTCCAAACTTTTGAAATCTGCTAAATTGTAGCATAGAAAGAGGGGATTGTTGATTATAACGGTCTGCGAATTAAATACATATGAACGTTTTTTATACTTTTTGTGAATAGAAAGTCATAATTCCCTTTGAGCGAAGGGTTAAGAGAAAGAAGCTAGAATACTTTAGATATCCGATGATAGGGAGAGTGACGATGATTCAACAAATAAAAGATGAGTTGAATGAATTACAATCGTATATCTATTTTGATGAACGACAGTTTCTACGGGAACAGACGAATCATCCAGAACAATGTTGGGCGTTCATTCACAAGGTAAAACCTTTACTGGAAAAAGAGTGGTCGAAAGAAGATTTGTACTTTCTTTACAGTTCTTTAGGGTATGTGTATCGGGTATTGAATAGGTCAGGGGAGGCTATTGCTTTTTTTGAAAAAGCGCTAAGGTTACAATGGAATCACAAACAGGAAATTGTTACGCTTATTCGATTAAGTGAAGCATATAAATACGCAAATGAACATCAAAAATCTCTACAGTTACTTAGAGAAGCAATGAACCAATCGTCAGTAAATAACATCCCTTATTATGAGGATTTTATTTTACAACATAGAGGGAAATGCTTAATGGAAATCGGAGCGTTGGATGAGGCACTAGAGGATTTCTCCCAATCCCTAGCCATTCGAAAAAGTCAAGGAAACAAAGCATTAATTTGTTCTACACAAAAAGCATTAGATTTCTGTCTGAAATGTTTAAAAGAGAGGCAAAGGACGAAGGAAGATTTCTGTTAAACATTTACTAGGTGCAAAAATTGCCATGATTTTATTAATAGGAGGAAGTACATTAAATATGAAAATCTTCGCCCATCGAGGTTATTCAGCAAAGTATCCAGAAAATACGTTGGCTGCCTTTCGAGCAGCTGCACAGTTGCCGATTCATGGTGTTGAGTTGGATGTTCATTTAACAAAGGATAGACAAATTGTTGTTATTCATGATGAATCGGTTAAACGAACGTCAAATGGAAAGGGCTATGTTAAAGATTTAACCCTTGAACAACTTCGAGAATATGACTTTGGATCATGGTTTAGTGAAGAGTTTGCAGGGGAGAAAATCCCAACTCTTCATGAAGTGTTAACTATTTTCAAGGATACCCATCATCGAATTAATATTGAATTGAAATCGGATATTTTTATTTATCCGTTGCTGGAAGAAATGGTCTTAAAGGAAGTTGAATCATTCCAATTCGAAGATCGGGTTATCCTTTCATCCTTTGATCATGAAGCCGTGGCAAAAATTGCGCGGCTAGCGCCAAACATAGAAAATGCCCCTATTTTTTCTACAATGATACTTCATGTAGCGGATTATCAAAAAACGATTCCTGCTAAAGCGCTACATGTCCCGTTAACATCGGCAGTACGACGCCCAGTTTTAGATGCTATTCAGAGGGGTTCCGTTGTCCGAGTTTGGACCGTCAATAAAGTAGAGAAGTTGGATGTTTTAAAGGAAATCGGGGTTGATGGAATTTTTACTGATGAACCAGAGAAGATGATGGAGTATATGTCGAGTTGGGATGAATAAGTAGTATAGAAAGGTGCATGTTTATTTACATGCACCTTTCATGATATATAAAAATCTTTTTCTCCTTAAAGTTTATTTTAATAAGTGACTGGAAAAAATAAGCATATGTAAATTTTTTCATTATGAAACTGGAGAAAATATAATGATTACAAAAGAGAATTTGAGATTGAAGGTGATTCCTTCTATTCATCAACTAGATAAAGAAACATTTATACAAGAAATCACGTATAAGTTGGAATGTTTTTTCGAGCAAAAGAGAAAAATTGTCATTTTATGTATCGGTACTGATTGTTCAACAGGCGATGCTTTTGGACCGATTGTCGGAAGTTTGCTTAAAAAGAACCACTTTCATTTTCCCGTTTATGGAACGATTGAAAATCCGGTAGATGCATTAAACTTAAACGAAACGATTTTATTCATCCAACAAAAATATAATAATCCCTTTATTCTAACGATAGATGCCAGTTTAGGTAAAAAAGCGCAAATCGGTTCATTGTATTTTAAAATGGGCAGTATGATACCGGGTAAAGCGGCAAGTAAAAAACTTCCTAAAGTGGGGGATGCCCAACTATGCGCCGTTGTTAATGAATTAGATTCAAGCTTTTTTCCTAAAAAAATTCATGAAACAAGACTTTATCATGTGTATCTCCTCGCAAGCGAAACTGTAAAAATACTAATGGAATCCTGTCAGCGTCTAAATCGAAATTAACATAAAAAGAGTAGCCATTTGCTACTCTTTCCTTTTTTACTTTTAAAATGCTTTTCTATTGCACATGTTCTTCTCCGTTTTCTATATAGGATTCTAAAATGACATCACCTTTGTGTTTGTAATAGTAATATGTTTTAGGATCATTTTTTAATTTGATACAAACCATCCAATTTTTATCGCCCCTTAAATTCGCAATAAATGGTTCACTATAAAGGATGTCATCCTTTGGAATTTTTTCTTCATTAATTAAATAATCCATTACACTATGTTCAACAGCGGATTTTTTATATTGAACATAGCCAAAGCCAGCTCCAACTAAAAGGACTACAAGTAATAATACTTTTCCTATTCTTTTCATTACTAAAACCTCATTTTCAATAAACATTATTTAACAACTCTACTATATTAATACTTATCGTTATTAGTTGGAAGTCACTTTTGGTAATTTTAATAAAAAGGAGGGGAAATAAGTTTAAATGTTAATAAAATTAAAAAGATGAGAACATGAATTGAATCCACGTTCTCAAATTTAATGAATCAATGTTTTTTTGTTTTTTAAGAATCACCAAGGCGTTCCAATGACAACAAATAATAGCCAAGCAAGTAAAGGACCAGCAACTACAAATAAGGCTGCCATTACTAGAAGTTGACGGAAATAGGAACGTTCATCTTCAGGTCTCGCATTTGATAAAAGTAGGGCGCCGTTTGTAGAAAAAGGACTTAAATCTACGATACTGGAAGAAATGGAGATAGCGGCGAGAACACCAGTTGTAGAAACTGTTGGATCTTGTAATATCGGTGTTGCCAATGGAATAATTGCTGCTAAAAACCCAGTTGTTGAAGCGAAGGATGAAATAATACCACCAGTATATGAAGCAACAAGGGATGCAATATACGAATTATCTAAACTAGCAATAATTTCGGTCATATAGTCTAATGCACCGATTTCCTCCAATACACCAACATACGTAACAATTCCCGTAACCATTAATATTGCTGGCCAAGGCATTGATTTGATCACTTCGCTTTGGATTTTTGGTGTGATAAAAGCAAGGATTAAACCGATGAAGAAGGCTGAGAAGCCCATATTGTAATCAAATCCGAGTGCAATAACGATTAATGCTATAACACCGAGTAAAGTGACAAATCGTTGCCAGTTTAATGTCACATTTTCAATCGAACTTTCCTCGGAAGCACCTTCAGTCGTAGTAGCAGCCATTCGTAATTGTACTTCAGTTGAGTTAACTCGGATAAGCTTAAGGCCACCCATCGCTACATAAGTAATCACCCCGACTAATAAGCAGAAGAGGAAAGTATCTAAAAATAAAATTAACGCCTCGTGGTCAATAGCGCGAGTTTCCATGATACCGCTTACAATAATTCCGAATAAATTTAATGGAGAAAAGGCACCAGCCGTTATACCAACAATTAACATGACACCCATCATTAAAGCGTTAATATGATACTTATAAGCTAGTCTTAATACGATAGGTGCTAAAATGGAAGCTAAAGCAATGACGGATGTACCGATGGAAGATAATAAAGTTCCAAGGAAGAATACGACCCATGGAATTAATCCTAAATTACCCCTAACTAGTTTTAATCCCCAGTTAGCAATTAAATCAATCGTACCTGTTTTTTGTACAATGGCAAACATAAACGTAATTCCTGCTAATAAAACAAATAGATCCGCTGGGAAACCTGCAAAAACTGTATCAATTTCAATACCACTCACTAAAGTACCTATAATGAAAGCAGCAACAAAACCTAAAACGCCAATGTTAATTGGAAAGACAGCACCAATAATAAACATTAATAAAAGAATAATAATGGCGATTAATTCTACTGACATTTTTATTTCCTCCCCGTCGAAAGTGTGTTGTTAACGAGCTGATATGGATTCAGCCGAATACGATATACCATTTTTATATAATTCGGAAATTTCAGATAAAGAATAACCTAAGTTTTGCAATATCGTAGTTGAATGTTCCCCTAATAATGGTGGGGGAGAAGATATTTCACCGGGAGTATCAGATAGTTTCACGGGAGTAGTTGTTAGCTTTAACTCACCGATTGTTGGATGTGTTATTGTTTCAACCAATCTACGGTCATAAATATGAGTGTCATGATATAGTTCGCTAAATGTATAGACTGGACCAGCAGGAATACCATGTTGTTTAAATAAATTGATCCAATGATCTGCGGTGTTTTGAATAAAAATCTCTTCTAGTAAAGGAATGAGTTGATGACGGTTTTTAACGCGCATGGCATTCGACTCGAATAATGGATTTTCTTTAATATGTTGAATATTAAGGAAGTCACACATTTTTCTCCATAGTTCCTCGTTACCAACACCAATGTTAAAGTAATTGTCTGATCCTTTGAAAACTTGATAAGGTACGATAGATGGATGCGCATTACCTAAAGGTTTTGGATTCTCTCCTGTAGCTAAAAATCCAGTAGCTAAATACGTTTGCCAGCCAACGATTGTATCTAGTAGGGAAGCATCAATGTGCTGGCCCTTATTCGTTTGGTTTCGCACAATTAATGCAGTTAAAATACCAATAATCGCCCACATACCTGCCCCTAAATCGCCTATGGAAAAACCAACCTTCACTGGAGGTCTTCCTTCCTCTCCAGTAACAGACATTAACCCTCCCATTCCTTGAGCTATGACATCATAGCCAGGTTCCTTGGAATATTTTCCAAACTGTCCGAAGCCTGAAATAGATGCTAAAATGATTCGTGGATTAATGTCTGATAAAATATCGTAGCCTAAACCTAGTTTATCCATTTGACCAGGGCGAAAGTTTTCTACAACTATATCAGCTGTTTTAACTAGATTAAGAAATATCTTTTTCCCTTCTTCCGTTTTCAAGTTTAAAACGAGGCTTTTTTTATTGCGATTAACACTTAAATAATAGGCACTTTCATTTTCCAAAAAAGGGGGGCCCCATTTTCGTGTATCATCCCCACCTGGAGGTTCGATTTTAATGCAATCAGCTCCCATATCGGCTAAAAACATCGTGCAGTATGGGCCACTTAAAATTCGGGTCAAATCTAAAATTTTGATTCCATCCAAAGCTTTCAATTTAACACCCCCAAAAGATTCTTATTCTGCTAAAATTTTTTGTACAGAATAATTTGAAGCAATTGTAGAATAAGCGAAATTTTCTGTCAAATGTATATTTTCTTCTGTTTTAGTCATTTTGTTTGTTTTTTCGAATTTTATCTGTCGAAATAATATTTTTATATTATAATTACGATTGTATTCAGTCGACTGTGCACAGTAAATACATGTTTGTCAGAAATGTGAACACTATTGTGAGATACTAACAAAAAAATTAAAAAAATTTTTATTTTTTAAATGAAAAATTGGAAAGGTATGCCAAACTAAACGTAATAGAATATAATTGTAGACTGTGTACTAGTTAATGGTTTATTAAGTAAATTTTTGAACTTTCGATTGAATTGCGGATTTTTTTAAGCTAATATTATGAAAATGTGATTAACCAAATATTCTGTGTGTTATAAGGGTGTGAAATTAATGGATTATTTTAAAGATACGTTCGATAACGCATTATCCAAAAGCGTAGCGGAGAAAATTATGGAACAAATATTGAATGGTGAACTAAAACCTGGAGATAGAATTGTAGAAAGTGTATATGCTGAATTGTTTAATACAAGCCGTTCACCAATACGTGAGGCAATCTACTTATTAGCAACAGAAGGCTTAATTGAAAGAGTTCCTCGAAAAGGGGCATTTATTAAAGGATATACTTTTAACGAAGTACAAGATCTTCTAGATATACGAAATCATTTAGAAATTTTGGCAGCTCAAAGGATTAAAGAACCAAACAAGAAGAAAGATTTATTAGAGGATATGAAACGTATTTTAGAGAAAATGGATCAATGTAATAATCAAAAAGATTATACCCATTTAAACTATGAATTTCATTTTACTCTAATAAAATTCAGTGATAGTACAGTAATTGAGAGCGTCTATAGTAAGATTGTTTTACCATTAATAAGAGTTCAATCCATCCATTTTAAATCAGGGGAAACAATTAATAAATCGAGGGATGATCATCATAAAATATATGAATTCCTTAAAAACAATGAAGTGGACGAGCTCGTGTCGTTATTACGTAAACATACGGAGGACGTAATTTTAAATATACGTCGCCAAGTATTTTAGACAAACAAAAAAGCCGATTTGTCCCACATTGTGTGTCCAATCGACTTTAAGATCCCATCTAATTGAAGTTTTTATTAAAAAATTGCATTTGTAATAAGGAATAAAACGGTTGGGGCTAATAAACAACCTAAACCTGTATAGAAGGTTGCAGTGACGGCCCCATAAGGGACTAATTTCGGATCAGTTGCTGCTAGGCCACCTGCAACACCAGAAGTAGTTCCCATTAAACCACCATAAACCATTGCAGACATCGGATTATTTAAACCGATATACTTCGCCACAAATGGTGTCCCAACCATAACTAATACAGATTTGATTAATCCTGCTGCAATGCTTATGGCAATCACTTCCGAACTTGCGCTTAGAGCAGCTCCAGTGACCGGCCCTACAATATATGTAACTGTGCCAGCACCAATTGTTGTAATACTTACCGCGTCTCTATAACCAAAAAGGAAAGCAAAAATTACACCGACAACAAAGGAAAGTAGTACTCCGATGAAAAGGGAGATGACACCTCTATAAAGTGTACCCTTTGTAAAGGACATTTTTAAAAAAGGCTTTTAAGCAACTTGAAGAAGATGGTGACTGTATTGTGC
>NZ_JACSQA010000014.1 GCF_014836845.1 Ureibacillus galli
TTCCGAAGTAGCTCAGTGGTAGAGCAATCGGCTGTTAACCGATCGGTCGTAGGTTCGAGTCCTACCTTCGGAGCCATATTGGGGAAGTACTCAAGAGGCTGAAGAGGCGCCCCTGCTAAGGGTGTAGGTCGGGTAACCGGCGCGAGGGTTCAAATCCCTCCTTCTCCGCCATACATAATTTTGTGTTAGGCCCGTTGGTCAAGTGGTTAAGACACCGCCCTTTCACGGCGGTAACACGGGTTCGAATCCCGTACGGGTCATTACTAAACACTCTCAAGATAAAGATTATCTTGAGAGTGTTTTTTTGTTTATAATGAAAGAATTTCTCTTTATTGTACAATATTTTACGTTTGAAAAGGGTAAATTAGGTGAACCTTAAATAATAGATAGAAGGAGGTTTAAAATAAATGAATCAATCACAAATGGCACAATTAAAAAACAATTTATTAGAGGAATTGAAGGATTTAAAAGAAGGTTTAGAAACCCACGATGATATAGATCGTACGGAATTATCAAATTATGATAATCACCCTGGAGATAATGCTTCTGATTTAACATCACAATTAACAGAATATGCAATGGATGATTTTAAACAAGAAAGTATTGAAAAAATAGAGGCCGCGTTAAATGCAATGGAAAATGGAACATATGGAAAATGTGAAGTATGCCAAAAGGAAATTCCATTTGAGAGGTTAGAGGCAGTTCCTACGACATTGACTTGTAAAGAACATAGTCATGAAAAAATTGATATGGAAACTCGTCCAGTGGAAGAAGAAATTATGAATGAACTTACACATAAGTCATTATTAACGGTAGATTTCGAAGATGGTTCTGGTGAATACCCGTCATCTGATAGTCCACAAGATGTTCCTCAAGAGATTATTCATCAAAATAACCAAGAGACATCTATTCGAGATCGTCTACAATAAAATGAATTATTGTCACTTCATAGATAGCACGTACTATCCATTTTCCTATACAATAGAGAAAAACATGGATAGGCGGTAAAAAAGTGGATATTATTGATTTACATTGTGATGTATTGGAGAAATTAACTCGATTAGAAGAGGCCGATTTTCAAAATGATGGTAGACTGCACGCCAATTTAAATCATTTAAAGGCAGGAAAAGTAAAGGTTCAAGTATTTGCCATCTTTGTTCATCCAAGTGTGCCTCAAAAAGAAAAGTTTTTAGAAGCTGCTCGTCAAATAGAGGCATTTCATACAAAAGTGTTAAGTAAAACCGAGATGGTTCATATTACTGATTGGAGACAATTAGATGAACTGAAAGAAGGAGAAATCGGAGCCGTTTTAAGTCTTGAAGGTTGCGATTGTATTGGAGACGATTTAGAGAAACTTCAACTTTTAATCAATGCAGGCGTTAAAATTGTTGGTCTTACTTGGAATGATGAAAATACTGTCGCATATGGGACATCAGAATTGCCATCAAAAGGTATAAAACCCTTTGGCCATAAAGTCATTCAATTATTAAATAAGCACGATATCATACTTGATGTGGCTCATTTAAATGAACAAGGTTTTTACGAAGTACTGCCTTTAGCAAAACATATCATTGCCAGTCATTGTAATGCTAGAAGTCTATGCAATCATCCAAGAAATCTAACAGATGGGCAAATCAAAGCATTAGTTCAATATGGAGGAAGAATTCATGTAGTTTTTTATCCTCCGTTTGTAGAACAAGATAAAGAAAGTACGACGATAAATAATCTTCTTCAACATATTCAATATTTAACTACACTAGTAGGTGTCGAATCCATTGGATTTGGTTCTGATTTTGATGGAATGGATCCGTTATCTATTGAAAAGTTATCTAATGCTAGTGAATATCCAAATCTTATTAATGCCTTGTTGAAAAGTTATTCAACTGATGAAGTTCTTATGATGGCAAGTAAAGGATTTAAAGATTTTGTGATGGAAGTTGGAAAAGCGTAAGAAATAAATCTTACGCTTTTTTTAATGGAATAAATTAGTTACTTTTACACATTAAAAAAGAAAGTGACAAGGATTATCGATATGGTATATAAGAAAAAAATGATATGATAGAATAGATATCGAGTGAATCGAAAAGATTATTTAAACAAACAGATATATTATTGTCTGTTATTTTTATGGCAAATTGCCTTTGTTGGAGGGAAAATTCATGCACCAGAAGTGGTTACAAACCACTGGAGTAGAAGTGGAAACAGTCAATTCGACATTAACCTTCTATATTGAAACGATTGAAGTAAACCGATTATCGGCCCTAGCATTCTTTGCAGCAGGGGAAAAACAATATAAAGGACAACGGTTTTTCTGGCAAAACCGTGAGAAAACGTTCACATTAGTCGGACTAGGACATGCATATAAACTCGAGAATAATGCAAATGATGAACGATTTGATTTCATAGAAAAAGAATGGAAAGCTTTAACGAAAAATATTGTAAAGGAAGAAAGTGAGCAACAACCGATTCTATTTGGTGGATTTACTTTTGATCCGAACAATATGAAAGAGGGAGAATGGAATGGTTTTCCCCAAAGTTATTTTTCAGTAGCGACTTATCAGCTTGTAATTCGGGATGATAAAGCTTATGTAAACATCCATTTAGTTACCGACAACGATAATTGTCTAGAAGAATTTGATCTGTTACGGAAAGAACGAGATCAGTTAATTCATGCTGCTCAAGTAAGAGAGTTAAAAATGTATGATAAACCAGTCATGACAAATTATCGAGAAGTTTATAAAGAAGAATATTTAAAAACGATTGCAACGGTTACAAACTTAATTAAAAATAAGGAAGCTGAAAAGGTAGTAATTGCCCGTGCTTTGGAAATGCAATTTGATGACACTTTAACAGCTCCTCAAGTATTATCCCACGTAATCAGTGAGCAGCCTGAAAGCTATTTATTTGGACTAGAACGTGACAATCTATTATTTTTTGGTGCTTCTCCAGAGCGTTTAGTAAAGGTAAAGGATGGTCATGCTTTTTCTTCATGTGTCGCAGGTTCGATTAAACGTGGTAAAACGGTTGAAGAAGATCAAGCACTAGGAGATAGCCTTTTAGCAGATTCAAAAAATTTAGGGGAGCACCAATATGTTGTTGAAATGATTGCTCAAACATTTCAACAAAATTGCACCCAGTATCGATTACCTAAACAACCAAAACTGTTAAAAATTCGTGATATTCAACATCTTTACACACCTGTTGAAGGGTTGCTAAAACAGGATGCAACGATATTGCAACTTGTTAAACATTTACACCCAACGCCAGCATTAGGAGGCGTTCCTCGACAGGAAGCACTTTCGATAATTCGTCAATATGAATCGATGAACCGTGGATTATATGCGGCTCCATTAGGTTGGATGGATGCAGAAGGCAATGGAGAATTTATTGTGGCGATACGTTCCGCTGCATTAAAAGAAAATACGGCATTTTTATATGCTGGTGGCGGTATTGTCGCTGATTCCGAACCAATTTCGGAATATGAAGAAACTTTAGTGAAGTTCCGTCCGATGTTGCGTGCTTTAGGAGGACAACTACATGAATGATCGAGAAATATTAACAAATTATGTGTATAAAATGGTTGCTTCACTTATGCAAAATGGAGTAGAAGATGTTGTAATAAGTCCGGGATCTCGTTCTACACCCCTTGCTTATGCATTTGCTTCAACGAAGAATTTAAAAGTTTATCGACAAGTTGATGAACGTTCCGCGGCATTTTTTGCTTTAGGAATTGCGAAAGCAAAGGCTAAACCGGTAGTTCTACTATGTACGTCAGGTACAGCAGCTGCTAACTATTATCCAGCAATTGTTGAAGCTAAGTATGCTCGAATACCGTTAATCGTCATTACGGCAGATCGCCCTCACGAATTACGGGAAGTCGGAGCACCTCAAGCTATAAATCAAATGAACTTATATGGGGAAAGGGTTAAATGGAGTGCCGAATTTCCAATTCCTGACGATTCGCCACAAACGTTGCCACATATAGAACGTCATATTGCTCGAGGAGTAAATATTGCTACAACAGCACCCTTTGGACCGGTACATTTTAACGTCCCATTCCGTGAGCCTTTGCTCATTGATTTTAAAGAAGAACTTCCTATGCCATCTTTTCAAAATAGTTATGTGGGAGAAGTGACTCCATCTGAAAAAGCAAAGGAAACATTAGAAGAAATCATTCGTCAAACGCAAAAAGGTTTTATCGTTGTCGGTGAGCTAGCCTTAGGCACTGACTTACATTATATTTGGTCCTTCATTCGTACATTGAAATGGCCAGTGTTAGTTGAAAGTTTATCGAATTTGAGAACAAACGTTCCGGAGGATTGTGAGCCATATCTTATTACTACATATGACGCATTATTAAAAAGCGGACCTTTTAAACAACTAGTTGCTGCTGATACAGTAATTCGTTTTGGTGCTCAACCTGTATCTAAATTTTTAACGATTTTTTTAACAGAAACTGAGCCAACTCATTATGTCGTAATCGATGAAGATCCTATGTTCCGTGATTCAGCTGCGGTTTCAACCCACTTTATTCATGCATCCATTGGAAAATGGTTAAACGAGTTAAAGCTAAGTGGTAATCATATTAATGAAGAATATGTAACACAGTGGCAAAAAGGAGAGACAATCGCGAAAAAGAATGTTGACAGCTATATTGCCTATGAATCCGATGAAGGGGCGATGGTACGAATGTTTTTAGAAAAGCTTCCTGATCAGAGCGATTTATTTGTAAGTAGTAGTATGCCGATTCGCGATATAGATACATTCCTATTACCAACTACTAAAGATATTCAAGTATTTGCAAATCGCGGTGCAAATGGGATTGATGGTGTAATGTCAACTGCTATAGGCTTTAGTCAAGCAAGACCGAACCGTGAAATGTATTTATTCATTGGAGATTTAGCCTTTTTACATGATTTAAGTGCATTAATCGCTACCCGTTATCAGCCATGTAATATAAATGTGATTGTCTTTAATAATGATGGTGGAGGAATCTTCTCATATTTATCCCAATCAACGGTGAAAGAGTATTATGAAGATTTATTTGGTACTCCAACTGCTTTACAATTTGAAGAAGTAGCTAAAATGTATGATATGGACTATCTTTCAATCCATTCATTGGACGAGCTATCTCCATTCTTTGAACAACCAAAGGAAAAACCGTTACGTTTAGTTGAAATTTTTACGGATCGAAAGGAAAATGTTGCTGCCCATCGTAAGCTTTGGCAACGAATTCACGAGGAGCTTGAACGATGATTGTACAAGCCCGTGGTATAAACGTCAATGTTCAAGTATGGAATGATCATTTAGCAGAAACAATTGTCCTGCTCCATGGTTTTACAGGTACTGTTAGAACATGGGAAAAAACCGTTTCGTACCTTTCTGACTGTCGGCTAGTAGCCATTGATTTAGTTGGACATGGTCTAACAGATATTCCAAAAGATTTGTCACATTATACAATGGAAGAGCAAATTGATATTTTAGAAGATGTTTTTCATCAATTGGACCTAAATCAAGTTATTTTAATCGGCTATTCTTTAGGTGGTCGAGTAGCTCTTTCTTACACTGCTAAGTATCCGGAAAGAATCCGGCAGTTAATTTTAGAAAGTGCTTCTCCCGGATTAAAAACAGAAGAAGAAAGAAAAGCTAGAAGAAAAGCAGATGAAGAACTGGCGAAAAAAATTGAGCAAAACGGGATTCAATCATTTGTTCAGAAATGGGAAAACATCCCTCTATTTCAATCACAAAAAGACTTACCATCCGCTGTACAACAATCGGTGCGAGAAGAGAGATTATCCCAATCTGAAATAGGACTTGCCAACAGTCTTAGAGGAATGGGAACAGGGGCGCAGAAATCCCTATGGGACCAGCTTTATGGACTCAATACGCCAGTTACACTCATAACAGGAACTTTAGATGAAAAGTTCTGCAATATTGCTCAAGAAATGAAAATGCGATTGCCTTTTTCCCAACACCGATTAGTTGAAAATGTTGGGCATGCAATTCATGTGGAAAATCCTAAACAATTTGCTACAATAGTAAAGGATGCTATAGATTTTAAAGGGACGACTGGATAAGCTTTATCAATGTCTTCAAGGTAATGACGATTGATAACTTAGTACAAATTCCTAATCATCTTGCCGCAATAAGTTGCAATATATGTTGCAACAAATACGTCATCGTATTTTATAAATCAATAAGGGGGTATATACATGACACGTGAGTGGACAACTTTACATACTTATGAAGATATTAAGTATGAATTTTACAACGGAATCGCAAAAATTACGATTAACCGTCCAGAAGTGCGTAACGCATTTCGTCCGAAAACAACTGCAGAAATGATTGATGCATTTTCACGTGCACGTGATGATGAACGTGTAGGGGTAATCATTTTAACAGGTGAAGGTGATCAAGCCTTCTGTTCAGGTGGAGACCAAAAAGTTCGTGGAAATGGTGGATATGTCGGAGAAGATAATATCCCACGTTTAAATGTTTTAGATTTACAAACATTAATTCGAAAAATTCCAAAGCCGGTTGTCGCAATGGTGGCAGGTTATGCAATTGGTGGAGGTCACGTTTTACATATCGTATGTGACTTAACAATTGCAGCTGAGAATGCTCGTTTCGGTCAAACTGGCCCACGAGTAGGTTCTTTTGATGGGGGATATGGTGCAGGCTATTTAGCACGTATCGTAGGCCATAAAAAAGCTCGTGAAATTTGGTTCTTATGTCGTCAGTACGATGCACAACAAGCACTTGAAATGGGCTTAGTAAATACAGTTGTTCCATTAGAACAATTAGAAGATGAAACAGTTAAATGGTGTGAAGAAATTCTTGAATTATCACCAATGGCATTACGTTTCTTAAAAGCAGCATTTAATGCAGACTCTGATGGTTTAGCAGGTATCCAACAACTTGCTGGAGATGCTACACTTCTTTACTATACTTCGGATGAAGCAAAAGAAGGCCGCGATGCATTTAAAGAAAAACGCAAACCAGACTTCGGTCAGTTCCCAAGATTCCCTTAATAGGAAAGATATAAATAGAAAGCAAGAGAATCTCGATTCTCTTGCTTTTTTATATGGAAAAGAACAGAATAGAACAAGGAAAGAGAAGCGTTATATTTTACATATATAAAGGGCTATAAACAAAGAGAAAATCCTCATTTTTTGAATCGCTAGCGATAGAGAGTTAAAATAGAAATGCAATGTACTGGAGGAATGGATATGAATCCAAATTGGATTTTACAACGTGCACATGTAACACCGACTCGTCGTGCATTAATTTTTGAAGATCAATCATGGACTTTTGAAGAAATAAAAAACATATCAGTCCACAGAGCGAAACAATTAGCAACATTAGGTGTCCAACATTATAGCCGTATAGCGATAATAGGACCGAGTCAACCTCGGCTTATTTTTATGATGTATGCATGCATGCATCTGCAGTGTGAAATGGTCATGTTAAATCGTAAGCTTTCAAAGGAAGAGTTACAGTATCAAATTGAAGATGCAGGAGTAGAAGTTGTATTAGTTGATGATGAAGATATTTCCCTCATACCTGAAAATACTCCCCATCTTTTATTTACAACAATCGAGAGTAGTGAAGCAACTTCAATTAACATTCACAATGAATGGTCAAATGAACAAACAATATCCATCATGTATACATCAGGTACGACAGGATTTCCAAAGGGGGTCCGTCAAACTGTTGGAAACCATCAAGCAAGTGCCTTATCATCTGTGTTAAATATCGGTCTTTCTGAAGATGATGTGTGGCTTTGCGTAGTCCCTTTATTTCATATAAGTGGATTTTCAATTTTAGTCCGCTCATTACTATATGGCAATCAAGTGAAATTGTATAAAAAATTCGATAAAGAACAATGTGTCAATGATATCGCTAAAGGAAATGTGACCCACATGTCTGTTGTGGCGGTGATGTTAGAGCGTATACTTCAAGGTTTAGAAGAAAAGGACAGTCAAGCTTCTCCTAAGTTTAAGTTAATTCTTGCCGGGGGAGGACCTGTTCCGGTACACTATCTTGAACGGGCCAGTCGATTAAATTTACCCGTTTCTCAAACTTACGGTATGACAGAAACTTCTTCTCAAACGGCTACTTTATCGAACCAAGATGCTTTTAGAAAAATAGGTTCTGCTGGAAAACCGCTATTTTTTAATCAAATAAAAATTGCAAATTCCACAATGCCCAATGAAGAAGGGGAAATATTAATTCGCGGTCCCCATGTAACACCTGGCTATATTGGTCGTTTTTCCGATAAAAGCTCAACTATTGATGGTTGGTTACATACAGGCGATATTGGTTATTTAGATGAGGATGGGTATTTATATGTACTCGACCGTCGATCCGATTTAATTATTTCTGGAGGAGAAAATATTTATCCTGCTGAAATAGAGAACGTATTAATGAGTCATGAGGCGGTAAGAGAGGCTGGAGTATGTGGAGTAGAAGATGACGTATGGGGACAAGTTCCTGCAGCATTTGTTGTCCTAAAAACGACCATTACGGAAGAAGAGCTTCTTCAATTTTGTCGTGGAAAGTTGGGGAAATATAAAATCCCGAAATACATTTACTTTGTCCCATCCCTTCCTCGAAATGGCTCCAATAAATTAATGAGAAGGAAGCTAAAGGAATATATAATGTAAAAAAGGTTCGTCTCAAATGTGAGACGAACCTTTCTACTTAATTTAAAGCTTTTTTAAATGTTTCTATATTTCGTTCCATTAATGTGAAATATGTTTCGTTATTATTTATATCATCTTCTGTTAACACACTTAAGTTATGTAACTCCAGTGTGTCAGCACCCACTTCATTTTGAATAACTGAAGAAAGTTTAGAGGAGACGTTTTGTTCAAATAAAATGTATTGAACATTTAATTCTTGCGCTTGTTCAACAATACTTGCCAACTCTTTTTGAGAAGGTTCGCTTTGAGAATTGATTCCTGCAATCGCTACTTGTTCTAAACCATATTGTTTTGCAATATATCCGAAAGAGGCATGGGAAACAAAGAATGTTTTCGTTTTTGCTGCTGACGCCATTTCTTTAAACTGTTGATCTAATGAATCAAGTTCTTCCACTAATAATTCATAGTTTTCGTTAAAAGTTTGTTCTTGTTCAGGTAAAGAAGCAACAAGCTCTTCTTTAACTGCCAATGCTAAATCTTTTGCTAAAATTGGAGATAGCCAAACATGAGGGTCAATATCACCGTGATGATGGCCTTCGTGTCCTTCACTTTCATCATAATCATGTGTTTCTCCTTCTTCATGCTCATGGTCATGTTCTTCTTCTGCTGAGGCATTTAATTGTTCATCAGAAATATAGTCTGCTGCTGCAACTAATTTCACATTTTCACCTTTTAAAGTATTTTGGGCATTTTCAACAAACCCTTCTAAACCAAGGCCGATATAGAAAAATAGGTCAGCATCCGCTAATGACATCATATCTTGTTGTGTCGGTTCATAAGTGTGTTCATTTGAACCTGGAGGATAAATGGAAGATACATTCACATATTCTCCACCTATACGTTCAGCAAAATAACTTAATGGATAGACCGTTGTATAAACATTTAATTTCGATGAATCTTGCTCACTAGCAGATTCTTTTTTGGAAGTTTTAGTAGATTCATTATTACATGCAGCTAAACCAATGGATAGAATAGCAATTAGCAATAAAAAAGATAATCTTTTCATTTCATTTCAATCCTCTCTAAATAGTAACAATTACGATTTGAATTTTCAACATTCTCAATAATACATGATTAATTGAAAAAATACAATAAAAAAAGGCCTTCGAATTATTTTTTTTTCGAAGGCCATTTTTCGGGAACAGGATCATATCCTCCTGGGTGGAAAGGTTGGCATTTTAATATTCGGATTGTCGTTAGGATAAATCCCTTTATGGCACCGTGCTTTCGAAAAGCATCAAGACCATATTCGGAACAAGTAGGATGGAAACGGCACGTAGGTGGCGTAACAGGTGAAATAAATTTACGGTAAAATTTAATAATTAATATAAAAGGATATTTCATTTTTTAACTCCTAATCTTATAAATCGTTTTGTTTTCATCGAAAAGACAGATTAAACATCTATTCCTTTATTATTATAAAACAAATTCGGGAACAAGATTAGTAATTTTGCATTGTCATGGACGTTTCCATGATGTTTTAAAGTAGTAAAGAACGGTTATAGTAATGATGACAAAAACAATAATGTCATTAAAGGTTCATAATTTTTTGGTAGTTGTCCAAACTATTTATAGTATGAACGAATGGAGACAAAAAAATTATTGATAATTGTCAATAAGATTTAAGAGGTGGATATAATGACAAACAAACCATTAATTGAACAATTAAACGATCTTGTAGCTACTTGGTCAGTCCTTTATACAAAGCTCCATAATTATCATTGGTATGTAAATGGTCCTTCATTCTTTACCCTTCATGAAAAGTTTGAAGAACTATACAATGAAGTCACATTAAATTTGGATGAGGTGGCAGAGCGAATCCTTACAAAAGGAGGAAAACCTGTTGCAACATTAACAGAACATCTTGATATGTCACATATTAAAGAAGCTACGGGTTCTGAAACAACGGAAGAAATGGTTCAAACAACAATTAGTGATTTTAAAACCATTATGGGATTTTTAAAGGAAGCAATGCAACAAGCTGCTGAAGAAGGCGATGATCGCACGGAAGATATGTTAAATGAAATGGTTCAAAGTTTAGAAAAACATACTTGGATGCTTTCAGCTTTCTTAGGGAATAACCAGTAATTTTAGAAAAGTACCGTTGTTTTTCATAAAAGTTGTTCATGAATAGTTCACATTTTTTCGCTCCATACTGAATAAAAGGAGTGATTGTCATCGATACAACGATTTATGTTTCTGTTGTGAACCAGTCATATAGTTATTATCCATTAGGGTTACCCTGTGAATTTAAATTAAAAATGGATAGTGACAAAGCAAGAATATTTGAGAGGTTATTCATGCAGATGGATTCACTGGAATTTGATAATATTGTTCGTGCCCATTTACCTTATTTACCCTATCATTTAGATGAATCCAACGATGAAATTGACAATCGTTTAAAAAAGATATATGCGCTAATTCATGAATTTGGTGATGATTATACAAAACAATTTGTTGAACAATTACCGTATTTCCATTGATTATGAAACATCCCTTCGCTAGACTATAATTATGTATAGGAGATGAGCAAAGGGATGTTTACTTTTATTGATGAAAATGGTTGCAAAGTTGATCTAAGGTTTGATGATGGACCATTTGAAATTGAACCAAAACATGTACTTGTTTTCGTTTGTTATGAAGGAAAATGGCTATGTACGATTAATAAAAAGCGCGGTGTTGAATTCCCAGGCGGCAAAGTAGAGCCGGGTGAAACGTTGAAAGAAGCGGCGATTCGCGAAGTATATGAAGAAACGGCTGTACATATTTCAGATTTAAAATGGTTTGCTTATTATGTTGTCCATGATAAAGTTCCATTTTGCAAAGCTGTTTTTACTGGAAAAGTGGAAAGAATAGATGACTTCGTGGAAGAATATGAGACGTTAGGGATGACGTGGCTGACGACAGAAGAATTAATGAACCATCCCCATTTAAGTTTCTACATGAAGGATTGGGGAATGAAAAAGATGTTACAGGAAGTGAAGCATCATGAAAGACAATGGTAGTATTGAATCAATTCGTAGTTATCCTTCACCAAATCCACATGTTGTACTAAAAGAAATTATTTATTGGTCCCAAGGTCTTCGAGTAAAAGGTTTATTAGCAAAACCTGTACTTGATGGAGATTATGAAGCATTACTATATTTGCGCGGAGGATTACAATCTATAGGTATGGTCCGTGCTTCCCGTATCGCCCAATTTGCTAGTCAAGGATTTATTGTATTTGCCCCTTATTACCGTGGAAACCGTGGTGGAGAAGGAAGAGACGAAATGGCAGGGGATGATCGTTTTGATGCAATTCATAGTGTGGAAGTGTTAAAACAATTCGTTGATAAAAAAGAGATACATTTATTTGGCTTTTCCCGCGGTGGGTTAATGGCTTTATGGACGGCGATTTTACGGAATGATATTAAATCGGTTGTGACGTGGGCTGGTGTATCAAATGTTACTTCTATGTATATGGAACGGGTCGACATGCGAAGAACTTTAAAAAGAATTATCGGTGGTTCTCCAAATAAAGAACAGGAGAAATACGATGAACGTACCCCTATTTTTAAAGTAAAGGATATACATGCACCAGTTTTAATTATCCACGGAACAGAGGATGAAAATGTTAGTATTGATCAAGCATACGACTTGGAACAAGCATTAATAAAAGAAAATAAACAAGTAGAAACATGGTATTCATCCGGGCTATCCCATCATTATCCTCCCCAATTAAATAGACAGACGGTAAAAGCCCTCTGTGAATGGATGAAACTAAAATAAAAAAGGACGTCTACTAGACGTCCTTTCTATTTAAATTAAGCTAAAGGGCCACCTTTTTTCAAAATTTCTTCAGAAACGTTTGTGAACTTTTTGAAGTTTTCTTTGAATAAGTCCGCTAAATAAGCCGCTTTTTTATCATAAGCATCTTTATCTGCCCATGCTTCACGAGGATTTAATACTTCGCTAGGTACACCTTCTACTGCAGTTGGAATATGTAATCCAAAAATTGCATCTTGTGTAGTTTCTACATCATTAAGTTTCCCATCAATAGCAGCACGAACCATTGTACGTGTATAGGAAAGTTTCATACGGTTTCCAACGCCATACTCTCCACCAGTCCAACCAGTGTTTACTAAGAATACTTGAGAACCGTGTTCATCAATTTTTTGACCTAACATCTCAGCATAACGAGTTGCTGGAAGCGGTAAAAATGGTGAACCGAAGCATGTAGAGAATACTGGCTCTGGAGATGTTACGCCACGTTCTGTACCTGCTAATTTTGAAGTGAAACCACTTAAGAAGTGGTACATTGCTTGTTCTTTCGTTAATTTGCTGATTGGAGGTAATACTCCGAAAGCATCAGCAGTTAAGAAAACGATTGTTTTCGGATGTCCTGCAACAGAAGGTGTGACAATATTATCGATAAAATGAATTGGATAAGCTGCACGAGTATTTTCTGTTAATGTAACATCGTCATAATCAGGAATACGAGTTTCCGGATCAATCACAACATTTTCTAAAACGGAACCAAAACGAATTGCGTTATAAATTTCCGGTTCTTTTTCAGCCGAAAGGTTAACCGTTTTTGCATAACATCCACCTTCGATGTTGAATACACCATTGTCTGACCATCCATGCTCATCATCACCGATTAGCTTACGATTGCTATCAGCAGATAAAGTAGTTTTACCTGTACCAGATAAACCGAAGAATAGTGCTACATCACCAGCTTCACCAACGTTTGCTGAACAGTGCATTGAAAGGATATCACTTTCTGGTAATAGGTAGTTCATAATACCAAAAATAGATTTCTTCATTTCACCAGCGTACTCTGTACCACCAATTAAAATGACTTTCTTTTCTAAAGATACAATAATGAAAGTTTCGGAAGTAGTACCATCTACTGCTGGATCTGCCTTAAAGGTAGGAGCTGATACAATTGTAAATTCAGCCACATGAGAAGCTAGCTCGTCTTTAGTTGGACGGATGAATAATTGATGACAGAATAGATTGTGCCATGCATATTCATTGATTACTTGAATTGGGAGTTGTGATTCTTTATCTGCTCCGGCAAATCCTTTGAATACAAATAGCTCATCTTTTTCTTTTAAATAATTTACAACCTTAACGTAAAGATTATCAAACACTTCAGCAGAAATCGGACGGTTTACATTACCCCAGTCGATTTTGTCTTTTGTGCTTTCTTCTTCTACAATATATTTATCTTTAGGAGAACGGCCAGTATATTTACCTGTTTCAGCACGTAATGCACCATCTACAGTTAATGTTGCTTCTCCACGCTCGGTAGCTTTTTCCACTAATTGTGGTACTGAAAGTTGAACATTTATATTTTCTCCGTTTAATAATTCCTTCAGTTCATTTGCAATTTCTACTGAATTCATCGATTAAATACCATCCTTTTTTAAGTATTCCCGCTTGCTTGGGAGGGTTGAGTAATTTCAAAAATAGTATAACACATTGATTTAAATAATCTATACTAATCCCTGAAAATTATTTTTTAATTTTAAAACATTTCGTGATTTAGGTAAAATCCATTGACATTTATAGTTACTTTACGTAAGATGTTGTGTTGAACGGATACTCTTATCCCGAGCTGGTGGAGGGTCAAGGCCCTATGAAGCCCGGCAACCTGCATTTTTTTGATGCGATGGTGCCAACCTGATGCAAGGGGATACCCTTGAACGATAAGAGTGAAAGGTAATGTAATGAAACGACAATTCCTTTTACTCATGCAAAAGTACTTGAGTAGAGGAATTTTTTTTTTCAATTTAGAACACAATGAAATGGATAGTTCAACTACCTATTTTATATGTGCCTTTCTAAATCCATGTATCAAATTACGAATAAGTGAATTCCACTTGCCATAACTTTTGATGCCACTCGATAAAACTAGATTTCAAAAATGTTCTACAATACATTTTAAACGAAATCTAACACAAAAGGTAGCTAAAAATTGTTCAGAACATGTTTTTGTACATATTCCATTATACAATTACTGTCTTTTTTAACTATCTTTCATAAGATGGAAAATTTAAGCTAAACAAAAGGTAGTATTGTGACGGCTTGAAGTACTAATCTTTTTAAGTGGGCTAAACATGGGTAATAGAGTACCGTATCAACAACGAGGAAAGAGTCTCGCTATAAACTTAGGAGGAAATCAAATGACAAACCGTCGACTGTTTACATCAGAAAGTGTAACAGAAGGGCATCCGGATAAAATTTGTGATCAAATTTCCGATGCTATTTTAGATGCAATCATTTCTGAAGATCCAAATGCACGTGTAGCTTGCGAAACAACGGTAACAACTGGATTAGTGTTAGTTGCTGGGGAAATTACAACATCTACATATGTTGATATTCAAAGTGTCGTTCGCAACACTGTTGCAGAAATTGGCTATACACGTGGGAAATATGGTTTTGATGCAGAAAATTTAGCCGTATTAACGGCTATCGGAGAACAGTCCCCTGATATTGCGTTAGGTGTGGATCAAGCTTTAGAAGCTCGTGAAGGTTCTATGACTGATGAAGATATTGAAGCAATTGGTGCTGGTGACCAAGGGTTAATGTTTGGATACGCATGTAATGAAACACCAGAATTAATGCCATTACCAATAAGCTTAGCGCACAAATTAGCGCGTCGTTTAACAGAAGTTCGTAAATCAAAGGAAATTCCATATTTACGTCCGGATGGTAAAACACAAGTGACAGTAGAATACGATGAAAACAATCACCCAGTTCGTATTGATACAATTGTTATCTCTACTCAACATGATGAAGATGTAACATTAGAACAAATTCAAGAAGACTTAAAAGAAAAAGTGATTAATGTAGTTGTTCCTTCTGATTTAATTGACTATGAAACAAAATACTTCATTAACCCAACAGGTCGTTTTGTTATCGGTGGACCAAAAGGGGATGCAGGTTTAACAGGCCGTAAAATTATTGTCGATACGTATGGTGGTTATGCTCGTCATGGTGGCGGTGCATTTTCAGGTAAGGATCCAACAAAAGTAGACCGTTCTGCAGCTTATGCCGCAAGATATGTAGCCAAAAACATCGTTGCAGCTGGTCTTGCAGAGCGTGCTGAAGTCCAATTAGCTTATGCCATTGGTGTAGCACGACCTGTATCCATTTCGGTTGATACGTTTGGTACTGGGAAAGTAGAAGAAAATAAATTAGTAGAATGGGTAAGTGAACTATTTGATTTACGCCCTGCTGGTATTATTAAAATGCTTGATTTACGACGCCCAATGTATAAACAAACGGCTGCATATGGTCATTTTGGTCGTACAGATTTAGATGTTCCATGGGAAAATACTGATATCGCCCAAAAATTAAAAGAAAAAGCTGGCCTTTAATAATTACAAGGCTACTTCATAGTTAACAAGAAAATAATAAAAAATCTGCGAGATTTCTACAAATCGGGAGGATAAAGCCATTTATCTTATAGAATAGAAGGCCTTATCCACCCATTAGAAATGAAGCAGATTTTTTTGTTGTTCCGATAGTTTGAGAAAGAATATGTAAAAAAGCTTAAAGGAAGAAAAAGATAAACAATTTTTTTAGGATAGTTTTTACAATCGATAAAAACAATAAAGCGATAAATGAGAGAACAAATATAAAGAAATACATGAACAGTTTTTGAAAAAACAAATTTTGCTGATCGTTACTTATCTCATCTAAAAAGATTGAGAGAATAAGAGGAGTTAAAAACACGATAACCGGTGCGGTAATAATAATGAGGCTGATGAATATCCACCCAGTACTCTTCTTTTTAAAATGTATTTCATAACACCCCTTCTTTATCTATATGAACGAAAAGTAGAGGTAATACTATAAATTATTTCTAATGAAGATTGAAAAGATGAGTGTAACACGGAAGTTACACTCATTTAAATGGTCATTATTTTTGAATGGATTTATAATATTGTCCCTTTTCAACATATTCCCGAATAATGCGGTCCATATCTTCTCGATCTTCTGGAGTAACCGTACGAACTACTTTTGCTGGTCTACCCATAGCTAAAGAATTAGGTGGTATTTTTTTACCTGGTGGTACTAAACTCCCAGCACCGATAAAGGCACCCTCTCCGATTTCCGCGCCGTCTAATATAATAGATCCCATCCCAATCAAAGCTCTTTTTCGTATCACGCAACTATGTAATGTTACTTGGTGGCCAACTGTTACTTCATCTTCAATGATGAGAGGGTTGTTCGGACTTTGATGTAAACAACTTAAATCTTGGATGCTACAACGATTCCCGATTATAGTAGGTGCTACATCTCCTCGAATGACTGTATTAAACCAAATGGATGTTTTTTCACCAATTGTAACATCACCAGTAATTACGGCATTGTCGGCAATAAATACAGATGGGTCTATTTTAGGATTTTTATTTTTAAATGGATAAATCATCGAAATATACCTCGTTTCTAAGTATGATATATTATTATCGTATCAAATAAATAAATGTATGGAAAACAATTATTGGTATATATATCCACGATTGAATGAGGAATAGGTAGGAGGGTGCGTTATGTGGAAATGGGAAGCAGATGGACAAGCGAAGGCAGTAGTCGTTATCGTACATAGCGTTTTTGAACATCACCGTTGGTATGCCTGGTTAATTGAAAAACTTCGTTTAGAAGGGTATCACATTGTTATGGGAGATTTGCCCGGGCATGGTGAACATTTAAAATATTCAAAAGTACATGATGAAACAATTGAAGACTATTTAGATTATATAAAAAAATTAATGGCAAGTGCTTTAACCTATCAATTACCTGTTTTTGTGATTGGGCATGGGCTAGGGGGAACTCTGGCGATCAAATTTTTAAAGAAAAATCCAATGGAATGTGCAGGGCTTATTTTAGCTTCACCTTGGCTTCATTTAAGAAAAACGGCGAATTTACTTACGAATGCCATTACAAGCTTAGGAACTTTAGCATCGAACAAGAAGATCTCGTTAAAGTTTGATAAAAATATGTTAACGAGAAATTTAGATGGCTACAATGAAATGGTTGATTATTTACCTTACCATTCGAATGTAACTGTTCGGTGGTTTAAAGACATTCATAATTTAATGAGAAATATGACAGCGGAACAGGAAGGAACTTTATCATTACCGATTTTGTTAATGGTAGCAAAGGAAGATAAAATTACGGATCCACAACCTGCAAGAAAATGGTTATTTAATCAACTGTCATCCGAAATTCAATATAAAGAATGGTCAAACAGTTATCATAACCTATATCATGACCATGAACGGGAAGAAGTATTTACATATGAAAAGGACTTTATTAATAATGTCATTCGCTCATTGGGATATATTATTAAATAAAATAGTAATCGAGATGAAAGAACTATCCATGAAAATTTTTTTCTTGGGTAGTTCTTTTTCTATATGAAATCGATTTTGTGAGAAAAAAGTAATGGAGTAATAGTAAATTTAAATTTCCCAATATTCTGACTTATGAATCAATCAAACTACTTTTATAGCAAAATATAAAAATTTTTATTGAATTGAGGTTTTAATTTATGTAATATAAAGAATATTCTAAATAGTAAATGAAAAAGGGGTGTATTCATGATTGAATCAATTGTTACTTGGTTAAACGATTTATTATGGGGTCCAGTAATGATTTACGGTATTTTAATCGTAGGGTTATTGTTCTCCATCTTAACGAAATTTGTTCAAGTTAGAAAAATTAAAGATATGTTTGTGCTCATGTTTACTGGAGAAAAATCGGAAGCGGGTATCTCTTCCTTCCAAGCTTTATCAATCGCACTATCCGGGCGTGTTGGTACTGGTAATATTGTAGGTACCGCTACGGCCATTGCTTTCGGTGGACCTGGTGCTGTATTTTGGATGTGGGTAACGGCATTCATTGGGGCATCAACTGCATATGTAGAATCAACATTAGCTCAAATTTACAAAGAAAAGAAAAATGGTGTTTACCGTGGAGGTCCTGCCTTTTATCTAGAAAAAGGAACAGGTCATCGTTGGTTTGGAATTGTCTTTGCTATCGCAGCGATTTTAGCAGTAGCTATTTTAATGCCAGGGGTACAATCAAATGCGATTACCAGCGCGGTGAATAATGCATTTGGAATTGAACAATGGGTTACAGGTTTAATTGTTGTTGCGATTTTAGCATTTATTATTTTAGGCGGTGTAAAGCGGATAGCCAACGCAGCCCAAATTATCGTTCCTTTTATGGCTGTTGCTTATATTTTATTAGCCGTTATTGTAATTATAATGAATATTTCTTTAGTTCCAGATGTTTTTGCTCTTATTATTCGTAGTGCATTTAATGCCGATGCTACTTTCGGTGGGATGATTGGTGCAGCAATATCTTGGGGTGTAAAACGTGCTGTTTATTCCAATGAAGCAGGTCAAGGTACAGGTCCTCACTCTGCAGCTGCAGCTGAAGTATCACACCCAGCTAAACAAGGTTTAGTACAAGCAGCTTCCATTTATATCGACACATTATTCGTATGTTCAGCAACAGCATTAATGATATTATTTATGGGTACATATAACACTAATGTAGGAGATGCTAATGGCGAATTAATAGTAGAAAACGTAGCAGGGGCTACCTATTCCGAATTTACCCAATTAGCAGTAAACAAAGCCTTCCCTGCCTTAAATGATTTTGGCTCTATGTTCGTTGCGATTGCGCTGTTCTTCTTTGCCTTTACAACAATTATGGCCTATTATTATATTGCTGAAACGAACGTTGCGTATTTATTCACCCAGAAAAGGGAACAGATCTTTACTTGGATTTTAAAATTTGTCCTCATCATTTCCACTTTCTATGGGGCAATCCGTACATCGGATTTAGCGTGGAAATTTGGCGATTTAGGATTAGGTTTAATGGTTTGGATTAATGTAATCGGAATACTCATATTAATGAAACCAGCTATGTTAGCATTGAAGGATTACGAACAGCAGAAAAAAGAGGGGAAAGATCCGGTATTTGACCCTATTAAACTAGGAATTAAAAATGCGACTTTCTGGGAGAATTATAAAAAAGATAAATGATACAAAGAGCGGGGCAAAATTTGCCTCGCTCTTTTTTATTCTTTAGGAAAATCTTTCACCTTTTCCAATGCCACGATAAATGGTGGATCATTTTTTTGGTTCATAAATTCGTAACGAAGAACATGTACATATTTTTGGGGAAGTGTACTAACGAATTTTAATAATTCATCCCGTTCCTCTTTACCACCTTCATGACCATGATAAATCACTAAAACGATTATGCCACCGATTTTTAAAAGTTGTAGTAATTGGTGAATCGCTTCAATGGTTGTATTACTTTTCGTCACTACATGATGATTGGCACCTGGTAAATATCCAAGGTTAAAAATAGCTCCACCAATTTCTTGTTGAACATATTGGGATATGTGTTCATGTCCGTCTAAAATAACAGTCGCCAAGTCACTGACTCCTTTTTCCTTTAAACGGTTCAACGTTGAATCGATGGCTTGTTGCTGTATGTCAAAAGCATAAACATGACCATTCTCTCCAACAAGCTCTGTTAAAAATAAAGTGTCATGACCGTTTCCAGCCGTGGCATCAACTGCTATGTCACCTACATTTATGGACTGGGATAGAAGGGTCTTTGCATATTGTAATACACGTTGTAATTTCACTAATGTCACTTCCTTTTGGCAAATATTTTATTTCCATCAAACAATTTGAGTTTTGGATGGAACATAAAATTTTCCTTGCCAACTTCCGCGACGTTCAAGTTCAGCATCGATACCGTTTAAAACTTCCCATTTATTAACGCTCCACATTGGGCCAATCATTAAATCAATCGGACCATCACCTGTAATACGATGGACAATCATTTCAGGTGGAATAACTTCTAATTGATCCGCTACAAGTTTAATGTATTGGTCTTTTTCAAGAAATTCCAACATACCTTTTTCGTACTGTTTTACTAACGGAGTTCCTTTTAGTAAATGAAGAAGATGAATTTTTATTCCTTGTACGTCCAATTTTGCCACTTCGCGGGCTGTTTCCATCATCATATCGTAATCTTCTAACGGTAAACCGTTAATGATATGTGTACAAACTCGAATGTTATGTTTACGTAGTTTTTCGACACCTTCTACATAAGTTGCGTAATCATGGGCGCGGTTAATTAGATTTGCAGTTTTCTCATGAACCGTTTGTAAGCCTAATTCCACCCATAAATAAGTTCGCTCATTTAACTCGGCTAAATATTCTACAACGTCGTCAGGTAAACAGTCTGGTCGAGTAGCAATGCTTATTCCCATAACGCCCTCGCAAGCTAAAGCCGCTTCAAATTTTTCCTTTAATACAGGTAGCGGTGCATGGGTATTTGTATATGCTTGGAAATAAGCCATAGTTAAACCATCTTTCCATTTATGCTGCATTTTTTCTTTAATTTTTTCAAATTGAACAGGGATTGGATCGACCCGATCACCTGCAAAGTCACCACTTCCGGCAGCACTACAAAAAGTACAGCCGCCAAACGCAACAGTGCCGTCACGGTTCGGACAATCGAAACCAGCATCTAAAGCTACTTTATATACTTTTTTACCAAATTCATCTCGTAAATATCTGTTCCATGTATAGTAACGTTTCCCGTCGGAAGGGAAAGGAAATTGTTGTTCAATCATTTGATTCACTCCTCTACCAAGTATTCTAACACGGGTTTTTGTATTGTGCATTTTGTATCAATAATTTTTACCCATCCTTTAATCTTTTTTCTTGTACTTCTAGGAAAAGAATAATACTATTATTCTTTGTGGAAAAAGAGTTTTGGAGGTATTCATATGCCTAAAAAGGTATGGCTGTTAGTTATTGGGACCTTTATAAATATAACGGGTAGCTCATTTCTATGGCCATTAAATACAATTTATATGCACGATCATTTAGGACAATCTTTATCAGTTGCAGGGCTTGTATTAATGATCAATGCAGGGGCAACTGTATTAGGGAACTTAGCGGGCGGTCATTTATTCGATAAACTTGGTGGTTATAAATCGATTATGCTTGGCATTATCATAACCGTTATTTCTTTAATTGGGATTACGTTCTGGCATGGTTGGCCTTATTATGTTTGGTTTTTAACGATTATGGGCTTCGGAAGTGGTATTGTCATTCCTTCTATCTTTGCATTGGTAGGATCCGTTTGGCCAGAAGGTGGGAGAAAAGGATTTAATGCCATCTATCTTGCTCAAAATTTAGGTGTGGCGGTAGGACCAGCATTGGCAGGACCTATTGCCGAAAAGAGTTTTGATTATTTATTTATTTCCAATTTAGCTTTGTATATTGTTTTTCTACTTTTAGCTGTTTTCACTTATCGAGATATTGTTCCAAAGGTGGAAACGGAAAAAAGTAATAGTGGGGAAAAGGTTAAAGTGTCAACATCAAAAACCAATTTCTATTCGTTAATTATTTTAAGTAGCGGCTTTTTGTTAACATGGGTAGCTTATTCCCAATGGGCAACAACCCTTTCAACCTATATACAACAACAGGGCATCAGCTTAAAAGAGTATAGTTTACTTTGGACAATTAATGGCGTGTTAATTATTACGCTACAGCCAATTATTAGCCCGATTGTTCAAAAGTATGAAAAACAAATTAAATCGCAATTAGTTATCGGTGTCATCATTATGATGTTATCCTTTACGGTTATTTTGTTTGCTGATAGTTTTAAAATGTTTGCAGCAGCTATGGTCATTTTAACAGTTGGTGAAATATTCGTATGGCCAGCTGTGCCGACAATAGCCAATATGTTAGCTCCAAAAGGTAAAGAAGGAACATATCAAGGAATTGTGAATAGTATAGGTTCAATCGGAAGAATGATAGGTCCACTTATCGGAGGTATGATTGTCGATTACTATAGTATGAACGTACTAATTTTAGTTTTATGTAGTTTGTTTATTATTAGTATTATCCCATGCTTACTGTATGATAAACCGATAAAAAAATCCTCCCATTCGATTTCCAATGAAGAGTGATTTTTGTTCTGAAAGGCATTTAACTGGGGGACTTGTATATTTTATGTATTTCCATTAAAATGAATAAAATAATAAAAAAGTACGACTATGAGAAGGAATAGTAGATCTTGAAGCTTTTTAGAGAGCTAGCGGTTGGTGGAAGCTAGTAAGTAGATAAATCGAACTCGCCTTGGAGTCTGTTTTAGTGAAAAGAGTAGCTAAAACCGTCATACCGCGTTAAGGTATTAGAGCTGAGTGTAGTGTCACTAATGTGGGTGGTACCGCGGGAGTTTGCAAATATCTCTCGTCCCTTTTATTAATAAAGGGGCGGGTTTTTTTATTTTTTAAATATTTCGTCAACTTCATCTTCATAATTATTTTGTAGACTTAAGCCCTATTTTCACTAGTGTTTATACTGTTTTACAGTTTGCATTTTAAAAAATCTAGTTACCAATGTACTCCAAGGTCTATTTGTTTATTATTTCCTTTTCTAGGATAATCTACTTATTATATAGCTTTTTGACCTTATTTAACTTTTCTTCATGTCGAATGATTATTTCAGAAAACAAAAAAAGGAGGAAATATGCTCATGAGTTTTAATCATCAACAAATCGAAAAAAAATGGCAACAATATTGGGAAGCGAAAAAATCATTTAAAACATTAAATGACGAATCCAAACCTAAATTTTATGCAATGGATATGTTCCCTTACCCTTCTGGTGCAGGTTTACATGTAGGACACCCGGAAGGATATACAGCAACAGATATTATTTCCCGCTTTAAACGTATGCAAGGATATGATGTTCTTCATCCGATGGGGTGGGATGCCTTTGGTCTTCCGGCTGAACAATATGCATTAGATACAGGTAACGATCCAGCTGAATTTACAGCAAAAAATATTGCAACATTTAAAAGACAAATTCAAGAATTAGGATTTTCTTATGATTGGGATCGGGAAATTAATACGACAGATCCAGATTACTATAAATGGACGCAATGGATTTTTACTAAATTAGTTGAAATGGATTTAGCTTACGTAGATGAAATTCCTGTTAACTGGTGTCCTGCTCTTGGAACAGTACTAGCGAACGAAGAAGTCATCGATGGTAAATCTGAGCGTGGTGGCCATCCTGTAGAACGACGTCCTATGCGTCAATGGGTATTACGTATAACAAAATATGCTGACCGTCTACTTGACGATTTAGAAGAGGTAGATTGGCCAGAATCGATTAAAGATATGCAACGTAACTGGATTGGTCGTTCTGAAGGTGCCGAGGTGAAATTTACCGTAGCCGGTACAGAGAAAAACTTTGAAGTATTCACAACTCGCCCTGATACGTTATTTGGTGCAACCTATTGTGTGTTAGCACCAGAGCATAAATTAGTTGAAGAAATTACGACTGCCGAACAACGTCAAGCGGTCGATGAATATCTAGAAAAAGTGAAAATGAAGTCTGATCTGGAACGTACTGATTTAGCGAAAGAAAAAACAGGTGTATTTACAGGTGCTTATGCAGTTAATCCAATTAATGGTAAGCAAATACCGATTTGGATTGCTGACTATGTATTAGCTTCCTATGGAACTGGTGCTATTATGGCAGTACCAGCTCATGATGAACGTGATTATGAGTTTGCGAAAGAATTTGGTCTAGAAATCATACCAGTACTTGAAGGTGGAAATATTAAAAATGAAGCCTTTACTGGTGATGGTGCACATATTAATTCCGATTTCTTAAACGGTTTAAATAAAGCTGATGGAATTGCAAAAGCAATTGAATGGCTAGAGGAAAAAGGTGTAGGAGAAAAGAAAGTAACATACCGTTTACGTGACTGGTTATTCTCACGTCAACGGTATTGGGGAGAACCAATTCCTGTTATCCATTGGGAAGATGGTACAATGACTACTTTGTCTGAAGAGGAACTTCCATTAGTACTTCCAAAAACTTCGAACATTCGCCCTTCTGGTACAGGGGAATCTCCATTAGCTAACATTGATGAATGGGTGAATGTAGTAGATCCTGTAACTGGGAAAAAGGGTCGTCGTGAAACGAATACAATGCCACAATGGGCTGGTTCTAGTTGGTATTACTTACGTTATATCGATCCGAAAAATGATAAAGCTATTGCTGATTCAGAATTATTAAAACGTTGGTTACCAGTGGATATATACATTGGTGGGCAAGAACATGCAGTACTTCATTTACTTTATGCTCGTTTCTGGCACAAAGTACTATATGATTTAGGTGTGGTCCCAACAAAAGAGCCATTCCAAAAATTATTCAACCAAGGAATGATTTTAGGTGAAGGTAACGAAAAAATGTCAAAATCTAAAGGGAATGTTGTAAACCCTGATGATATTATTAAAAGTCATGGTGCCGATACACTTCGTTTATATGAAATGTTTATGGGACCACTTGATGCTTCTGTTGCATGGTCAACGAATGGTCTTGACGGTGCACGTCGTTTCTTAGATCGAATTTGGCGTCTATATACAACGGATGAAGGAAAGCTATCAGAAAAAATACAAAATAGTTCTGATGCAGCTCTAGAAAAGGCATATCATCAAACGGTGAAAAAAGTGACAGAGGATTATGAACATCTTCGTTTCAATACAGCCATTTCTCAAATGATGGTATTTATTAATGAGTGTTATAAAGCTGATACCTTCCCGATGGAATATGCTGAAGGCTTCGTGAAATTATTAGCACCGATTGCACCACACGTATCAGAAGAGTTATGGGAAATACTTGGTCATACAGAAACACTTACTTATGCAGCATGGCCTACGTATGATGAATCAAAACTTGTCGATGATGAAGTAGAAGTGGTCGTACAAGTAAATGGTAAACTACGTTCAAAAGTGAAAGTGGCAAAAGATGTTTCAAAAGAACAACTTGAAGAAATAGCAAAAGCGGACGAAAAAGTAAAAGAGTTTACAGATGGAAAACAAATCGTTAAAGTAATTGCGGTACCAGGTAAACTAGTAAATATTGTTGTAAAATAAATCCTTTATTCTGCCTCAAATATATCATTCACATATATTTGAGGCATTTTTGTATTTAAATTAGGGAAAATGATAATCTTCTAACTTTCAAAAAAACTATTTCGATTGTTTATTCAAATATGTTAAACTAAGTTCAACACTTTAAAGCGCTGAAGTGCGATTGGTTAGGAGAATACAATGAAAAATACGTATATGAAAGCCGCAATAGGTTTATATAGTAATTACTTTTTGTTAGGAATGGTGAATATCATCCTTTCCTCGAATATGGAAAGTTTGACGGAAAAATGGGGTACAACTAGTACGGTTATTAGTTACATTATAGCTGCCATCGGATTTGGAAAACTTTTAACATATAGTAGTTTAGGAGTTTTATCTGACAAGATTGGAAGAAAACCATTATTAATATTTGCCAGCTTATTTATGGCAGTGTTTTTAGTTAGTATTCCATTATTACCGAATTATAAGTTAGCCTTTCTATTTGCTCTTTTAGCTGGTGTGGCAAATGCAGCGATGGATGCTGGTTCCTACCCGGCATTAGTTGAAATCTTTACGAAAAAATCGGGTTCAGCGAATGTACTCGTAAAAGCTTTTATGTCGACAGGTGCAACGATTTTGCCGTTTATTATTTTATTTTTAGCCGATAATCATTTATTCTTCGGTTATTCCTTTTTCTTACTGGCCATTATTTATCTTTTCAATATGATGATTTTACTGTTGTCCACGTTTCCAAAAGGAAATGAAGTTAAAATAGAAGACAATGAGGAATCAGTTAAATCAATCGCAAAATTTAACTCGGAACCGAAATTATTAAAAGAAGGCTTATCGTTAATAGTTATTGGATTTACATCGACTGCCCTATTTACTGTAGCTCAAATTTGGTTGCCGAGCTATGGGCAAGAAGCTGTCTTTATGGCAACAAATGAAGCGGTGAAATTACTAAGTTACTATAGTATCGGATCGGTTGTTTCAGTATTAGCATTGGCTTTTGTTTTAGGCAATAAAATAAAGGCAACAACGATTTTGATTGTTTATCCAATGATTACGGTAATAACCGTTGCCGTTATTTTAACGATTAAAGAACCTTCTATTATTACAATGGCCTCCTTTTTCTTAGGCTTCTCAACAGCTGGGGTACTTCAACTTGCGATTACTTTAATGACCGAGTTATTTTGGATGAGAAAGGGGACTGTAACAGGTTTAGTTGCGACAGCATCCAGTGTAGCATCCGTTGTCATGCCACTTATTACTGGTGCGATTGCTGAAAGAGGAGCGATTAATTTTATATTTATTTTTGATGGGTTTATCGCTGTTATCGGGATAATTGCTGCCTTATTTATATTCGTAAGATATAAAAGGTTAACATTAAAAAGCTTCCAATAAGGAATGAATCAAATGATTCATTCCTTTTTTATTGAATAAAATCGTTTATTAATAATATCATATTAATTTTTTAATCTTTTAAAAAGTCTTTTAACTTAAAAACATAGTTGACCAATAAGATTAGTATGTTTATTATTAAGATAATATTCACACTTTTTTGAAATGGAAAGTGTTTACGTGTGGAGGGTTCGTAATGGGAAAAGTATATATTGTTGGAGCAGGACCAGGAAGTGTCGATTTAATTACTGTTAAAGGGTTGAAATGTATTCAACAAGCCGATGTCATTCTTTACGACCGTCTAGTGAATAAAGAACTATTGGAATATGCAAAACCAAATGCAGAATTAATTTTCGTTGGTAAGTTACCAAAATTGCATGGTGTTATTCAAGAGCGGATTCATAAATTACTCGTTCAACATGCTAGCAAAGGGAAAATAGTAACCCGTTTAAAAGGCGGGGATCCATTTGTGTTTGGGCGAGGTGCAGAAGAAGCAGAAGTGTTAGTGGAAGCTGGTATCCCGTTTGAAATCGTACCAGGCATCACTTCGGGTGTTGCCGCACCGGCTTATGCTGGAATCCCAGTTACCCATCGTGATCTAGGGTCTAGTTTTGCTATCGTAACGGGCCATATGCGTGAAGGAAAGGATGATTCCATTCAGTGGAAGGGTCTGGCAGAATCGGTTGATACCCTCGCAATTTATATGGGGGTTGGTAATTTACCCTATATTACGGAACAGCTTATGAAGTATAAGCGTAATCCACAAACACCTGTCGCATTAATTCATTGGGGAACAACAGAATTTCAAAAAACGATAACAGGAACATTGGAAACGATTGTAGAAATTGCGAATAAAGAGGAAATTCAAAATCCTAGCATGATTATCGTTGGAGAAGTTGTAAAAATGCATGAAAAAATCGCCTGGTTTGAACAATCAAAACCTTTACATGAAGTATCGATTTAAACAAGGAGGGGATGATCATGCAAGCTGTATTATATGTTGCCCATGGTAGCCGTGTAAAAGCCGGTATAGATGAAGCAATTGAATTTATAGAAACTGTAAAACCAAAAATTAATATAGCTATCCAAGAAATTTGTTTTCTAGAATTAGCTGCCCCTTCGATTGTAGAGGGAGTTGAAGCATGTGTTGCGAAAGGAGCAACACACATTGCTGTCGTTCCAATTCTACTGTTAACTGCTAATCATGCCAAACAAGATATCCCCATTGAAATAAACAAAGCAAAAGAACGATATCCCGATATCACCTTTACCTTTGGAAGACCTTTTGGAATACATGAAAAGTTGATAGAAAGCCTCCATGAAAGAGTGTTGGAAAAGGGGGCTAAAAATAATCGTGAGATTGATATTTTACTAATTGGACGTGGAAGCAGTGACCCAAGTGTGGAACTAGATCTCCGATTAATTGCGGATACTCTTCAAAGCCGGTATCACTACTCAAAGGTGGATGTTTGTTTTTTATATGGTAAAGGGCCATCCTTTGAAAAAACATTAGAGCAATTAAAAAAGGAACGGCATAAACCAGTTTATATCGTACCGTATCTTTTATTTACCGGATTATTAAAAATAGGGATTCAAAAGAAAATTGAACAGCAAGGTTATTTAGCAAATCAAGTCGTATTATGTGACTGTTTAGGGTATGACGAAAACGTTCGACAAGTATTAATAGAGCGTGTTAAAGAAACAATATATTCATATAGGGAGAGTGTCTCGAATGGATAAAAAACAGGCGAATTTTGAGCAAGCAATTGAGAATATAAAAAAAATGCTAACGACAATGAATTACGGTTCTATTACATTAATTGTTCAAGACAATACAATTGTTCAAATCGAAAAAAATGAAAAAATCCGATTAAAATAATTAAGCAAAGAGGTGTGTCGTAAGTGAAGTTAGAAGTAACCAATAGCCCTTTTACCGAACAACAAGTGAAGCAATTAAATGAAGTTTTAGCGAATTTATCACACAACCAAAAAGTATGGTTAACTGGATATTTAAGCGCAGTCGTATCAGTGCAAGCTGGTGAAGTTGCAACTGAAGGAAATCAAGCAGTCCCTAATAGTGCTGTTATATCTACTCCTGCTAACGTGAAGAAACATATTACAATTCTATATGCATCACAAACAGGTAATGCGGGTGGGTTAGCGAAAAAATTTGGAGAACAATTACAACAAGCTGGTTTTGATGTAAACGTTTCTTCTATGAGTGACTTTAAAACAAACGCATTAAAAAAAGTTGATCATTTACTTGTCATTGCAAGTACCCATGGGGAAGGGGAGCCGCCGGATAATGCTATCATGTTCCATCGTTTCTTATTTGGAAATCGTGCCCCTAAATTGGAGCATGTGAAATTTGCTGTGTTGTCATTAGGGGATAGCTCCTATGAATTTTTCTGCAAAACAGGAAAAGATTTCGATGAGCAGTTAGAAAAGCTCGGTGCTAAAAGATTCGTTGAGCGGGTGGATTGTGATCTAGAGTATGATGAGCCAGCTGCAAAATGGTTTGATAAAGTAAAAGCGAAATTGCAAGAGGGAGAAATCAGTGAGCAAACAGTACAAGAAGCGGCTCCTACAGTGCTCGCAACAACTACTGAATATTCTCGTAAAAATCCATATACGGCGGAAGTATTAGAGAAAATTAATTTAAACGGTCGTGGGTCGAACAAAGAAACGATTCATTTGGAAATATCCCTTGAAAATTCAGGTATCACTTTTGAACCGGGTGATAGTTTAGCCATCTTCCCGACGAACAATGAAAACTTGGTTGATTCATTACTTACTGCGTTACATTTTAATCCAGATACGAAAGTAACAGTGGATGACAAAACAATTTCATTAAAAGAAGCGTTAACAGATATTCTTGAAATTACAGTGCTTTCAAAGCCGGTAATGCAAAAAATTGGGGACTTTACAGTCAACGAAAAATTCCATGGGTTACTTGCTAATCGAGACTTATTTAAACAGTATACACATGGCCGTGATTTATTAGATGTTGTCCAAACATTCGGACCATTTAGTTGGGACGAACAAAGTTTTGTGAACCTATTAAGAAAAATACCTGCAAGACAATATTCTATTTCCAGCAGTTTAGCGGCATATCCAGATGAAGTCCATGTCACAATCGGTACAGTTCGCTATGAAGTAGATGGTAGACAGCGATTAGGAGTTTGTTCAACGCAAGTAGCAGATCGTTTAGAAATCGGTGATAAAGTACGTGTTTATGTCCAACGTAATCCGAACTTTAAATTACCTTCAGATGATACACCTATTATTATGGTAGGTCCTGGCACAGGCGTTGCACCGTTCCGTTCCTTTATTCAAGAAAGGGAAGAGCGGGGAGCTGAAGGGAAAAACTGGTTATTCTTTGGCGATCAGCATTTCACGACAGACTTTTTATACCAAACTGAATGGCAAAGCTGGTTAAAATCGGGCGTATTAACGAAATTAGATGTTGCCTTTTCTCGGGATAAAGCTGAAAAAGTGTATGTACAACATAAAATGCAAAAACATGCGGCAGAAATATATGATTGGTTAGAGCAAGGAGCAGTTTTCTACGTATGTGGGGATAAAAACTCAATGGCTGTGGATGTTCATAATACATTGCTACATATCATTGCGGAACAAGGAAATAAAACAGAAGAAGAAGCAAAAGCGTATTTAGACAATTTACGAAAAGAAAAACGTTATCAACGGGATGTATACTAAGGGGGAAGTACGCATGGTAGAAAAAATAGTATTACCGCCTCAAGAAGGTAAACCAAGTGATGTGGAAGAAATAAAAGCTGAAAGTAATTATTTACGCGGTACATTGGCGGAATCGATGGAAGATGAACTAAGTGCAGGAATTTCAGATTGGGATAACCGTTTAATGAAGTTCCATGGAAGTTATTTGCAAGATGATCGGGATGTTCGTCAGGAACGGGAACGACAAAAGCTTGAACCTGCTTATCAATTTATGGTTCGTGTTCGTATGCCAGGTGGTGTTGCAACGCCGACCCAATGGTTAAAATTAGATGAATTATCAGACCGTTATGGCAATCAATCCTTTAAAATTACAACTCGCCAAACAGTTCAATTTCACGGTATTTTAAAATGGAATATGAAAAAACATATGCAAGAATTGAATAGTGTTTTATTTGATACGTATGCTGCATGTGGGGATGTAAACCGAAATGTTATGTGTAATGCAAATCCTTATCAATCCAAATTGCATCAAGAAATTTTTGAATTATCTTCAAAAATTAGTGAGCATTTATTACCACGTTCCAATGCATATTATGAAATCTGGTTAGATAAAGAAAAAATTGTAGATACCCAAGAAGAACAGGAACCAATTTATGGGGCACTTTACTTACCTCGTAAATTTAAAATTGCCATTGCCATTCCACCGGCAAATGATGTGGATGTATTTTCACAAGATATCGGTTTAATTGCCGTCGTAGAAAATGATGAGTTAATCGGTTTTAATGTCGCCATTGGTGGTGGTATGGGAATGACCCATGGAGATACAGCAACGTATCCACAACTAAGCCGTTTAATCGGTTATATCCCAAAGGATAAAGTTGTCGATGCATGTGAAAAAATAATGACGGTACAACGGGATTATGGAAATCGTTCCGTTCGTAAATATGCACGATTTAAATATACAGTTGACCGATTAGGGTTAGAAAATGTAAAAAAAGAGATTGAGAATCGATTAGGTTATGAGTTTGAAGAAGAAAGACCATATACTTTTGAACATACGGGCGATCGTTTTGGCTGGATTAAAGGTGAAGATGGAAAATATCATTTTACGTTATTTATCCAAAATGGCCGTGTGAAAGATTTTGATAACTATCCATTAAAAACAGCGTTACGTGAAATCGCCCAAATCCATAAAGGAGAGTTCCGTTTTACTGGTAATCAAAATGTAGTTATTGCAAATGTTGGACCGAGAGCGAAAAAGGCAATCGATGAAATTATTGAAAAATACCATTTAACTGATAGTGATAAGTATTCGGCATTACGTCGAAATTCCATTGCTTGTGTAGCTTTACCAACATGTGGTTTAGCGATGGCTGAAGCAGAACGTTATTTACCTTCTTTAATTGAAAAAATTGAAACAATTCTTGATGAAAGCGGCTTGCATGAACAAGATATTACCATTCGTATGTCTGGCTGTCCTAATGGTTGTTCTCGAGCTGCAATGGGTGAAATTGGCTTTATCGGGAAAGGCCCAGGTAAGTATAATCTTTACTTAGGTGCGAGCCATACAGGTTCCAGATTAAATAAAATGTATAAAGAAAATATTGGGGAAGAGGAAATTTTAGCAACTCTTCGACCTATTATCGAACATTATGCGAAAGAACGTTTAACGGGAGAACATTTTGGTGATTTCGTTATTCGTGCAGGATATGTAGAAGCTGTAACGGATGGTCGTCAATTCCATAATCAAGTTTAAAAGTGAAGATAGGTTGCTTGTTTGCAACCTATCTTTTTCTATAAAGGGGAGATTTTATGTATCCAATTATGGTGAATTTAGAAAATAAGCAAGTCGTAATCATTGGTGGTGGGAAAGTTGCGACTCAAAAAACGGAGAAACTATTGCAGCAAAAAGCGAAAATAGTTGTGATTAGTCCAGAAATTACGGATAAGTTAAATACATACGCTGTAAATGGTGAAATCGAGTGGGTAAAACGTCCTTTTAAAGAAGGGGATACAGAAAACGCTTTTTTAGTTATTGCAGCAACGAATGAACATCATGTAAATGAACAAGTGAAGGATGGTTGCTTGGACAACCAACTTATTAATGTGGTAGATTCTCCTATCGATAGCAATTTTTTTAATATGGCATATTTAGACCATGGGATGTTAAAAATTGCGATTTCGACAGAAGGAGCGAGTCCTCTATTAGCAAAACAGATCAAGCAAGATATAATGAGTTTTTTAGATGATAGTTATGATGATTATTTACTTTTCCTCCAAAAGGCACGCCAAAAAATTAAAACAAACGTTTTGGATGAAAAAAGAAAATTATTTTTATTACATGAACTATTGCAAGACCGTTTCCGTAAAAATGAAGTGGAAAGGGAATTATTCCTTGAAAATTTATTTTAAATTCAGGTAAAATTTTCCTGATGGAAAAATAATAAAAAAGTACAATCCAGTTCAACTGGATTGTACTTTTTGCTTTGAGTGTTTATTCAAATGAACCGGCACTCATTCCAGCGATCCTTCCGGTAACCAGAGCGCTCGTAATGTTGTATCCACCGGTGTAACCGTGAATATCTAAAATTTCACCACAGAAAAATAAACCTTTTTTCATTTTGGAAGCCATAGTTTTTGGTTCAATTTCCTTAACTGAAACACCGCCACCAGTGACAAAGGCTTTTTCCAATGGTAAAGTACCATGTACATCCATTGTAAAACTAACAAGCTCCCGTGCCAGCTCGCGAATTTTTTCTTGGGAAATTTCTGCTGCTGTTTTGGATGGATCTATGGCAACCCGCTCCATTAAAAATAATAACCATCTTTCAGGAGCAACGGATTTCCAACTATTTTTCACTGCCTTTTTTGGGTCTTCCTTAGAAAGTTTGTTCAAATATTGTAGGCATGTTTCTTCGTTATAATTTGTTAACGTTTGAATTCGAAGTTTCACAGGAGCATGGCCATTTTTCTTACGTTCTTTTACAATAAATTGGCTACACCGTAATATGGCAGGACCGCTCACACCAAAGTGGGTAAATAGCATGTCCATTTGATGTGTCACAATCGGTTTTCCTTTTTTATTTAATACGGATACAGCAACGTCCCGTAAAGCTAAACCTTGTAACTGTCTAGATTGAATAAAAGGTTCATTGGATTTTACAGGAACTTCAGTAGGGTAAAGTTCGGTAACTGTATGACCTGCCCGTTCTGCCCAAGGATAGCCATCTCCCGTTGATCCTGTTTGAGGAACAGCTTTACCGCCGACAGCAACTACGACTGTTTTTGATAAAAGTTCAGTTCCATCCGTTAAACGAACACCTAAAATTTTTTCATCATCCATTAATAATTTACTGACTGCTGTTTGAAGCCGAATTTCAACGTGGAGCTTCTTTAGCTCGTTAACGAGGGCATCCACTACGTCTTGAGCCCGGTTTGATACAGGAAACATCCGACCATGGTCCTCTTCTTTTAAATGGACACCAAATCCTTCAAAAAATTCAATAATATTTTCATTATTATAAACGGTAAATGGACTATATAAAAAGCGACCATTTCCGGGAATATGTTGTATAATTTCATCTACGGATAATCGATTCGTTACATTACATCGTCCACCGCCTGAAATTGCAAGTTTTTTTCCAAGTTTGTTTCCTTTTTCAATTAATAGTACTTTTTTATGTTGTTCACCAGCAGCAATTGCCGCCATCAATCCCGATGGACCGCCACCAATTACGATTACATCAAACATAGTTCGTCTCACTTTCTTCATTTAATTGTTCGTTTTTGTTCATTTCAATAGCTTACTCTACACATTATACATAATTATGGAGAAACTATTTGAGTTAATCGACTTTCACATGTAAACTAACATGTAGATTCGTTTTCGAAACAATATTTGTTTGAAATCGTCGACTATTTCAGTCGACTTTTATTTTTCAAATATATACATACTTTATTCTTATTAATTTCATAAAGATTGGAATGTTTTTATGTCTTCATTAATGAAAGGTACTGCGATTTTAACAATCGGCTTGTTTTTATCGAAAGTCCTTGGTTTAGTTTATGTTTTCCCGTTCTATTCCATTGTTGGCGAAGAAAATATTGGATTATACCAATACGCCTATATACCTTATAACATTATGCTTTCTATTGCGATATCAGGTCTACCGATTGCGGTTTCAAAATTTGTTTCTAAATATAATGCAATAGGAGATTATGAAGCAGGTAGAAGACTTTTTAAATCTGGATTTTCTGTCATGCTCATTACAGGAGTTGTGTCATTTATTTTCCTCAATTTGTTAGCAAATCCGATAGCGAATATCGTTATAGAGGATGATGAACAAATTTATTCTGTTGAACAAATTGCGTCCGTTATTCGTTGGGTTAGTTACGCATTACTAGCAGTACCGATTATGAGTTTAATAAGAGGATTTTTCCAAGGATATAATCATTACATGCCTACTTCGGTTTCCCAATTAGTTGAGCAAATCGTACGTATTATTGTTTTACTAGGCGGTTCGTTTATCGTCGTCGTACTATTGGATGGAAAAACGGAAACTGCCATTAAGTTTGCTGTATTTGCAGCGTTTGTTGGTGCTCTAGGTGGTTTAGTTGTTTTATATTTCTATTGGAAAAAATTAAAACCAGAAATGAATACCCTTTTACTTAGTAATGTTTCTTCTGGAGAACTTTCGTATAAAGATATATACAAAGAAATTATTCAATACTCGATTCCAATTGTGTTCGTAGGAATGTCCAACTCCTTATTCCAATTACTCGATATGTTAACTTTTAATAGTGCGATGATTTCCATTGGTTTAGCAAAAGTGACAGATACGTATTTAACCATGTTGAATTTCACAACGCAAAAAATTGTCATTATTCCCGTGATGCTTGCGACAGGTTTTTCAATGGCTTTAATTCCGACGATTACGAAACACTTTACTTTAGGGGAATATGGAGTCCTCCATCATTCGATGGACAAAACGTATCAAATTTTATTATTTATAACGGTACCAGCAAGTTTCGGAATTGCGGTTTTAGCGCCAGATATATACCATGTACTTTATGAACAAAGCGAAATGGGAGCTGAAGTTTTAGCTCACTATGCACCATTGGCTATTCTTTTTGCACTGTTCTCTGTAACAGCTGCTATTCTACAAGGAATCGATTATCAAAAATGGATTATTTTTAGTTTATTAACTGGATTATTAATAAAACTTATGCTCAATACACCGCTTATTAAAGTGATGGAAGTAGATGGCGCGATACTTGCTACGGCGATTGGATATATTGTAACAATTATAATTAACATCGCTGTTATTCATAAAGTTTTACATTATCGCTCGAAAGTCGTATTTAGAAGAACATTGTTAATTAGTATTTTAACGTTTATTATGTGCGTTGCCGTCATCGCTACAAATAAATTATTATATATCATTGCAGAACCGTCTAATAAAGGAATAACAGCTCTTTATTTACTTATTTGTGTTGGCGTCGGAGTTATTATTTATGGATATGCTTCCTTCCGATTAGGACTTGCACAAAAACTTTTAGGCGAACGATTTGCCAAATTAGGCAATAAACTTGGATTTAAATAGGGGGAGTCTCTCTTTTGCGATTAGATAAATTATTATCCAATATGGGGTTTGGTACTCGAAAAGAAGTGAAACAACTGTTGAAACAAAAGGTTGTAACGGTTGATGGGGTAACAGTGAAGGATGCTTCGATGCATGTGGATCCAGATAGTCAGGACGTTAGTGTTTATGGAGAACGGGTTCAATACACTGAATTCATTTATATTATGATGAATAAGCCTCCAGGAGTCATTTCAGCTACTGAAGATATAGTTGAAAAAACGGTAATTGATTTATTAGATCCTTTAGCTCGTCATTTTAAGCCATTTCCAGTAGGAAGATTGGATAAGGATACGGAAGGATTGCTTTTAATTACAAACGATGGTCAATTGGCACATAATTTACTATCACCGAAAAAACATGTCCCGAAAACCTATTATGCGAAAATTGATGGGGTTGTTACTGAGGAAGATATCGAAGCCTTTCAACAAGGAGTTGAATTGGATGATGGCTATGTAACAAAACCTGGGAAACTTGTTATCCTTTCATCTGGTGAAAAATCAGAGATTGAACTAACAATCCAAGAAGGGAAGTTCCATCAAGTAAAAAGAATGTTTGAATCTGTTGGAAAGAAAGTAACCTATTTAAAACGATTATCGATGGGAAGTTTAAAACTTGATGAACAATTAAAACTAGGGGAATATCGGGAGTTATCGGAAAATGAATTGGTAACATTAATCAATTCATCTCAAGTTACACAATGATAGATGAATAAGTTTCTCTTGTTCTATGAATGATTCCTTCAAATGATGATAAGACTTATTCATAGAGACGAATGAATAGAAAAAAAGAATGACCCCGACGACAGGTCATTCTTTTTTCTTTATCTATATAACGAAGTCTAGCAACATTGTTCACTAAGCTTAATGTATGTTTAAGCAAACTTTCCTCATAGAATTGAGGTTTTTTGTTGCATTGTATCTAAGATGTTAATTTTACTTTTTTCTTCGTCGTTGTCCATTTACCCCGACTTGGACTTTCGACCAAATCATTAAAGGCTAACACATTCAAATCTCTTTGAATGGTGCGAGGAGTGATATTGAACTCTTCGACTAAATCCTGTGTAGATACCGTCCCCTTATCAAGGATGAACATATACACGTCTTTAATACGATTAAGCATTCTGTCAGTAGTTGGTTTCATAATCATGAACCACTCCTTCGATCTTAATTCTCATGGAAAAGACTAGCGGACGACAAAAGTGTAGAGGCTACTTTGGCTAATTAAATTTCTGCCTTAGACATCCCCTTTTTTATATATTTTTTTGTCAAGTAATTTACTATGACAACGCCATTATATCAGTAAACTAGTAATTTTTCCATAATTCTCAGTTAATTATTATAATTTTTACGAAGTCTTTAATGTGATAATACGAAAAACACCGGTGGAATATGACAATTAGGCTTGTACTTTATAATAGAAAGAGTAAAATAATCGGTAATAAGTATAGAGGTGATTAAATGGATTGGTTAAAATTAGCGGAATCTAGAAAAGAAGAATTGATTTCAGAATTACAACAGTTAATTCAAATTGAAAGTGTTCTTGATGAAGAGAGTGCAACAGAGGAAGCTCCATTTGGTCAAGGTCCATTAAAGGCTCTACAATTTATGCTTTCAAAAGGTGAACAACAAGGGTTTCAAACGAAAAATGTAGATAATGTGGCTGGCCATATTGAAATGGGATCAGGCGACGACTTGCTCGGAATATTATGCCATGTGGATGTTGTGCCAGTAGGAGATTCCTGGACATATCCTCCTTTTAAAGGGAAAGTAGTCGACGGGAAATTATTTGGCAGAGGTGCTATTGATGATAAAGGTCCAACTATTGCTGCATGGTTAGCTATGAAAATGGTAAAAGATGCAGGTGTTTCACTAAATAAACGTGTTCGAATGATTATTGGGACAGATGAAGAAACGGGATTCCGCTGTGTAACCCATTATTTCACAAAAGAACAAATGCCTACAATTGGCTTTGCACCAGACGCAGATTTTCCATTGATTAATGCAGAAAAAGGGATTGCATTGATAAACTTTTCCCAAAAAGGGCAAGTAACGGCAGATGAACAAATTGTTGCATTCCAGGCCGGACAACGTTCGAATATGGTACCGGATCATGCAAAAGCGATCATTCAAAATGTAAGCTCTGGTATGGAAGAAGAATTTCAGCAATTTTTAGAAGAAAATGTGACAGAAGGTACTTTAATTCAAGATGAAGGACGATATATAATAACGGTTAAAGGAAAATCAGCCCACGCAATGGAGCCTGAAAAAGGTAGAAATGCGGCTGTATTACTTGCAAAATTTCTTATTAACTATATTACTACTCCGGCAAGTAACCAATTTCTTTCTTTCATCGTCAATACGTTTGGTCAGGACTACAAGGGCACAAAAATTAAACTAGATTTTGAAGATGCTATGTCTGGTCCTACAACTTTAAATCCTGGTGTTGTATTATTTCACCATGAACGGGGTGGCCATATTCAAGTAAGTATGCGTTACTCGGTAAGCTATCCTTTTGAAGAAAAAATAACAGATGCAACAAAAGAAGTATCTGCATTAGGGTTTGCTTTAGATGTGGCATCAAATTCAACTCCTCACTATGTACCGGAAGAAGATGAGCTTGTGCAAACTATGTTAAAAGTATACCGAAAATATACAGGAGACGAAGCAAAACCGTTATCTACCGGTGGAGGTACGTATGCGAGGACGATGGAAAAAGGGGTAGCCTTTGGGATGCTCTTCCCTGGTGAACCAGATGTGGCTCACCAAGCAGATGAATATGTGTTGATTGATCATTTAGTGAAAGCTGCCGCTATTTATGCGGAAACGATTGTTGAGTTAGCAGGTAAATAAAAATTAAAAGGATGATAAAAAATGGGCTATGTATTATGGAATGACAAAATTGTCGATGAAAGTGAAGTAATAATTGATAAAGAAGATAGAGGTTATCAATTCGGTGACGGAGTTTATGAAGTAATTAAAATTTATGATGGTGAAATGTTTACTGCAACGGAGCACATCGATCGATTTTATTTAAGCGCAGAAAAAATTAAAATTACGATTCCGTTTACAAAAGATAAACTTCACCAATTATTACACCAATTAGTGGAAGCGAATGAAATTAAGACAGGAAATCTTTATTTCCAAATTACGCGCGGTACTGCTCCACGTATCCACCAATTCCCAGGGGACAACGTATTACCTGTACTGACAGGTAATGTGAAAGAGGCTCCTCGTTCAACGGAAAATATGGAAAAAGGAGTAAAAGCGGTATTTGCAGAAGATATTCGTTGGTTACGTTGTGATATTAAATCACTAAATTTATTAGGTGCAGTATTAGCAAAACAAGAAGCTTATGAAAAAGGGTGTTACGAAGCAATTCTACACCGTGGAAATATCATTACGGAAGGATCGTCCACAAACGTATTTGGTATTAAAGATGGAGTTCTTTATACACATCCAACGGATAATTTCATTTTAAACGGGATTACGCGTAATGTGATTTTAACTTGTGCAAAGGAAATTGGCCTTCCGGTAAAAGAAGAACCATTTACGAAAGAACAAGCATTGAATATGGATGAATTATTTGTGTCATCTACAACTTCTGAAATTACTCCAGTTATCGAATTGGAAGAATCAGCTATCAACAATGGAGTCATCGGAGAATGGACGCGCAAATTACAAGCACAATTTGAATCAAAACTTCCTCAACAATTTCAATTAAATTTATCTAAATAATTGATTAAGTTTACTAGTGGGTAGGACATCACCTATCCACTATTTTTTTTGCGTTTCCTCATGTAAAATTAAAAAGGGGATATAAAGAATAGGAGTGTTTTTTTTGGCTCAATTAGTGAAACTACAAGATTACATTTCAAGATATCAAGTCGATCTCTCAAGATATCCAACCCAATTTGTTCGTTTGAAAAAAAGCCAGTGGGAACGTGTAAAACAACAATGGCAATCAGGTGAAGAAACACCTGAGTGGCAACATATTGAATCGGATGAAGACATACAACATAGCAAAAAAACTTTTTCTCTTTTTGAAAAACTAAAGTTGAAAAAAGAGCCACAGGAAATAGAAAATATAGAAAATGTGGATGTTTCAAATGAGCTAATGAATCCGGAAGAAGAAATTCCTGAGGAAGAAACAACTTTATTTTTTGAACCAAAAATTGTCTATCAACCGAGTTCCATAGAAGAGCTGAAGAAAATGTTCATGGATCAGTTTTTTCATTTTCAAATTAAATGGGCAAGTTCAACATTAAGGGAAAAATCCTATGTAGATCCGAAATTTTTAAGAGATTCATTACTTCGGACCATTCTTCAACGGTTACCTGATAGCTTTTTAGTGCTATATTATCCAATTGTAAAAGTAAAGAAAGCACCTGTTGAATTAGATATCATTCTATTAACACCGACTGAATGTTTATGTATCACATTAGTAGAACAAGAAAATCAAGCGGTTTTTGTTGGGAATAGTGATCGTTTTTGGACAAAAAAAGTAGGGAAAACATCGAAAAAAATGTTGAATCCATTAATTCAATTAAATCGGATGGAGTCCATTATTACTCAGTTATTTGCTACGAATAACGTTGACATTCCAATTCGAAAAGTGCTCCTTTCAAGAAATGGATATTTTGATTATCCTGGTTCTGTTTTTAATGTCCAATTCATTGATAAACGAGAATTTCCGCAATGGATAAATCAATTATCCCGCTATTCTTCACCGATGAAACGGATGCAAATGCAAGCAGCACAAGCAATTTTACAGACGGTGCAAACGACTTCTTTTAAACGTGATATTTGGAAAGCTGAACAACAGGAGCAATAAAAGTGGAATTATTTTTTATTATTAATGAGCATGCTGGTAATGGAAAAGGAAAAAAAATCTGGAAAAAGTTAAAAAAAGAACTAAATATATCTTTTTCTTATTACAAAACAAACAAAAGTGGACATGCCATTATCCTCGCCCGGGAACTTGCGAACACCTCTAGACCATCAGGAAAAAAAATACTTGTTATTGCGATTGGAGGAGACGGAACAATCCATGAAGTCGTAAATGGGGTAATTGGTTATGACCATGTTTATGTTGGAGCAATCGGTGCAGGTTCTGGTAATGATTACTCACGGGGATATTTTACATTTCAATCAGCTCAACAAGTAAATGAATTTTTAAGTAATGAACAATCTTTCGAAAAGTTTGATAGCGGACTATTAAATTGGGATAATGATAAACAAGTTCATTTTGTTAACAATTCAGGTATTGGTTTTGATGCCTTTGTAGCTGAACAGGCGAACCAATCGACTATAAAAAAACGTCTGAATAAAATAGGACTTGGTAAGTTTTGTTATGTTTATTTTGTGTTGCTCGGTTTGTTTACATTTAAATTATTTTCCATAACAGTTGAACAAAATGGAGTTCGAAGAAAATATGAAAAGGTATGGTTTGCTACGATATCCAATCAACCTTATTTCGGTGGAGGGATGAAAATCTCACCGAAATCGGATCCAAAAGATGGGCGATTCGAATTGACGATCGTTTATGATTTATCGCGGATCAAATTATTATTCATGTTTATAACCGTATTTTTTGGCAGCCATACGAGATTGCGAGAAGTCATTCAAGAAAATAGTGATCAGTTTACACTGTACATAAACGATGAATTACCTTGTCATACCGATGGAGAAATAATAGGAACAACAAAAAAAGGTTCACGTATTCAATATATTGTCCGACAGAAAAGTTGGTCGGCGGTTAAAAGAAAATAGCGAATTTATGAAATAGGAAGAAAAATAAGCTATAATAAAATGAAATTAGGAACATCTAAGAAATGAGGATTTATCAGTGAGATTAAGAAATAAACCATGGGCTGAAGAATTTATTACAAATCATCCAGAAGTGATTATACCAAACCCTGAAGAGTTTAAAGGGAATTGGAAAGCGGTTTTTGGAAACGAAAACCCACTGCATATTGAAGTAGGTACCGGGAAAGGTCAATTTGTAACAGGAATGGCATTAGCCAATCCGAATATTAATTATATCGGCATAGAATTATATGATAGTGTGATTGTAAGTGCACTAGAAAAAGTGTTAGATGCTAATACACCACCTAATTTACGATTATTAAAAGTAAATGGAGCAGATTTAGCAAAATATTTTGCAAAAGATGATGTAAGTCGAGTTTATTTAAATTTCTCAGATCCTTGGCCGAAAACGCGTCATGCAAAACGTCGTTTAACCCACGAAGGGTTTTTGAAGTTATATGAATCTATTTTAGTTGATAACGGGGAAATTCATTTTAAAACGGACAATCGTGGCTTATTTGAATATTCTCTCGTTAGTATGTCGGAATATGGAATGTTATTGAAATATGTATCATTAGATTTACATGCCAACATGCCGGAAGACAACATTATGACAGAATATGAAGAGAAATTTTCTGCTAAAGGTCAGCCAATCTATCGTTTAGAATCGCAATTTATAACGAAGAAATAATGTAAATCGTTTATTTTCAATTCGATTTCTCGTTTAATCGGATTTTTAAATAAATATAACAACAAAGGGGAGATAGGGATGGATCAACTTCAATTTCACAATATGTCCTTAACATGGCTTAATGGGGGCGTCACTTCTTTAGATGGCGGAGCAATGTTTGGAGTCGTACCAAAACCACTTTGGTCAAGAAAATATCCAGTCAATGACAAAAATCAAATTGAATTAGCTTGTGAACCAATCTTAATTCAATACGAAGGGAAAAATTATTTAATTGACAGTGGTGTCGGCTTTAATAAGTTAACAGAAAAACAACTTCGTAACTTTGGTGTTACGGAAGAATCAACCATTTTAGAAAGTTTGGAACAAATGGGACTTACGGCCGAAGATATTGATTATGTGTTAATGACACATCTACACTTTGACCATGCAGGGGGATTAACTCGTTGGGAAGGGGACACACTTGTATCTACATTCCCGAAAGCAAAAATATATACGACCGAAATTGAATGGGATGAAATGCGTAATCCTAATATTCGATCTAAAAATACGTATTGGAAAGAAAATTGGGAACCAGTTCAACATCAAGTGGAGACTTTTTCTAATTCTTTGACGGTAGCACCAGGAATTGAAATGATTCATACAGGTGGACATAGTGATGGACATGCGATTATTAAGTTGACTCAAAATGGGGAAACATTAATTCATATGGCGGACATTATGCCAACCCATGCCCATCAAAATCCTTTATGGGTATTAGCCTATGACGATTATCCAATGACAAGTGTATTTGCTAAAGAGAAAATAATGAAAGAAGCTTTAGCAGAAGGGTATAAATTTATTTTCTATCATGACGCTTATTTTCGATTAATTCAATGGAGTGCCGATGGAAAAGAAGTGACGGACTCATTGAAGCGCAGTAAAGAAGCACGTATTCAATTTGAAACAAACGTATAAAAGAAATGGGCTGTTTGATGATTGAATCAAACAGCCCATTTCTTTTATGAAGGACATTTATACTTTTAATAACTCAACAACTACTCCAGAACGAGCATCTGCTGCAAATTCAAATGTTTCCATCTCACCATTAGTAACTCTAGTAATACCTCCGCGGTAAACAGGAATTGTCATAATTCCATTGTGATAATCATCAGTTTTCATATAAATCCAAGAACCATCAATAGGACTTTCTTTTTTAAATTCGGCTTTTATATTGTCTAATACTTGATTGGCGGGTACAAAAGGCGAAATTCTTTCAGAAGTTTCTTTAATAATAATGGATGCAGCTAAACCTGTTGCTACACCAATTAAAAAATCCCTTAATTTCATTTGCCATCCTCCTTTAAACTATTCTTTATTTTAACACCAATTAAAACAGAAGTCTTGTTCAATCCTATAAATAGATTCCCTTATGGATAGAACGGAATAAATTGAACCATGCTTTAAAAAGATTCAATATGGACAGTTAGGATGAAAATTTTTCATCGATACAATTCGATTTGCGAAATATATATGATAGAATAAGATTGAATAATTAAATAAAATAGGGAGTGTTCTTTCATGAATACTGAAACATTACAATTATTTAAAACATTAACGGAATTACCTGCAGCCCCTGGCGATGAATCGGCTGTTCGAAAGTTTATGCGTGGGGAACTAGAAAAGTATGCGGATGAAATTATTCAAGATAATCTAGGTGGAATTTTTGGCGTAAGAAAAGCTGAAGATGAAAATGCACCCAAAATATTAGTTGCTGGTCATATGGATGAAGTATCTTTTATGGTGAAGGATATTACGGAAAATGGGATGCTTCGATTCCAGCCACTAGGTGGTTGGTCGAATCAAGTGTTACAAGCCCAAAGAGTAACTGTTTATGCAAAAGAACAAGAAATTCCAGGTGTAATTGCATCGATTCCTCCTCATTTACTAAGAGGAACAGATAAAAATCATACGATGGAAATTAAAGATATGTTAATTGACGTAGGAGCAGATAGTAAAGAAGATGCCCTACAAATGGGTATTCGACCAGGTCAATCGATTATTCCAATTTGTCCATTTACACCGATGGCAAACCCGAAAAAAATTATGGCGAAAGCTTGGGATAACCGATATGGTTGTGGTTTAGCGATCGAATTGCTAAAAGAATTGAAAGGCGAGAAAGTAGTGAATAATCTATATTCAGGTGCAAACGTAATGGAGGAAGTTGGATTGCGCGGGGCACAAGTGTCTGCAAACATGATTAAACCTGATATTTTCTTCGCCCTTGATGCTTCTGCTGCAAATGATACAACGGGAGACAAAACCCAATTTGGTCAATTAGGCAAAGGAACGTTACTACGAATTTATGACCCAACGATGGTTACACACCGTGGATTGCGTGAATTTATTTTGGATACGGCAGAAACTAATGATATACCGTATCAATATTTTGTTTCCAATGGTGGTACGGACGCTGGTAAAGTACATATTTCCAATGAAGGAATTCCAAGTACTGTTATTGGTATTTGTTCTCGCTACATTCATACTTCAGCTTCCATCATTCATGTTGATGATTATGCAGCTGCAAAAGAGTTGCTTGTGAAATTAGTTCGTACGTTAGACAGAAGTACAGTGGATACAATTATCCACAATGGATAAAATTACTAAGGAGAAAGGTGCCGAATAAGGCATCTTTTTTATTGAGTGAAGCGTCCAGTAAAAGTATTCATTAGGAGATGACAAACTTGTTTATTGCAATCGGTACGAAAAATAAAGCGAAAACAGCTGCGATTCAAAATATCGTCAGTAAATATTTTGATAACTTGGAATTTGAACAATTTGCTGTTCCTTCCAACGTTTCGGAACAACCTTTTACTAGTGATGAAACGAGACAAGGTGCGGTTAATCGTGCTTTAAATACATGGCACGCTTCAGGAGCCGATTTGAACTTCGGACTTGAAGGCGGTGTCCATGAAATAGAAGGCCATATGTACTGCTGTAATTGGGGGGCAGTGGCTTTAAAAGATGGCACAGTCATTACAGCCAGCGGTGCCCAATTTTTATTGCCTGAAGAAATTGCTGAACAGTTAAGGGCAGGTAAAGAATTAGGTCCTATTATGGATGACTATACGAAACAGCAAGATATAAGATCTTCTTTAGGAGCTGTTGGCATATTTACAGCAGGACTTGTTGATCGAACGGAAATGTTTGAACATATTGTAAAGTTATTAATAGGACAATATTTGTTTTTATCAAAGAATGACAAATGAGTCTATGAAAATATTACTAAAAACAAGTCTCTTGCATCATGACCTATTCATCATTTAATATTAATAGAATAGAAAGAGAGGAGTACATATGAAACGTAAATGGCTTCTAGCTGCGGCATGTTTTATGTTATTGTTCGCTTTAACAGGCTGTGGTAAAACCGTCGAAGAGCAAATTGATTCTGGTGTGGCAAGCGCTCAAACAGTTTTTGAAGAAAATCCTCAAGAACCGAATACGAAACTTGAGGGAATCGAATTATATGTTCCATCTGGTTACAAGGCTGAAAATAGTGAAGATCCAAATAATTTCATTGTGACAAAAGGGCAAGATAGTTACATTCTTTTTGTTAATCAAAATGAAACAGAAGATAGCAAATTACATTATCAATTACTAAAAGACGATAAATCAAGAAAAATCATCAAAGAAGAAACAGTTGAAATTGATGGTGCCTTTGGATTTACAGCAGTCATTGAACATGATGAAGAACAATTTGAACTTGTTGTAAGTTGTGGTGGAGTCAAAATGTCTACCATCTCAAAAGATAAAAATATCGATGAGAAATTAGTCGATATGATGACAATCGTTCGTTCTGTGAAGTTGATTGAAAAGTAAGTTTTTAAGAAGCAGACAAACTAATCGACTAAAAATGAAAAGTTTTGCTACAATAAGAGTAATACTTTAAAGTACGGTTCACTTTATGTGAACCGTTTATTTTTGTACTTGCAAATTTTATGGAAATATTTTTGCTACGAGCAATGGTAAAGAAAAGCAAGTATTGTAAAATTAGAAAGGATGTGAATGGATATGAAATCAAAACAGTTAGTTGAACAATTGCAATTGCGCTTAGGTACCGAGCAATTTGAATATCAATTTGATAAAGAAAAAGATATGTTGCGGCTTAATCATAAATCATTAAATCGGGGGATGGATATTTCTCTTCCGGAAATCATTGCAAAATATCAAACAATAAAGGAAAAAGCAATTGATGAAGTGGTCTATACGATTGAACATACTTTTCATGCGATGGAAAAGGAACAAACAGAAGGGTTTCATGATTTATCGTTAGTATATCCTGTTATTCGTTCTACTTCTTTCCCGTTAAAATCCAATGAAGGGCATGCCTTCATCACAACAGATCATACTGCTGAAACCCGTATTTTTTATGCTCTTGATTTAGGAACTACTTACCGTTTAATAGATGAATCCATGTTAGAGAAATTAAACGTTTCGGCAAATCAAATAAGGGAAGCAGCTCGTTTTTCCGTGCGAAAGTTACCAACGAATACGAAAAAAGATGAGGTTGCGGGAAATATTTTTTACTTCCTAAATGAAAATGATGGTTATGATGCAAGTCGTATTTTAAATGAATCCTTTTTAAAAGAGATGGAATCAAAAGTGGAAGGGGATATGACGTTATCCGTTCCCCATCAAGATGTTTTAATTATTGGTGATATTCGTAACGAAGTAGGGTATGATGTATTAGCCCAAATGACGATGCACTTCTTTTCCGTAGGTGCAGTCCCAATTACTTCCTTATCATTCGTATATGAAAAAGGAGAATTAGAACCTATTTTTATATTGGCAAAAAACAGAGTAAAAAAGGAGCAAGATGAACAATGATCGCCGCTTATAATAAACAATTTGTTGGAGATGTACTTTTAGTCCAACTCGCTACAGAAAAAATCGTTCATACAGAAGTTGAAAAGGTAGGAGACTTTGCTATTTTAAAAGAGAAAGCAACTGGTGAAATAAAAGCTTTCAATTTATTTAATGCAAGTAAGTATATGGACTTAAATGTACAAGGAAATGTAGAAGTAAATCCAGAACTTGTACAAAAAATAGAAGAGGCAATGAGAGCAAATAATGTTTCCATCTCATTAGATGTAGACTTTTCCCCTAAATTTGTCATTGGCTATGTAGAAGAAAAGGAAAAACATCCAAATGCAGATAAATTAAGTATTTGTAAAGTGAATGTCGGGGAAGAAGTGCTACAAATCGTCTGTGGCGCACCAAATGTTGAAGCCGGGCAAAAAGTCGTTGTAGCAAAAATAGGTGCTGTAATGCCATCTGGATTAGTGATTAAACATTCTGAATTACGTGGAGTTTCATCAAGTGGTATGATTTGCTCAGCTCGTGAATTAGCAATTCCGAATGCCCCATCTGCTAAAGGAATTTTAGTATTAGAACCGGATGCAGAAGTTGGCGCATCTTTTACAATTCCTTCTAATTTATAATAGTAAAAACCCATTATCTAAAAGGACGTCTCTTTAATAGAGGCGTTCTTTTTGTTTTCATCGAAATGTTTTCACATTGTTATCTTATTGAAATGTAATTATGATATGATTTTGCTAACTAAGGCATATTTATACTATTTATCTATTAAACTACTTCAAATGAAAAATAAATAGAAAAAATACCTAAAAAAGTTATAGCAAATGTGATAGAAAGGTTAAATAATGATGCCTACTTACATATAATTACTTTATAATAAAAAATGCTATGTTAATAGAAAAGAGTGGTCTACATTGAATTGGTTTAAAAAACAGTTAAATAAATTACTATATGATGAAATAGAAAATGAAGAATATTATGAAGAGGAATACTATGAAGATGAACGTCGAAAATCGATAACGAATGATGAATTAATAGAGGAAGATAATGTACAAAATAATCGAAAAAGTTTTCGATTTCCTTTAATCGATGATGAGGAAATGGGCGGTAAGAAACATTCAAATCAACATTTTACTCCATATGAACAACAAGGGATACATACAAACATTCATCAGGTGAATGGGAAGTCAAATTATTTCTACCAACCAAATGCCATTTCCGAAGTGTTTGATGTGGAAGTTTCGGGAATTCGGGAGCTACTGGAAAAACGACAAAATGGCAAAGGAAGTTCTACTAAAAGGAGCTCCAATCATGTACGGAAGGATACGTACAAAGTACGACGAGTTGAACCGTCTAAAATAAAGGAAACAATTAAAGAAGATAGGAAAGGGGCAACGTATTCTCATAATAAAAGTATAGAAAATGTCAATGTTCCTGTTGCCCAAAGGAAATTTGTTCCTAGTCAAGTACCTTCCCCTATATACGGTTTTAAGAGACCGAGTAATATTAATGACTTATTATTAAAAAAACAAAGTAGGACAGAGCTAGTAGAAGAGAAAGTAGAAGAAAAGGGAGATAATCGTGCAATCGTAGCACAACAGGAAAGTAAAGTTGAAAAGATTTACGTAGATGTATTAAAAATAAAAGATGAAGTGGCAAGTACAGTTGATACGACTTCTTTGCTAGAAAGTAAGAATCAAAATTTATCAAATGAAAAATCGGAAGAAAATTCTACAAATCATTTTTTACAAATAGAAGATGAACTAGAAGAAAAACCTATCGTGTTACAAGACACTCTTTATAACGAAGTTGAAGCGTTTCCTATATTAGCTGAGGAAGTATTGGATGGCTCAACAACTGAATTAGAAGTGCCAATCGAAAATACGGAAGGGCATGGAATTGAAGAACAACTATGGGAATCTGTATCCAATCAAAAGGTTGATAAAATTCAATCAACTCCTCATGTTCCTTTAAGTGGTGCTGCATGGACGGTCGACGTAGAACAAGAGGAACGCGAAATAGAAGATAACCAAACTCAACAAAAGGATCTTCAACAAGGGATGGGACAAAACACTCTATTGTTACCTATTCAAATTCCTATTGAGGAGGAAGTTCAAAATGGATATGGAAACAAAGAGCTGTTTGAAGCAGAAGTCGAGGAAATACTACAAACAAAAGTAGAGCATCAACAAATTCAACGTCTTGTCGACATTGCTTTAAGGGACAAGCTGGATGAACAAGGACATGAATTTAAACGTCATTCTTTTGAGACAATCGAAAAAGAAAATCATCTAGTTGAACATGAAGTAAATACAGAATATGAAGAACAAGTTGAACAAGATGAGCAAGAAAGATATGTAGAACAAGAAGAAACGAAGGAAATTAAACGAAAAACATTGCCTTTTAATGTCCTTATGCTGAAATCCGATAAAGAAAAATATGCCGCAAAATTAGCACAAAAACAAAAGAACGAACATAATGATGATATTAAAGAATTTTCTAGGCAAACATCTAATGGAGAATTACAAGAGCGGCAAACTATGATGGAAATACAACAGAAGGATCCAGTGGCGTTGGAAACAACTGCAACCCAACAAGTCAAACAACCAATCCTTGAGGCAGAGATGGAAGTTCTCCATGATAAGGAAGAATCAACAATTTTGGATGTATCTAACGAAACAGAGGAAAAAATACTTCCAAAACTATATGTAAAGCCTTCATTAGAATTTTTATCGCCTCCGGAAGAAAAAACGGAGGATCGGGAATGGTTGGAATCTCAAGCAGATGTTTTAGTCGAAGCATTATCTTATTTCCAAGTAACAGCTCAAGTAGAATCGATTATGCAAGGTCCAGCTGTTACCCAATTTGAAATAACGGTCGGTCACGGGACGAAAGTAAGTAAAATTCGAAATTTAGCAGATGATTTAAAGCTTGCTTTAGCAGCGAAGGATATCCGAATACAGGCACCGATTCCAGGGAAAAGTTCAATTGGAATTGAAATACCGAATCGAATTTCTCGAGCAGTTCGTTTATCTGAAGTCACGAGCAGTGAATCCTTTTTAAATTCCGAATCTCCTTTAGAAGCAGCTTTAGGATTAGATTTAACTGGGAAACCGTTAACGATTGATTTGCGCAAAATGCCTCATGGTCTAATTGCGGGTGCTACTGGATCTGGTAAATCGGTTTGTATTAATTCGATATTAGTAAGTTTATTATATAAAGCAAATCCAAATGACTTAAAACTAATGTTAATTGATCCTAAAATGGTGGAACTTGCGCCATTTAATCACATTCCCCATTTAGTAAGTCCTGTTATTACCGATGTGAAAGCGGCAACAGCAGCGTTGAAATGGGCGGTAGAGGAAATGGAAAGACGTTATCAATTGTTTGCCCATGCAGGAGTCCGAGATTTAACAAGATTTAATAAACTTGCAGAATCCAATGGGCAGTATGGTCATAAATTACCTTACATTTTAATCGTCATTGATGAACTAGCAGATTTAATGATGATGTCACCTGCGGATGTTGAGGAAGCGATTTGTCGTATAGCTCAAAAAGCAAGGGCTTGTGGAATTCATTTAATCGTTGCAACACAGCGTCCTTCTGTTGATGTCATTACTGGTTTAATTAAATCCAACATTCCAACTCGTATTGCCTTTGCCGTTTCGTCACAAGTTGACTCTCGTACGATATTAGATAGTCAAGGTGCGGAACGTTTACTAGGAAGGGGAGATATGTTGTATTTAGGAAATGGGATGAGTGCTCCAATCCGTTTACAAGGTACCTTTGTAACGGACGATGAAATCGAGGAAATTATCGAGCATGTCCGCTCACAAGGAGAACCAGAATATTTCTTCCAACAAGATGAATTATTAAAAAAATCCGAAATGGTGGAAGAACAAGATGAATTATTTGAAGAGGTATGCCGATTTGTTTTTGAACAAGGTACAGCCTCCACATCATCGATCCAAAGAAAGTATCATATTGGTTATAATCGGGCAGCTCGCTTAATTGATATGTTAGAAAGTAACGGTTTTATTTCCGAACAAAGAGGAAGTAAACCGAGGGAAGTTTATATAACAGAATCTGATCTAGCTAATATGTTTGATTAGAAATTACACAAATATGTAAAAATGAGGGAGATTTCCCTCTCATTTTTTTCGGTATAATAAAAATATACATGAATGAGTGAATAAGTAGAAAAAATGAGCTAACAAGTAATTATCCTTTATTAAATTTAATGCTATAATGGGGTATGTTTTTAAAATTTGGCACAAACTAACTTAAATAACAAACGTTCATTCATTGGGATCATGTATCCCGGGAGGTTTTCAATATGACATTTTATCATTTTACAGGAATTAAAGGTTCAGGTATGAGTTCATTAGCTCAAATTTTGTTTGATTCTGGAGAACAAGTACAAGGATCTGATTATGAAACTTATTATTTTACAGAAAAACCATTAAGAGATCGTAATATCACGATACTACCTTTCGACCCGGAAAACATTCAAGAAGGGATGACTGTGATTGCTGGTAATGCCTTTCCTGATGAGCATCCTGAACTTATTCGAGCGAGGGAAATAGGGGTAGAAGTGATTCGTTACCATAAATTTTTAGGTGATTATATTAATAAATATACTTCGATTGCGATTACAGGAGCGCACGGTAAAACGTCTACGACTGGACTAATGAGTCATGTGATAGGCGGCTATATGCCAACATCCTTTTTAATTGGTGATGGTACAGGTTCAGGGAAGGAAGATGCTTCTTATTTTGTGATGGAAGCATGTGAATACCGTCGTCACTTTTTAGCGTACCATCCAGATTATGCGGTCATGACGAATATCGATTTTGATCATCCCGATTATTTTTCGGATATAGAAGACGTTAACGCAGCATTTCAACAATTAGCTTTACAAGTAAATAAAGCGATTATTGCTTGCGGAGATGATGAACATCTTCAAAAAATTCAAGCAAATGTACCAGTTGTCTTTTATGGATTTGGTACCCATAATGATTTTGCAGCAAGAAATATCGAAAAAACAACAGAAGGTACATCCTTTGAAGTTTACGTGCGAAACGAATTTTACCATAAGTTTTTCATTCCAATGTTTGGCGACCATACCGTTTTAAATTCGTTGGCAGTCATTTCTTTATGTCATTATGAAGGAATCCCTGCGTCACTTATTCAAGAACGTTTAAATACTTATGGTGGGGTAAAAAGACGTTTCACGGAGACGAAAATTGGGAATAGTGTACTTGTAGATGATTATGCACATCACCCAACCGAAATTAATGCGACGATTCAATCTGCACGTCAGAAATACCCAGAGCGACAAATTGTTGCTGTTTTTCAACCTCATACATTTAGCCGTACTGAAGCATTTTTACAAGATTTTGCCGATAGTTTAACAAAGGCAGATGCTGTGTATTTATGTGATATATTCAGCTCTGCACGGGAAAAACAAGGCGCTTTATCGATCAATGATTTGGCAACTTTAATCGAAGGAAGTAAAATCCTTCAAACAGATCAAATTGACATGTTGAAAGAACATAACGATGCTGTCTTCTTGTTTATGGGTGCAGGTGATGTTCATAAGTATCAAGAGGCTTTTGAGGAAGTGTTGAAAGACAATGAAGAAACAGCTTAAACGCCTATGTTTAGGCTGTTTTTTCTAAATGAAGGATTTTCACATATTTTGTCGAATAGTAAGATGTAAGTAGACGTAGGAGGTTTTATTGTAAATGGAGATCATTTTATACATCGCAGCATTACTTGCAGCAATTGGTTTTTTAATTTTATGTATTAGTGTAGGAATGACGTTGTTTTCATTAAAAAATACGCTAAATAGCATGGCAGGTACTATTGCTGGAATTGAAGGACAAATGGAAGGAATCACGCGTGAGACAACCTCCCTATTAGCCAAAACAAATACATTAGCTGAAGATATTACGGAGAAATCTGAAAAATTGAACACAGTCGTTGATGCAGTGAAAAATATTGGGGTATCCGTAAATGGATTGAATACTTCTATTCAACAAATTACATCTTCTATTTCTTCAGAAGTAAGTAAAAATGAAGAAAAAATTGCTCAAGTAGTCCAATGGAGCAATGTGGCAATGGAAATTGCTGATAAATGGAAACAACGTAAAGCAATTAGCCAACATGATGTGGATGAAGCAACAGATGAAATCGTCAAAAAATCTTCTAAATTTAAACGACGAAAATAACAAATAGGGGGATGTTGAACATGGTAGGGGAAAAACCAAATTATAACGAAGTGAAAAATGCGATACCAAATTTACCACAACTTTATACAGGAGCAGATGCTATTTACGAAGAGGAGTCGGTGAATATGAAAGATTTTGTTATTGGAGCATTTGTAGGAGGGATTGTAGGAGCAGCGGTAGGATTATTACTTGCTCCGAAAACAGGTAGAGATTTAAGAAGTGATGTAGCAAGCCAAGCGGCAAATCTAAAGGATAAAGGTGTTACATTATCATCTACTGCGAAAGAAAAAACCGTTCTATTATCCAATCAGTTGAAAGAACAATCGAGCCAACTAGTTGATAAAGTAAAATCAAAAACTGCAAAAGTACCAACTGTATTTGACGATGGTACGGTTTCATACGAAGGGGAAGAACCTTTAGAAAATGATACGTATGAAGGGATAGACATTGCAGAAGCTTCAAAACCTTCATCAATTTAATGGAAAATACCATGATTATAGAAACTGCCCATTCCAAATGGAAATGGGCAGTTTTTTTGTTTTGAACCTGTTATTTTAGTTCGAGATAGGTTGTTCCGATAAAATAATTTCTAATTGGTCGCCACCGAAAATTTCTTCGTCAAAGGATGAAGCTGTCCCATTTCTTAAAATCGTAAAAGTACCTTGAAAATCCCGGGGAAGTTGCCAATTTGAAAAACGGAACACATCTTGAAATTTCCATCGGCTTAAATCCTTTTCTACAATTGTTAGCGTTGAGCCGTTTCGAATTGTTGATGAAGGCGACAAAGCAGTTCCATTTAGCAATACTTCACGACATTGTTTAGTTAATTCTACTGTTTCATTTTGGAAAGTTACGATGATTTTTTCTTCTAATGTTAAATTTAATTTAGCCATAATTACTTCTACCGTAGGAAGGGAGCTCACTTCTACTTTTAAACGATCACCATTTTTTACTGGATAGTGAAGTTTGCTTGGTTTATCGTTAATCAATAAGGTTGGTGTGAAATCCTGTAAAAACATTGGTTGACCATCCACATGAATGCAAAAAGGCTGTAATTTATGCATTAGATCAATTGCTTTTATATGTTTAAATACGTCTTCTACCGTTTCAATCGTTTCAATGTAAACTTGATCTCGGTCCTGTAATTCTATATCAAGCGAACAGTATTGGTTATTTACTTTTACTTTCGGTTCAATAGGATAAAGAGTACCTTGTACCGTTATAGATTTAAATAGGGCATCATCCACTATATCACGGACAGTTACTTTCGCATCTTTACCATGTCTACCTTCTACCAATGTAATACAATCTCCATTTTGAATGAGTGTTTTTGTAGATGCAGGCTCGCCATTCACCATAATTGTTGCTGGCTCACCATGTTCTCCTGGTAAAAAAATGTCTTGGCCATTCACTGTAATGGAAATGCCTTGACCAGGTTTACCATAGAGTTGTTTTGCTCGTATATTTGCAGCCAAAAAGGCATCTGATACAGTCATCTCCTTCATTTCAAACAAGCGAACAACTTGATCATTCACTGTTACCGTCATGTACTGGATGGGTGCCTTTTTTGCAGCAATCGCAATACCGATTGGAGTGACTAACTCAGGGGTTGATGGGATTGTTTCATCTTTTGTTACATTTTGAATGGCGTCAATTCCACGAACCGCAACCCGATTTGCAGGAAGGTTTAAAACATGACTTAGTTCATTTGTTAAATTAGGAGTTAAACTACCACCACCAACTAACATAATTGCCTTTGGAGGTGTTTGATTGTTTAATCGTAAAATTTCTGATCCAATTGCTTTTGCTAAATTTTGAATAGACGGTTGAATAGCTTGGATCACTTCATCTCTTGGATAAGATTGATCGAATCCTAATATGTCTTTAATCAGAATGTTTTCTTCCGTTGCTAATTGCCGTTTTGCCATTTCAGCCACAGGGAAATCTAATAAATAATGATCGCTTAAGCTTTCCGTGATTTCATCTCCCGCTGTTGGCACCATTCCATAGGCGACAATGGTTCCTTTATCTGTAATGGCAATATCAGAAGTTCCTGCACCGATATCGACTAAGGCAACGTTTAATCGTCTCATCGATTGGGGGATTAACACGTTGATTGCTGCAATCGGTTCTAAAGTTAATGCTTCCATTTCTAAATCAGCCCGTTTCAGGGCAGCGAGTAATGATTCTACGACTACGCGGGGTAGGAAAGTTGCGATTACTTCAATTGTCGCTTCATTGCCTTGTTGGTCTAGTAAACTACCGATTTCTTCGCCGTCCAACTTATAGTATAGGACAGAATAGCCTACACAATAATAATGATTAAACGATTCCTCTTCCTTCGTGGAAAGGAGTTGTTGTTGGGCATGTTGTACAGCCTGTAGTTCAAGTCTATTTATATCTTCCTCCGTGAAGATAGGTCGGTTCTTTATATTAATCGTAACACTTGCTTGCTCTGTTTTTAAGGCACGTCCAGCTGCGGCAACACTTACTTTAGATAGAGGGCCATGCTTTTCTTCAAGCTCCATTTTGATTTCTTTTATTAATTCCGCAACGTATAACACATTATGTATTTGGCCATCTACCATAGCCCGTTCTTTATGTTCTTTTATAAGGATATCAATAACATGGAAATGGTCGTCCTGTTCTTCTAAAATAATACCAACGACAGAACGGGTACCTATATCTAAAGCGAATAGTTTGGAACTCAATGAAATCGCTTCCTTTCAGATGGAATCTATACTAACTTTAGCGAGTTGAAGCGCTAAATTAAAATTGCGTGACAATATGTATATTGTTGACTATAATAAGACTATAACTAACAATGTATCATACATTTCAACGTTCTGAAAGAGTTCGGTACAGGGAGAGGAGAAAAGGAAATGAGTGAAAAAAACTTAGAAATCCTTCGCAGTCAAATAGACGCTTTAAACCTCGAAATACTACGTCTAATTAATGAGCGAGCTGAGGTTGTAAATGAAATTGGTAAAATTAAAGAAAAACAAGGGGTAAACCGATATGATCCTCTTCGTGAACGACATATGTTAGATTTATTAAAAGAACACAATAAAGGCCCGTTAAATCAAATGACGGTTGATTATATATTTAAACAAATTTTTAAAACGGCACTAAAACAACTAGAGGCAGACAAGAAAAAGGAATTACTCGTATCTCGTAAGAAAAAATCCGAAGATACTATAATTGAGATTAATAATGAAAAAGTAGGAATAGGGGATCCAACTTTTGTATTTGGTCCTTGCTCTGTAGAATCCTATGAACAAGTAGCAGCTGTTGCAGCTTCTATCCAATCAAAAGGATTGAAGTTAATTCGCGGAGGGGCATATAAACCTCGTACTTCTCCATATGATTTCCAAGGTCTTGGGTTAGAAGGGTTAAAAATCTTAAAGCAAATTTCAAAAGAGTACGGCTTAGCAGTTGTAACGGAAATTGTTACTCCAACGCATATTGAAGAAGCTCTAGATTACGTTGATGTTATCCAAATCGGTGCCCGCAATATGCAAAACTTTGAATTATTAAAAGCAGTTGGCGCAACAAATAAACCAGTCTTATTAAAAAGAGGCTTAGCTGCTACAATTGATGAATTTATTCATGCTGCTGAATACATTATGTCAAAAGGTAATGAAAATATTATCCTTTGTGAGCGCGGTATTCGTACTTATGAAAAAGCAACTCGTAATACGTTAGATATTTCTGCAGTACCGATTTTAAAACAAGAAACCCACTTACCGGTATTTGTCGATGTAACCCACTCAACAGGACGTCGTGATCTTCTATTACCATGTGCTAAAGCGGCTATTGCGATTGGAGCAGATGGAGTTATGGCAGAGGTGCATCCGGATCCTTCTGTGGCCTTATCCGATTCTCAACAACAAATGGATATTCCGCAATTTGATGCTTTCTATAATGAAATACAAAAATTTATGAAACAATACGAATACAAAGCATAATTTCTTAAAAAAACCCAAAAAGTATCTTATAGGATACTTTTTGGGCTTTTTATTGAATAAAAGGCTGTAAATATTGAATCTTTATGAAGATTGTGTGCTTTATATTGAAAAAGAAATGGAAATTATCGTATGATGAACATATTAATTTAATAAAAGGAGGCGTATCCTTTGACTGTAACGATTTATGATGTTGCACGTGAAGCGAATGTTTCAATGGCGACGGTCTCACGTGTAGTTAACGGAAACCAAAATGTAAAACCAGCAACAAGAAAAAAGGTACTAGAAGTGATCGAACGTCTAGAATATCGACCGAATGCAGTTGCACGTGGTTTAGCAAGTAAAAAAACAACCACTGTCGGTGTAATTATTCCAGATATATCAAATAATATTTATGCAGAAGCTGCCCGCGGAATCGAAGATATTGCAACAATGTATCGATATAATATTATTTTAGCCAATTCCGATCAAAACGAAGAAAAAGAACTAACACTTCTCGATACAATGCTAGGTAAACAAGTAGATGGCATTGTCATGATGAGTGATGCAGTTACCCCTAAATTACATCAGTCAATAGAACATTCTCCAGTACCAATCGTACTTGCTGGTTCGGTAGATGAATCGAATCAATTTGCTTCTGTTAATATTGATTATTTCCAAGCGTCCTATGAAGCGGTACAGTTGTTAATTGAAAATGGCCATAAGCGTATTGCTTTTGTATCTGGACCTCTACAATATACGATTAATTCAAAATTCAAATTGGAAGCCTATAAAAAGGCGATTGTTGATGCGAATATGGAACTGGATGAAAGTTTAATTGTATCTGATGATGATACGTATGATAGTGGTATTGAAGCATGGGAGACATTAAGTGCCCTTGAAAATCCACCAACTGCCTTCTTTGCAGGTAGTGATGAATTAGCAATCGGTCTTATACATGGTGCGCAAGATAGTGGAAAAAAAGTTCCGAACGAAATCGAAGTCATTAGTTTTGAAAATTCAAAACTTGCACGTATGGTACGTCCACAGCTGACAAGTGTCGTATTTCCTTTATATGATATTGGGGCAGTCGCTATGCGCTTATTGACGAAAATAATGAATAAAGAAAAAATCGATAATCAATCCGTAATTATTCCCCATCGAATTGAGAAGCGGAATTCGGTTAAATAATAAAAAGACAACTCATCATGAGTTGTCTTTTTTACTAGCGATGTTCATTGCGAATAATATGTAATGCTTTCATTAACATTTGTGCATTTTTTTCTTCAATCTCCGCCTTGCGCGGAATTGGTTCGTACAAAGGAGTAGGGTCCTCCCATGTTGGGATAAAAGGAACAGGCGAATGGGACTGCCATCTTTCTAACCATTGGGTTGGTAGAGGACCAGATGGACAAGGCAAGTCGTTCATCTCTGTCCAAATAAAGGACCAGGCCCTTGGAACAACACGCCAAATATCATAACCTCCACCACCTACAGCAATCCATTTTCCATCACAATAGTCGTGGGCTAGCTTATGGGCTAGTTTCGGAATCTCTTGATAGATTTTCATGGTGCCATATAAATGGGTAAGGGGATCAAAATAGTGGGCATCTGCACCATTTTGAGTAATGACGACGTCGGGTTTAAAATAGTCAAATACTTCCCGAACGGCCTGTTCATAAATCATTAAAAAACTCTCATCTTCTGTAAAAGCATCGATTGGGAAATTAAAAGATGTACCATATCCTTGGCCATTGCCTCTTTCCGTCACATTACCCGTACCAGGAAAAAGATAGCGCCCAGTCTCATGGATGGAAAGAGTACAGACATTAGGGTCATCGTAAAAAGCCCATTGGACACCATCTCCATGATGGGCATCCGTATCGATATATAAAACTCTTGCGTTATATTTTTCTTGTATATAGCGTATTGCTACGGTGCTATCATTGTAGATACAAAAACCTGAAGCACGACCATGAAAACCATGGTGAAGTCCTCCACCAAGGTTTAAAGCATGTCTACTTTTCCCTTGCATCACATAATCCACAGCTTGTAATGTACTTCCCACTAATAATGCGCTAGCTTCATGCATATTCGTGAAGATTGGTGTATCTTCAGTACCAATGCCATACATTTCGCATTGCTGAGGGGTTAATAGACCATGTCCAGCTTTTTTAACCGTATCGATATATTTTACATCATGTCCAAGGGCAATTTCCTCATCGGTCGCAACCCTTGCCGGTATAATATCATCATCTGATAGCGCACCTATACTTTTCAATAAGTCCATTGTTAAAAGTAAACGTTTATGATTGAAAGGATGTGAGTCTGAAAATTTATATCCGAGTTGTTCAGGAGAATAAATAAACACGGCATTTTTCATCATAGTTCAATCCCCGGTAAATTTGGCCATAAAACATGAAAGCCTTCTTTGCGTAAATCTTCAATAATTAATAGAGGATTAATAATTTGTACTCGGATAGATAAAATTTTTGAATTTGCATCATCAGCATCTGGATAGACTAAAACACTTAAAACGTTCGCTTTATGTTTTTTAAATACTTCAGCTATATTCGATAAAATACCTGGCTTATCGGTTACTTTAATATCAATTTTAGAAGAGGGTTTGTTGGCACCTGTTAGCTCGATATATGTATAAAGAAGGTCAGTTGTTGTAACGATACCTACTAATTTCCCCCCTGTCACGATTGGTAAGCAACTAATTTTTGATTCATATAAAGTAAGAGCGATATCCTCGATTGAATCAAGGGGATGACCAATTAAAGGGTCCTTGATCATAATTTTATCTAACGTTGTATTATAGGTAATTTGTTCATGATCATGAAGTGAAGATGGAAGAATATTTTTCAAATCATGTTGTGTAATAATGCCGACTAAAAAATTTCGATTATCCACTATCGGTAAATGTCTAATTTGTTTCTCCTTCATTAGTTGAATGGCATCTTTGACTGTATTAGAAGGCAACAGTGAATAGACGTCTTTATTCATAATTTCTTCAATAATCATCTCATTTCCCCCTCGTTAATACATGTATCGATTTCTAAAACGTAATTGGTCGAAGCGTTCCATCGTGTCGTTATTTACTCGTTTCCCAACTCGGGCCATTAGACAGTTTGCTGGATGGGAACAAATTTCTGGATCATCGGTTGCGTAATATTCAAAGCCAACGACATTCATCATTCTCTCCATCATTTTTCGATAATCCCAAATATTTAAACCCGTTCCTTTTAAATCCCAATGCCAGTAATATTCCGTCGTAATAACTAAATAATCTTCCATCTCATCTCCCATGAAAGAAACTTGTAATAACTTTTTTCCTGCACCAAATCCTCGATAACTTGGAATCACTTCTATTGCTCCTAATTCAATCATGTTCTCTATACGATCTTCTGACCAACTTTCCATTGGATCAGGATATAAATAGGTTACATAGCCAACGACGGTATTTCCATTGCGCATAATAATAATGCGTCCCTCTTCTAGATTTGCGATTCCTACTAAAGCCTTTTTTTGTTGCAAAGGGGGTCTAAAGGATACTAAATCTTCGTGGAAATCATAAAGCTGTAATTGTTCCGATGGGACTGGTCCCTCTACTTTTACAATGCCATGCTTCGTTTCCATTTCTACTGAATAAAAATTTTTAATATGTTCCATTCCATTTCGCTCCACAAAAAATGATAAATTCATTATATGATAAATTATGCACAAAATCGCTGAATTTCGTTAAAAATGCATAAATTATTTCAAAATTTAAAACATTCGACTCAAAATGTTCTGAATATTGTAAAATATGATTATGCTTATTTGAACTTCGGGATGAGATTATCCTCTCCTAATGCGATTTTAAATAAGTGGTTTATTTCTTCGAAATTGATTTTGAAAGGGGTAATTTTTATGGGGATAAAAATTACGGACAAACTAGCAATTGTTACGGGGGAACATCATTTAAAAGATTATGATGAAACAGTTGCAACTTTTAATTGGCAAGAAACTGAAAAATCCTTTAGTTGGTATACAACGGGGAAGGTTAATGCGGCTTATGAGGCGATTGACAAACATGCAGAAAGCTTTAGAAAAAATAAGGTGGCTTTATTTTTTGATGATGGGGTTCGAAAAGAAAGTTATACCTTTTATGACATGATGCGTTTGTCGAATAAAGCTGCGAACGTATTCAAGGAGAACTCAAGTTTGGAGAAGGGGGATCGATTATTTATTTTTATGCCTCGTTCACCGGAGTTATATTTTTCCCTATTAGGAGCTATTAAAATGGGTGTCATTGTTGGCCCTTTATTTGAAGCTTTTATGGAGGGAGCAGTTTATGATCGTTTAGCAGATAGTCACGCTAAAGCGCTTGTTACAACGCCAAATCTTTTAAGTCGAGTTCCGATTGAGAAATTACCACATTTAGAAACCATCTTCCTTGTTGGGGAACAAGTAGAAGAAACTGAAAAAATAGTTGATTTTAACCGTAAATTAAAGGGAGCTTCTAGCTTATATGATATAGAGTGGGTTGATTTAGAAGATGGGCTGTTATTGCATTATACTTCAGGTTCAACGGGTGCTCCGAAAGGTGTTTTACACGTCCATAATGCAATGATTCAACATTATCAAACAGCGAAATGGGTTCTTGATTTACAAGAACAAGATATTTATTGGTGTACTGCAGATCCAGGATGGGTTACAGGGACAGCTTATGGAATATTTGGGCCATGGTTAAACGGTGTGACAAATTTAGTCATTGGTGGACGTTTTAGTCCTCAAAGTTGGTATGGAGCTATTGAACGTTACGGTGTGACAGTTTGGTATAGTGCGCCAACTGCATTCCGAATGTTAATGGGAGCGGGTTCTAATTTTTTAGAGCAATACGACCGTTCATCCTTGCGCCATGTGCTATCTGTAGGGGAACCGTTAAATCCAGAAGTTATCCGTTGGGGAATGGATGAATTAGGTCATCGAATTCATGATACATGGTGGATGACAGAAACGGGAGGTCATATGATCTGTAATTATCCTTCAATGGATATTAAACCCGGATCAATGGGAAAACCAGTACCAGGGATTTATGCTACGATCGTTGATGATGAAGGAAATGAAGTACCACCTTTTACGATGGGTAATTTAGCTATTCGAAAAGGTTGGCCGTCGATGATGCGTCAAATTTGGGGAAATCCTGAAAAGTATGATTCCTATTTCTTAAAAGGAGAATGGTATGTATCAGGAGATTCAGCTTATAAAGACGATGATGGTTATTTCTGGTTCCAAGGTCGCGTTGATGATGTGATTATGACTTCTGGTGAACGGGTAGGTCCTTTTGAAGTGGAAAGTAAATTGTTAGAACATCCTAACGTGATCGAAGCAGGAGTCATTGGTAAACCAGATCCTGTAAGAGGAGAAATTATTAAAGCCTTTATTGCATTGCGTGAAGGAATAACACCAACGGAACAATTAGCAGAGGAAATTCGCCATTTTGTTAAAGTGGGACTCGCTGCTCATGCTGCTCCTCGTGAAATTGAATTTAAAGAGAAGCTTCCTAAAACACGGAGCGGTAAAATTATGCGTAGAGTCTTAAAAGCTTGGGAATTAAATCTTCCCACAGGGGATTTATCAACGATGGAAGATTAATATTTATTCATATGACCAACTGAAAAATATTTTGCCTAGACATTCATATTTATACAAACTTTCAAAGGGTATTCATTGATTTTATTAATGGATATTCCTTTTTTTTAACTTTAAGATTATTAAAAATACAGTTGACTAAATAATTATGCAGAATTATACTATCTTTATCTTAGGTATAATAATTGGAATATTAAAAGATTAGCATAAAAATACATAAACCCATGTCAAACTTTTTGAGGTGTGTTTTCAAATTATAGGGGTGAATTATATGAAAGTTGGTATTATCGGAGCAACTGGATACGGTGGGTTAGAGCTTATTCGATTTTTACACCATCATCCAGAAGTAAAAAACATTGAACTGTTCACATCTTCAGATGAAGGTGCCATTTTTTCTTCAAAATTTGGCCATTTAGTAACAATTCATGATACGCCATTACAAAAAATCACTATAGATTCTTTGGCTGGATTAGATGTGCTCTTTACGAGTACTCCTTCGGGGGTTACAAGTTCTTTATTACCGCCATTAGTTGGTGTTGGGCCGAAGTTAATTGATTTATCCGGGGATTATCGTTTAAAGGATGTAGGGGTATTTGAAAAATGGTATAACAAACAACCTGCACCGAAACATATTGTGGAACAAAGTGTTTATGGACTAACAGAGTGGAATGAAAAAAATATTCAATCTTCTCATTTCATTGCTAATCCGGGATGCTATCCGACTGCCGTTTTACTCTCCATATTACCGTTAATCAAAGCGGGATTAATTGATCCTCACTACTTAGTCATTGATGCAAAAAGCGGAGTATCTGGTGCGGGAAATAAACTTTCACAAACAACCCATTATAGTGAAACAAATGAAAACTTCTCCATCTATAAAGTGAATGAACATCAACATATACCTGAAATTGAACAGGCGATTGAGCTGTTTGCAAATGTAAAAACGAAGATTACTTTTAATACCCATTTAGTACCGATGACGCGCGGTATTCTAGCGACAACATATGCACCGGTAACAGAGGGAGTTTCTAATGAACAGTTAACGGAATGTTTAATGGAAACGTATAAGGAGCATCCATTTGTCCGTATCGTAACTAGTGTTTCATTAATGGGAACAAACCGAGTAAAAGGTTCAAACTATTGTGATATTTTTGTAAAGGTAGATGAAAGAACGAATCGAGCAACAATTGTTAGTGTCATCGATAATTTAGTAAAAGGGGCTGCTGGGCAAGCAATCCAAAATATGAACGTTCAATTTAGTTTACCGCAAACGCTTGGATTGGATGTTATACCGTTATTTATTTAAGGGGGAGAAAAATGTCAAATACATTATATGAAATGAGAAAAATTTCAAGTAAAAACATCGTAGCACCAAAAGGCTTTTCTGCTGCTGGTATTCATTGTGGGATTAAACATAAGAAAAAAGATTTAGCTATATTGGCAAGTGACGTACCTGCAAGTGTTGCTGGTGTATTTACGACAAATGCTGTGCAAGCTGCTCCATTAACCGTTACAAAGGAAGTTGTCTATAACACTGGTAAAATGCAGGCGATTATCGTCAACTCAGGAAATGCCAATGCATGTACGGGAAAACAAGGGATAATGGATGCATATGAAATGCAAAAGTTAGCGGCTGAGAAACTTGGAATACCCCATACTTATGTAGGAGTAGCTTCAACAGGTGTCATAGGTGAAATAATGAAGATGGAACCTGTTCGAACAGGAGTTGAAAAATTACAATTAGGAAAATCCCTTGAAAACGGTATTGATTTTGCCCAGGCGATTTTAACGACAGATACGGTAATGAAAAATACTACTTATAGTACGCTCATTGATGGGAAAGAAGTGATCATTTCGGGTACTGCAAAAGGTTCCGGTATGATTGAACCAAATATGGCTACAATGCTCGGGTTCATCACAACAGATGCCAATATTGAATCAAAAGAATTACAAGAGGCACTATCAGAAATTACGGATCTCACTTTTAATGCCATAACAGTAGATGGAGATACATCGACAAATGATACCGTCATTGTAATGGCGAATGGATTAGCAGGGAATGATCCACTATCGCCATCCCATCCAGAATGGAATAACTTTTACCGTACATTAAAAACAGTTGCTGAAGATTTAGCTAAATCAATTGCTCGTGACGGAGAGGGAGCAACGAAGTTAATCGAAGTGGAAGTAGATGGCGCTTTAAATGACGAGGAAGCGCGCAAAATTGCTAAAACGGTTGTTGGCTCCCCATTAGTCAAAACAGCTGTCTTTGGTAATGATGCGAACTGGGGGCGTATTATAGCAGCTGTTGGTTATAGTGGCGCTACCATTGATCCGGAGAAAATCTCGATTAAAATCGGACCTGCCCTTATGGTTCAAAACGGGGAACCTATACCGTTTTCAGAGGAACAATTAATTCAAATTTTAAAATCCAATGAAGTGAAAATTACCGTTTCTTTAGCTCAAGGTGATGGACACGGATTAGCGTGGGGGTGTGATTTAACATATGATTATGTCCAAATCAATGCATCCTACCGCTCGTAAAAAAATTGTCATTAAGCTTGGTGGTAGTACATTAGAAGGTTTAAATAAAACCTTCTTTTCTAATTTTAAACATTTACAACAAAGTGGATATGACATCATCATCACCCATGGTGGGGGACCTGCGATAAATAAAGCGTTAGAAAAGCAAAATATCGCATCAAAAGTATTAAATGGGATTCGTGTCACGAGTAAAGAAGCGATGGACATTGTGCAATCTACATTGATCGGTAAAGTTAATCCTACACTAGTAGGAGAGTTAAATGAAGCGGGAATAACTGCTATTGGGTTAAATGGATTTGATGGCCAATTGCTTCAGTGTGAACTATTAGATTATGAAACTTACGGATATGTAGGGAAAATCATGAATGTGAACACCCAATTACTACATCAATTATGTAAACAGCAAATTGTTCCAGTTGTTGCATGTGTTGGTACCGCAATGAACGGGCATGCTCTCAATATAAATGGAGATACCGTTGCAAGTGAAGTAGCTTTGGCGATAGAGGCAGAAAGCTTATTGCTTGTAACAGACGTATCTGGGATACGAGTAGAAGACGAATACATGAAAGAAGCTACACCGAGTTTAATAGAGAAGTGGATTGAAGAAGGAGTAATTTACGGGGGAATGATTCCAAAAGTTCAAAGTGCTATTCAAGTGTTAAAATCTGGAATTCCCTCGGTTCAAATTGTGAATGACCAATTAATCGGAACGACGATTGTTCCTTCCTTTAGTAAGGATGTCGTCTCTAAATAAAATAAGGGGTGCAAACAAATATGAATGCATTATTTAATAATTATGCTAGAAGACCAATTAGCCTAGTCGAAGGTAAAGGAACAATCGTAAAGGATGAAGAGGGAAAACGATATTTAGATTTTACTAGTGGTATTGCAGTTTGTAGCCTTGGCCACGCCCATCCTTCTTTAGTGCAAACGATTCAACAACAAAGCGAAAAAATTTGGCATACAAGTAATTTGTTCGAAAGTCCTGGTCAAGTTGCGCTAGCGGAAAGTTTAATGAAGGATAATCATTTTTCCCATGCCCTTTTTTGTAATAGTGGAGCAGAAGCAAATGAAGCGGCGATTAAACTAGCAAGAAAATATACAGGCAAACATCGTATTATTACTTTTAAAAATTCTTTTCATGGTCGTACATTTGGAGCGATGTCTGCTACAGCACAAGAGAAAATTCATCAAGGGTTTGGACCATTACTAGAGCAATTTAGTTATTTACCTTTTAATGATATTGAAGCTTTACAAGAAACGGTAGATGATTCAGTAGCTGCGATTATGCTTGAAGTTATTCAAGGCGAAGGGGGCGTTCATGCAGTTACAGAACAATTTGCACAAGCAATTCAAGACATTTGTGAAAAGAATTCAATTTTACTTATCGTCGATGAAGTACAGACGGGTATTGGTCGTACTGGTACTCGTTTCGCCTTTGAACAAACGCCATTAAAACCTAATATCGTATCGATTGCGAAGGGGCTAGGAGGAGGATTTCCGATTGCTGGAATTTTAGCAACAGCAGAATTATATGAAACATTTGGACCAGGTTCTCACGGAACAACATTTGGAGGAAATCCATTAGCTGTTGCAGTGGCCCAAAAAGTAATCGAGCTTGTTTTTGAGCAATCTTTTTTAGATGAGGTACTAGAAAAATCAAACTATCTCCTTCAAAAATTAAATGAAAGTTTACCAGAAAATGAATTTGCGATTCGCGGAAAGGGATTACTCCTCGGTATCGATTGTAGAAAGGACGTATCTGAATTTGTCACGAAAGCAGAGGAAGAGGGGTTATTACTTGTAGGAGCAGGGCCACATGTACTTCGTTTATTACCACCATTAACAGTTACGAAGGAAGAAATTGATGAAGCCGTAGATATTTTGAAAAAAGTATTATTAACAAGCAAAAGCGCCGTCTCAACTAGTTGAGATGGCGCTTTTTTTAGAAATTTATTGTTTTGAATTGTCGGTGTTACCAGTTTCGTTTCCAGTTCCACTACCCGAGTTATTACCAGATTGAGGTTTGTCTTTATCAGAGCCCGCTTCTTTGCCGGGTTCTTTTTCGGTATCAGTATTAGAATCCTTGTCGTTAGTATTCTCGTCAGTACCTTTATCACCTTTATCAGTATCGTCTTTAGAATCATCTTTTTGATTATCTTTGTTAGCGTCACTGTTAGGATCTTTATTTTCATCTTTATCCGGTTCTTTAGGTTCTGTTTTTTCTGCAGCAATCGGATTAGATTGGGCGGATTCTTTACCAGTAATATCGACAGCTACTACCATATAAGCTCGATCTTTTGCCACTGTGTACCTTAGACTTTGGCCATCTTTTAATGTAGCAACGAGAGAACGTTTACCATCGGTAATTTCATATACCCGGTAGCCAATGACATCGTTCGAAGACGATTTTGACCAAGTCATCGTGGATCCTTTTAATGATGCTTTGACGCCATTTGGTGCCTTGCCATCCGCATTGAATCTAGCAGAAGAAACGACTTTACTACTTTCACTCTTTGGCCATAGTTTAGAAGGGTCGCCTCCCAATCTGCCAAGCATTCGATCAGCAAAATCAGGGTTAATACCGGCTCCTCCTTTTATAACAAATTCACTAGGAGTAGAGTCTAGAGCACGGTAAGCTTTTCCATTGATCATTACAGATGAAGCGGAAATTAAACTATCATCTCTACGACTTGGTACAAATACGTTTCGATTAAATAAATCGGATCGGACAAGACCTGCTTGAGAACATTCCTTCGATGGAGCATCGCCCGAAATTCCACAGAAGGATGCACTAATGACATTTTTCGGACGCGCAAATTGCTTATTCGTATCCACTAATTCAGGGTTTGCATCATATTGGGAATTCATCAATTTCGCCCACAGTAAGTTCACTCGTTCACTTGGTTGCCCATAGGTACCATTAAAACTACTAAGAGTTTTCGGTTTGTCGTAACCCATCCAAACACCTAATGTAACGTTTGGATTATAACCGACTAACCACACGTCTTTATAATCTTGTGTCGTACCTGTTTTAGCTGCAAAATCAGCAGAGAATTTTAAATTACGTCTTGCTTTTGTCGCCGTACCATACTCTAATGTATCCCTTAACATATCCGTTACGATATAAGATGTCTCAGGAGAGAATACAGGAACAGGTTCAGCTTTGTGCTCGTAAATAACATTACCATCTAAATCTTCAATTCGATCAATCATATACGCATCAGTGAATTGACCCCCATTGGCAAAGGTTGCAAAGGCGTTTGTATTTTCTTCAACTGTTACACCATCCGTCATTGCACCGATAGCTAAAGATAAGTTATCCCTATCACCTTCTGTTAGAGTGGAGAAGCCCATTTTTTCTAAATAGGATGTAGGTTGTCTATCTCTAATTGAATCATATAAACGTATTGCAGCTAAGTTTTGAGAATTTGCCAAAGCTTCCCGTGCAGGAATAATGCCCTTTTCTTGTGATGCCGAATAGTTGGAAGGTGACCATCCTCTATAAGAAAACTTCACGTCTACTACCGGACTTCCCGCACCGATGACACCATATTCAACGGCAGGTGCATAAACTAATAATGGTTTCATCGTCGAACCGTTTTGACGGATTGCCTGTGTTGCGTGGTTCGTTTGTTCCAGTTCAAAATCTCGGCCACCAATAAAACTTAAAATTCTCCCTGTGGTATTTTCAATCATCATACCACCAAGTTGAACTGGTTCTTCAATCACTTCTTCTTTCCCTGTTTCAGCATTTACTTTTTTAGAGGTATACGTATAACCGTAGCTTTTGAAATTTTTAGCAGCTTCTTGCATTGCATCATACATTTCTTTATCGATTGTAGAGTAGATTTTGTAACCACCGGAACGTAAATCACGATCGGCTAAAATCATGTATTTTTCCTTTAAGTTATCTTCTTCCTCTAATCGTTCCGGATCTATGCCATCTTTTTCTGCAAGCTGTTCAGCTAATATTTTTTTTGCTCGATCTTCCAGTTCATAAGTAAGATATGGATATTTATCAATTGCTTCAGGTTCTGGTTTACGGAAATCTTTTGTTATGTCGTAGTTAACTGCTTGTTCATATTCAGTTTGATTTATGTAGCCAGCTGTTAGCATTCGATTTAACACGGTTTTCATACGGTCAATTCCCGGTTTTAATCCGTTAGCATCTTTTATTTCCCCTGTATTTGTAAAAGGTGTATGGGCAAAAGGTGCTTGAGGTATTCCGGCAATGTATGCGGCCTGTGGTAACGATAAATCTGCTGCGGAAACACCGAAAATACCTTGGGCAGCAGTCTCAACACCGGCAATATTAACCCCTGATGCGTTACGACCATAAGGAATAATATTTAAGTAAGCTTCTAATATTTCTTCCTTTGACATAAATTTCTCTAATCTTAACGCAAGTAAGATTTCTCTTGCTTTCCGTTCATAGGAAACTTCATTCGTTAAAATTTGGTTTTTAATTAACTGCTGTGTTAATGTGGACCCCCCTGTTTGGGTAGAAGAGTTTGTAAAATCTTGCAATACTCCACGAAGGACGGCTTTAGGGACAATTCCATCATGCTCGCGGAAATATTCATCTTCTGTTGCCAGTACTGCATTAATTAATGTAGGAGAGACTTTGTTAATAGAAGTTTCTCTCCGTTCGATATCAGTACGGATTTTCCCTATGTAAACTTCATTTGCAAAATACATTTCACTTGTTTCTTCGTAACTATAAATCTGTTCTCTCATTTCTTCTTTCGAAAGGAGCGGATCATCTTTTACGAGGGATGCAAAATAGCCAAGTCCTATTCCGCCAACGAAAACAATCGCAGTAGTTAGGAAGATTAAAAATATAAGAGCTAAATTCCAAATAACACTACCAGTAATTCTTAAGCGCCTCATTTTAGTTGATGAAGCCAATGTATCTATTTTTTCATTAATATGTTTAATTTTATTTTTTAAATGACTTAACCATTCTTTCACTTTCTCGACCCCCTTAAAATCCAGTTTATTATAGCATATTTCCTATATGTATTAACATATTTATTGACAATCAATTTAGGTAGAGTACAATATACTATAATAGTTTTTCAAGTGTAGATGAGATTGAAGTAATGTTTACATTCCCTGTTATAGAGAGCTAGCGGTTGGTGAAAGCTAGACATAATGTACAACATGAATTACGTTCTAGGAGCTTGAACGTTCCCGTTGCGTTAAAACGATAATGAGTGGAAGAATATCGGATCGATTGATTTCTTCAAGCCGGGTGGTACCGCGTTTTTAGTTATGAACGTCCCTGCATGTAACCATGTTACATGTGGGGACTTTTTATTTTGTTAAGTAAATTATTTTTATAAATTGAAACTAACATAATGGAGGAATTAAGATGACAAATTCTTTAATTGAAGATTTACAATGGCGTGGGTTGTTATATCAACAAACGGACGCAGAAGGAATGGAAAAATTATTAAATGAAGAAAAGGTTTCTTTGTATGTTGGTGTAGACCCAACTGCTGATTCCATGCATATTGGACACATCGTTCCTTTATTAACGTTACGTAGATTCCAACAAGCGGGACACAGACCAATTTTACTAGTTGGTGGAGCTACAGGGATGATAGGGGATCCATCAGGGCGTTCAACAGAGCGAAATTTATTAACTGAAGAACAAATTGCGAAAAATGTTGCAGGATTAAAAGCTCAAATGGAACGAATTTTTGATTTTAGTAAATCGGAAAATGGGGCAAAGCTTGTAAACAACTATGATTGGATTGGTAAATTAAGTGTTATTGACTTCTTACGAGATTATGGGAAGTTAGTCAATGTCAATTACTTACTTGCAAAAGATACAATTGCATCTCGACTTGAAACAGGAATTTCCTTTACAGAATTTTCGTATACGCTCATTCAAGGAATTGATTTTAATTACTTATATGATCACTATGACGTACGAATTCAAGTAGGTGGTTCTGACCAATGGGGGAACATTACAACAGGTCTTGAAGTAATCCGTAAAACCCATGAGGAAGAAACGAAAGCATTTGGGATTACGATTCCATTAGTGACAAAAGCAGATGGAACGAAATTTGGTAAAACGGCTGGTGGTGCGGTATGGTTAGATCCAGAGAAAACCTCTCCATATGAGTTCTACCAATTTTGGGTAAATGCTGCTGATGCAGATGTAGTGAAATATTTAAAAATCTTTACATTCTTATCACGTGAAGCAATTGAAGCTTTAGAAGTATCAGTAAAAGAAGAACCTCATTTACGAAAAGCACAAAAAACATTAGCTGCCGAAATGACAAAGCTGATTCATGGAGAAGAAGGGTTAGATCAAGCAGAACGAATTACGGCTGCTTTATTCTCAGGAGACTTAAAAAGTTTATCGGTTGATGAAATGAAAGTTGCCTTTGCAGGGGTTCCATCCGTGGAACTTTCAAAAGAAGATAAAAACATTGTCGATTTACTTGTAGAAGCAGGTATATCTTCTTCTAAACGTCAAGCTCGTGAAGATGTAACAAATGGTGCGATTTTAGTTAATGGTGAAAAAATAACAGACTTAGACTATGTCGTGGATACAAAAGACCGTTTAGAAGATGCTTTTGCCATTATTCGTCGCGGTAAGAAAAAATATCATATGGTGAAATTTAATTAATAAAAGAGGCAATCCAATATTATTTGGATTGCCTTTTCCTATTTAAAAAAGCTTTTTTAAGATTCTTTGTAATCGGAGGTTTAATAGGGTAATAACACCTTTTTCTTCCTATATAAATAGACCATATATAAATTAGTTTTTCATTAGACGATGAATACTGAATTCCAGATCCTTTTGTAAATGATCAATCATTAACTGTTCTGCCAATTGACTATCATGGGTAGCAATCGCATGATAAATAGCAGCATGTTCTTCGATTAAATGGGGGCGTTTTTGCTGAACTACTGTTTTTCGAAGCAAGTAAATAATGGATTGCATCCGATCAATAATTTTAACGATTTCTGGATTATGAGTTTCCTCCACAATGATTTGATGGAATAAATAATTTGCCTCCATTACTTCTTCTATTGTCCCTTTTTGTCCAATTTCAACACATTCTTTTAGTCTTTCTAGTGCATCCTTTGTAATATAATCAGCACAATAACGAGCCGCAAATCCTTCTAATAGTATTCGTACTTGAAAAATATTACGAATATCTGTTTGTGTTGGACTAAATATTCGTTTGTTTTTTATTAGTCCTTCTTGTTCGAGTTTTGCAATTGCTGAACGAATCGGTGTTCTACTTATACCAAGCTCCTCCGCAAGTTTTTCCTCTGTAAGCTTCGTATTTGGCTCAATCTTACCGGATAATATTTGATCGCGTAAATATTCATATGCGTAAGTATAAGTATGTACATCTTTTTTCTTCAAAACAAATCGACTCCTGATGTTTAATAATCCTAAATATTTCCTTTTAATATTATAGGTTCTTCTGTCACTTTTATAAAGTTTATTTTATTTTGTACACATTTTAAATAAAAATGTGTACAAAAAACAAAATAATGTGTACAATTTTATGTGAAAGTATGAAAGCGCTTTTTTTAAGCGAAACTAAAATATTTATGAAATACAAAATAAGGGTTTTTTCCCTTACATATATGAAGGAGAGAATGAAGTTGGCTAAAAAAGTTGGATTTGTAGGATTAGGCATTATGGGTAAACCGATGTCCCTTAATTTGTTGAAAGCTGGTTTTGATGTAATGGTATTTGATATTAATCAAGACGCAGTCAATGTTCTTGTTGAAGCAGGAGCAACAGCAGGTTCAGTTATGGAGATGGGTGAAACTTGTGATTGTATTATTACAATGTTGCCAGCTGCACCCCATGTGAAATCAACTATCCTCGGTGAAAATGGCATATTAAAAAATGCGAAAAAAGGTTTAGTCATTATTGATATGAGCTCTATTTCTCCAGTAGATTCAGTGGAAATAGCAAACGAAGCTTTAAAATATGGAGTTCACATGATTGATGCTCCTGTAAGTGGTGGTGAACCGAAAGCAATCGATGGTACATTATCAATTATGGCTGGAGGTAAAGAAGAAGCCTTCGAATCAATCAAAGATGTTTTACAAGCTGTAGGGAAAGATATCGTTTTAGTTGGAGATAACGGTAGTGGTGTCACAGCTAAACTTGCTAATCAAATTATTGTTAACTTAAATATTGCTGCTATGTCTGAAGCATTAGTACTTGCGGCAAAAGCAGGAATTGATATTGACAAAATGTACCAAGCAATTCGCGGTGGATTAGCTGGTAGTGCAGTATTAGATGCAAAAGTACCGTTAATTTTAGATCGTAACTTTAAACCAGGTGGCACTATTGCGATTAATATGAAAGACTTAACGAATGTAATGGATACTGCTCATAACATGGACGTACCACTACCGCTTTCTAGCCATTTACTTGAAATTTTCCATGCTTTAAAAGCAGATGGGAAATTAATGGATGACCATGGCGGTATCGTTCAATACTATGAAAAATTAGCCAATGTTGAAGTAAAGAGAGTGGAAAAGTAATGGAAAATTTAAATGCAAAAGAAACCTTTTCTCATCTTTTACCACTTCCTCAAGGGGATTTGGTGAATGAGCTTTTAGAGAAAGAGTTAGCACAATTAAATAAAAAAATTATTGTACTCGATGATGATCCAACAGGTGTCCAAACCGTTCATCATATTTCCGTTTATACCGATTGGTCGCCAGAAAGCATTGAAGCTGGATTTGCAGAAGAAAATCCTATGTTCTTTATTTTAACGAATTCTCGCGGTTTTACTGCAGAGGAAACAAAAATAGCTCATAAAGAAATTGCAACAATAGTAGAACAAACAGCGAAAAAATTCGATAAAGAATTTATACTCATTAGTCGTGGTGACTCAACGTTACGCGGTCATTATCCATTAGAAACAGAAGTTTTGAAAGAGACCATTGAAGACTTATCGACTACTCGATTTGATGGTGAAGTAATCATTCCATTTTTTCAAGAGGGTGGACGCTTTACTATTAACAATGTCCATTATGTACAATATGACGATGTACTTGTACCAGCAGGTGAAACAGAGTTTGCAAAAGATCGTACATTTGGCTATAAATCATCTAATCTTGCAGAATGGGCAGAAGAGAAATCGAATGGGAAGTATAGAGCAAATGATGCAACTTACCTTTCTTTAGAAGATATTCGTTCCCTTCAAATTGATCGTTTAGTAGAGCAATTAATGAAGGTAGAAAACTTCAATAAAGTTATCGTAAATGCTGTTGATTATATGGACGTAAAAGTGTTTGTCATTGCTTTAATCAGAGCAATGCGCGCAGGCAAAATGTTTATGTTTAGAAGTGCTGCCGCCTTAACGAAAATTATTGGTGGAGTGAGTGATAGACCTTTACTTACACGACAAGAGTTAGTAAAGGATGATTCTAAAAATGGTGGACTTATTATGGTCGGCTCCCATGTAAAGAAAACAACAGAGCAATTAGAAGAATTACAAAAATGTGATTTCATCCACTTTATCGAATTTGATGTCCACCTTGTGTTAAATGATGAAGCCTTTAAAGCAGAGGTAGACCGCATTGTCCACTTAACAAATGAATTGATTGCAAAAGGGCAAACCGTTTCTGTTTATACAAGACGTCAACGTTTAGATCTTGGGGAAAACAAAAAAGAAGAAGAATTAATGCTTTCTGTGAAAATTTCCAACGCCGTTACGAGTATTGTAAAACGTCTAGAAGTTCGTCCAAGCTACATTATTGCAAAGGGTGGTATTACATCGAGCGATATCGGCACAAACGGACTAGGTGTAAAACATGCAACGGTTGCTGGTCAAGTGAAACCGGGTATTCCTGTTTGGTATACGGGCGAGGATTCAAAATTCCCTGGATTACCGTATGTCATCTTCCCAGGTAATGTTGGATCGAAAACAACATTAAAAGAAGTGGCAGAATTACTTCAACGAAAATAGGGAGGTTGAATTGGGATGCTAGTGAATACGAAAGAAATTCTTCTGAAAGCAAAGGAAGAAAATTATGCGGTTGCTGCTTTTAACGTCTTTAATTTGGAAACAGTTCAAGCAGCCATTCGCGTAGCAGAGCAACAACAACATCCGGTTATTATTGCTCTAGGAGAACGGTATTTTGGAACAGTTGATGTGGAAGGATTTGCAAGTCTAGTTAGACAATTAGCAATGAAAGCATCAATACCAGTAGCCCTTCATCTTGATCATGCCTATGAAAAAGAATCAATAGTCCGGGCAATTCGTGCTGGTTTTACATCGGTCATGTACGATGGTTCAAAATATGACCTTGAAGAAAATACTCGTCGTACAAAGGAAATCGTTGAGATTTCCCATATGGCTGGTGTAAGTGTCGAAGCAGAAATCGGTTCAGTTGCATTAGGTGCCTTTTCCGATGAAGAAGAGGGTGCGGGTACATTAACGGATCCTCAAGAAGCTAAAAAATTCGTAGAAGAAACGGGTGTTGATTTTTTAGCAGCGGCTATTGGAACGGTTCATGGAATGTATAAATGTGAACCAAACATTCGTTTAGATTTATTAGATGAAATACGTAAATTAGTAGATATACCTCTTGTTTTACATGGGGCATCAGGGACACCTGATGAGATTCTACGAGAAGCTGTCGTTCGTGGTATTTGTAAAGTAAACGTCAATACGGAAGTTTCCCTTGCTGCTTCCCGTCATCTTGCTGAAAGTTTTGAACAAGAAGAGCGCAAAAATGCTCACTTATCCACAATAATGGCGGATATGCAACAAGCAATGGAACCTGTAATGACGAAGTTTGTCCGTCTTTTCATGAATAAATAAAATAGTGGAATGCCGTGGATACACGGCATTCTAATAAAAAAGAAAGAGGTATATCAACAATGCCAATAGTTTCGATCATAATAGGAGTTGTGCTTCTATTAATCCTTATGATGGGATTAAAGCTAAACGCTTTCATTTCTCTGATTATTGCGTCTTTAGTTGTCGGTATTTTTGAAGGAATGTCACCAGCGGAAGCGATGACATCTGTACAAAATGGTTTAGGTTCTTCCCTTGGAAGCTTAACAATGGTTATCATTTTTGGGGCAGTATTAGGGAAGTTAATGACTGACTCGGGTGGTGCCCAACGTATTGCAACATCTATGTTAAATGCCTTTGGACAAAAACGTGTCCAATTAGCAGCTGTTGTGACAGCATCTGTTGTCGGGATTGCTTTATTCTTTGAAACAGGTGTAGTAGTTTTAGTACCATTAGTATTTACAATTGCTGTTGCAGCTGGTGTACCAATCCTTTACATTGGTATTCCCGTAACGACTGCCTTAATTACAATGCATGGTTTTGTTCCTCCTCATCCAGGACCTACTGCTATTGCAGAAGTGTTTGAAGCAAGCATTGGACAAACGGTAATTTGGGGCGTCATTATTGCCATTCCAGCGATTATTATTGCCGGACCGTTATTTACAAAATTGTTTAAAAAAGAAGATTTAGAAGTAGAAATTCCAAAAGGGTTATTTAATCCGAAGAAATTTGAGGAGCATGAAATGCCTGGGTTTGTAGCGAGTCTTCTAACGGCTATTTTACCGGTTCTTTTAATCGCTATTAAATCAATCGTTGAATTAGCAGCACCAAATTCAGCAATTCGTCCGTTTACAGATTTCGTTGGTACAGCAAGTACAGCATTATTAATTTCTGTTATTGTCGCGATGTTTACATTCGGTATTAGTCGTGGTAAATCGATGAAAGAAATTATGAATTCCTTCGCTGAAGCTGTAGCAGGGATTGCCTTAATTTTATTAATCATCGCTGGTGGTGGAGCATTTAAACAAGTTTTAATCGACAGCGGTATTGATCAATATATTGCATCATTAATGGAAGGTTCTTCATTATCTCCAATCTTATTAGTTTGGGTCATTGGAGCAGTTTTACGTGTTGCTTTAGGTTCAGCAACGGTTGCAGGGATGACGGCTGCCGGAATTGCAGCACCACTTGTAGCTACAACTGGTGTTAGTCCTGAACTGATGACATTAGCAGCTGGAGCAGGTAGTGTTGGTTTCTCCCATGTAAACGATGCAGGTTTCTGGATTTACAAAGAGTACTTCAATTTATCAATAGGTAAAACTTTTAAAACATGGACTGTATTAACTTCTATTGTTTCTATTATTGGTTTGATTGGCGTATTAATTTTAGATATGTTCTTATAGTCGAAAACACGGTGATTTACGTTTAAACGTAGATGATCGTGTTTTTTTATGAAATTTAAAAAGATTGAAGAGAGTCTAGCAGAATTAGAGTGTGATTAATTTTTATAAGGAAGATGTCTTATAATAATACCAAATTATTTTATAAACTTAAGAAGGGGGGAAATAATTGTTAAAAGCAAATGAATTAGATGTCGTTCTTACAAAAAGTTATGGAAAAGTTACTATTTTAGAAGTTTTTGATGAAGGAGAGTGTTATTTAGTGGAGGGGCCTGATCTCCCAGAGAGTCTCGAATTAAACGTTTTTACGATGCCATTTAACGAGGTCATTGAAATTATCTATTTTAGTAAATAATAGTATTATGTTTATGTTTTGAACATGAAATCGAAACAACTAATTAACTAAAAGGGAGAACGGTTCAACGTTGCTTCTTTACGGGAGGAGTCGTTTCTTTTTCCTCACTTTGTCGAATATCTTTGCTGAATTTTTCAGTAAGTGTGGAATCTCAAGAGCAAAACCTATTATAATCCCTTGGAGTTCATCTCCTTATAAACATTGTATTTAAAGCTTCGTAGTAAAAATAACCATTGGTTTATTCGTCTTAATGCCTCGTTTTACATGTTGTGAAAAAATAAAAAAGCCTTGAAACCCTGATTTAACAAGGTTTCAAAGGCTTTTAACATTGCATTATGCAAACGAAACAGATTAACGAGAGTAGAACTCAACGATTAATTGTTCTTGAATTTCAGCTGATAATTCAGAACGTTCTGGAAGACGTACAAATGTACCTTCTTTTTTGTCTGCATCAAATGATAAGTAATCTGGTACGAAGTTGTTTACTTCGATTGCTTCAGTTACAACAGCAAGGTTTTGAGATTTTTCACGAAGAGAAATCGTTTGACCTGGTTTAACGCTGTATGAAGGGATGTCAACGCGTTTACCGTCAACTAAAATGTGACCATGGTTAACTAATTGACGAGCTCCACGACGAGTGCGAGCTAAACCTAAACGGTAAACAAGGTTGTCAAGGCGAGTTTCAAGAAGGATCATGAAGTTTTCACCGTGTAGACCTTGTAATTTACTTGCTTTGTTGAATAAAGTTTTGAATTGACGTTCAGTCATACCGTACATATGACGAAGTTTTTGTTTTTCTTGTAATTGTAAACCGTATTCAGATAATTTTTTACGTTGGTTTGGACCGTGTTGACCTGGTGCATAAGGGCGTTTTTCTAATTCTTTACCTGTGCCGCTTAATGAAATACCAAGGCGACGAGACACTTTCCAAGATGGACCTGTATAACGAGACATAGTTTGTCTCCTCCTTTAAATTTGGTTTTTTGCACTGATTGAAATGAAGTTTCCTATCAGTATTTGTAAAACAAAAACCAGTTGTACCCGACACTTGCAGCATTTTATTTTCATGTATCTTCGCCCTTGCAGCCGAAAGGGTTACCCAATACACCTTCTAATTTGAATTCATGTTCAAAACTAGAGGAATAAAATACATACACAGCTTATACAACTGCTGCATTCATTTTACACGAAGATTATTGTATATTTTTTTAGCCCTTGAGTCAAGGAATAACTTTATAAGTATACCATGAAAGTCGAGTGTAATTTTTATTAAAATAGGATTTGTTAAATTTTAGAAATTGCTATACTATAGTATTATAAAAATAGATATTAAATCCTAAATTGATGGATAAATATAGTTAATTTTACATAAAAAGTGTATACTTTCATCATCAAATACATTTGTTATTTATTTCTATTGGTATAGAAAAGGTGAGGTTATGATCGAATATTCGAAGAGATTAACTTATATAAAATCGGAGTTATTAGACTTATGCACCAGTTCTGTCAATTCACAAAATCGTTTCCATGAATATGCTTTATTGTTACAAACCCACTTAAAACAATACTTTTATATTGATCAAAGCTGTTTTCTATTTTATGAAGGGGAAGCAGCTCTCAAACCGTTTTACGTTCATTCTTCTATTAAAGTAGATTATCAACAATTGAAAAAAGTTTATTTGATGTCTTATTTTTCTCAACAGAAAGTTGTAGAAATTGCAAATAAACTAGGGGGATTTTCTCCATTTACCCATATGATCTTCATAAAAGAGAATCACTTTGATAAATATGGTGTTGTATTTATTCAATCTTCTCCTGAATGGCTCACTTTCTCTCAATCTGATTTTTTAGAAGATTTCATCAATTGTATTTCTAAAGTGTTTTATTTAATAAATGAACAAATGGAAATTCGCCAACATGAAAACCAATATCGGAAATTATATAACATGACCGACTTGTTCCATTCCACAATGGATATTGATTTCATTTTGGAAAATATGCTCATTACTATTCAAGAAAATTTCCCGAACTTTGATGTGGAGTTGATCCTATCCAATGATCAAGATCGACAAACAAAGTTACAAATAAAACCCTTTGATTATTTATCAGAACGACCTACTACGATACAAGCTTTTGTTTCAGGGGAGATAACGATTGAACAAGCATTTGATAAAGACCGCTGCTTATTAAATGTACCGATTAATGGTAGACAAGCAATATATGGAATTTTACAAGTAAGTGCACCGATTTCCTATGTTTTTTCCAATGCCCAAAAGGACTTTATTCGATTACTTGCCCATACATCAGGAAATGCTCTGGAAAATGCGAAACTTTATCGCCAATCCCATCGTTTAATTCGGGACCTACAACTGATCAATGAAACATCCCACCATTTAAATAAGCTATTAACTTTAAACGAAATGTTTTTATTTTTGCAAAAACAAGTAATCCAACATTTTCAACCGATGGAACTTTGTTTTGTTTTAAAGGAAGGAAATGAATATAACATTACTGAAGCGGCAACGAATTTTTTTAAAACCGAGGAAAGTGGCTTCTATATAGAACATGTCATGAAACATTTTGAAGGTAGCCAAGATTCATTGTTTATCGCGGATTTTAGCCGAATAGTAGGTACCGATACTCCGTATAAATCGATGATGGTAGTACCAATGATTGTCGAGCAGAGGATCAATGGATTTTGTATAGTATTGCATCAAGAACCTTATTATTTTTCCTTCGACAGTTTTAAATTAATGCAATCGTTAATTCATCATTCATCATTAGCTATTGCGAATTTAATTTTACGTAACCAATTACAAGAAATGGTGAATCAAGATTACTTAACGAAGCTATTTGCGCGTAGATATTTAGACCGTTTTGTTGAAAGTTCATTAGAAAATGATCGTTCCGGAATGTTTTTATTAATTGATATCGACAATTTTAAACAAATCAATGATACTTACGGTCATCAAGTTGGCGATGAAATATTAGTTCAAATGGGGAATTTGTTAAATAAAATAATTGGCACACGAGGAATTTGTGCAAGATGGGGTGGGGAAGAATTAGCGATTTACATTCCAAATATTTCGGAGGATGAAGCAGTAAATATTGCGACAGAGCTTTTACGATCTATTCCCGAAGCAACGAACCCTAAGGTTACAATTTCTGCTGGTTTAGTATTGTGGAATCATGAACACCGCCCTGAATTCCATTCCATTTTTTTGCAGGCAGATACAGCTTTATATAATGCGAAGGAAAATGGAAAAAATCAAGTTTGTGTCTATAGTGAATGGATGTCTTCTCCATAGGAAAAAACTTACTACAGTAAGTCCGATTGAACATACGTAGTAAGTTTTTATTTACATTTATAAAAATTTTATTAATGTTTGGACAAATTGTTCAAGACCTTCTTTATCTTCGGAAGTAAAGCGACCTTTGATTGGACTATCGATATCTAATACACCAATCACTTCATCATCTTTAATTAGTGGAATAACGATTTCAGAATTAGAAGCAGCATCACATGCAATGTGACCAGGGAATGCATGAACGTCATCAATTAACATTGTTTCACGCTTCGAAACGGCTGTTCCACAAACACCACGCCCAACGGCAATTCGGACACATGCTGGTAATCCTTGAAATGGACCTAACACAAGTTCGCCATCTTTCATTAAATAAAAACCAACCCAATTGATCCGGTCTAAAAATTGGTTTAGTAAAGCAGAGGCATTACTTAAGTTCGCGATAAGATCCTTTTCACCTTCTAATAAAGCATCTAATTGTTTTGATAAGGTTGTATATTGTTGTAATACTGGTCCTTCATAATTAATTTTAGAAAACATCTAGTGAACCTCCATCATACGTTTTTAAAAATGATTTCATAATGTTGATGTAAATCTTTCACACTATGGGCATCCGATCCGAAAACTAGGGGCAAGGAAATAGAACGGGCAAAGTCAATGAAATGTAGCGGTGGGTATGGCTCTTTGCAAAAGCTTTTACTTATTCCAGCACTATTGACATCCAGTTCGTAACCTTGTTCTTTCATCTTCGTTAAAATATCGGTAATGCGAGCATGATCGTCTATTTTTTCTCCATGGGCAAGTTGGAATTTATGAATTAAAGTTGGGTGTCCAATTCTACGAGGTTTAAATCGTCCAAGGTTTGCCTCTAAAGACTTTAAAACTGTATCATAGTATAAATGATAAAGGGAATCGATTCCACCAACTTGTTTTGCAAAGTCTAAATAAACTTCTTCTGAAAAATCAATGCATGTATATGTATCTTCGTGTTTTAAAAAATGTACGGACAGTATAGCGTCATCTAAAAAAGGTCCGACAATATCGAGAAAGGCTCTCGTTTCGGTTTCATAACCGATAATGTAATCGATCTCTAATCCTACATTAACCTTAATTTGCTGTTGATATTGCTCTTTTAATTGTTGAACGGTGTCGATATAAGCTGTTAAGTCCTTTGGTTCCATCCCGCTATCTTTGTCAGGTGTTGGGTCAACGAAATTGGTTGGCAATGGTGCGTGCTCTGTAAAAGTAATTTCGGTAAATCCTTGTTCAATTGCTTTTTCGATATAATGCTCAAACGGATCTTTCGTACCATGGGGACAGAAAGGGGAGTGGATATGTCCATCTTTTTTCATTTTGAAACCTCCGCTCTATTATTTTCAAGCATATGAATAGTTAAACATAGTAAAATATCTTCTTCATTATGCTATATATATGGTGAAAAACGGGAACGAATTCTACATAATTTATTTAATTCTAGTTAACTTTAACAAAAAGCTTTATTTTTTTAAACAAATGCCTAAAAACATGGTATATTATAGTTACAAAATAGTAGGTATAGAGATTTTTGGAATAGGGAATAGGGGGCTTATGATGCAGTATATCATCATTGTCGTCATCGTACTATTAGCATTATTTATCGGTGGACTTATGATCCGTCGAAAACATAATGTTGTTATACAGCGACTTGAACAAGAAAAAATGCAAATCCAGCATTATCCTATATTTGAGGAGCTTACAAAAGTAAAAGCTTTAAATATGAATGGTCAAACAGAAGAGAAATTTGAACAATGGCGGAATATATGGACAGAAGTAATCGATGTTCATATTATCAAAATTGATTCTATGCTTTTTGATGCAGAAGAATACATAGATCGTTTCAAATTTAAAAAAGCTTCAATTGTTGAACGGGAGATAGATGAATATATCGCAAAATGTACCGAAAAACAAAATCAAATCATTAATGAATTAAATGAATTAATCGGTAGCGAAGAAAAAAATCGTATTGAAATTGAGCAATTAAAAGAACATTATCGTTCTGCACGTAAAACATTACTTGCCCATCAATACTCTTTTGGTCCGGCATTAAGTACATTGGAAACGAGAGTAGAAAACTTTGTTCCAAAATTTGAAGAATTTGATCGATTAACTGTAGAAGGTAACTATCTTCAAGCAAGGGAAATTGTGCTTGCATTACATAGCGAATCACAAATTATATTTGAGTTATTAACGGAAGTACCTACTTTACTAACGGATATACAAACAAAAATACCGGCTGCCATCCATGAGTTGAGAAGTGGTCAACGGGAAATGGAACAGCAATCGTATTACTTAAACCATTTAGAATTAAACGTTTTCTTAGATAATGTTGAAAAAGAATTGGAAACTTTAAAAGAACAATTAGCAGCGTTAGAGGTATCATCTGTAGGTCCTAGACTTGAAGAAATTAATCAGGAAATTGAAAATTATTATGATTTGCTTGAAAAAGAAGTGATCGCTAGAAAATACGTTGATCAAAATTGTGATGAAACATTTAATACATTAAATGAAGTATTACGTACAACGAAAGAAATTAGTAATGAAGCGGTCTATGTTCAAAATAGTTACCATCTACCAGAAAAAGAGGCTGAAATTCCAAAACTTGGTTTAAAACAATTGGAAGTAATTCAAAAACGATATGAATTACTTGTTTCTCGAGTTAGAGAGGAAAAGTCAGCTTATTCTAGTTTACAAGAAGAATTAGTTGAAATTAGCGAAGAAATTGAACGCATTCAAGAAGAGCAAGAACAATTCTCCAACCGTTTGAAAAATTTACGCATTGATGAAAATAAAGCAAGAGCTCAATTGGATTCATTAAAACGACTATTACAAGAAACAGATCGACAGCTCAATAAAGCGAACATTCCTGGTGTTCCAGAAGAAATGGATAAGCGTTTAGAAGAAGCTGAAGAGCAACTGTTCATTGTTATGCAAAGTCTACAAGAGATTCCTTTAAACATGAGCCATGTTCATAGTAATTTACAAAATGCTGAAAAGTGTATTCAAGAAGTAAATAAACATGCAAAAGAAATGATTGAAAATGTTATACTGATTGAAAGAATTATTCAATACGGCAATCGTTATCGGACAACAAATTCAAAAGTAAACGAGCTTTTATTACAAGCGGAAGATGCTTTTCACCAATACCGCTATATAAAAGCGTTAGAAGATGCGGTGACAGCGGTTGAATTAGCGGAACCGGGTGCAATTAAACGGATCGAAGAACTAGTTCAAGATGAGCTTTACGAAAAAACACAGAACTAACCATTTGATGAATAAAGCCACCTCACATTTGTGAAGGTGGCTTTACTATTAAAGAAATTAGAAGATATTGATCATTCGATAATAAGTAACGAAAGAGTTAAACGATCTATTTCCGTGATAGGTAAAATTAGTTGGTGGTCATTTAAGAAAGTTTGCGTTATGATAAATAGCGTTAAATCAAGCTTTGAAAGAGTGTGATTAAAGATGAAAGAAAACATTGTCTACCTAGACAATAGTGCTACTACAAAACCGTTAAAAGAGGTTTTAAATACATTTATTCAAGTAAACGAATCTTTTTATGCTAACCCTGCTTCCATTCATGAAGCAGGTGTGGAGGCAAATACATTATTAGATAGGGCAAGAAGTCAAATAGCTAATATTCTTCATACGAAAGAGCAGCTCGTCTTATTTACTGCTGGTGGAACGGAATCCAATAATTTTGCGATATTTGGGGTTTCAAAAGCAAATACTCATATAGGAAAACATATTATTACAACGGAAATTGAGCATCCATCCATATTAGAAGGTGTGAAGTCTTTACAAAAGGATGGCTATGAAGTGGACTATTTATCGGTTGATGAAAATGGTGTTATTTCATTAACGGAATTACGAGAAAAACTCCGAAAAGATACAGTTTTCGTTAGTATTATGCATGTAAATAACGAAATGGGAGCTATTCAACCAATTGAAGAGGCGGCTAAAATCATTCATGAAAACAGTCGAGCGGTATTCCATGTCGATGCCGTTCAAAGTTTTGGTAAATTACCGACTCAATTTAACGGTGAAGCCGGTCCGGATATTCTTTCGATTTCTGGCCATAAAATCCATGGCTTAAAAGGGTCAGGCGTTATTGCGTTCCGTAAAAAAATGAACATTATCCCACTTCTTGTAGGTGGTGGACAAGAAAGCGGATTGCGAAGTGGCACAGTTGCCGTACCTCAAGCAGTTGCTTTAGCGAAAGCGGCTCGAATGGTGACAGAAAATATGGAACAATCGATGAAAAAATATCGAACATGGTTCAACGACTTATATGAATTTTTAACAGGATACGGTGAAAATATTCATCTATTATCGACGAAATCTGGAGCAGCTCACATCTTATCTTTTAGTGTGAAAGATTTAAAAGGGGAAATTTTGATTAATGCATTGCAAAGTAGAGGAATTATCGTATCTACATCAAGTGCTTGTTCCTCTAAACAAAAGACAACAAGTCATGTTGTTGATTCGTTAAAAGTACATGCCAATTATAAAAAAGGTGTTATTCGATTAAGTTTTGGATTATTTAATACGGATAACGATATAGAAGCGTTCAAAAAAGCTTTCACAGCTGTGATGGACGAATTAAAAGGAGATAATAAGTAATGATTTGGAAAGAAATTTTAATCCGTTATGGAGAATTATCAACGAAAGGACGTAATAAAAAGGACTTCATCAGCCGTCTTCGTACAAATATTCGTCATACTTTTCAAGATATTGCACCCCTTGATATTGTAACGGAAAGAGATCGTATGCATATAAAAATTGAAAATGAAGAGCAGTATGAAGTATTGATGAAAAAATTACCAACCGTATTTGGAATTCAATCCTTCAGCCCTGTCGCTGTTTGTGAAAAAGATATAGACGAGATGAAAAAATTGTCTCTTATTATTATGGAACAATTTAAAGAGAGGGAAATCACTTTTAAAGTAGAAGTTCGCCGATCTGACAAAACATTCCCAATGGAATCCCATGAACTACAACGGGAAATTGGTGGTCATGTTTTAAGAAATAATCCGAATATTTCAGTACAAGTGAAAAAACCAGATGTGGAACTTCGTATTGAAGTACGTAAAGATGCTATATATATGATGGCGCAAATTATTCAAGGAGCAGGTGGAATGCCTGTCGGTTCGAATGGGAAATCATTACTGATGTTATCAGGTGGAATTGATAGTCCAGTTGCTGGGTACTTATTAATGAAACGTGGTGTTCGTTTAGAAGCAATTCACTTCTTTAGTCCACCATATACAAGTGATAATTCTTTAGAAAAAGTAAAAGTTTTAGCCAATGAATTAACAAAATTTGGTGCAAATATTCGACTACATGTCATTCCTTTTACTGAAATTCAAGTATTAATAAAAGAAAGAGTTCCGAGTAATACAATTATGACGTCCACTCGCCGTTTGATGATGCGAATTGCAGACAAAGTTCGAGAAGAGATCGGTGCCCTTGGAATTGTGACAGGAGAAAGTTTAGGACAAGTAGCGAGTCAAACGTTAGAAAGTTTAACAGCGATAAATGATGTAACCAATACTCCAATATTACGTCCCTTAATTGCTTATGATAAACTTGAAATTATTGATATTGCAGAACAAATCGGAACATATGAAACATCAATTCAACCATATGAGGATTGCTGTACTATCTTTACACCAGCAAATCCAAAAACAAAACCGAAAGTCGATAAAGTCAATTATTATGAAAGTTTTACGGAATTTGATGAATTAATTGAACGTGCAGTACGTAATCGAGAAATTTATAAATTCCCTGAAACAAAGAAAACAACCGATAAATTTGAAGGTTTATTATAAAAAACCAGTCAATCGGAAAAATAAGAACAATTTACCTCTCATCTTTTGTGTATTAAAAAATCAATATCGCACATTCTATATGCACAAGGAGGTGAGAGACATGGCTTCAAACAACAGCGGAAACAGAAACAAGCTTGCTGTACCTGGTGCAGAACAAGCATTAGATCAAATGAAATACGAAATCGCGCAAGAGTTTGGTGTTCAACTCGGACCTGAAGCGTCTTCTCGTGCAAACGGGTCAGTCGGAGGAGAAATTACTAAACGTCTTGTACAAATGGCTGAATCACAATTACGTGGTACTTCTGGTCAATAATATTTAAAAAAACCAAAAAGGGCTAGTAGCAGAAATGCTACTAGCTTTTATTATGTGAAAAATAGGATTTAAAAAACTTTAATTATAATTTTTTATATGAATTTAATACAGATATTTCTATCTTTCGAGGAATATTTTGATATTTAAGTTGAATATTATTATAATTAGCATAATGTATCAGGGATGCATCAAAGGGGGATGTAGTAATGAAAAGGGAAGATTTATTGGCTCCAAGAGAATACAATATCGTTGATGAAATTGAGAAATTTGCAAAAACGGGGAAAACGGCTTTAATGATTCACCATGAAAACGGAGAAATTGAAACAATCTCTTACAAAGCTTTAATTAAAAAAGCGAACAAGGTTGCCAATTTATTTAAAAACAATGGACTGAAAAAAGGTGACGTAGCCCTTGTTATGGTACCTCGCTCAGAAGACGCATATGTTACATACATCGGAGCGCTAAAAGCAGGACTTACGATTATACCGAGTTCTGAAATGCTTCGGGCAAAAGATATTGATTACCGAATCATTCATTCTAAAGCAAAGGCAATCATTGCTTTTGAAAATGAGATTGAACAATTTAATGAAGTTGAACATTTGGATGGATTAAAACTTTTTGTATATGGCGAATCGAAAGAACCATGGATTTCAATAAACAAACAATTAGAAGGCCTATCTGACGTTTTTGAAGGTGTGCAAACAGAAAATACGGATATTGCATTTTTATCTTATACGAGTGGAACGACGGGTAATCCTAAAGGGGTTGTTCACTCCCATGCATGGGGTTATGCCCATTTACGTACAACAGCTGCCCAATGGTTAGGAGTCCAAGAAGATGATATTGTTTGGGCGACTGCAGCACCTGGTTGGCAAAAGTGGATTTGGAGTCCTTTTTTAGCGACTTTAGGTAGTGGTGCGACAGCTTTTGTTCATTTAGGAAAGTTTGATCCGAAAGAATACCTTCAAATACTTGAAAATTATCATATAAACGTTTTATGTTGTACACCAACAGAATATCGCTTAATGGCAAAAGTTGATCATCTTGAACAATATAATTTATCTAGTATTAAAAGTGCTGTATCGGCTGGAGAACCATTAAATAGCGAAGTTATTAAAAAGTTTTTAGAAGTATTTTCCCTACAAGTTCGAGATGGTTATGGTCAAACGGAAAATACCTTGTTAGTAGGTACACTTCTTGGAATGACGCCAAAACCAGGTTCGATGGGCAAACCGACTCCAGGTAATATTGTCGAAGTAATCAATGAGCTAGGCGAACCAACAAAACCAGGGGAAGTAGGAGACATTGCCGTACACTCATTAACCCCAGCTCTATTTAAAGGATATTTGAATGAACCTGAACGAACAAAAATTCAATACCGGGGTGAATGGTTCTTAACGGGAGACCGAGCATATAAAGACGAAGATGGCTATTTCTGGTTCGAAGGACGTGGAGATGATATTATTATTTCTTCTGGTTACACAATAGGACCTTTTGAAGTGGAAGACGCTCTTGTTAAACATCCTGCTGTTAAAGAATGTGCAGTTGTTGGTAGTCCAGATGAAGTGCGCGGTAACATCGTAAAAGCATTTGTAGTTTTACAGGATGCTCAATTGAAAGATAGTCCAACAATCGTTAAGGAATTGCAAGACCACGTGAAGACGATTACCGCACCTTATAAATATCCAAGAGCAATTGAATTTATCGATGAATTACCAAAAACGTCGTCAGGAAAAATTCGACGTATTGAGTTACGCCAAAGAGAGTTGCAAAAGGAAATATCGAATTAAGTTCTTCTTTATTTCCTAGGGAATAATGTCGAAATGAGTGGAGACTTTAAAGTCATATAGAATGACTTTAAAGTCTTTTTATTGGATTTGATAAAAATTGAAATTTTTTGAAACAATTGGACATCAAATACGTATGTATGAATGGAGGAGGAGTAGTTAAATGAATACAAAAAGATGGCTTGCTTTAGGAGCAGCAATAGTTTTATTAGTCGGTTCAATTGGTTTGAATACGGTGATCTCAATATTTAAAACGGATTTCTTTTCAAGTTTTAATGATGTAATGAACACGGAACAAACAGTAGTGGAAACCGTAATTGAACCAGGAGATTATGGTGAGCGAATTGCATTGTTATCCGTAGATGGAACGATTCAAGATGTCGGTTCTAGTTCACCATGGACAACTGTCGAATATGATCATCAATCTTTCTTATCCCAATTAGAAAATATTTTATATGATGAAAGTGTACAAGCGGTTGTATTATATGTTAATTCACCAGGTGGTGGCGTTATTGAATCAGCTGATATTCATGAGAAATTAGTAGAAATTAAAGAACAACGAAATATTCCTATATATGTTTCCATGGGTTCTTATGCAGCTTCAGGTGGTTATTATATTTCAGCACCTGCAGATAAAATTTTTGCTCATAGTGAAACAATTACAGGCTCAATCGGTGTAATTATGCAAAGTTATAATTTTTCAGAGCTAGCGGACAAATTAGGGATTGAGTTTGAAACCATTAAATCAGGCGAACATAAAGATATGTTTGGTGGAACAAGACCAACGACTGACGAAGAAAAGGCTATGGTTCAAGAAATGATCAACGAATCTTATGAAGCATTTGTAGATGTTATTGAACAAGGAAGAGGTATGTCAGAAGCGGATGTTAAAAAAGTTGCAGATGGACGTATTTTAGGAGGTTCCCAAGCGATTGAAGCAGGATTAGTCGATGAAATTGGAGGACTTGAAGATACAATCGCAGCAATCCGTGCAGACTATGGTTTAGAAAATGCGGAACTTTTTGAATATGAATCAAGCTTTGGCGACCTAACTTCTTTACTAGGCGTAAAAATTAGTTCATTATTCGGTCCATCACCTGAAGAACAATTTTTAACGAAATTTATGTCTTCTAATGGTGGTCCACGAATGATGTATTTATACGGTGAATATTAAGGAGGAGTTTATAGATGTCAGAATTTGAAAATAACGACTCAAACGTTTCTCTTCCTAATAATGAAGCTGTGCCCACTATTATTAAACAAACAAAAATAATCGAACAGATTGAAGAGAAGACGGCTGGATTTTGGATGCGTCTTTGGGCTTTTGTTTTTGATATTTTAATTGTTAGTGCTATTGTAGGGATTGTTGTAAATCCTATATTCCATTTATTTGACTGGAGTTTATCAGAAGAAAAGTGGTACTCTCCAATGACAATCATTTCTGGTTTGTTCTATTATGCGTATTTTGTACTTACGACAAAGTATTGGCAACAAACCCTTGGAAAAATGATATTTGGCTTAAAGGTGAAACATTTAAACGATGAAAAATTAGGCTGGCTTACTGTTTTATTTAGAGAAGTGGTTGGACGCTTTATTAGTAATAAGCTTCCTATTATCTACATTATGGTTGCCTTTATGCCTAACAATAAAGGGTTGAATGATATTATTGCCGATACGGTTGTTATACAAGAAAAAGTATTTGTTAAACGTAGAAAGGAAATCATTCAAGAAATTACGAAAAAAGATGAATTCGATGGTGAAAACTCCATTTCACCAATAGGATAAATGAAAGCCATCTGAACAAAATTGTTCAGATGGCAGACTGTAGACAAACTCGAAATTTCGAGTTTGCCTACAGTCTTTTTTCTTTTAAAATAAAAGTAATAGTTTCTGAA
>NZ_JACSQA010000015.1 GCF_014836845.1 Ureibacillus galli
AATACCCGAAAAACGTTCAAAATTACAAAAGGCCTTCAGAATGTGACCATTCTGAAGGCCTTTTGTCGACAATCTGACCTTTCTATTTATGAAATAGAAAGGCTTAAATATCATGCAAGTATTTTGTTAAGCGTTGCAAAGTAAGGAGTCATCCCTGCGCGGAAGTAAACGAGCAAATAACCTTCTTTCGCTACGATTTGTCCATTTTTAAATGCATCGTAATCAAGCGCAAATGGAATCAATAAAGAATGTTTAAAGAAGTCTTTTTCACTCAAGTCAAATTGAGCAAATTCTTCTCCAGCAATGATAGGGTTTTCCTTTAATACATTGTATATTTCTTTTTGTTCATCACGAGAAACCCGTTCATCCCACCATAATTTTCGTGGTTGGAATTGTTGTTTCGATAAATAATCAAGCTGCATTAAACTGCGAACGATTTCAAGGTTTACATTTGGCTGTGTTGCTAAAAACTCTTCTAACCTTTTAAACAAATCTTCGAGCTGGTGGCCAATTCGAGACCATCCTTTTTCTTCCCAGTAAGTACCGAAGTTTTGGAAGAAATCAAACGGTGTTTCAAAGCTTTCCGTTACAAGATATTCGATCGTATTGTCCATTCGGTGATCATTCCAATATTTTTCAAGAACATCTTCTGCATGTTTAATTCGAACAATATCATCAAAAGTTAATACGTTATTAGAGAAAATTTCATAAGGTGCCACATCGACATACGTATAACCGTATTTTTGTGCCTCTACACGAAGACCTGTCCCACGTAAAAGTTTTAAAAATCCAAGCTGTAATTCTTCAGGACGCATCGCAAATACATCGTTAAAGGTTTGACGGAAGCTATGATAGTCTTCCTCAGGAAGACCAGCAATTAAATCTAGATGTTGATCGATTTTACCGCCCTCTTTAACCATTGTAACTGTCCGTTTTAATTTTTCAAAGTTTTGCCGACGTTTAACGAGCTCATTTGTTAAATCATTTGTTGATTGAACACCAATTTCAAAGCGGAATAAACCTTTTGGTGCATTGTCATTTAAAAATTGAATTACTTCAGGACGCATAATATCCGCTGTAATTTCAAATTGGAAAACGACACCAGGTACATGTTCATCAATTAAAAATTGAAACATTTCCATTGCATAACTTCGGCTTATGTTAAAGGTACGATCGACAAATTTAATCGTTTTTGCGCCATGGGCCATTAAGTATCGAATGTCATCTTTTATTTTCTCCCGATTAAAATATCGAACACCTACTTCAATAGAAGATAGACAGAACTGACACGAAAAAGGACAGCCACGACTTGTTTCAATATATTGAATTCGCTTACCAAGGTGGGGAAGGTCTTCTTCGAAACGGAACGGACTTGGAAGTTCACGTAAATCAATCTTATTCGGTTGGGCATGTAATTTCATTTTGCCTTTTTGTAAATAACAAATTCCCGGTACATCCTCGAGGGCAATTTCACCATTTAAATGTTTTAATAATTGTTTAAAGGATATTTCACCTTCACCCATTACGATAAAGTCTACTTCTGGAAGTCGACGTATCCAATCATGGACATCGTAAGAAACTTCAGGGCCGCCTAGAACAATTTTTGTTTGTGGCGAAACAGTTTTCAGCATACGAATGACGCGAATCGTTTCTTCAATATTCCAAATATAACAGCTAAAACCAACAACATCCGGCTTATATTGATAAAGATCGGACACGATATTAAATGCAGGGTCTTTTATCGTATATTCAACAATAGTCGGATCAAATTCGGGTCTAGCTGCTCCTTTCAAATATCGTAACGCCAAGTTGGTATGGATATATTTGGCGTTTAAAGTAGTTAGTACTATATTCATCAATGAATACTCCTTTATATATACAGTTACTATTTCTAACTATATGATTTTAGCAGTAATAATGGATTTACGCCACAAAGGTCTATACAATGCAGGGTACTTTACTAAAATAAGCAGTTTAAATGATGTAGATTATACTCAAAGTTAGAAGTAATGTCTTTTGATTAGAAACGACAAGAGATAAATAATAGATTTAATAACCTATTGTAAATTCAATATTAGTCTATACATTACCCTTTAATGCTTAAATTAAATAAACATAAACGCTACACACTTTTCTAATTTGAAAGTGATAGAGTTATTAATAAAGTTTTAGTTACTTCACCCTAAATGAAACATATATTATTTATGTATTTAATAAAGAATTTGAAGATAGCTTTTTATTGTAAAAACTAGTGATGCTCTTCTTCAACTATTTTGCATGTTATTGCTTTCTTAATTTGGTCTGCCTATGAAACTTTACATATTCTTCATAAGATGTAGTAGATAATCGTGAAAGGAGAATTAATTTGTCAACTTGCCAAAAGCTTGCCGATATTATCGGTGGTGAAGTGATTCAATCAAGTCCTGTTTGTGTAGTAATGCGTCTTCGTGATATTCGGGCATCTATTTTGGGTCGTCGTACTCTTTCTCCGCTTGTACTACCATTTATGTTATCTTTTGAAAAGAATGGCCTCAATTTAGGGGAAACGGTACTTCTTGAAAAAGAAGTGAATCCAATGTTCGATGCATTACGAAAAAGGGGACTTAAAGTAACAGCTTTTCATAATCACTGGTTGTTTGAAGAACCAAGGCTGATGTATATGCATTGGGAGAATGTAGGTATGGATCCGTTTGAATTTGCTAGAAAAAGTTTTGAAGCTGCGCAAGATGCATGTCTTAGATTTGTTTAATGTAAATTGGGACGTCATTATTTGAAAATATAATGGTTCATTTTAAATTGAACAGAACGATTTAATTAGTTTACCTTTCATTTAATTCCTTTAGTTACAATAATCATTTTCCATATTAGAAGTTTAATAGAGATGTATGGTGGGGCGGAGAAACAAAACTACCCCATCTTTTTATTTCATTAGGAGTTCAATATGAATAATAAAGTATCTTAAATGGATTTCAATAGTCGACGTTATAATGGATATACGGATGATGATGTAACACAACAGATTGGGTAGTACCCTACATAGGAATATGATACTCTAAAGACATAAAGTAAAATGTTAAATTTTTGAAAGTGAATCCTGGGGTGGTTGAATGAGAAAGTTTTGCGGAATTATAATTATAATTTTTAGTTTAGTATTAGCCTTAAGTTGTGCTATCTACATGCATGAAGATGTTATTTTTGCCAATTTCATGCTATGGCTAATTAGTGTTCCGTTATACATTATGGGTCAAATAATCAGAACTTCTAAGTCTGAATTTAAATATCGAGGGAAACGTTGGCTATCCATATACATATTTTGCTTTTTTATTCTTCCTTTATTAATTTACTTACATGTATTTTATAACGACTTTAAAGAAAGTACATTTGTTGATGAACATTATATTATTTTTGAATCCGCCTCTAGTTCACTAGGAGATTTGTCTATCGGTGTTTTTGTCATTCTTATCTTCCTATTTGCTGGCCGATTTCTTAATCCAGAGTTAAAGCGAAAAAGGTTGTTGAATGTGACCATTATAGGAACGATTCTTTTTTTAATTGGATTCAATTATTTCATGTTCTCCGACTATCGAGGAATACATGAAGAGAAGGGGTTAATTTCAAGCGATTGGAAGGGGAAAAAACATATACTATCTTTCGAAGAAATTGAAAGTGTCTATGTGAAACCTTACGTCCATTATGCCAGTTTATCTAATACTGCTGATGAGACAAGATTTGTTTGGAAAGTAATCTTTCAACCGATCCAGCAAAATGATGATGTAGCTTACTATTTTCCAATGATGTCGGAGTCTAATATGGAACAGACAATTGCGATTCAGAAAATCGCTATGGAAAACGACATTCCTTTTATCGTTGAAGAAATGGATCAAAAAACTTTAAAGTGGTATGAGATTGACTTGGAATTAGAAGGATTGGAGAACGAACGTTATGATGAGCTTTTTCAAGTAGACCAAACTGCTAAATAGGGGGAATAAAAACGAAAAAAGGATAGATTAGTTTAGTTCATCAATCATTTTGAAAAATGTTTTTTTGGCAACTATAAATGATGATTTTTGAAAACGGCGTAATTCTAGTAGAGGAATTGTGCGTTTTTTATAGTCATGCCATAATTGGACTAGACAAACAAAATGACATAGAAGAATACTTACGTAAAGTTATGCTAAAATTAGCATGTATGAAAATAATTGTTGGACAAGAATGTAAACGAAGTGGAAAGGTAATAATACGAAGGAGGTATAACGATGGAATTTGAAACTGTAATGTTAGAGCTTGAATCCCTTGGTAAAGAACGAACGAAAAAAATGTACATATCCAATGGTGCCCATGAGCCTCTTTTTGGTGTAGCTACTGGTGCAATGAAACCTATTGCAAAGAAAATAAAAATAAATCAACCTTTAGCTGAAGAACTTTATGCTACTGGTAATTATGATGCCATGTATTTTGCAGGTATTATTGCAGATCCAAAAGCAATGACAGAATCGGATTTTGAACGTTGGATGGATGGTGCGTATTTTTATATGCTTTCTGATTATGTAGTGGCAGTGACTTTATCAGAATCAGCTATTGCACAAGAAGTAGCTGATAAATGGATAGCTAGCGGAGACGAGTTGAGAATGTCAGCAGGTTGGAGTTGTTATTGTTGGCTATTAGGGAACCGTCAAGACAGTGAGTTTAGCGAGAGCAAAATTTCAAATATGCTAGATTGTGTAAAAAATACTATTCACAACTCACCAGAAAGAACGAAATCGGCGATGAATAATTTTCTATATACAGTTGGTACTTCATATTTGCCACTTCATGAAAAGGCAGCCTTAACTGCAAAAGAAGTAGGGATAGTAGAGATGAAAAGGGACAACAAAAAAAGTAGTTTCCTAAATGCTTATGAAAATATAGAAAAACAAAAGGAAAAAGGAAAGCTAGGTTTCAAGCGTAAGTATGTAAGATGTTAAATGCCTGTTAAAAAGGAAATAACTGTACTCGAGTTAAAATATATTTTTCTACTAGCGGGTAACATCGTTGGATGGAAAACACATGAAGTGGAGTAATGATTAATTCCGTAAATGAAATATTTTATTAAAAACCTACTTTACATACCCCACTTGGGTATAGTACATTGTAATTGGGGAGGTTGAGTAAATGGAAGAATCGATGAAAGAAGTAGCTTGCAATGAGGAAGTTGGTACCTCTTGTCGTAAGAGTCATCATCCAGAACGTGTAAAAAAGGATTTGACTACTCGATTAAATCGGATTGAAGGTCAAATTCGTGGGATTAAAGGAATGATCGAAAAAGATGTATATTGTGATGATGTAATCACACAACTTTCTGCAACACAATCTGCTTTAAATAGTGTAGCTAAAATTCTTTTGGAAGGCCATTTAAAAGGGTGTGTTGTAGAACGGCTTTCAGAAGGTGATAATGAGGTTTTAGATGAATTAGTTGTAACGATTCAAAAACTAATGAAAAAGTAATTTTTTTCAGTTCTATATACCCCTAGTATGTATAAACGTGTTTAAAAATTTATAAAAGGAGAGAATCGAAATGAAAACTGTAACATTAAACGTACAAGGTATGTCATGTGGGCATTGTGTGAAAGCGATAGAAGGAAGCGTTGGAGAATTAGAAGGTGTTAGCGAAGTAAGTGTAAAACTAGAAGAAGCTTTAGTTGATGTAGCCTTTAATGAATCACAAGTTTCACTTGATAAAATTAAAGAAACAATTGTAGATCAAGGATATGATGTAGAATAAGAGTGCTTTCATAGCACTCTCTCATTTTCACAAAAATATACCCTGTATAGGTATAAGAGAGGCGGAAAAGTTATGGGTACAGAAGCTAGTAAAGTAAAAGAAGCGAGTATTCAAATAACTGGAATGACTTGTGCAGCATGTGCAACACGTATTGAAAAAGGGTTAAATAAGATGGATGGTGTTGAAGAAGCATCTGTCAATTTAGCACTTGAAAAATCATCGATTAAATATGATCCTTCAAAACTGAGTGAAGTTGATTTTGAAAAGAAGATAGAAGCACTTGGCTATGGTGTCGTAAAACAAAAAGCTGAGTTTGAAATAACTGGAATGACTTGTGCTGCATGTGCAACACGTATTGAAAAGGGGTTAAATAGATTAGATGGTGTTGCAAGTGCAAACGTTAATCTAGCCCTTGAAAAAGCAACGATTGAATATAATCCATCTGAAGTAACGATTGCAGATATCATTGCAAAGGTAGAAAAACTAGGATATGGTGCACAGCAAAACAAAGAAGATAAAGAATCGGTAGACTATAGAGAAAAACACATTAAAGATCAACAACGTAAATTCATTATATCAGTAATTTTTTCACTCCCTCTACTATGGACGATGATTGGCCATTTTTCCTTTACATCGTTCCTATATGTACCTGATTTCTTAATGAATCCATGGGTTCAATTAATATTAGCAACACCCATACAATTTATTATTGGAAAACAGTTTTATGTGGGTGCTTATAAAGCACTTCGTAACGGTAGTGCCAATATGGATGTTCTTGTTGTCATGGGGACTTCAGCAGCCTATTTTTATAGTGTATATCAAGCAATAATTACCGCTGGAACACACCACGGACCACATCTTTATTTTGAAACAAGTGCGGTATTAATAACGCTAATTCTTTTAGGGAAATTATTTGAAGCAAGAGCTAAAGGACGTTCATCAGAAGCGATTAAAAAATTAATGGGACTTCAAGCTAAAACAGCGATTGTTGTACGTGATGGAGTTGAAAAAGAAGTTCCATTAGAAGAAGTCGTAATCGGTGACACCATATTAGTAAAACCTGGCGAAAAAATTCCTGTTGATGGTGAAGTATTAGAAGGAACAACAGCTGTAGATGAATCTATGTTAACAGGCGAAAGTTTACCAGTAGATAAAAAGAACGGTGACGTATTATACGGTTCAACGATTAATAAAAACGGCTTCATTAAAATGACAGCAACAAAAGTCGGCCGTGACACCGCATTAGCTCAAATCATTAAAGTAGTAGAAGATGCACAAGGTTCAAAGGCGCCAATTCAACGTCTAGCCGACAAAATTTCAGGTATTTTTGTACCTATTGTTGTGGGGATTGCCATCCTTACTTTCTTCGTATGGATTATATGGGTTCAACCAGGTGAGTTTACACCAGCACTTGAAGTATTAATTGCCGTACTTGTTATTGCTTGCCCATGTGCACTTGGTTTAGCGACGCCAACTTCTATTATGGCAGGTTCGGGTCGTGCTGCAGAATTTGGTATTTTGTTCAAAGGTGGCGAACATCTTGAGCAAACCCAAAACATTGATACAGTAATAGTTGATAAAACAGGTACTGTTACACATGGGAAACCAGTACTAACAGATGTATTAGTAGCAGAAGGTCAAGACGAAATAAAATTTTTATCATTAATCGGTGCAGCTGAAAAACAATCTGAGCATCCACTTGCCCAGGCGATTGTTCAAGGAATTCTAGATAAAGACATTGAACTTGGGAACATTCAGTTTTTCGAAGCGATTCCAGGTTTTGGTGTGCAAGCGACGATTTCAGGTCAAGGAGTAGTGATTGGTACACGTAATCTAATGCAACAGTATGGAATTAATATTACCGCCGTACTTCCAATTATGGAGGAGTTGGAGGAAAACGGTAAAACAGCAATGCTTGCTGGAATTAATGGACAGTATGCAGGTCTAGTTGCAGTGGCAGATACAATAAAAGAAACCTCTCGTGAAGCTGTTCGTCGATTACAAGATATGGATATCAACGTCATTATGATGACAGGTGATAATAAACGTACCGCCCAAGCCATTGGCAAAGAAGTGGGTGTTAATGAAGTCATTGCGGAAGTGCTTCCTGAAGGCAAGGCAGAAGAAGTGAAGAAACTACAACAAAAGGGTAAAAAGGTTGCGATGGTAGGTGATGGTATTAATGATGCACCTGCACTAGCTACAGCTAATATTGGTATGGCCATTGGTACTGGTACAGATGTTGCAATGGAAGCTGCTGATATTACACTAATCCGAGGTGATTTAAATAGTATTGCTGATGCGATCTTAATGAGTCGTAAAACGATGAAAAATATAAAGCAAAACTTATTCTGGGCATTTGCTTATAATATTATTGGGATACCAATTGCCGCAGCAGGTTTCCTAGCCCCATGGGTTGCAGGTGCAGCGATGGCATTTAGTTCCGTGTCGGTCGTCTTAAACGCATTACGTTTACAAAGGGTTAAGTTAAAAAATAAATAACGGAAATAATCTGTCACTAACTTTTGTGGCAGCAATTATTTCTTTTCAATATACCATACCGGCGTATAGTAAAGTAAAAAGGTTGTGGAATAAATATGGAAAACAGTGTAAGTAAAATAAAAATTGGGATAAATGGGGGAATTGGTTACGGAGCAAAACTTAATTCCAAACAAATTGTAACGATTTCAAAATATATGAATGAAGATGAGGAGTTGGAGTTAACAACATTCCAACAACTTTATATTGAAATAGCAGAAGATAAAAGTGAAGAAATCATAGAAGATTTACAAAGTGTTGGGTTAGCATGTTATCCAGTAGGTAACTTTGTAAAAAGCTTGAAAACTTGTAATTTCTGCAAAGGTGAAGTGGAGGAAGGAATGCCAGTAGCAAAAGAGTTAAATCAACGGATTGCTGGTAAAGCTGTGCCATTTACTTTAAAAGTTGCCTACACGGGTTGTCCGATCGGTTGCGGTGAACCGATGCTAAGTGACATAGGTGTTATGAAAATAAAAGATCATTACAATTTATATGTTGGAGGAAAAGCAAAAGGTAAAGATGCAGAAGTTGGTCAGTTACTTTTAGAAAATTTAACGCCCGATGAATTGTATAATACAGTTGAAAAGATCATCGCTGTATATTCACAAATGGGTAAGAAACGAGAGACATTCTATAAATTTCTAAAACGAATTGGTAGAGAAAGATTACTAAGTTAATCATATTTTTTCCAGCATAACATGTGCATGGTCTATGTCACAAATTCAAAGGTCAATGAACGGACATGAAGAGAATTACTTTCTTTTTTGTACCTTTAAATAGAACGTTCATTAGCTAAATTGATGGCAGTTCCGAATAAAGGACTGCCTTTTTCATTTACTTAGTCAAATTTCGCTCATTACTAGAAATGAATACATGGAAGAAAAAAAGGAAAACAGGACAATAAACACTTGATGTAGAAAGTATAGAGGGAAAGATAACAAATTGATGTTAGGGAGTGTTCGTTATAGTTCATGCAAAAGAAGTTTTATCCGATCAATTGCTGGCAAATGCAAATGACGCTAGTTGGTACGAACCTTTTTCAGTTGCAGTAGAAAATTTGTCTGAGGAACTAGCATTTTGGAAGCCAAACAAAGAAAGTAATAGTATTGCGGAAATTGTACAACATCTACTTTATTGGAATCAAACTTGGCAAACGAGGTATGAAAAATCCCATGTTAATGCTGTGCCTTCCATCGGCAATAATAATAATAGCTTTATACCACCAGAAAACGCCATTTTCGCAGATTTAAAAAATCAATTATTAGAAGTGCTATTACGCTGGCAAGAGTTAATAACTGAAGAAAAAATTGAGAGTAATGTGAACGGTTTTCCCGAAGCAGTAAATTGGTGGCAGGTACTGGGAAATGTTTCGACTCATAACGCATATCACATTGGTCAAATTATTTATATAAGAAAGATGCAAAATAACTGGAAATAGAACAATAAAAATGTATCAATTTTATAATGGAAGTTTTAGTTAAATAACGATATTTCACAATCGGGCATAATTCGTATAAGCAATTGTGTCCTTTTTTTATGGATAACGTTCAATTTCTAACTCACAACTAATTAAGGAAAATTTGAACAATTTTGAAACGAATACTCTGTTTAATCGTAGAAAAGAAAAAACAGAAGGAGTGGATGGATTGAATAAAATATTTGCATCATTGTTTTTAATTATTGCAATGTTATCCGGCTGTAATTTTTCGTCGTCATCTTTAAGTTTCAGTAATATTGAAAATGTTCCTGATCATGTAGAAAGTATAATTGATACCAATCTAAAACTTCAATTAATTAATGATGGAGAAAAAGGTTCATATATTATTTTTCGTTCAAATGGCGATATCAACACGAATGTTGAACAACAAGATGATAACGTAATACTAATAAATTTGAACGAATCGGGTTCAACGGATGGGGTAGAACAACCAAATATCTATTATTTAACAGCAGATCCAAAACCACATGAAATATCAGTATATGTTAATGGAGAATTAACTCCTTTTGAAATGGTAACAGGTCTATAAGTAATGTCAGGAGATAAATTTTTTTAACAACAGATAAAATTGTATTTATATAGTAAAAGCCAGGGCAATGTGTCTTGGCTTTTTGGTTTGAGAAAAATACTTACGATCACTTTACTTTTAAAAGAAATGACTGCTGTATGGGGAGAGAAAAAGATTTTAAGGAAAGGTAATACTTTTTTCATTGTAAGAATATTAAATAAGAAGAAAATGCTAAAATTTTTAAGAAGAAAAATTGATTGTTTGATAAAGGAAGTTGTAAAGATCTCGTTATATAGGATATTTACAACTTCTTCTCATTGAGCAAAAGGGATGTGTGCCATGTCTGGTCACTATAAGTTCACACTATATTTATTAATGTTTTGTATGTTTATTACGATGGGCGGTTTAGGGATTATCGTCCCCGTTATGCCGGCTTATTTAGAAATGTTTGATGCTGGAGGGAAGATTTACGGATTATTAATTGCCACCTTTTCCTTTGCACAGTTTATTTTATCCCCATTTATTGGTGAACTGTCGGATAAATATGGTCGTAAAAATTTTATCATCATCGGTTTAATCTTTTTTGGTTGTGCTTTAATATTGTTTGGTCTTGCAAATTCTTTATGGTTACTATTTGTGTCTCGATTAATAAGTGGCATCGGAGCAGCGTTTGTGATGCCAACGATATTGGCCTATGTTGGTGACGTTACGCCACTTGAAGAACGAGGAAAAGGAATGAGTTTAATAGGTGCAGCAGTTAGTTTAGGTTTTACAATAGGACCAAGTATCGGTGGTGGATTGTCGGGGATTACTTTAGAATTTCCTTTTTACTTTGCAGGTTCTATCGCTTTAGTTGCGGCTGCTATTTCTTATTTTGTATTACCGACTGTTGAACAGAAAATAAATATACCAGTTGCTAATCGAAAGGAAAATACTTTTAAACAAGTCATTTCTTCTTTTAAAGTACCCTATTTTGTTTTTCTAATTGTTGTTTTCACTTTCAGTTTTGGAATTGCGAACTATCAAGCAACGATGTCTCTCTATTTAGATGATAAATTTCAGTATACGCCTTTTTTAATTTCTATCATTTTTACAGTAGGCGGCTTAGTTGGTGTACTTCTTCAATTGTTCTGGATGGATAAATTATTTCTTCGCTTTGGTGAAATGAAAATTATTTTATTTCATTTGGTATTGGCAGCAATTACCCTCGTATTATTAATTTACGTAAATGGATTTTTCATTATATTAACGGTTGCTTCGTTAAACACAATTGCCGCAACTTTCATTCGTCCAGCAGTTAATACAGCCATTAGTAAAATGGCGGGAGATGAACAAGGATTTGCTGCTGGAATGAATAACGCGTATATGAGCTTAGGAAACATGGTCGGTCCAATCTGTGCAGGTATATTATATGATTGGAAAATAGATTCACCTTATTTATTTGGAGCCTTTGTATTATTCAGTTGTTTCATTCTAACTTATTTTTGGTCAATGAAAAAATCAGCCCATCAAAAATTACAATCATTGAATCCATAATGGATGGTAAAAAGTAAGACTGATTCCTGTATGAAAGGAATCAGTTTTTATATGGAAAATATTAAACAAGAAGACAATAAATTTGTAGATTTCTTCAGATGATAGTATTTTTATTAAATACAGATTTAGAAAGTGATGGAGAAAGGGAAAAGCTACAATATCCTTCGAGAAAGGAGCATATAGATGGGGATAGAAGTAAAAGAAATTGTATCAAAGAAAATATTGACTGAAGCAAAAGGTTATTTAGATGTTGGTTTTACCCATTCTCTTAATCCGTACAGTGGTTGTGCATTTTCTTGTAAATATTGTTATGTAAGAGAAATGCCCATTCAAAAATTTAAAGAGATTCCATGGGGGGAATGGTTGAATATTAAATTAAACGCAGCGGAAAATTATCGTAAAGAAATGGTAAAAGTTCGTAACAAACAAGGTTCTTTGAATATATTCATGTCTTCTGCAACCGATCCATACCAACCAATAGAACGTAAAGCACTCATCACAAGAAGCATATTAGAGGCAATGATTGAATATCCACCTGATTTGCTTCAAATTCAAACACGTAGTCCTTTGATTACTCGAGATGTTGATTTGTTAATAAAATTAAAAGAAAAATGTAAAGTCATCGTATCCATGACAATTGAAACTGATTGGGATGAAATTAGAAAACTATTTGCACCTTACTCACCAGGTATTCATTTACGTTTGCGTGCATTAGAAGAACTGCGCAGCAAGGGAATATTTACGCAAGCTTCTATTTCTCCTGTATTACCATTTACTCCAGAGTTTCCAAAAGTACTAGGAAACATAGCGGATACTATATGGATTGATACGTTAAACATTGGGGATGGAGCGAAAGGCAAACGATCAGATAGATTAGGAATGCCACAACTATTCGAAGAACATGGACTATCAAAGTGGTACCGAGAGGATATACATGAAAGGGTAGCAAAGTATTTTAAAAAATTTTTTCCTTGTGACAAAATACGCATTTCAAAATATGATGCCTTTCCAACATAAAAAGCTTGATTGTTCAAGCTTTTTTATTTTTCTTTTTAAACTATTTGACGGGTCAACCTTTATTTTGAAATAGTTTTAATAATCCGCAGATAATTTGTCAAATCGCTAAAACAATGATTTCAAATAGAATCAATTGATAGAATATTTATATTCTTATAGAATTAAAAGTAAATGACTAAAAAAGGTTGCTGTTTTATGAGGAGAGTATCGATTCAAACAAAAATTTTAGGTTTAACATTATCATTAAGCTTTTTAATTATTCTCCTATTGACTTCTTATTTTACCTATATGCATGGTAAACAAATAGCAGAAGATAGAGGCCGTTTAGCGTTAGAACTATCGAAATCCGTTTCAATGATGCCAACGATAATCGAAGCTTTTGAAACGGACAATCCATCAGAAACCATTCAACCTGTTGTGGAAAAAATTCGTCAAAAAACAGGAGCAGAATTTATCGTAGTAGGAAATAAAGAAGGGATTCGCTATTCCCACCCAGAAGAGTCGGAAATTGGGAAGAAAATGGTCGGTGGGGACAGTAAACGTGCGATTGAGAAGGGAGAATACTATATTTCGGAAGCTCGTGGTTCTCTAGGACTTTCAATGAGGGGTAAATCTCCAATATTTAATAGGAATGGAGACATCATTGGCGTTGTTTCGGTTGGTTTTTTAGTAGAAGATATCGAAAGACAAATATTTAAAAATGTATCAAAAGAATTAGTCATTTCTTTATCAGCTCTTATTTTATCGATTATAGGAAGTTTTTTACTTGCGAAAAGCATTCGAAAGGATACTTTGGGGTTAGAACCATATGAAATTGTAAATTTATATAAAGTAAAAAATGCTGTACTACATTCCGTTCAAGAAGGGATTTTGTCAGTTGACAAAAATGGAATCATTACTTCCATGAATCAACGGGCTAAAACTTTACTTGGCATCAAAGGCTCTGTTCGTCATCTAAAAGTAGATGGACTATTTCCAACAAGTTATTTATATGATGTCTTACATTCAGGGGAACCACAATTTGATAAAGAACTAACATGGAAAAAGAAAACGATGATTGTCAGTTGTACACCGATTAAAGATGAAAAAAGTGTGAATGGGGTCGTTGCTGTCTTTCGTGAAAAGACAGAAATTGAGCAAATGATTAATACATTATCTGAAATGAAAACTTATTCTGAGGAGTTAAGAGCTCAAACCCATGAATACACGAATAAATTATACGTTCTATCAGGACTTTTACAACTTGGTGAGTATGAAGAAGCCATCGAAATGATTCAAGGGGAAACGTCTGAGTTGGAGTTTCAAAATCAGATCGTGTTTGAACAAATCCGAGATACGAAAGTTCAAGTAATCTTATTAGGGAAAATAGGAAAGGCGTCGGAGAAAAAAATTGTTTTTGAAATAGCACCAGAAAGTTATATTGATAAACTGCCAGATCATATTCGGCTTTCGCAATTAACACTAATACTTGGAAATATTATAGATAATGCATTTGAAGCCGTTTCTGATATAGACAAGCCTATCATTAAATTTTTTGCTACAGATATAGGTGAAGACATTATTTTTGAAGTAAGTGATAATGGCAAAGGGATAGCGGACGAAGATATGCCATCTCTTTTTGAAAGGGGCTTTACTTCAAAAGAAGGAGATAATCCAAGGGGATACGGACTATCAAATGCTGAAGGGGCGGTAAAAGAACTAGGTGGTATTATTGAAGTCCAAAATGGCAACGAGAACACTGTATTTACCGTATATCTTCCAAAACAACTGCTAGGAGGGGAAAAACATTGAAAATAAAAGCAGTTATCGCAGAAGATGACTTTCGTGTAGCGGCTATCCATGAAAAGTTTTTAGGCAGTTTTGATGGAATAGAAGTCGTAGGGAAAGCATTAAATGGGAAAGAAACTATTGAGATTTTAAAGAAGGAGAAACCGGATTTACTTCTACTAGATGTATATATGCCCGACCAACTCGGTACCGATTTGCTTCCAATTATTCGTAAGCAATTTGCAAATTTAGATATTATTATGATAACTGCAGCGATCGATAAAGAACTGTTTACGAAAGCACTTCATTACGGGGTAGAGTATTTTTTAATAAAACCTGTTAAGATGGAACGGTTTAATGAAACAATTGAAGAGTATTTGAATAAAAATCAGCTTTTACAATCCAAACAGGAAATAGATCAGGATTTTGTGGATCTCATATTAAAAAAATCTTCTCCTACTACTACTACGAAAGAAACAGTGCTCCCAAAGGGAATTGATGAAATTACCCTCGTGAAAGTAAGAACTGTACTGGAAAATAGTAAAACGAGTTTATCGGCTGAGCAGGTGAGCGAACAAATTGGGGCTTCACGAATTACTGCTAGGCGATATTTGGAATATTTAATTACTGTAAAAGAATGTAAAGCGGAAGTCGTCTATGGTGTTGTGGGAAGACCTGAACGAAGATATTGTAAAATTTAACATAAAATTATTAGAGATAGTAGGTTAAATCGTTAACGAAAGGGGGGAGAAAACTTGGAACATGGCAATTTAGTTATTTGGGAACCACTTCAAGTCAACCCCTTTGACCGATTTCATGCACCAATGAATCTAGTATCTATGCATTTTGAAGGTGATTTTGTACTGAAATTTAATACGTTTAACAGTTCAAAGGAATATATTTTTACTTACAAACAAAATCAATCCAATTATTACGCTATTCGACATTTTCGTATTCTTGAAGAATTTATAAGGCATGATATTGAAATATTAATTGATCAATTTCGTTTAAAAAGAGAATCATTAGGATTACCTAAATTAACCTATAACCATACTTTTTTTAAAATAGAAAATTCCAGCTTTTTATCTTGGTATCGAAGTATTGATCCATCCTTCCCATTACAAGAAGATTGCTGTGTAGAACATCATTTATATATTACATCGAATTATTTTATTGATGTATTAAGTGAACAACAGCCTACTATTACCATATCTACTAATAATGACAGTGGCAATTTAATTGAATAAATTGAAAAGATATTATTTCACAACGTTAATAATTTTGAGAAGATAGTCTTTTTAATATGCGTGGGCACTTTTAAAGTGCCCATTTTTTTATTGTAATAAAGTTTCAGTATGACATGTTCGGATATGATTTCCGTGAACACAATGTACAAAAGTTTCGTAATGTTCTTAAAAAACATTATTTTGCAATCGCTTACAAAAGAGAAATTCTCATCTACAATTAATTCAAAGGGAAAATAATAGATAATGATTTTACTTCATAAGGGGGAGGAAAAATAAATATGCTAGCGATTTTAGGATTTTTAATGATAATTGTATTTATGGTTTTAATCATGACTGGACGACTTTCAGCAATGATCGCACTGATTATGATACCAATTGTTTTTGCTTTAATTGGTGGGTTCGGTAGTGAAATGGGACCGATGATGTTAGACGGAATTAAAAGTGTTGCACCAACAGGAATTATGATTTTGTTTGCAATCCTTTATTTCGGTACTTTAATTGATGCAGGGGTTTTTGATCCGATTATTAATACAATCCTTAAAATTGTAAAAGGTGATCCTGTTAAAATTGCCATCGGTACAGCAGTATTAGCTCTACTTATTTCATTAGATGGTGATGGTACTACTACATATATGATTACAATTTCAGCAATGCTTCCACTATATAAAAGAATTGGAATGAAACCGATTATTTTAGCAGGGATTGCGGTTTCCGCTTCAGGTGTGATGAATCTATTACCATGGGGTGGACCGACAGCAAGGGTAATGTCCGCTTTAAATTTAGAAATGTCTGAAGTATTTACACCAGTAATACCAGCGATGGTTGGTGGAGCTCTTTTTGTACTGTTGATGGCCTTTATTTTAGGGCGAAAAGAAAGAAAGAGAATTGGTATTATCGAGTTTGATTATCAAACAATGGCTCAACTAACGGCAACAGTAGATGATGACAATTTAAAACGTCCGAAATTAATCATATTTAACTATGCATTAACGATTATTCTTTTAGTTGCACTAATTATGGAACTACTGCCACCAGTAGCATTGTTCATGCTTGGATTTGCAATTGCGATTACAGTTAACTATCCAAAAATGAAAGATCAAAAAGAGCGTATTGCAAATTATGCGGATAATGCATTGTCTGTTGTTTCAATGGTTTTTGCAGCAGGTATTTTTACAGGTATTCTTTCAGGAACGACAATGGTAGATGCAATGGCAAATTCAGTTATTCAATATATACCAGAGTCTATGGGATCCCATTTCGCTATCATAACGGCTATTCTTAGTGCTCCTTTCACTTTCTTTATGTCAAACGATGCATTTTACTACGGTGTTCTACCGTTACTTGCGAAAGCAGGAGCAGTATATGGCATTGATCCAGCTTTAATTGGTAGAGCTTCTCTTTTAGGGTTACCGGTTCATTTATTAAGTCCATTAGTGCCGTCGACTTATTTATTAGTAGGAATGGTCGGTGAAGATTTTGGGAAATTCCAACGAATTTTCTTAAAATGGGCTTTCGGGTCTACGATTGTTATGATAATTGTTTGTCTTGTATTAGGAATAATTCCTTTCTAAAATATCCGAGAGGTTTTCCTTCTAATTTAAATAATTGAAAGAAAATTAAGTGATAACGATAGTGAGAGCTATCGTTATCTTTTTTATGATGTTTACTTTTAACATTTTTATTAGGGCTATTGAAAACCAACTTCTTGACTCAAAAACAATATAACACTACAATGTGTAATGTGAGGTGGTAAATCGTGTTGATTCGTAAATTTAAAATGAAAGAAACTGGCTTAAACCGTTTTTTTGGACCGCTTGAAGCAAAAATTATGGACATTTTATGGAATGTGGAAAGAGAAATGACAATCAAAGATGTTCAAAATGAGTTAGAAAAAGAGAAGTCCACTAATTTCAATACGGTGATGACTGTTATGAATCGATTAGTAGAAAAGGGGATCCTTCGAAAACAAGCAGTAGGTCGCTCATCTGTTTATACACCCGTACAATCGAGAGAATGCTTTTTGAATGAACAATCAAAGGAAATGACCCATGAATTAATGGATGAATTCGGGACTGTCGTTGTCAGTCATATGTTAGATGCACTTGAAGAGGTTGATGAAGACCTTGTTTCAAAACTTGAACAAAAAATTAAAGAATTAAAAAAGGATAAGTAACTATGTCAAAACGCCGCTCAACCTTTACATATTTATTTCCATTAGCCATTTCAAGTATTATTTTTATTCAAATGGGATTATATATCCTTTCTATATTTGGTGGATGGAATACAAAGTACAATTTAGTCGTTGCCTGTCATAGCCTTTTAAAAGCAATTGGTCTTTCATCACTTCGCTATGCACTCGATTTGCTTGTTTTCTATACGGTACTTTACTTATTGTGGAAAATAGGTTCTCAACTATTCAATAGTTGGAAATTAAAGCGGAAATTTAAACAATATCAAGATATTACCCTCACAAATGAGTTTAACATCATGTATCACAATGAGAAGGACGATATTGTTGTTATATCACACCCAATACCACTTGCTATTACAATGGGATTTATTCGACCTAAAATCGTATTTTCTACAGGCTTAATTAATTTGTTAACAGATGAGGAATTACGTTCTGTTATTACTCATGAATTTTATCATTTTAAAAATCGAGATCCATTAAAGGTTTTTTTAATCTCTTTATGTGCTTCTACAATGTGGTATATTCCCATTTTACAATGGTTTACCCAACAATATCGAATCATTCAGGAATTATTAGCCGATGAGTATGCTATTAAAAAACAAAATACCTCTGTTTATTTAAGTAGTGCACTTTTAAAAATGATTAAAGTAGGTAAACAACAAAAGATGCCTTTTGCTTATGTATCGTTTGCAGATACATCGGTTAATTATCGGATCGAGTATATTTTGAATCCATTAAAAAATATAGAATGGAAGATTCCTAAGAAAGAATCCTATATTTCTGTGTTTATCTTCCTATTAATCTGCTTATTTTTTATTTACGCATTAGCGTAAATTTTTTACCCCATTACACTACATAATGTAGTTTGAATTAGGAGTGTTTCATATGTCTAAAAAAATATTTTGGATTGTCGGCATAATTGCCGTATGTTTAGTAGGTATTATCGTGTTAACAAATGTTCAAACCGAATCGGCTAAAATTGATTACGAAGGACAGCCTTATTTAGGAGAAGAATCTGCACCAGTTGAAATTGTTGAGTTTGGTGATTATAAATGTCCCCACTGTGGAGAATTTAACAGTTCATTTGTTCCGTTTATAAAAGAGGAATTTGTTGAAACGGGAAAAGCTAAATTTTATTTTATGAACTATTCATTTATTGCCTTTGATTCAACGATATCAGCCCAATTTGCTGAAGCGGTTTATGAAGAACTTGGTAATGAAACATTCTGGGAATTCCATGATTTATTATTTGCAAACCAAACAAATGCATCAGGAAAAGAGAATGTATTAACCGAGGAGTTTCTGAAAGCTATCTTATTAAAAGTTGCTACACAAGAAGAAACGGAGAAAGTCATGGAAGCTTTCAACAATGATGGGGGAGCAAAAGCATTAGATCATGATATGGGAATTGCTAAAGGCTTAGGCATTAATTCCACACCGACTATCTATATCGGAGGAGAAAAATTCACTGGGCAAACTTTAGATGATTTTAGAGAAATGGTAGAGGAAGCGGCTAAAAATGATGAATAAATCGTTATTACTTGCATGGATTACCTCCATTATAGCGATGGGGGGGAGTTTATTCTTTAGTGAACAAATGGGTTTTATTCCATGTACTCTTTGTTGGTACCAACGAATATTGATGTACCCCCTTGTAATCTTATTGGGTATTGCTTTCTATAAAAGCGATAAGAAAATATATCAATATATTTTACCTATATCGCTTATCGGAATGGCAATGTCTAGTTATCATTATGCGTTACAAAAAATCCCGGCCATGCAAGATTTTCATACATGTACAAGCGGTGTGCCATGTTCTGGTCAATATATTAATTGGTTTGGATTCGTTACAATACCGTTTTTAGCACTGATTGCATTTACAATCATTACGATTTCGATGATGGTCCTTTGGAAAAGAAAATAATGTTATATTGAAAGGAAATTATTAAGATGGATAAAAAGAAAAAACGTCGTTATTTGCGAGCTGTTATTCTTGTCATTTTGTTTGGCGCCATTGTATTTACAATCTACTCAACTTTTACTAAAGAAAAAGTAGAAGTTTTGCAAGAAGGGGATATGGCACCTGATTTTGAATTAGTGGATATGAATGGTCATACCCATCGACTATCAGATTATAAAGGGCAAGGTGTTTTTCTCAATTTTTGGGGGACATGGTGTAAACCGTGTGAAAGAGAATTTCCAGTCATTAATAATTATTATAAAGCATATCAAAACGATGGGGTCCAAGTGTTAGCTATTAATATTGCTGAATCTAATTTCACAGTCCAAAAGTATGTGGATAATAAAGGGTTAACATTCCCCGTACTTATTGATAAAACGAAAAGTGTAATGTCAGCATATAATATCAATCCGTTACCAACGACTTTTTTAATAAACCCCGAAGGTGAGATTGAGAAAATTATTACAGGGGAAATGACGGATGAAATGATCTTAAATCATATGAAGCAAATTATGCCAAAGGATATTTAAAGAATAAACTTTGAGAGGGAGACTTCTCGAAGTTTTTTTCTTTTTCCGAAAAAATAATTTGATTGTATACGACAAGGAACGAAACATTCCTAATAGGAATCGTTAGAAATGAAATATTACCATTTTTTACTTGTTTAGCTAGCAAGTTAAAATAAAGAAACAGAAATCATTTTTTTCTTAAAGAATGGTGGAAAAGTATATACATGGAGGGGAAATTACTATGAAATTAATTGATCAATTTAAAGATATACCAACGACTTGTATATCTGATGCTATGGAAGGCATGAATAATTTAGATTCAGCTATCAAACCATTAAAAGAAGTATATAAAGTAATAGGACGTGCTTTTACAGTAAAAATGCCGGTAGGGGATAATAAAATATTTTTAAAAGCAATACGGGAGGCAAAGCCTGGTGATGTTTTAGTGGTTGATGCAAAAGGTGACACGTACCGAGCAGTTGCAGGAGATTTTATTGTTGGAATGGCACAAACATTAGGAATAAATGGAATTGTAATAGATGGTGTCATTCGTGATATTGAAGGTATAAAGAAGTTGGATTTTCCAGTCTTTTGTAAAGGGTCGACAATTGCGGCTAGTGGAAAAGCAGGTCAAGGAGAACTAAACGTACCTATTTCATGTGGAGGAGCAACGGTTACACCTGGGGATATTATTATTGGCGATGTAGATGGGGTTGTAGTTATTCCACAGGAATTGGAAAATGAAGTGTATAAGAGGTCTTTCGAAAAATTAACGTTTGATCGAAAAAGAGCAGAAACAATAACTGGAAATCGAGAAGAAACAATAAAATATTTGGATGAAATTCTTTCAAAATAAAGAAGAGCTCAATAAAAACAAGGGAAGGGGTACCCCCCTTGTTTTTTATTTATAGATGATAAATATCTAATTCTTTTATAAATCGGACAAATGCTTTGACAACGTTTAACTTCAGTGATTCTTCATAAAAAAATATCCACGTTTTTTGCGTAATTTTATTCCCGTCTTTGTCCTTTAAATAAATTTTATGTATATCCTTTTCGTTTTGTAAAAATAAAGAAGGCATAATCGCATAGCCTAAGCCATTTAACACCATTTCTTTACAAGTGTCACCTTGGTCTACTGACATTGCAATGTATGGGGGCTGAGAATAATGCTCTGTCCACCAGTTTTCTGTTAACTGTTTATATAGTTGGTCCGTTCGATAGTCTATACGAGGTAAATTTGGAAGATTATCAAGGTTAATTTCATCTTTTGACACAATACAAAGATCTTCTTCGAATAATAGATATTTTTCATCAGGCCAGTTATAGTCTCCACGAATAAAACCAATATGAGAGACTTGGTTATAAACGAGATTAAAAATATCTTTACTATAACCAGTATTCACTTGAAACTCAACATCAGGATACATATTTTTAAATTGTTTTAATAAGGCTGGAAGTTTATACTTACTAATAAAATTTGAAACACCCAATCTTAATGTTCCAGATACAGTATGTTGGAAATTTTCTATATCTTCTTTAATTTCACGGAAAATATTGAGTACTTCTTCTGCTCGTTTTGCTAAATATTCCCCTTCAGGTGTAAATTGAACCCCTTTTACACCACGATTAACAATTTTAACCCCAAGTTCTGTTTCAATTTGTTTTAACCGTTTTGTAATGGTCGGTTGAGCAATAAACAAAGTTTGTCCTGCCTTTGTAATGTTTTTCTCAAGGTATAAAGTATGCAAAATTAACCAGTCTCTTTCATCCATTTCACTTCCCCCCTTTATAAAATGTCTGACATCGCTTCTATTTAAAACATAGCACATACCAATCATAATACAAAAGAAAACTTGAATCTTATTATGAAAAAGTTGCATAGCTAACAATGAAAATTCGATATTTTTCCAATGTACCTGATTTAAATAAAATGAATGTATGAAATCGATGAATGAAATGTTTAAGGGGTTGAAATGTATGGTTAATGATCGAGAGGATGTTTTTCAGACACGTATCTCTATGAAAATCAGAGATAAGGAATATTATTATTATCGAATTAATGCATTAGAAAAAAAGGGGTTTAGTAATGTTTCTCGATTACCTTATTCGATAAAAATTTTATTAGAGTCAGCTCTTCGTAATTTTGATAGTTCTAATATTACAAAAGAACATATTCAAACATATGCAAATTGGGCAGTGAAAAGAGAGCCGAATAAAGAAGTGCCCTTTAAGCCTTCACGAATTCTGTTACATGATACAACGGGTTTACCGGCAATTGTTGACTTAGCTGCAATGAGAGAGACCGTGTTACGTATGGGTGAAGATCCTTCTATTATAAATCCACATATACCAGTTGACCTTGTAGTTGACCATTCGGTTTCGGTAGATTATTTCGGTCGCGCGGATGCAATGGAGTTAAATGAAAAACTTAATTTTAAACGGAATTGGGAGAGATTTCGATTTTTCCGCTGGGCTCAACATGCTTTTCGAAACTTAAATATTGTTCCACCTGCTACAGGCATCATGCACCAAATCAATATGGAGTATTTATCATCAGTTATTGTCAAGAAGAATACTGACCATGGTATTGAACTTTTTCCTGACTCACTTGTTGGAACAGACTCCCATACAACGATGATTAATGGTTTAGGTTTATTAGCATGGGGAGTTGGAGGGATTGAAGCAGAAGCTGCGATGTTAGACCAACCTTTATATTTTGTTATTCCTGAAGTCGTAGGATTTAAACTAACAGGGAAACTTTCAGATGGGGCAACCGCAACCGACTTGGCTTTAACAGTGACCAATATTCTTCGGAAAAAGGGAGTTGTCGGGAAATTCGTTGAATTCTTCGGAGATGGTTTAAACAAAATGAGTGTAGCTGATCGAGCTACAGTAGCCAATATGGCACCGGAATATGGAGCTACTATGGGATTCTTTCCAGTAGATCAAGAAACTTTAAATTATTTAACACTAATTGGTCGGAGTGAAGAGGAAGTATTGCTAGTAGAAACTTACTATAAAGAACAGGGAATGTTTTTTGATAACGATAAGCATGAGCCAATCTATTCGGAAAACATTGAGTTAGATTTATCTACTATCGTACCATGCCTTGCTGGTCCAAAACGTCCGCAAGATTTAGTGAATCTAACGTCAATGAAAGAAGACTTTAAACACATTATGTGCAAGCCAATTGATGAAGGGGGATATGGCTTAACTGAAGACGATTTAAGAAAAGAAGTAAAAATCGTTCATGATAATGGAGATTGTTCCATAATTAAACACGGTTCTGTTGTACTTGCAGCAATTACAAGTTGTACGAATACATCAAATCCCAATGTATTAATTACTGCTGGGCTATTAGCAAAAAAAGCAGTAGAAAAAGGATTAACAAAACCTTCCTTTGTAAAAAGTTCTCTTACACCAGGATCTCGCGTTGTAATGGATTACTTACAGGAATCCGGTCTTTTAAAATATTTGGAAAAACTAGGTTTTTATATTGCAGGTTATGGTTGTGCGACATGCATTGGCAATTCTGGTCCACTACCTGATGCGATAAGTAATGCAATCGTAGACAATGATTTAGCTGTAGCTAGTGTTCTATCAGGTAACCGTAATTTTGAAGGACGTATACATCCTCAAGTAAAAGCCAACTATCTGGCATCACCACCCCTTGTTATTGCTTATGCACTAGCCGGCACAATGGATATTGATTTTTATAGTGAACCAATTGGTTTTAATGAAACGAATAGGCCGGTTTATTTAAGAGATATTTGGCCTTCTTTTACGGAAATACAAGATTATTTAAAAGGTGCCGTTCGACCAGAATTATTCCAAAAGCGGTATGAAAATGTGTATACAGCTAATAAAAGTTGGAATGAAATTGATTTCCCTAAAGGGGATTTATATGAATGGGAGGACTCTTCTACTTATATTCAAGAACCACCATTTTTGCACAATCTACCAGAATATGCTGATGCAATAAAGGATTTCAAAAACGTCCATGTACTTGCATTACTCGGTGATTCTGTTACAACCGACCACCTTTCTCCATCTGGGGCAATCAAGAAAGATAGTCCAGCAGGATTATATTTACAACAACAAGGTGTCAAAACCCATGAATTTAATTCTTATCCTTCACGACGAGGGAATCATCATGTCATGATACGCGGCGCCTTTGCGAACCATCGGATACGTAACCAAATGGTTCCTGAACGGGAAGGTGGGATTACAAAGTATATGCCGAGCGGAGAAATTATGTCGATTTTCGATGCGGCGATGAAATATAAAGAAAATCGCATATCACTTTTTGTCATTGCAGGAAAAGAATACGGTACCGGAAGTTCCCGAGATTGGGCGGCGAAAGGAACTTATTTACTGGGAGTAAAAGCGGTAATAGCAGAAAGTTTTGAACGAATTCATCGAAGTAATTTAGTAGGAATGGGTGTTTTACCCCTTCAATTTATAGATGGCCAAAATGCCGCATCACTTGGTATACAAGGAAATGAAATCTTTGAGACGATCGGTTTAAGCTCAAACATCATTCCAGGTCAAAAAATAAAAATAAGAGTTATTCGAGTAGATGGTAGTTCCTTTGAATTTAGCGTCATAGTTCGTTTAGATAACGGAATAGATGTTAAATATTATCAAAATGGCGGGATAATGCAAACTGTATTACGGCAAATGATGAAAAATCAGAAATATTGAATAATTAAATTGAACAATGAAAGATTGTCTAAAGATCCATGGAGTCAAAAAGCTATTAACTTGTACTAGAGATAAAAGTTATACGAAGCTATTTTAAGTTTCGTATTCTATAAAAAATAATTTTGTAAGCGTATTCAAAGTAGGGGAGATTTTGTGATTGCATTATTAGAATTTTTAATGATGATATGTTTTATTTTTCTTATTGTCACAAGAAAAATGTCTGCCTTACTTGCTTTAATTATTATTCCACTATTCTTTGCAATAATTAGAGGATTTGCAGAAGATGTAGGTCAAATGGTGTTAAATGGTATAGTTGGTGTAGCACCTACAGGAATAATGTGATTGTTTGCAGTTTTATTTTTCGGAATGATGATTAAAAGCGGGTTTATTCGATCCGCTTATTAATAAGATTTTAACTTTGATAAAAGGGGAATTTTTACACTGAATGAATTATCAGTTTCAGAAATAATTACCATTGATAACAAGGAACATTTGTTCTCTTCTTTAAATAAGAACGAACTTTATGAAAAAGGAGTTGTATCAATGAAAGAAAAGTTACTGAAAGTAATGAAACGTAATCAACTAGTTGAGATGATGTACATTTCCAAAGCAGGGGAAATTACAAAACGACGTATTAAAGTTCTTAAAGTATCGAATGATACATTTGAGTCGTACTGTTTTCTTAAGCAAAGTAAAAGAACGTTTATCATTCAAAATGTTCTTGCATTGGTACCAATTATTCGAAAAGAACGGGAAGTTATTTGAATAAAATTTTTAACTAATATTAGTTGGAATAGAATGTTAGTTCCTCAAAAGATTTCGAAAAGTAGCAATTGGATTGCTTGTTGAATAAAGCTACAAATAAAAAAGAGATGATATAAACTATATTTTTACCTCCATTGGGCATATTACAATTGAGAGGTGATAAATAATGAATAAGAAAAAAGAACAAAACAAACAAAGGATAAATGTAGAATTAGGCGGTATGGATCTCTTTGGAACAACTTCCAATGCAGAAGTGGGTGGGTACAAAGCTTCTGGAGATATTGAAAATGCGGGAAGATTAGATAAAGGGTTTCAAAAAGTGGAGGATGATGATCTTACTCCAAATGCTTCAATCAAAGAGGGAGAACAAAAGGGATATTAACCTTCATTCCAGAAAGCTATTTCATTGGGAAATTTTTTCTAATGCAGTAGCTTTTTTCTTTAAATTTCTTTAATTTAAAATGTGTAAATAGTGATAGTTTGATTGTTATGATTTTACAAAATTTGTATATTATTAAATAAATTAAAAAAATCTTCCAAAAACTAATGGTATTAGTTATACTAAAACTAATACCATTAGTTTTTGGAGGTTTTAGGATGAAATTAACAAAAGTGAACAATATTTATCAGCTTACGTTTTTTCCGAATTTTTTCCCCGTAAACTGTTATTTTGTAGAAGAGGATGAGCATTTAACTTTAATTGATGCAGGCCTACCTTTAAGTAAGAAAGATATTTTGAAAACTGCTCAAGATTTAAGGAAGCCGATACGTAAAATAGTCTTAACCCACGTGCATAGTGATCATATTGGTGCACTCGATGGACTGAAAGAGGCACTCCCAAATGTTGAAGTTTTAATACCCAAAAGGGAATTTAAAATACTTAACGGGGATATGACTTTAGAAGACGGTGAGGAGGATTTGCCGATTAAAGGGAGTATTCCGAAGAACATCAAAACAGTACCGGACACATTACTAGAAGATGGGGATCAAATAGGTTCTATAATAGCTATACATTCACCCGGTCATACACCAGGGATGATGTCGTTTTTGGATATTCGAGATAATACATTAATTGTAGGAGATGCATTCCAATCAAGAGGAGGAATTGCTGTAGCAGGAGATATTCGTTGGAGTTTTCCATTCCCGAGCTTTGGGACATGGAACAAAAAAGTTGCAATCGAATCTGCTGAAAAATTATTAACTTATAAGCCATCGGTACTTGCGGTAGGGCATGGAAATCTAATCTTTGATGCTGAAGAGAAAATGAAACAAGCTATTGAAAAGGCAAAAAAATCAATAAAGTAGGGAAAAATGATGTCACCACGTACTGGAATAAATCAAGAAATTATTATAAATAAAGCTGTAGAAATCGCTGAAAAAGGGGGTATGGAAGCAGTCACGATGGCAACATTAGCAAGGGAATTGTCCATAAAATCACCATCACTTTATAATCATTTCAAAGGTTTAAAAGAAGTTAAACTAGCCCTAGCTTTGAAAGCGTTAAACCTTTTTTACCAATATTTAAAAAAGGCTACTTTAAATCAAAAGGATGGCTCTGAAGCGATACGTGCAATTGGAAAAGCATATATAGAGTTTGCAAATCAGCATCCAGGTTTATATGAAGCACTAATATCATCACCTGACCCATCATCTAATACTATTCAAATTGCTGAGGAAGCTATCGTAGATTTAATAATGGAAGCTATATCAGTTTCCCCTCTAAATGAAAAAGAACAAATTCATGCCGTCAGGGGTTTAAGAAGTTTACTCCACGGATTAGTAGATTTAAAAAGAAAGGGTGGATTTAATCTACCATTAGATTTTGAGGAATCTTTAGAAGTTAATCTCGAAATATTTATAAAAGGATTAAATGAAAAATAACTCCTTGAGGATGACAATCTATACGTTGTGATCCTTAAGGACTAGTTTGCTATTTTTAAATTTTCTAGTCTACTAAAGATTTTAACATTGAATATATTTTCTCTAGTATGATTTGGTATTTACTACTACTGGTAATCAGAATGTGATTTTCGAAGAAGTATTTACCTCCACTTAATAACTTCATGATAAACTCCTTCTTTGCTACATTAAAAATGTCATTACCATATTTAATCTTGATTACATCATTGTTGATTTTAGTAAACGATAGTTTCACTTCATAACCAGGTACTATCATTTCAACAAATTCATCTTCTAAAAAAGAATATAATAAGTCAGTTATCGCTATCCAATATATAAGCAAATAATCTATAAATTCCTCTCCGAAAAGAATATGGTCATTGTAAGTGACTTTAATAAAACCGTAGTAATATTCTCCGTTACTATCTTTAATAATTTTTTGAATTTCTTGATATCTTTCTTTATTTTCAATGTTAATAAATTTCATATTAAATTGTTCCAAAGTTAATGGAACTTCTACATTTGTGTCTGGAACTAATAGAAATGTTTCGACCGTCATCATAATAATCAACCTCCGTCGCCAAAGTTAGATGAATTAGGTAAATTATACCATATTTTAAATGCTAGATAACATAGCCTTTTTATTTGTCATGACGTCAGATTTTACGTCCAGTTAAAAATTTTTAAGTAAAAAGGGATATGTTTCGCAATCCTTTTCCATAGTAGTGATAGATCAAAATTTCAATTTGAAAGGAAGTAATATTTTGAAGGTACTTATTATTGGAGCAAACGGGCAAATAGGCCAACACCTTATAAAGAAACTTCAAGAATCAGGTAGGCATCAACCAGTAGCAATGGTTCGTAAAGAAGATCAACAATTAAAATTTGAAAGTCAAGGGGTTAAAACGGCATTAGTTGATTTAGAAGAAAGTGTTGATAAAATGGTTGAAGCTATGAAAGAAGTAGAGGCCATTGTTTTTACTGCAGGTTCAGGTGGCCACACCGGAGCTGATCAAACAATGATGATTGATTTGGATGGAGCTATTAAATCGATGAAAGCTGCGAAAAAAGCCAACGTCAAACGTTTTGTTATTGTTAGTGCTATCGGGATTCATCAATGGCATGAAAACAATCACCCTGAATGGATGGATCGTACACCATATTATAGTGCAGCTAAATATTATGCTGATGTTTGGCTAGAAAATAGTGGACTTGACTATACTATTATTCGCCCTGGGGGACTAACCAATGAATCGGGAACAGGAAAAGTAGAAATAGGAGATAACCTTCAGATGGCCATGATACCTCGTGAAGATGTAGCAACGACAATCACTTTAGTTTTAGAAAACAATAATTCAATTGGAAAAGCATTTGATTTAACTAGCGGTCAAATTCCAATTGAAAAAGCAATAAAAACATTATAATTTATTCTTACCGCTAATAGCTTGCCTATAACTGTTTGTTAAATACTGACAAACAGTTAAAGGTTCATTAAATAGAATTATGCCCTTCAAGTTGAAGTATACTTGATAAGAAAAAATTACATAATAAATAGGATTAATGAACTTCTGTGGGGGGGTACTTTTGGAGCTGCAAACTATTTTTGTATATATTGTAAGTATATTATTTCTATTAATCGCCTACATGATCCCCAAAAAAATTAATCTTTCTGAAATTCATGCTACTTCATTATTCGCTACAGTAGTTGGCCTTATTGTCGATACGATACTAGCGGTAAAATATAAATTTTACGTTCTTGATAAGGAGGGCGTGCAAATCCCCCCATTAATCGGACAAATTATTTTATATTATGTAGGTAGTTTAATAATATTGAATTACTTTCCTTTTAACAGATCAAAATTACGTAAAGTTGCATACATTTTATTTTGTTCTTTAGTTGCTGTTCTATTTGAATTGATTTGTTATCAATTTAAATTTATTAAATATCATGAGTGGAATATTTGGTATTCTGCTTTGTGCTACCCTTTTATCATTATTTTCTTTACACTTCATTATAAATTCTTTCGTTGGTTAGCAAACCGAAATTTATAATTGGAAGGATACGTAAAGTGTTCATCGAGTATAAAGGTTGTTGCTACTGTTTAGACACTCTTTGTTAGGAGTGTCTTTTTAGTTTGTGGAATCTCCATTTTTTCATTATGTTCTTCATATTCCAAAATAGAACCTACATACTTAATAGTATCGAATAATTAAAATTTACTTGGTACAATATAGAAAGTAACAAGGGGGAGTATTGAATGGGTTTACTGAAAATTTATATGCATGCTACTGATTACGAATTAATATAAAAGTAAGTGATACAAAGTATAAATCAATTTTAATCGCGAGCAGAGATGTTTTCTATAACGCATACAAAACATATTCTTTACTTCGCTTAATTAAATTTCTGGGGTGATAGATTATGTATGAACCAACCATTGAAGAACCATATAAAATCAGTCTTCAAAACATACGTTATTACTCTCAATATACATATTCAGGGATTGAGTTACTTCTCGTTATTAGTGGGGAAATTGAAGTGTTGGTAAACCAACAATCCATTCATTTGAGCGAAAACGACCTTCTTCTTATAAACGCAAATCATGTTCGTACAATCAAAGGAAACAAGGAAAATGTTGTGGCCTTATTGCAAATTCCCCTACGTTTGATCGAACAACATTACACTAAAATTCATGAGTGCTATTTTGACTGTAACTCAACTAAAAAAGATAATGGATTTTATTTATTATTCGATCAAATTCGGCAACTCCTAGCAGAAATTTTGATTGCTCAATATCAAAAGCAAGAGGGAAATGAACTCGAAATCAATAGTTTAATTTATAAGTTAGTCACTCTATTGATCCGAAATTTTAAATCAACTTATATTGGTCAAAATCAAATAATCGGCATGAAGAATGAACGAATTCGAAATATTCTAGCTTTTATTGAAAAAAACTATCGTAAGTCGATATCGTTGGAGGATATAGCTAAACAGCAATATTTATCCCTTTATTATTTATCCCGCTTTTTTAAGCAGGAAGTTGGTATAAGTTTTACACAATATGTAAAAGAAGTACGATTGAAATCTGCCGTTCATGAGCTTTTGAATACGAACAATAGTATTATTCAAGTTGCCCTTAATAATGGATTTCCAAATGCAAAATCATTTAACAAAGTCTTTAAAGAAATGTACCAACAAACACCAGCTGAATATCGAAGTCTTCATAAGAAAGAACCTTCTAATGGAGGTGAAGAATTCTCTGAAAGAGACCAATATACTTTATTGAAATCACCTAAATTTTTAATTGAAATCAGTAAATATATTTCATCGTCAAATAACAATCTTATTACAATGGTCGAACCTGCTGCATCAACCGTATATATTGACATGCCGAAGGAACCTATTTATACACGGAAAAAGTCTAGCAAATTATTGGTGATTGGCCAACTGGAATATGCATTGCATGAAGAAGTTCAAGCACAACTACAAATTATTCAAGAGCTACTTTATTTTGAGTATATATACTTCTCGAATTTGTTCTCCTCTACCTTAACTATTACAACACCATTATTTCAAACAGGAGGGAAATTTTATCAGATTAATGCATTATTCACCCGCATGAGACAACTTGGTTTAGTGCCATTCATCCGTGTAGAGTTTGAAAAAGAAGTGGAAATCAGCTCTGAATATCTCAAGTTATTAGAAGAATTTTTACAGCACAGTATCCAATATTTCGGCAATGCGTTTGTAGGGCAGTGGCAGTTTGAAGTAGTTTTCACAAGGTGGGATGAAACATCGAGAGCTTTTTATCGAGATTTTTATCAAGGGGTGAAAAAATGGTCAGCTGATTCAAAAGTGGGTCTTCACGTACCGTATCGTTTAGAAAGTGGTATCAATGGAAAAGCCACAGCTTTTTTAAAGGAATTTGCTACTATATGCGACCTTATTTGTTTCACTTGCAATCCGAATGAACATGTTGATTTTACAGACATGAATAATAGTAGCTTTGAAGGTGTAAAAAGTTTTTTAAAGAAATCATGTACTGATTTAAAAGAGCAACTAAAATCAGTTGGTTTTGTAGATTGTTCTATTTATTTAACCAATTGGAATACACTTTACGGAAATACTGTCGATTTAAGTGGAAGCTTCTTTCGTTCTTCCCTAATCTTTAAAGATATGTTTGATGTGATGAGGGAAATCTCTGGAGTCGGGTTTTGGATTGATACCCATTCATTGGAGAAAAGTAATCAGGAATATGAGCAAATTGCTATGAATGGGATTGCACTTTTTTATTATTATCAATTGAAACGTCCTGCATTTTTTAATATACAATTGATGGCAAAATTAAGCCCTCAGATTTTAGCTGAAGGAGATGATTTTGTCCTAACGAAAGGAGAAGGAGGTTACCAATTAGCTATTTATAACACCTCCTATGTTAATCCTTCTTACTCGGTTGAAAGTTTCTTTTTACGCTCCTTAACGAAGGAAACAAGGTTTGTGATTTCAGGATTACCCCCTGGTCATTATCAAATTCGTAAGCACATTCTGGACCGAAATAATGGTGCATTTTACATGAACTGGATCAATTTCCAGCGGGGAAATATTAATGATGGAGAAACAATTGCTTTCTTAAAACAGCGTACCTTTCCTGAATTACAAATTTATGAGGAAGAAATTGCCACGAACTTATATTTACAAACGACCTTAACATTAAATGCCTTTCATCTCTTTGAAATTAAGCCATTAAGTTAAAACTTAATGGTCTTTTTTTGTCATTGTGTAAACAAACAACTAGATGATGGCAAATGCAGGAGATATTTAGGACAATGAATGGACAGCCTTTTACATTTGTCAGAATTTATAATTATTTATAGTTGAAAGCGCTTTCGAAATAATGTGTTACCGAAAGGAGACATTCTATGTCTATTACCCAAGAATTTTTAGATGAAAACAAAGCCAAACTTTCGGTTCAAAAGGCCAAAAGTTCTCGAGAAGCAATGTTAATCATAGCTTTAATGGCTGGTTATTCCATGATTTATATGGATAAAAATATGATTTCAACTGCAATTATTCCAATTGCAGAACAATTTCACCTTACAACTAGTCAAACCGGGTTAATGATGAGTTTATTTTTCCTCGGATATTCAATTATGCAAATACCTGGTGGGTGGTTGGCCGATAAGTTTGGTTATAAAAAGGTTTTAATTCTTTCTCTTTCGTTAATTGCACTATTTTCATTTGCATTTAGCTTTGGGGCAAGTTTACTAGTTTTTGTGTTAATTCGCTTCCTAGCAGGAATAGGTCATGCAGGGTATCCACCAAGTTGTTCTAAAGGAATTGCAGTTAACTTCTCAAAAGAAAAACGGACCTTTATCCAATCACTCATTTTGTCTACAAGTGGTATTGGCGGTATTTTAGCATTTGTTATTGGTGCACGTTTGATTGATTTAAATTGGCATTATGCTTACTACGTATTGGGTGCATTTTTTGCCATTTCACTTCTACTAGTCATTTTCTTTGTGCCAAATCATGTTCCTATAGAAAAAGTGAAAGTAGTATCTAAACAAGTTAGTTTTAAATCGGTAATTTCTAATCGGAATGTCATTATTTTATTCATCGCGATGTTGATTGCCAATATTGCCTTCTATGGAAATATGTCATGGTTGCCTTCTTTTTTAAAGGTTAAATTTTCGCTTTCCATTAGTACAGTTGGAACTATATTGGCAGTGAATGCGATTGGAGGAACAATCGCCTCCTTATGTGCGGGTGTTTTATTGACAAAGTTTAATGGCAAAGAAAAATTACTGTTAATGGTTTCGTCAATTTTATCATCTATATTGTTTATTAGTTTAGTTTATTCAGATTCATTGGCACTATCGATCGTATTTTTATATGTGCTTACATTTTTACTAACAGTCATGTTTGTTGGAATCTTTTCTTGGCCACATAAGATTTTGCCGGAAAAAGTAATTGGTTCGTCCATTGGAATCGTCAATACTGGAGGGACACTTGGAGGTTTTATTGCACCGATTTCATTTGGAGCATTAATCTCCATGGCTGGTGGTTCATTTTCCATCGTTTTTATCAGCTTGGCAATTGCGATTCTAATATGCGGCTTCGTAACTCTTACCGTTAAAACAGAAAAATAAAGGAGGAAAAGTAATGTTAAATCAACTTTTACAAAAATTAGATGAGAAAAAAGAAAAAATGATTGAAATTCGAAGATATCTTCACCAACATCCTGAATTATCTTTTAAAGAGGAAAAGACAGCTCAATATATAGCCGATTTTTATAAAGATAAAAATGTTCAATTAAGAACGAATGTAGGTGGGTATGGAATTGTTGTAACCATCGAAGGTGGGCATGCGGGTAAGACGATTGCTTTAAGAGCTGATTTTGATGGATTGCCAATTAATGAAGAAGCAGATGTTCCTTTTAAATCAAAAAATCCGGGTGTTATGCATGCATGTGGTCATGATGGACATACAGCATATTTAATGATTTTAGCTGAATCACTAATCGAATTGAAGGATCAATTAAAAGGAAATGTTGTAATTCTTCATCAGCCAGCGGAAGAAACGCCTCCTGGTGGTGCAGCTGCGATGATTGAAGACGGATGCTTAGAAGGTGTTGATAATGTTTTTGGTATCCATCTTATGTCTTTAGCAAATACCGGAGAAGTTTATTACCGTGCTGGAGAAATGCAGGCGGCACGTTCATATTTTAAAGTGAGAATTCAGGGGAAAGGCGGACATGGTTCGATGCCGCATTTAAGCAATGACAGTATTGTCGCTGCTAGTCATTTCGTTGTTGCAACCCAAACAATCGTCAGTCGCCGAATCAATCCATTTGATATGGCAACAGTTACCATCGGCTCGTTTGATGGGAAAGGTTCTTTTAATATTATTAAGGATAGTGTTGAACTTGAAGGAGATGTTCGGACGATGTCCAGTGAAGTTCGCGCTACCGTGGAAAAAGAATTTAAGCGAATTTTAGCAGGACTTGCTGAAGAATTTGATATTACATATGATTTAATCTATTCTCATGATTATCCTGTTTTAGTAAATGATAAAGAAATGACAGAAATAGTTGTCAACGCAATCAATAAAGCTGAAATTCCTGAAGTTAAAGCAGTTATTGAAACACCGCCTTCTTCCGGCTCAGAAGATTTCGCCTACTATTTACAAAAGGTACCCGGCAGTTTCTTTTATGTGGGAGCTATGCCGTCAGATGGTCCAGCTTATCCGCATCACCATCCTAAATTTACAATTAATGAGGATAGCTTGATCATTGCAGCAAAAACAATGGCAGCGGTAGTTGTTGAATATTTTGGACAGAAATAGGTAAACATAACGGTTGCTTTCTGCAATTAGTCAACCTACTTTAGGGAGTGAAGATATGTCTTTTAAGAGTTTACATGAATTAATTGAACTAGCAGAGAAAGATAACATAACGATTGCAGATTTAATGATAAAAAAAGAAGTGGAGCAAAAAGGTTGTAATCAAGAGACGATTTTCCAAAGTATGTGGGATCAATTCACTGTTATGGAGGAGTCCGTCCGTAGGGGAACAAACAGTCCTGTAATGTCTCGTACCGGTTTGACGGGTGGGGACGGATTCCGTCTTCATCAATATGCAAAAAATAGGGAATCCTTCATTGATGCTATCACATTAAATACTGCAGCGAATGCGCTTGGAGTATCTGAAGTAAATGCCGCTATGGGAAGGATAGTGGCAACACCAACAGCAGGCTCAGCAGGAATATTACCAGCTGTTCTCGTTCACGCCCTTGACAGTGGAAAGTTTACCCGCAAACAGATTGTCGAATCGATGTTTACTGCCTCTGCCCTTGGTTTGGTCATTGCCAATAAAGCTTCCATCTCAGGAGCTGCAGGTGGGTGTCAGGCTGAAGTTGGTTCAGCAACAGCAATGGCTGCTGGTGCGCTCGTGGAGATGGCTGGCGGTACGCCAAAACAGGTTGGTCATGCTGTTGGAATTGCTTTGAAAAATTCTCTTGGACTAGTTTGCGACCCAGTTGCCGGGCTCGTGGAAATTCCATGTATTATACGCAACGGACTGCACGCTATTACAGCTCAAGCGGCAGCAGATATGGCCTTAGCGGGCATTGTCAGTGTTATTCCACCTGATGAAGTTGTTTCCGTCATGCAAGAGGTAGGCCAGCAAATGCCAGAGTCACTAAGGGAAACAGGGGTTGGTGGCCTTGCCGGCACTCCAACAGGGAAGAAATTGAAAGAACAAATATTTAACGAAAAAGGCAGTGTTTCCGGTCCCGCGAAATATCAAAGTGCTTATGAAATTATTGGACCAGTGATGGTCGGGCCATCTAGTTCACATACGGCCGGAGCAGTTCGAATCGGAAACATTGCTTATCAACTATTGAATGAAAAACCGAAATTTGTAAAGTTTTCACTAATGGGCTCTTTTGCAGAAACTTACCAAGGGCATGGGACAGACTTAGCTTTATTAGCAGGTGTACTAGGGTTAACGACTATGGATAATAGTATTCCAAACGCCAAGGTTATTGCAGAAGAACAGGGATTACAATATGAATTTACAAAACGAATTCTTGGAAGCTATCATCCCAATACAGTTCTCGTAGAGTTGTTAGGTGATACACGTCGTGTTAAAGTACTCGCAAGTTCTTTAGGAGGAGGTAAAGTAGAAGTCCAAGAATTGGATGATTATCCTCTTAAATTTTCCGGAGAACGACCAACCCTTTTGATACGCCATATCGACCGAAAAGGAGCGATATCTGAACTATCGAGTATTCTGTATCAAAAAGGATTTAACATTGCTCGTATGGCGAATGAGCGTTCAAGCCTTAATGGTCCAGCTATCACGATTTGTGAAATGGATAATAAAATGGATGAATCAGTCATCGCTTTACTCAAAAAGGAAATTCCTATTATAGAAGAAGTTATTTTAATTCAAACTAAATAGTTGGAAAATTTTAATCCTCTCAAAGGATAATCATCAAATGAACATAAGAACGAATGTAATAATTGTATGGATCATAAGTTCATATCAACTTTAAATAATTATTCCATGGCCGAACGCTATTCTTGCACAAAGAATAGTGTTCTTTTTTAAAAGACAACTTTATTAAAGAATGCTTTCATCGATTCATATAAAATAATAGAAAAAGTAAACTAAACACAAAATCGTTTAATAATATATGGGGGATGTTTAAACATGGTGATGAGAATATTATTAGGAATTGTAGCTGGTGGATTGCTCGGTTTTATAAGTAGTTCAATTATTGGAAGTGCTCTAAACATGCCAGATAGCACTATCATTAATGGAATATACTTCGGAGTCATTTCTGGTTTATTAGTTTGTTTAATTTTAGAGATCAATAAACTTTATGTAAAAATTGACAAATAAAACGATTATTAAAAGAAGTTTAAATTTGAAGAACGATGTTTCATTTTACAATGTGTGTCCAACAGTTCAGTATGTGGTGGATTAACCTGACAGATGAGGAACAAAACAAATAACGATACCCCAACTAATTAATCCATATTATGGAATAATTTTATATTTCTGATAAAATTAATAGATAAATATAAGACTTAAATATGGGGGAACTGGAATGATTTATGGAAAATTAGGTGTATTAGTAATCATCGGAACATTACTTTTATCAGCTTGTACTGAGGAAAAAAATGAAGATAAATTGTCAGTAAAGGAGGAAGTGATTGATGATCCCCCATCCGTTGAGTTAACTTTATTTGAATTGTCATCGAAAGAAAAAGAGGTATATAACAATTTTCAAAAGGACTTCAACTTAGAACATCTAAGTGGATTGGATCCAGTAAGTGTAGCAAAGTTATATGTTCAAGCTGGGTTCGATAAAAACTATGATGTTAAATACGCATTATATACAGACAGGGAAGAATATGTTCTATGGTCTAAAGAGGAAGATGAAAGTATTCCGGAATCTGATAGAGGTTCAAAAGAACAGTATATAAAGCAGTTTAGAAATATTGATAAAGGAACATTTATTCAAACGAGTGATGATGAAGGATATATTGAATATGACACAGGAGAGGGGACAATGGGTTTTAAAATGATTAAAAATGCAGATGGAATTTGGCAAGTATCATTTTTACCTATACAATAGTTCCTCTTATCTTGTATTAGTGAATTAACTTTAAGAGTCTAATAAAATACTTCTCGTAATGCTAACGAAGTATACACGTGAATGATTAATCGAAATTCTTTGATTACTATAATGTGTTAGTAGAAATATTTGAAAAAGGAATGGTAGATGTTGAAACGATCAAGAAACCCAGAAAACGTGCATCAACCTTTAGCCCCTTATGTACATCAAATAGAAATTACGGGTCCGCATAAATGGCTTAACTTGTCGGGGCAAGTAGGAATGGAAGTGGATGGCAATGTGCCTCAGAATCCACTAGAGCAACTAAAATTAGCTTTAGAGAATATAAGAAGAAATCTAGAGTCTGCCGATATGGAAATTGAGAATATAACAAAGTTGGTTTTTTATTTGGTCGGTGACTTTGATGCGGAGAAGAGAAGAAAAATTATGGGGGAATTTCTAGGTGAACATCTCCCTTGTATGACAATGATTTATGTAGTGGCACTGGCATCACCCGTATTAAAAGTAGAAATTGATGCTTGGGCGTGTAAAGCCTATTAAAAATCATAGTTTAAACTTCAACAAAATTTTGAATTGGATTAATGTCTGGGAGTTTCATACATAGAATTACTATTAGGTTAGTAATATTGACTATTTTTGAAATGGGGTATGAAACATTCGAAACGAATTAAAGCACTTTATTAATGGTGAATGGGTTGAATCGACTGGATCAAAAACAGTTGATGTAATCAACCCAGCTACTGAAGAAGTGATAGGTCGAATTAGTGATGGAACGATTGAAGATTTAAATAAAGCAGTTGCAGCTGCAAGAGCAGCATTTCCTTCATTTTCTCAAACTTCGAAAGAAGAACGCATTGATCTGTTAAATCGCATTGCAGATGAATATGAAAAGCGTAAAAAAGATATCGTTGAAGTGGTTACACAAGAATTGGGAGCGCCGATTACAATCAGTGAGCATACACACTACAACATGGGCTTAGGTCATTTTCGTCAAGCAGCAAAAGAATTGGAAAGTTTCGATTTTACTGAAAGACGAGGCAGTGCGTTAATTCGTAAAGAACCAATTGGTGTGAGCGGACTTATAACACCTTGGAATTTCCCTACAAATCAGACGTCTACGAAGCTTGCTAGTGCATTCGCTGCTGGTTGTACCGTAGTGTTAAAGCCTTCTGAACTAACACCATTTGCAGCCATTATTCTAGCTGAAATTTTCCAAGCTGCTAGTTTACCAAAAGGCGTCTTTAACTTAGTGAATGGAACGGGAGAGGTCGTGGGGAATGGTATTAGTTCTCATCCAGATATTGATTTCGTATCCTTTACCGGTTCCGGAGCAGTCGGTCAAAAGATTTCAGAAAATGCATCAAAAACAATTAAGAAAGTAGCTCTGGAACTTGGAGGGAAATCCCCCCTTGTTATTCTCGATGACTACGACATGAAAGAAGCTGCTCAAATCGCCATTTCGAATGTTCTTTTCAATACGGGTCAAGTATGTGTCGCGGCCACAAGGACCCTTGTTCCAAAATCAAAACATGATGAATTCATTGAGGCAGTGAAGGAAATCTTGCCAACTATTCCTTATGGTGATCCACTAAACAAGGGAAATATTTTCGGACCCCTTGTTTCTGAGAGACAATATAATCGCGTACAAGAATATATAAGGAAAGGGATTGAAGAAGGGGCTACCCTTGTAATTGGTGGACCTGGAAAACCGGAAGGACTTGAAAAAGGGTACTTCGTTAAACCAACTGTGTTTACCGATGTGAAAAATGATATGGTGATTGCTCAAGAGGAAATTTTTGGACCAGTAATGTCAATCATTGCTTATGATGATATAGATCAAGCGATTGAAATCGCGAATGATACGGTGTATGGATTAGCAGGTTATGTAGTTGGTAAAGATAAAGAAAAAATAGAGAAAGTCGCATCCTCCATTCGTGCCGGCCATATTACGATTAATAATGCGCCGATGGAACTATCTGCCCCATTCGGAGGCTATAAACAATCTGGAGTCGGGCGAGAGTGGGGTAGCTATGGTATTGAGGAATACTTGGAAGTAAAATCTATACTCGGAATGCCATTATAATTCGTAAAAATGATTTAAGAGGCAAGATGGCAATTGAATATTTTTCAACATTCGGCATATTTCATTTGAAATACGCCGATTTTTTTATTATCTTTTTTTACTAAAAAAACTGTCCGATTAAACTAGTTTATTGTAAAATGATACCACTATTGGGCATAATGTTTTTTTCTTATACTGCACTAATTTTAATGATTGAATAAAGGGGAACTTATGGAACTTAAAAACTTTATGAAGAAACATTATAACGATTTAGCTTTAACACCTGATTTTTATCAACATTGGAGTATAGGTATACATCTTGAATTAGGTAATAATATTTATCCATTTGATGAAAATCATCAGATTAATTTAAATTTGTTTAATAAGGTGTATAAACAATTATCGGAACTTGTTCCTCTATTGTTTAAGAAAACAGATACAGTTCTAGTTGTGGTTAATACCTATCCACAGGAAACTAAAAAGATAGTATACCCTAACTTCTTTAAACGTTATGTAAAGGAACAAAAATTAAAATATTCACTACACTACCATGAATTTCAATGGCAAGATGATGAAAATCATGTATTTGTTCAGCAAATGTCTTTATGCTGTAAAGTAACAGATTTAAAACTTGAACTTCTTTTGAAAACATTAATTCATGAGGATTTCCCTCCACTACAGCCGCGTTTAAGGACAAAACATTGTCTATTTGCACCTGATGTATTTTTAATCAATGTTAATACGAGGTGCATTTTTCATGTATATGATGATCGGGGATGTGAAGTGATCAATAGGAATCTAGAACTACATGAAAAACTAGTTGAAAGATTGAAGGAATGGGAAATGCAAGCAAAACCTTAACCTATACGATGGATAGTAATTGCTTAAGAAAATAAAACTTTTAAAAGCACTTTAAGAAAATGAATTAATCTTAAGATGCTTTATTATTTAATTTAACCAGTTCCTCAATCCATCTATTCCGATTTTTCTAGATAGAGAAATTATTGTTCTGTTAGAAAATAGTAGAAAGGGGATTCGAACTTTCATATATAGGTGAACATTGCTATTAGAAGTTTTTACTTATATTCTATTGTAATTTTATAGTCAAAACTGTTTGTCTTTCTTCATAGATGTTATTTAAATTATGTCCTAATATCGTCAATAATTACTACTCAATTTATTGTTGATAAGCAGAATGGTAACGATATTTTTAATCTATAATATTTTAAGATAGTAAAAAACGAATTAACAAGTAGAATCGGATAATTTAGACTGTAAAATGAGACTCAAAAATGTTTAAATTCACATTTAAAAAAGATGAATCTTTCTATTTAATCAATAAATAGAAAGCCATTAATTATTTTCAAATAATGTGAAAAATCGTAAATAATACCCATTGTATACAATTTGTAAACAAGTTACATTGAAAGTAAGAAAATTTAGTAAAGAGATAATTTTCGTACGATAATAGCAAACCCACTGAAAGGTGGCGACGCAAAGCTATAGGGGCTAAAGTGGCAAATTAAACCACCATGCCAGCCAGTTGCCGAATACGACGGATCCTCCGTCTATTTCATCATGGGCGGGGGTTTTTTGTGTCTTATTGGGCAATCTCTTTAAAGGAGGTGAACGAATAAAAAATAGTGAAATAGAACCTTTCATAAAATGCTTAAAAAACATCACAATAAAACAGAACTGGCGTTATGGCATGAAGTATCTGTTTTAAAAGATGACCAAGCAATATTCGAATATATCAATTGTCATTTGAAAGCAGGTCTTCTCCCTTATTCTGAGTTAACTATGACAGCTATTAAATTTTATTGGTCAGCTATATATTTGGGTAATTTTATACTCTATTTATCTATAAAAGTTTGTATTTGCACAAATAATAGTATTGGGGGAACAAAAATGCCAATCAATATTCCAAAGAACTTACCAGCTGGTGAAATTTTACGCAAAGAAAAAATTTTCGTTATGGAAGAGGAACGTGCAAAAACGCAACAAATTCGACCACTGAACATTTTAGTTTGTAATTTAATGCCAGAGAAAGAGAAAACAGAGTTGCAACTTTTGCGCTTACTCGGGAATACACCGCTTCAAACGAATGTTACATTTTTAAATACAGCTACATACTCGTCTAAAAACGTTTCAAAAACACATTTAGACACCTTTTATAAAACGTTCAACGAAATTAAACATCGACGTTTCGATGGTATGATTATTACAGGGACACCAGTTGAACTAATGGAATTTGAAGAAGTTGCTTTTTGGGAAGAACTTACAGAAATTATGGAATGGGCAAAGATTAATGTAACATCATGTATGTATATTTGTTGGGGAGCACAAGCAGCTCTTTACTATCACTTTGGAATTGATAAATTCCTACTTCCTATAAAGTGTTCAGGTATTTATTCTCATGTTATTACAGATTTAAAAGTCGATTTAGTACGTGGATTTAGTGATGAATTTGATGCACCGCATTCACGTCGCACGTCCGTTTCATTAGAGAATGTACGTAACTGTCCAGAATTACGATTATTAAGCTATTCAGATGAAGTTGGTCCGTTTATTATCCAATCCACTGACAGTAAGCATATTATGATCACGGGACATTTAGAATATGATGCCACAACTTTGGCAGATGAATATAAACGGGATGTGGCAAAAGGAGAAAATGTGGAGTTACCAGTGAATTACTTCCCAGATAACGACCCAACGAAAACACCGAAAAATACTTGGCGTACCCATGCTAATTTACTTTTTTATAATTGGTTAAACTTTTATGTTTACCAAGAAACACCTTATGATTGGCAATATGTCGATGATTTAGTTGAATTGCAAATTTAATATGTTTTAATCGAAGACGAAAAAGTCTATATACATTGATCATTCAATGTATATAGACTTTAGAACAACTATGTTGAAATAATCTTCTAAATACTACTCGTTTAATCTTTCCCCAAATTTATTATAAATATAAATCTTTACAATTCTTTCTTTAAGGTAATTTGAAGTGAATTGATCCTTTAAAATTTTATTTATATTAGCTTCTATTTCTTTACCTATACTTGTAGGTTCTTCTCCATTTAATAAAGTATTTACTTCAATAATTAGATTTTGAGATGAATCAGTTATAGCTATGTCTTTTATTTGATTCGGATAGGATTCCGTTAAACTTTCTTGTATTGTTTTCGTCATTTCAAATCGCAATTCCATTACTTCTTTGGCCTCCACGTTTAAAAATGAACCGATTTTATTTTTTTCTACTTTAACGGAGTAATCTTTAAATGGAGTTGATTTCACTACTTCTTTAACAAGCGATTCGACTTCATTCTTTACGGATTCATAGTATTCTTGACTGCCATTAATCGGAATTATAATTTCATTCAATGTACCGTTATGGTTCGAAGCTGTACTAGTCGCTCCGATGTTATATTTTCCATTTAATACATTTTGAATATTTACAAATAATTTAATAGTTTCTTTATCTGATGGATGACGATCTGTTTCAGCTTGAGGAAGATATATAAAAGTGAAAATAACGCCAAATATTAATAAAAAGCCACCAACGAAAACAATTTTATTCGTTTCTATTCCTCCTTATGTTACTAGATTGTATGATTTTTTTTCAAAAAAATGAGAGTATTGCTCTTCGTTAACTGACAATATCTTTTAGTTCATAACGTTTATAATAAATCGTCATTTTTTATTTGGTATACTAAAAATGAAACATCTTGATTATCAACAACTGATTATAAAAGTATAAGTCCTAGTACAGTCATCAATTTTAAAAATTTCTTATTCTAAAAATAATAAGGACTATTGGTGGAACAAACTTTGCTAGGCAATTAGGGTACAACCCTCTAACTGGTTTATTAAGAAATAGGAATGTTTCTATCAGAAAAAGGGAATTTATAAACCTTTTTGGGTGACTACTCCCGGTTTAAATCGTTTATGTAGTGGATAATAACTTATTAAAGGTGGAAAAGTATGTCTAAAATTGATAATGTACTTGCAATATTATGGATGCTTCGTTCAGGTGAAAAAATTACTGCCAAGGAAATATCGGAAAAATTAGAGATGAATATTAGAACTGTATATCGGTATATGGATACACTTTCAATGAGTGGGGTTCCTATCATTTCTGAGCCCGGGCATAATGGTGGTTATACTTTATTAAATAATTTTATTGAAGCTCCACTTTTTTTTGATTTTGAAGAGCAAACTGCATTAATTCATGCTGCTGTTTTTGCAGAAGAAGCCGGATATTATGGAGGTGAAGCTCTAAAAAGGGCAATTTCGAAGCTGAGGAAGTATTCAAACAAAGAGCAAGAAACAAAGATAAATCAACAATTAACGAGTCTCGAAGTGATAAACGGATTTAGTTCCTTCTCTTTGGAAAATGCCCTAAATGTACTGGATCGGGCTATAGCCGATGATTACTCTGTAAAATTTCTTTACCATAAAAGTGACGATGACCAATCAAAATATCGGTTAGTTGATCCATACAAGATAATTTATTGGAATAATAAGTGGTACATCATTGGATACTGTCATATGAGAAAGGATATTCGTAGTTTTAGAGTAAATCGACTGGAAAGTTTAAAGCTAACGGAAAATAAGTTTGAACGGCCAGAAAATTTTTCATCACGTCACTTATTTTTGAAAAATCTACTTCCAACCATAAAAGATAAGGAAGAAACAATGAATTTGGTTATTGGAGGAAATTCGAGATCTTTGGATGATCTTTGCCAACACTGGTATTTAGGACATTATTTACAAGAAAGAACTTCAACACAAGCCGTATTTCGTCTTGAAAAAGATCAAATCGATACATATATCCCTTACTTTCTATTATCTTACGGTAAATCGATTCACATTGATGAACCAATAAGTCTTAAGGATAGACTTATTGAAGTTCTGTCAGAATTAATAAAATTTCATCAACAACAATAAAACTTCCCTGACGTAAGTTGTCAGGGAAGTTTTATTATACTTGGGTTATATCAAATGTGAATGGAGTGTTTTGAATGCAAACAAAAAAAGCTTATCTTTATGTATTTAATACAATGTCAGATTGGGAATATGGTTATTTAGTTGCTGAACTAAACTCAGGAAGGTATTTCAAAAAAGGTTTAACCCCTTTAAAAGTAGTTACAATAGGATTGAATAAAGAAATCATTACTACGATGGGAGGACTACGTATAAAACCCGACCTTTCCCTAGATGAATGTGGTTTTGATAGCAAAGATCTTTTAATTGTGCCAGGGGGGACTACTTGGGGCGAAGAAATTCATCAACCTATATTAGAGAAAATAGAGGCGGCATTAAAGCTTGGAACGATTGTTGCTGCCATTTGTGGTGCAACACTAGCATTAGCGAATAAGGGATTCCTAGATTCAAGAAGACATACTAGTAACGATTTAGAGTATATTAAAATGACTTGTCCTAATTATAAAGGTGAAAAATATTATGAAATGGAACCTGTAGTTTCTGATACGAATTTAATTACTGCATCAGGTATAGCTCCTCTGGAATTTGCAAGGGAAGTTCTAAAAAAGTTAGATGTAATTGCACCCGAAACGTTACACTCTTGGTATCACCTAAATAAAACACATCAACCTGAATACTTTTTCCAGTTAATGAATTCAATAAGTTGATAAAAGTGACTCTTTAAGCCCCTAGACCTATGAAATTTCATACTGAGGTACCTATTTTTTATGTTTAAAGGAATATATTGTAAAAATTAATACTTTTAGGAATAGCAAAATCTTTTGTCTCTACTTCAATAGGATTTGGTTTTCCTAACTTTCAATTTAATGATGGGGTGAAATTGCTTTGATGAAAGTTCTCCGTGTTCCATACAAATTCTGTTTCATTATTTTATGTTGTACTATATTTCTACCTATTAAATTAGTAACAGCAAACCAAATTTCCGATAAAACAATAGAGAACCAGTTAGATGCTTATATTATATCGTATTTGGAAGAATATCAAGTTCCTGGTGCTTCAGTTGCTATCATTCAAAACAATGAATATTTTTATAAAAAATCGTGGGGAATAACTGGAGAATCACAAGAAAAGGTTACGACAGAAACGCCTTTTACAATTGGTTCTATTAGCAAATCATTAACAGGTTTAGCAATCATGAAGCTCATTGATGCGAACATAATTGAACTAGACGATCCAGTACAAAAACATATACCTTGGTTTAAACTTGAAGTTAAGCAAGGAGAAGCTCAAATAACAATCAAACATTTACTTACCCAAACGAGTGGATTTAGTACTTATACAGGGTTATCTATTTCAGATAAAGAATCTTTAGATTTAAATGCAATTAAAAATAATGTAAAGAGTTTATCAAACGTTAAACTTACTAGTTTACCTGGAAAAAAACATCAATACAGTAATGCCAACTTTTTAATTCTTGGGGCGCTTATTGAAGAAGTAACAAATCAAACATATGCAGAGTACATGGAACAAAATGTATTTAAACCTTTAGGTATGAAGAATGCAGCAGCAGATTACGAAACTGCCTTAGAAAAGGGATATTTAACAGGTTACCAGTCATGGTTCGGTATACCTCAGAAAAGTTCCGTAACATATGATAATGGTGGAGCACCATATGGATATATAACGGCAAGTGTAGAAGATTTAGTACAATACATCAAATTTCTAAGTGGGAAAGATTATATTGGTTATTTAAGTGAATACACAATGAATCAATATAAAACTCCTCATATACAAACAGGTGAAAATCGTTATTATGGCTTAGGAATAAGAATTTCAAACCCAGGGACTGAAGAAAAAATATTTTGGCACTCAGGTTCAACACCTGATTCACATGCAGAAATGTTTTATATTCCGAAAAGCGATTGGGGTGTAGTAATACTTACAAATAAAAATAACCAGTTAGAAGAAGAAGGATTATATTACCTTAAATCAGGTATTATTAATATTTTAAATGGGAATCAACCAGTGAGTATTCCAAAAAATACACAAACTGTCCAATTTTTTATCGTTGGGATTATTAGTTTGCTATTTTTGTTATCGATTTATTTATTAATTAAATTAAAGTCAAAAACATCAAGCAAAAATCGTTTATGGGCTATGTTAGGTTTTGTATGTTTAATAGTATCGGCCATTCTTGTACCATTATTTTTGAAATTTGTACAATCACCATGGCACTCAATCAAAATGTTTGCTCCTGACATAGCATTATTAACAATCATAATGGTTTTCTTCTTGGCACTGAATGGTTTGTTAGCGATTAGATTATCATTTAAGAAGTAAGATCGATTAATATTTAAATTCTAAATGATTAGAAGATCTTCGAAACATATGCTATTTTTATAGCGACCCTTTCGTTTCAATATCAGATTAAAAATAAACATAAAGGTGAATTTAGTAATCTACATTAAATAGCATTAAATAGTTAACTTAAATAATCAGTGTTGTGTTTGTACAATATGAACAACGGGGCGCTCTCCTTTATTATAGGGAGAGTGTTCGTTTTGTTTAAGGACTTGATTGATATGAATGGAAATTTTTGTTAACATTTAGTGGGAAATATGAAATAATTTTCATAGAATGATGGGATATAGTCTTTTGGATATTTATTTTAAAGATAATTGTTATTCTTAATCAAAAAATCGGAGGAAAGTAAATGAAAGGGAAGTATGAATTGAATAAAATAGTATTACTCATATTGGTTGTATTTATTTTAACTGGCTGCAATGGATTACCAAACGATACAATTAAAACACCAGAAGGCAAAGTCATTGTAGATGGAGAACCATATAAAATGATACCGGGTGATTACGAGTGGAGAGAAGACAATATTGATATTAGTTCAAAAAGTATTCCCAATTTAAATGAAATGGCTGAGCTTTTCGAAACATTAGAAGTTGATAAAGGCGAGAAATTAAAATTTGAAATCGATCAAAAACCTTCTTCATTTACGGTTATTAAAATAGATGAAGATGGTCAAAGTGATAATGTTGAAGTAATAGAAGATGAAATAACTATGCCATTAGAAAGTGGCTATTATATTTATCAAATTGAAACGATATGGCCAAATGGAAAACAAAAATTTGTTTTTGATGTAAACGTAAATTAATTAAAAGCCTTCTTTTTTTGCAAAATAGAAGGCTATAATTAAATAACAATCTTAATTTTTATATTTGATTTAAAGGAATTTATTATCATATATTTATTTGTTTTGAATTATAGTTACTTTTAATGAACATACTTCAGACTTGTCTATTAATCGGTTTTTTGAAAAGTACTCGGCATTTTTACTAATATTACTGTACCTCGAGCGCAAAGCGTATCCTCTGCAAAAACTTCGGTATCAACCTTCCATCTTTTCGGATGAATTTCTTCAACAGTCCCAACAGCTTTTAATGTAACTTGTTGAGGAGTTGGCTTCAGGTAATCTACATTCAGACTTGCAGTTACAAATCGAGGTGGGATTGTCCCATCACCAATTTCATTCCCATTTTTACGATGTAATGCGAGTGCAGCAGATCCTGTACCATGGCAATCGATTAATGAGGCGATTATGCCACCATATAAAAACCCTGGAATACCCATATATTTTGATTCAGGATTAAAGAACGTTACAGTCTTGTCACCTTGCCAACCTGTTCGCAGGTGATGACCGTCTTTATTCAATCGACCACACCCATAACACCAAGAGAAGTCATCAGGATAAACATCTTGAATTGCTTTTTCTATTCTGTATTCTTCCATTTCTCTACCTCCTCAATAATCTATTCTATAGATAGATATTCTGTTTTCTAAACTAGTATGCTAGCATCTATATGACTAAAGTATAAATTACTATTTTCTTACTATCAAATAGAATTCAGAATATTCCTTGAATAGGAGAGAATTATCATTTTGATTGCAACGAACTTTCCTATATAGACCTAGTGTAATTTTTAAACTGATATGGATTAAAATCAACTAGCTTTTTTTATATTGTATCAAACCTATCAGGTGTCCAGATTGCAATTTCATTGCCAGGAACTGCAACTACAAGCCAAAAATCGTCGTCAAATTCAACTCCTGCTTGCCAACATTCAAATTTGTCGTGATAACCATTTACAAAAATTGTGTATCCACTATCCAATGTGATAAACAGATGCGGAGTTTTCTTTCCTAATTGTATATTTACGATTTTTTGTCTTCTAATTTTATATATCCTAACGTATTCTTCATCTTCAGAATAATCCTCGATTTCATCTTCATTAGATGGATGTACCTCGGTTTGATTATGTAATAAACACCATTTTGATTCGATGTTGAGATACAATTGTCCGCCGTAATCTTCCGTACCTTCGTAATTTGTAAAATAAATTTTTACTGTTGCTGGAGAGATACCAAACTGCACTCCATCAACCTGTGCCCCAATAAATAGATGTTTTAATACTTTTTCGGCATAGATTCTATCCTCACTGTCCAATAAAGACCCTCCTCAAAAAAATTTAAAGAATACATGAATATGAAATGCCTTTATGGGAAGTACAACAGCGAAAGAAGAAGGGGAAAGGGAAGCAAGCAATACAAGTACTTAATAAGAAGTTTGATAGAATGTGCATGGGGCAAATTGCTAAGGGAAATGGCTATTTCATACGCAAAAAAATATTAAAGATAATCTTGTTAACCAAATGGTAAATAATTTAATAAAGACTATTTTTGTTTACTCTCCTCAATCATTATTTTCGTTATATTTACTATTACTGCAACAGGGTAAATTATAACGAAGAGTGCTGATACCTTTAGAGACCAATGATCTCTAATTATCACTTGATAAATCATGATAGCCGTTATAATAATCATAACGAATAAACTCAATTTTAGTCTCATTATAGAACGCTCCTAACATTTCCAATTACATCCATATATAATTGACCAAAGCATATTATTAAATGTTTTAATAGCATCGTCCACAAAGCCACCATACTAAAATCCTTAAGGTTAACTGTTACAGCAGACAAGTATTTAAGTGAGATATACACAATGGATTGTAGCATCAAAAAGAAAGGAATTTTCCTACTTCTTAAAGTATAACAATTGATCTAAAGGGATTGAAGATAATCTCTCAATATTTAACATTTTTCTGAAATTAATAAAATGATGGGTTTACAAATACTTTACAAATTTTGGTGCATTAATAATAAATAAATATAGGGATTAATATTATGAATACCTTCCTGGTGTTACACCTTTTTAAGAAAGCATTTCTTTTGGAATTTTTTTTTGAAAACTAAATGGACACAAGAGAAGCTTGGTTATTAGTCATTAATAATATATTAATGACAGGGATTTCTTTTTACGTTATTCATTTCATTTATCTAAAGGAGGCAAAATGACCATTCCTAATAATGTTTTGGCACTCCATGAACAAGTTTTGCATCCTGAAAAAATGTATATTTTATTACACTAAGGATAATTCTAGTTTTAAGTAAAAAATTGGAGAAAAACATTATGTTTAAAAAGCGTAAGTTAAAATGGTTTATATTTTTTATTTCTATCTGCTTAATTCTCACTGCTTGTACGGAAACAAAATTACTTGAGAGAATTAGCATAGTCACTTTAATTGGTTATGATAAAGAAGAAGATCTTTTGTCTGCAACAGCAGTGGTTCGTCAAATTAATCCAGAATTTCAAAGTAATATTGAAATTCACTCCGAAACAGCTGCAACGAGTAAAGAATCCAAACTCAAAGTTGATTTAGAAATAGCTAAAAAACTCGGAACCGGTCAGTTGAGGGTCGTTTTGTTTGGAGATGACTTAGCGAAAGAAGGTTTAGAGGAAGCCGTTCACACTATTGCAATGAATCCTGAAATGGCCACAAGTATTTACTTAAGTGTAGTTAGGGAAAACAAAAACATTACTAGAAAACAAGTATGAAAACATTACAGATGTTGGTCAACATATATTTAATTTATTGGATCATAACATTAAACAGCAACAAATGATTTCTTCCACGTTTCATGAAGTTGAAAGAGATATTTCTTCACCATTACGAGACTTTGCTCTACCAATAATAAAAAAGATTGAGGAATATATCGATATTTCAGGGGTTGCTTTATTTAAGGAAGGGAAGATGGTAGGTAATCTACCGGCAACCGATGTTTTCTATATTATGTTGACGAGAAAAGATATTAAAGATGGAACAGCGCAACTGGTTTTACCAGCAGAATTACTCAATCATTCTAAAAATCCACCCGAAAACCTACCAGAAGATTTACCAATTGCCATTGATGCTATTAATTCAAAAAGAAAATTAGAAATAACCGACCATAATAAAAATGAAATTGATTTAAATATTAAGTTAGATTGTCGATTGGTAGAGATTCATTCCAGCCTTTCGGTTGGGGATAAAAAAATAACAGAAAAAATAGAAGAAGAAATAAATAAAAAAATGGAATCTGAAATAAAAAGGATTATTGAATATAGTCAAGAAGTGAATTCCGATATTTTTGGCTTTGGCGAACATTTTTATGCTCAAGTAAGAAACTCTAAATTAACGGAAGAAAAATGGCGTGAATTGTATCCGGAAATGAAGGTCAATGTAAAGGTTGATACAGAAATTATACGAAATGGTGTAACCGAATAATATTTGTTGTTGTACCTCTTATATTGGAATAACAAGATGAATATGAAAAGAGGATGTAAGAGATATCCACCTCATACATCCTCTTTTCGACTTTTCTGTTTTATGTAAGATTGCTTACAAACCAGCCTACCTATGAAACCACAAGGACAGTCATTTACCTCGAAGAAAACTTCAAAGTTGTATGGTAGGATTTTATGAATACTAAACACTCCATACTAATCACTGATTTGCTTAAGTACTAAACACTGAACACTCATTACTGAACACTAAATGTCTTTTGATTTAAAACGTTTGCTATCTCTAGCAAACCCATATGAGTGTGACTGATTTTTAGTGATTTACAACGGTATGCAAGCAACATTGAAATTTAATCAATATCGACGTCAATTAATGTTCTAGCATTCACTTCATTTAAAGTACCATCAATCTCAGTCATAAACTCAACTAAAAATGAATCAAGTTCATCTATTTTTTCGATTGGAACTAAGTATAACACATCAGCAAGAACTTCTTTTTTCACCTGCTCCGATAAACCTTCTGTTTTCATGTTTTGATTAAATGTATCAACTTCTCGTGTTGCTTTTTTTACAGCATGTTGATAAGCGGTTTTCAAATTTGATAAATACTCTTGTATGTCATTTTTATAAACTAATGCTTCAGCAATTTTTAACGTTTTACCTGCAACAATTATTTCTGTTTCTAAATTCGCTTTGTTGATAGCTAATGTGAGCTTTATATAGTTATCTTTTAGATCGTGAAATTGTTGAAATAATGATTTTACTTTTTCAGTAGCCTCACGGTGATTTTTTTTAATATCTGATTTTTCGTTTGATAAGATATGTAATCTTTTATTATTAATAGCACTGTGATTCGAAATATCTTCTATAATTTTATCCAATTGGGCTTTTATCGTTTTTTTACGTGTCATAGCACGTGCAATGGTCATTTGCATCAAGAAACACACCTTTCTTTTAGGGAGAATACGAATATATAATAACATATTTTTACAATATTTTGGGAAAGAAATAATCATCCATGCTGTTTGACGAAACATCCTTTCCATGCTACATTAATCTCATAATACAAAAAGGTGTGGTGAATTATGTCGGTAGTAGGTGTCAACTAATTGTTTTTAGTTGAATAAGGTACTTATTTTCTGGTTAAAGCCAGTTTATTAAGTATGCCTTTTTTCAAATATGTTATTTTAACATTTTTGAGTACCTACTATCAGACTGCTTCTCTTTCCATATATTCGTTTAGCATAAAATGTAAGACATAAAGCTTCACATAGCTAAGTCTTATTTGATTATGCTCTTCGAAATATGATCTTGTTTCTACAAGATTATGCCCGCGGAAGCTTTCTGTCCAATTTGATGGTTTAAATTGGAAGGTAGGGAAGGCTTTAGCGGGCTTATTTTATTTGGAATGAGGATGATAATATGAATCATATGACCTTTGAAAAATTACACTACCAAGAATTAAAAAATAAAGTTAAAAACCACTGTGTCAGTAGTTTAGGAAAAGAGTTAATCGAAAAATTAGAACCTAGTTCGAATTTAAAAGTTGTTCGTAATCGTTTAAATGAAACGAGTGAGGCGAGAAAGTTATTGGACGCTGAAAAGCATTTGCCATTGACTGGCATTTCCAATATAACAAACCATATTGAAAAATTAGAAAAAGGGTTGATATTAACGCCGACAGAATTACTTGCAGTTGCTGATTTTTTAAGGGGATGTAGAAAAATCAAGAAGTTCATGGCGGATAAGGAATTTTTTGCCCCTGTACTTTATTCCTATGCACTTTCTATCACGGAATTACGCAATATTGAAGAGGATATTTTATTTGCTATTAAAGGAAATCGAGTTGATTCAGGCGCTAGTAAAGAATTAAAACGCATTAGAAATCAGATAGCGAAAGTAGAAGAGAAAATTGAAGAACGACTGAATAAGTTTCTGAAAAGTGGAGCCAATAAAGAATATATCCAAGAATTTTATATTAGTAAAAAAGACGACCGTTTCACGATTCCAATTAAAGCGTCCTTTAAAAATCATGTAGCAGGAACGATTATTGAAACATCTTCTAAAGGATCTACAGTATTCATTGAACCTGAGACTGTTGCGAAGCTTAATATAGAATTAGTGAGTTTAAAATCAGAAGAATCCGTTGAAGAATATCAAATTTTAGCAACGTTGACCGGAGCGATTTATGAATCTTTACATGAAATAAGAGTTAATATTGACTGCATTAGTCAGTACGACATGATTTTTGCGAAGGCCAAGTATAGTAAAAGTACGGATGCTATCGAACCGAAGATCAATAATTACGGCTATATAAAATTAATCGATAGTAAACACCCATTATTAGAAGGCAACATTGTCCCATTAGATTTTGAAATTGGAAAGGATTATAGAAGCCTAGTTATTACAGGTCCAAATGCGGGTGGGAAAACTGTCGTATTAAAGACAATTGGAATTTTAACTTTAGCTGTCATGTCGGGGATTCATATTATGGCAAAACCAGGAACGGAAATTGCTATTTTTGATCACGTCTTTGTGGATATAGGGGATAATCAAAGTATAGAAAATGCACTAAGTACTTTTTCTTCCCATATGAAAAATATTTCAGAGATTATGAGTAAAGCTACTAATAATACGCTGTTATTATTTGATGAAATTGGAAGTGGAACGGAGCCAAATGAAGGTGCTGCTTTAGCCATCGCCATTTTAGAAGAGTTTTACCATATGGGATGTATTACAATTGCAACAACTCATTATGGGGAAATTAAACGCTATTCTGAAATGCACGATGACTTTATGAATGCGGCCATGTTATTTGATAGCGCTGAATTGAAGCCGTTGTATAAGTTATTAATAGGGAAATCAGGAGAGAGTAATGCACTTTGGATTTCCGGTAAGATGAATATCCGTGAGAATGTTTTGAAGCGGGCTCAATCCTATATAGAAAATAAAAATTATAATCTCGAAGTAATCAACGAAAACAAAATAAAAAAACAAGTACATGAAGCACAAAAGCAATTAGAGACAGAACATTATGATATCGGTGATCGGGTAAAATTAATCAGCCAAGATGATTATGCCATTGTCTTTGAGCCGAAAGATAAATTTAATAACATTAAATTATTTTATAAAGGTGAAATATTGGAAGTTAATATTAAACGGATTCAATTGGATATTAAAGCAAGTCAATTATATCCTGAAGGGTATGATATCAACACCTTATTTACGAATTATCAAGAAAGAAAGCTGCAGCATGACCTAGAGAGGGGTTCAAAAAAGGCATTGCGAAAAGTGCAAAAGGAAATTCGAAATAGAAATCAAGAATAGTTGTCGATGAAGAATAAGTGAATCTCCTACATCGAAGTAAAAACTTTACTACTACATTACAGTATTGGTTAAGGAACCTCGAATGGGGTTCTTTTTCTATGATAAATGACCCTCTTTTTGTTATTTCAATAATGATAGATGAATGATGTTTTTCTATACGCGTCCATATTGTTGATGATGACACCTAAACAATTATAGGAAAGAAGGAATTTTTATCCTTTATGCATAATAACTTAGACTAAATATGCACCGGGAAAGGGTGAGGTAAATGAATTCGATAATAGAAATCGTCGTAAAAGAAGAGGATATTGATAGTTTAGGTCATGTGAATCACATTGTTTATTTTCAGTACCTTCAAGATGGTCGAACAGACTGGTTTAAGAAGACGGGCCTATCATTCGAAAGTTTACACAAAAAAAGTATAGAGTCTGTTGTATTAAAGATAGAGGTGCTGTATAGGAAGGAAGCCAAGTTAGGTGAGTACTTAATCGTTGAAACGAACCCATTGCGATTGGGCAATACGAGCTTTTCCTTTGAGCAAAGAATTCTCAATCAGAAAAATGAAGTTATTACTGAAGCAACGGTGACAGAGGTGATGTTTGACTTGAGAACGAGAAAATCGACACCTATTGTCCAGGAGATTATACGTGGTTTCCAAAATGATTAATTTTCAGAGTCAAGTAACGTTTTTAGTTATTTCTTTAATGTCCCCATTTTAGTAATTAGGCGAAATCTTAAATCCGAAATGGTATATATATTGGAAATATTGAATATTGCCGATGGGAAGGCATATGATAATGAAGTAATTGAAACGAATCTTGAAAGTACGGATTCGTAAAATAATTCAAAATTGTTATTCCATAGATGGTCGCTTTCCAGAAAATTTGGAAAGCGTCCTTCTCCTGAAAGGGCATATTTTTGACATATACATAAAAAATAGGAATTTATATAAGGGGGGATGGAGTTGGAAATACACTGGGTAAATGGACAATATCGAGAAGATGAAAGGATTTTTGATTCTCAGTTTGAAGTACATGAATGGACGGATTCCTTGTATCAAGATTTCGCATATTGCTTTTTTAGAAAAGAACTTGTAGGTTATGCAACACCTGATATAAAGGTAATTGATTATTTAACTAAATTAATACCAGAATGGGCGGAATACGTTAATGTACAAGTTATTTTGCATAGAGATGAGATTCAAGTAGATGGTAAATTTAAGTATAGAATTTGGACCTCTTATAATTAAATATAAATAATCATTTTTCTTAAAATACAGTTTATGAAATAACAGAATGAATATTTTGTTAAAGTAGAAACGTTTATTAAAGTCGTGTTAATAATTGTTAAAAAAGCAAAATTATAAACAAAATGGATGTAATGATACGATTATTTAGTGTATAGTAAAGTGAAAAATCCACTTAATTTTGATATTGGAGGTTCCTTTGGAAAAGAAAGAATATGAATGGATAAAACAAACACGTCAAATTTTATTAGATCAGTGTAGCGAATTAAATGAAGATGAATTTACTAAAGAGTTTGAATTTGGCTTTCAGAGCATTAGAGATTCTTTAGTTCATATAGCGGGTTGCTATCATGCGTGGTTAGGTTCTTTTGTGCTATCAGAAACATCATCGCCATTATTAAAAAAGGAAGTTGTTAAAAATATGCAGGTGGACGATATTCAACGCTATTTTAAACAATGAATATGTAGAGAGAGTTTTTGAACAATTCACAAATCAATTTGATACGTTTATTGAAAAAGAACCTGCGTGGAGAGTAGGTAGTGGGTTCATAAGAAAAACACCACATCAATTATTAATCCATTCAATTATTCATGAATCCCACCATAAAGGGCAAATCGTAACGATGCTACGTTTACTTGGCCATATACCTAAAAATACAGATATATTGGGGCTACCTGAAAAGGAATTTGTAAAAAATGAATAAGTAAATCCTCTGTAATACAATTCTTGAATATGCATTATAATCTTTCTGATACATAGAGACGTAGTAAAGAGGTATGCTTCCAAATTAATCTATAAAAAATTCGGGATGGATGGGGAGCGAGAATTCAGAGATTTATGACCTAAAATGACTTTGATTTAATGGTAAATAAGCTGAATGACAAGAGAGGTTATATGATATTAAACCAAACCTATCAGAAGGCTCCACCATGCATCATTAAACAAATAAATAATGAATTAAAGGGAGAAAAATTATGAACGTAGATATTTCCGCAGACAATGGTTTGACCAATGCAAAAAATAATATTAAAACAGTACCTATTATCGTCTCATTTCTAATCGCTGGTTTTATCGGTCTTTTCAGTGAAACGGCATTAAACATGGCATTAAATAGTCTGATTACGGATTTTGGAATACATGAAACTACTGTGCAGTGGTTAACAACTGGCTATTTGTTAACACTGGGAATTTTAGTTCCGGTTTCTGGTCTGATTTTACAATGGTTTTCGACTCGACAACTATTTATAACTTCTCTTATTTTTTCAATTATAGGTACTTTTATTGCTGCTATCGCACCAACTTTTACAGTGTTAATGATCGCTCGTGTAGTTCAGGCAGTAGGAACAGCACTTTTATTACCGCTTATGTTTAATACGATTCTTGTCCTCATCCCACCGCAAAATCGTGGTAAAATTATGGGTTTAATGGGGTTAGTGATTAGCTTTGCACCAGCTGTAGGGCCAACGATTTCTGGTTTGATTCTTAAATGGTTAACTTGGCATTGGATTTTTTGGATTTCTTTACCGTTATTAATAGTAGCTATTGTATATGGTAGTTTCTTTATGCAGAATGTTACAACACCTACTAAACCAAAAATTGATATCTTTTCGATTCTATTATCCACTATTGGTTTTGGAGGAATTGTATATGGATTTAGTAGTGCTGGAGAAGGTGGAGGTTGGGGAAGCCTTGAAGTAATCATCTCCTTAGTAGCGGGTGTTCTTGGGTTATTCCTATTTATCACTCGTCAGTTAACAATGAAGCAACCGATTATGAATTTAAAAGTATTTAAATATCCAATGTTTGTAATTGGTTTAATTCTGATAGTTATCGTTATGATGGTGATGCTTTCTTCCATGATCTTATTACCACTGTATTTACAGACTGTACTAGCACTTAGCACGTTTACAGCAGGATTACTTTTACTACCAGGTGGATTAATGAATGGATTACTATCCCCATTAATGGGTGGACTTTTTGATAAATTTGGACCTAAGTGGCTAGTGATTCCTGGATTCGTATTAGTTTTAGCAACATTGTTTGGTTTCTCTACAATTGACCTTGAGACTTCAAAAGGTTTCATTATTGGTCTACTTATTGTATTAATGATTGGTGTATCGATGATCATGATGCCAGCACAAACGAATGGGCTAAATCAATTGCCACCGGAGTTATATCCGCATGGAACAGCTGTTATGAATACTTTACAACAAGTAGCTGGAGCAATCGGTACCGCTATTGCTATTTCATTATTATCTTCAGGAAGTAATGATTATTTAAGTAATCCTGTAGATGCGGCGAATCCATTGAATCCTTTATTAGCATTTACAGAAGGATTACATAGATCATTTACTTTTGCTATTGTGGTGGCTGTAATTGGTTTGGTAATTGCATTCTTTGTTAAACGAGTAAAAATAGAACATAACTAATTAGTGGTAGCCATAAATAAGTGGGAACAAAAATGCTATTTTGTTAGTTATAATATAGAGTTTGATTAAAAATCCTGTATTTTTATATGCAGGATTTTTCTTATTTACAATCGGTTGCGATTCTGAAAAAAATAGGTCTCACTTTTCTTGAAATTGCCTTTTTAGGAATGGAAATGGATATTTATGTAGATTAATTTTTAAGAATTTTTAATAAACCCCATGGTGAAAGCAGAAAAATGCTTTAATTTTTTATTATAAAAAAGATTATTTTATAAAAGGGGAAGGTGGTTCCATTTGAGGAACACATCATTAAGATTAAGTATTTTATTTTTATTATTAGGCGCATTAATTTTAGTTAGTTGTAGTGGCAATGAAGTTAAATTACAAGATGGGGATAACCATATAGCTGAAGAGATGGATAAAGTAATTTCTGATTACATTATTCAAAAATATTCATCTTCATATTATCCTACAGATAAGCAATTTGAAATTCATAAAGTATTTGGCACAAATGAGACGGATGGGATTATAAGCGTCTATATGTGGTCATATTATGCCGGGTTTAATAAAGAAACCGGAAAGGAAATTCAAGCAGGACATTCTTTACCTGCAGTCATTCGGTTAAGTAAAGATGAAGAAAATTATTCTGTTATTGAATATATAGAACCGCAAGATGGTAGTTTGTATGACTCCTCATTAAAAAAAATGTTTCCAAAAAAATATTTGAAATTGGCTCAACTAAATAATGGTAAAATACAGAATTTGGAAAGAGAGATGGATAAAATAGTAGAACAATGGTTAGAGGAGTGAAGCGTATGGAAAAACTTCTCCAACAACTAAACAAGCTTGGCGTTCATTATGTAATAAGTGATAGTTTAATCATTTTGGAACTTTTAGAGAATAGAGATAATCAAGCTGATGAAATTGATCTGCTGATGAACTTACTTTTAACTCAAAGTAGGAACAATTGATTGAAAAAAGTAAAGTTTGAATGTCCTAAAATTTTTTTAGACCGCTTAATTTATACGAGAGATAAAATGAAGATTGTTGGTGAAAGGATGATGTATAGGAGTTCTTTTGCAACGCCCCTCGATATAGCGGGACTAGATTATGAGGTTTGGTCAGTTTTTGAAAATAACTCAATCTCTTTTTTATCTGAAGTTATGGGTAAAAGTTTTATGGATACAGAAAAGTTTTTAATTGGTATGAAGATGGAGCTTCCATCAAAAATTGAGAAAATGTTTACAGTTTATAAAGTTCATAATGAACCTGTCGGTGTAGTCTTCCCTCATATAGAACCGAATACAGAACAAGAAGGGCGCATTTTTGGATAGGCATTCACCCTTATTTTCTAGGGAAAGGTTTAGGGAAAAATTTGCATTTAATAGGATTGTATAGATTAAAAAAAGAATTTAAAGCAAAGTCTTATTTAGGAATAACTCAAGTTGATAATATTCAAATGAGAAATATAATGCTTTCAAACGGATGCATTCAAAATAAAAATTCACTAATTTCATTAGAATATTTAATTAACGAATAGAAAGATAGCAATAAGCAAAAATGTAACTTTGATTTTATTTAATTAATTTGAAAGTTAAAGAGAAGTAACAATTAAGCGGTTCAAGCATTGGCGCATTTATTAAAAAGAAATGTGCCTTTAACGAAGTGAACAAAGATTTACTTACATTCTTAAATAATTTAACTTGGTAGTCTTAATTTTAATTCAACTAACAGCTACTATTGATAAAAAAGCAAAAGCAGGCTATGGATAGGTTTCATGAATAGTTGATTTACTATTGAAAAAGATTTTTTAAGCTTTTTATTTAAATAGTATTTGTGAATCTCAATAATATGCAAGGAGTAGAGCACAATGGAAATATACCTTAATTGTCCCTTTTTTGAGAGAGCAATCGAGGTTGGTGGACTAACGAAAATGCAGTTAATTCAAAAGTTGTATCAACATTCAATCTCGATAAATCAATATGGAAAGAAATTATTGTATGATGATAAATTTATCACTTCTGAATCAAAGTACAGCTTAAATATCGTTCAACTTTCTGTTATGGATTGTGGTTTTCCAAATGGAGCTACTATGCCTCAATTGTATAAACAAGCGAAAGAGCTAGGGTTAGAATTGTGTCCTCTCGAGTTAGGACCTTACTTAAGACTTGAATATCTAGACCAACCCGAAAGTAACTCAGAAAGCCCTTTACCACAACATCAAGCTCCTGCCGGATCGATTACAATCGCATCATAGATAGTACGTGATGAAGATGATTACCCGAAGGGATTTTACCTAAGAAAAATAGATGGCGTATTATGGTTACGTGGTTACGTTGCTGATGATTTACACGTTTGGAATCCTAATGATCAGTTTATCTTTAGTCAAACGAAAACACTTTAAGAGAAGTATAATGATAGGGTTATATTCATTTATTGAATGGCTTAAGAGCATTCTAAAAGGGGGTAATTAAAAGCGTTGAGCATATTTTTACAATCGGACACTTTCTTTAGATAAGGAAAATTATTTTATAAAAAGATTTTTTAATGGTAAAAATCTAACCGTTTCCTTAAGAAAGGGTTAGATTTACAAAAGAAAGTTTATTCATTCATATTTCCTTAACACAATTGCCGCATTATGCCCACCGAAACCGAATGAGTTAGACAAACCAATATTTACTTTCATTTGGCGAGCAAAAGATGGTACATAATCGAGATCGCATAATGGATCCGGATGATCTAAGTTAATTGTTGGAGGAATTATCCCTTCCTTTAAACTCATTGCTAAAGCAATCGCTTCAACCCCGCCTGCTGCTCCTAACATATGGCCGATCATCGATTTATTAGCAGTAACGGGAATCTGATAAGCTTGTTTACCAAACAGCTGCTTAATAGCCATTGTTTCGGAAATGTCTCCTACTTTTGTACTTGTTGCATGGGCACTAATTACATCTATTTCATCTGGCGATATCTTTGCATTTTTTAATGCTGCCTTCATTGCAAGATAGGCCCCTTTACCTTCCGGATGTGTAGCTACAATATGGTGTGCGTCGGAACTTGCACCATAACCAATGACTTCTGCATAGATTTTAGCATTTCTACGTAGAGCATGCGATAACGATTCTAATATTAAAATTCCGGCTCCCTCTGACATGACAAAACCATCTCGATTTTCATCAAATGGACGACTGGCTTTAGCAGGATCGTCATTTCTTGTTGATAATGCAGTAGCATTTCCAAAGCTTGCAATGGATAAATCTGTTATAGCTGCTTCTGTTCCACCTGCGAACATTACGTCAACTTCTCCCAAACGAATTAGTTTAAAGGCTTCACCAATAGCTGTATTTCCAATAGCACAAGCGGAAACGGGTGACAAAGACGGTCCCATTGCCTTCCACTTGATACTTATTTGTGCAGCAGCAGCATTTGAAATCATGGCAGGTACTAGGGAAGGACTAACTCTTCTTGGACCCTTCTGTCTAAGTAAATCAATATTTTCAATTAAGGTTTCAATTCCCCCTATACCTGAACCTACATATACGCCTAACCTTTCTACATCTATATGATCAAGATCTAACTTAGAATCTACCCAAGCTTGTTCAGCTGCAGCTGAAGCAAATTGAGTAAAACGATCTAAACGTCTAGCTTCGTTCTTTCCTAAAACTTCAGCTGCTGCAAAATCTTTGATGACGCCTGCAATTTTTGTTTTCTGATTCGTAACATCAAATTTATCGATTGTGGAAATACCAGATTCTCCGTTAATTAAATTGTTCCAAAATGTTTGGATGTTATTTCCTATAGGCGACACGATTCCCATACCAGTAATTACAACTCTTTCCACTTTTCATCCCTCCAAATCAATCATATACTTGTATTTTAAATCTCTTTTATCCTATTACAAGGGATAGTTTATCCTGGTATAATTGCTAATAGGTTAAATGGATAAATTAAGGAGTTATAAAAAATGAATGATAAAACTAGGCTTGAAGCATTATCGACATTCTTAAAGGCTAAGCGTGCCCAAATTAAGCCGGAGTCTGTTGGTTTGCCTGCCGGAACTCGAAGAAGGACACCTGGATTACGAAGAGAAGAGGTAGCACAATTGGCAGGAGTGAGTACCACTTGGTACACATGGCTAGAGCAAGGAAGAGATATAAAAGTTTCTTCAATCGTACTTGATTGTATTTCTTCAGCATTACAATTAAATAATGATGAAAGGGATTACCTATATGACCTGGCATTAGAGACAAAATCAGAAATTACAAATGAAAAAAAGATTCTAACAGAACTTAGCCCTTCCTTAAAACGTATATTATCGGAATTAACATATTGTCCCACTATCATTACAGATCGGCATTGTCATATAGTCGGATGGAACCCTGCGGCTGCTCATGTTTTTTTAGATTTTGAACAAATACCTATTGAACAAAGAAATTTAATTCGTTTATTGTTTACTAGAAAAGAATTTAAAACATTGGCCGTCAATTGGGAACATTTTGTAAAAGGTTTTCTTGCGATTTTTCGTACCTATTATGGACATTATTTAGGGGATGAATGGTACAACCAATTTATTCAAGAAATGAGTCATTCCCATTCTGAATTTCAGAATTTTTGGAAAGAAAGTCAAGTAAGTAAGGCTCCCGAAATGATAATTGAATTTAGACATGCAAAAGCAGGCAAAATGTTGTTTAATTTAACTTCACTTCAGGTTCAAGGGGATATGGATTTACGGTGTAGTATTTATACACCGGTCGAGGAAACAGATACAGAATATAAATTGAAACGATTGATGAAGAAGGTTTCGGTTGAAAACTAAAAAAGTGAAAATGTTATTCCATGATTGGACAGGTACGTTTAATTAAAAAGAACAATCTGCACAGAATAAGAAGATTAAACGAACTTTGAGGTGAATCATGGTGATAAAGCAATACTTGGCCATAATAGGATTTGTATTAATTGTTCTAATATCTACGCAACTTGTAAAATCAGAAGCTAGTTCAGACACAGAAGAGATGTATGTCACAACAGAGGACATTATTTCAGACATAGTATTTCCAACGATTGATAAAAAAGTAATCAGCGAGTATGGAGGAGATAACCTCTTTGACTGGCAATGGAAAAGGATTGTTGATATCACTTACAATGATAATCATTCCTATGATGTTACTGTCAGAATTGAGATCCCCCCGAAAAATGATCATGATGGGGTAAAAGAAGATTTGGTTAAAGTAAGAATATCTCCTTCTTGTGATAATGTGAAGATTAATCAAAAAATATGTAATCATGGTTTTAAAATTGAAATAGTAGATTACAAACACTTATCTTCATGAGAATTGTGTTTTTTGGTATAACCCTTTTAAGGTAAAAAATGATACTAAGATAAAACCATATGCTGAGATCTATTCATTTGATAAATTATTAAGTTATTTTACCTCAGAACCTATTATTGATAATGGGTACTAATTTAATTGACAATTCAGTCCAAGAAAATCTTATTACTATTTGACATTCGGCGCTTTTCTTTGAAAAGAAGGCGCCTTTTTTCATGTTCTGAGGATTCTTTAAAATTTGTAAAGAAATCTTACTTAAACTAAAGGGATAGGTTAGCGTAATAAGAATTTTGAAACTTATTTATAAAATGTATGTCTAATTTAAAGGAGGGGATATTTTGAAAAAAATCTATTTATTTAGTGTGATATGTATTCTTTGTGCTTTAGTAGGTTGTACTCGATTAAAGGAAGTTGGGACAGAGCAAATTGTTCCTTCAAGTGGTAGTAAAATTAACCAAGAAGTTAGTATGACCCAGACCGAAAAACCACCTTCATTAACAATTACCTTTGGTAAAAAAGAAATTAGAACAATACAGGGTGGTTACAGCTGGAGTTATTTCGATTCCAAAACAGGACAAATGGTTAATATGGAGGTAGATTCTGTGCCATCAACAGAATTAGTGAACATAGAAGATGCAAAGAAAGTTCATCTAAATGAACCGATTACTTTAAACTTCGAAAAGGAGCCACTAAATTACGAAATAAGAGTTTACGATCATCGTGATAACCTAATCGCAACGTACAATAACTTTAAGGATGTAAAAGAAAAAGGTAAAGCAAAATATGAAATATTGGTTACTTGGGAAGAAGGTATAGGAAGTTATGCGATTGCATTAGACACTTAAAATAGAAGTATGCATACAAATATTTGTGATGAAAGGTAAACAAAATAATCAGCGGTTAAATTATGGGTAATGAGGTTTAAATTAAACTTGCACAATGAGGCGCAATTCTTTGATAAGAATGCGCATTTTCCCATTTAAAGGAAGGATTGTTGAATAACTGGAGGTAAATTTGATGTTTATATAGAATTTAAGAAATATATAAATAATCAAATACTATTAGGAGGGATTAAAGTGTTAATTAAGCCTAAAAAATTAAAGGCGGGAGATAAGATTGCAACAATAAGCCCTTCCTGGGGTGGAGCAGGTGAACCAACACTTAGATGGCGTTATGAACAAGGTGTTAAGAGGTTAGAGGAAGTTTTTGGACTAAAAGTTATACCTATGCCAAATAGTTTGAAGGGTGGAGAATATCTTTATAAACACCCACAAGCTCGTGCTGAAGATTTAATGACGGCATTTCAGGATAAGAGTATACGAGGAATCATTGCAAATATTGGTGGAGAAGATAGTATTCGATTACTCCCTTATATTGATTTTAATATTATACGCGAAAACCCGAAAATTTTTATGGGATACTCTGATGTGACCATTTCACATCTATTTTGTCATAAAGGGGGAATATCTTCTTTTTATGGCCCAGCAATTTTAACCGATTTTGCTGAGAATGTGGAGATGGATCCCTACACAGTTGAGATGGTAAATCGAACTCTCTTTACAAATGACGTTATTGGTGAAATTCAACCAGCTAAAGAATGGACAAGTGAGCGTTTAGAATGGATTGAAGAAAATAAAAACCGTCGCCGTACAAAAAAGAAAAACTTAGGTTACGAAGTACTTCAAGGATCAGGTGTAGCACAAGGCTATTTAATAGGTGGTTGTATTGAAGTATTAGAATTTGCAAAAGGAACAGAAATTTGGCCAGAGAAAAAATGTTGGGAAAATAGCATCCTTTTCTTTGAAACATCTGAAGAAAAACCAGAACCAAATCTGATAAAGTATTGGTTGCGAAATTATGCTGCACAAGGCATTTTACAAAAAGCTAAGGGAATTATTTTTGGAAAACCACAAGATGAACACTATTATGATGAGTATAAGGAAGCAATTCAAATCGTTATGAAGGAAAATAATTTGGAAGATTTGCCGATTCTGTATAATATGAATTTCGGCCATACTGAACCGAAATTTATTTTGCCATATGGTGCATTGGCAGAAATTAATTGTGATAAGAAGACTTTCACCATTCTAGAAAATGGAGTGGATTGATTTAATTAGAAGTTATTCTTCCAAACCTATAGTTCGTATAACTTAGAGGTGAAATGTATATGATTAAACGATTAATGTTATTTCTAGTGGGAGTGATTTTATTTTTAACTTCACTACCACTAGGATCAAAAATGATAATGGAGCTAATACATAATCAAAGAATGGTTGGACTGTATACCGTTACAAATGTAAACGAAAGGTTTCCTCCCATGGCATCGACTTTTTATTTTAACAATCATAGTGTCGAAATAGTAGAAACGATAAAGGAAAGTGAAAGTTACAAAGATGCATGGGGAAATATAATTGGCATTGCTGACTTATCCTTAAAAATAGATGGGAAGGTAATAGATACATTAAATGAGTATCCAATAAGGATAGAGGCGGAAGGGTTAAATCGATATTTTGGTGAGCTTGCTTATTTAACCTTAGAAGATAAAAAAAATGATAAAACTGAATTTATTGTACTCTTGAAGAAAACAAGAGAATACGAAAAAGAGATGCCAAACGGAGATATAGTTGGCTGGGTTCCTGATGAAAAGTTGAAGTTCAGTCTTTATGCATTAGATGAAAATGGAAAGTTAAGTGATAATTCTTTTAGTTTTTCAAAAAGAGATGCGTTACAAACAGAATTACTTAATGCTGGTAATTTAGGGCCACATAGGGTTGGATATTATACAGATGCTTGGGAAGGTATTCCTACTTTATTTTTCCCTTTCATATTTCCAATTGTAACTTTAATAGTCGGATTCATATTATTATTTGTCTTTTTTCCATTTAGAAAAAAATATAAAAGTTTGTAACCTGTATCAGTTAAAGAAACAAAAAGATGGAAAAATAATAATCTTTACGAAAACAGTCAAAATAAAAAACAATCAGTCCAGTTGAGACTGATTGTTTGAAAAAGGCTTATAAGTGGTATTAATTTAGCCTTTCGGTATAGTCTCCTTTAATATCGAACTTATCTAAGTTTATAAACACTATTTATGGAGTGGTTAAAATAAAAAAAATTTCCATTATTCTAGTTATATTAGTAATAATGATTTTATCTTTCGGTATATTTATTCAGTTTAAAAAACATCAGGCTTCCGATGATGTGATGTATTATTTAACAGAAATAAGAGGGTATGATGAATCGGAAATTAAAACACTAGAATCTAAGTGGGCTTTTGGTGGTTTACCCAATTATTACGTAGAAGTGACTTTCCAAAACGAGCCGAATATTGTCTATCTTTATTTAGCGCATCATTTAATCGGACAATTTGAATATTATGATATGAATGGTGAAACGATTCCTATTAAAGATTTAAAAAATTACGATCCCACGACAATTGAAAATGAAAAAACCATCTTCATTAATTGAATCATTTCGAGGTAATCAATGAACAAAAGTTCAAAAAATAGTCACTAGTTGCGGGTAGTTACGTGATTGCACCTGAAATTTCAGAGGTGTTTACAAAATTTGTAAGAAAAAGTAATCAAATCTTAGCAGATTGATGTGAATCCATTGAATGTAAAGGACTTTATGGAGTATACGGTATAGGAAGAGGTGATTTCATTTGAGTACAATTTTGTTCTTCTTATTTCCGATTTTTGGTATTTTAATTTTTGCTTGGCTAATCGATTTAAGAAGAAAGAAAAAAATTACCGATTCTCATAATCTAATCCCAAACACTAATATTGGAGAAAGTTTAAATTATACAATGGGAGATAATAGATACTCTAGTTGGGGACAATAGTTGATTCTGTTCTTACTTATTAGGATAGAATATAACTTCAATTTGAATGTCCAAGCTTAATTTTACTTATGTGCAGCGAAAACTAACTGTGTGAAACTATTCTTGTTTTGTTCTATAATTGAAAGTTAGTAAATAAAAATGTTCAATCCAGGTTGCTTATTTTTACCTGGATTTTCTTATTGCCACTATCGGTAATATGAGGTAAAGAACTTAATAAGATAAAATAATTTTATGATAACGTAAGATTTTGTTTAATAAATGGAGGTTTTTTTATGAAATTATTAATTTTAGGTGGAACTGGACGAGTTGGTCGTCAAATAGTTACTTATGCCTTGGAAGATCAACATCATGTAACAGTACTAGTTCGCAATCCAGAAAAAATGCAATTAAATCATAAAAATTTAACAATCATTCAAGGAAATGTTTTGAATCAAGAGGATATTGAACGGGTATTGCATGGAATGGATGTTGTGATTAGTGCTCTCAATACAGATGGGACAACCACTCTATCAGAAAGTATGCCATTGATTATTGAAGCGATGGAAAACGAAGGAATCCGAAGAATTATTACGGTTGGAACGGCAGGGATCCTCCAAAGCAGAATTAATCCAAATATATTACGGTATCAGTCAAGTGAATCTAAGCAAAAGTCAACTCGCGCAGCCGAAGAACATCATAAAGTCTACGATATGTTGAAGCAATCAACACTTGATTGGACGATTGTCTGTCCTACCTATTTACCTGATGGCGAAAAATTAGGAAATTATCGTACAGATACTAATTTTTTGCCCAAAGGTGGTAAGAAAATTTCAGTGTCAGATACTGCTGAATTTACATATAGCCTAATAAAAAGTAATGAATATATAAAAATACGTGTAGGTATCGCTTACTAATAATCCCTTAACTAAGTTCGGATGTTTTACCTAGAGTTGTGGCTGAATCAATAGATAGTCCATTTATTACATGCATAGCAGAGGCAGCTCGCGAAAACAAAATTTATGTAATTTGTGGAACGTTGGAAACAAAAAATAATGATCGGAAGTGTGCATATAATACGACAGTATTTATTGATAGATATGGACAAATTTTACACACTTATAGAAAGCACCATTTATTTGATACTTTAAATGAAAAAGAATTTGATACGATTATATCCAGGGAGAACCAGTTTCAAGTAGTGAACACGGAATTTGGAAATATAGGTTTAATGGCTTGTTACGAATTGATGTTTCCAGAAATTTCAAGGCAATTAGTAATGCAAGAAGCAGACATTTTATTTGTTCCTGCTGGCTGGTTTGCAGGAGCTTTGAAGGAGGCGCATTGGGAAATTCTAATCCGTGCTAGAGCCATTGAAAATACTGTGTTCGTTTGTGGTTCGAATCTCGTAGGTAATATCTTTTTTGGTCGTAGTATGATTGTGGATCCAATGGGGGTTATAACAGCAAGTGGAGGAGAAGAAGAAACTTTGATTTTATCTAATATTGATCTTAAACGCATTCACCGTGTAAGAGAAAAACTCCCTAGTGTGCTCACCTTAATCCTAAACCTTATGTAAATGTTAATTAAACCTATTAAGAATTGTTACTAAAATTTCAGCGCGATGATATGGTTTCCATCGTGCTGAATTTTTTTGAATAGCATTATTTCATAAATTCAATTAGAGCTTTTTTGGTAACGATTGAAATTACTTGGTCATTAAAAGATGAGTAAAAGTTATTTTTGAAAAAATCCATATATCATTTCTTTAACTTATGTGAGTTAAAAGCGTCCATAAGGTTGCCTAGTCCTTTTTATTTTTTTATATAATTCCACTTTTGTACATAACAATGTTAAATTTATTTCATAAATTATTAATGGTAGGGAGGTGAAATAGATGTCTTATAGTAACGTAGGCGGTAGTTACGATAATCAAAACAATTTTAGTTTTGCTTTAATCGTAGTACTGTTCATTCTATTAATTATCGTTGGTGCATTCTTTAGCAAGAATTACTACTAATATCAATTCCCTTTAATGTAGTATCCCTCCTCTATTCAAAAGTGGTCTTCCCAGTTGTGGAAGACCATCTTTTTATATTTTTTTGATAAAAATAGCTGTAATTAATTATTTAATAGTCATTTGTGGTTACCACATTGTGAATATTAGAGATATAGGGCAACACGTGTTTATCCTAATAATGGGACACTAAAATGTAATTAGTCAAATGAAATAACGAAAAATTCGATTGATCAAAGTAAAAGAAGTACTAGGGAGTAAAAGTAGATTACCATAGGGTATAATGAAAAAGTATTAAATTTTCTGAAAGTGAGTTGATTTTGTAATGATTACTCAAGTAACAACGAAATTTAAAATACATAAGCCAACGAATGAGGTGTTTGAAGCAATAGTAGATCCTTTAAAAATCGGGAATTTTTGGTTCTCATCAAGTTCCGAAAGATGGGACCAAGGGAAGTCCGTTACATTAAGATATGATGAATACGAAGCTGAACTCGTTATTAATGTATTAGAAGCAGAGGAAAATAAGAAAATCGTGTTTTCATGGGGTGGAGAATCAAATGAAGAAACGGTTGTGAAAATTACATTAAAAGAGTTGGATAATACGAGTACAATTATTGAGGTGACCGAATCAGGTTTTAATGAAGACGACCCGGAAATAGTAAATAAAATACTAGGCCAAAAAGAAGGTTGGGTATATATGTTAACTTGTTTAAAGGGATATTTGGAAAATAATATCTGTACTTTGAGAGCATCATTAATCCATTAGTGATAATAAAAAACCACGATGAACTTGATCGATTTCTTATTTAACTAACTTTCTCTATTAAATTCAGCAATCAGATACTTTCCTTAAAAAAGGAGAGTATCTTTTCATATGAAAGGGCGAAATGTTTAGGAAAGTGAACTCAAATATTGGATTATATAGAATTGAGAGATTAATGGATTTAACTTAATCGATCGGGTAGGTTATTAAAAAGAGTAGAGATATAGGATATAAGGGGGAGCTTATGATGAGGACGGCTATTATTTCTGACATTCATGGCAATATAGATGCATTACAAGCAGTTCTATTAGATATTAAAAATCGCGGCATTCAAAATATATATAATTTAGGTGACAGCTTATATGGACCACTTTTTCCGATAGAAACTTATAAATTATTAGTAAAAGAGAACATTCAAAATATTAGAGGAAATTGCGATAGAATCTTATTAGATCCCAATTCCAATAATCCAACAGTACAATATGTTCAAAATTTATTGGAAGAAGAGCATAAAGAATGGATTTCGAATTTACCCTTTTCTTTACAAACTGAAGACTTTTATTTCTGTCACGGTACTCCCACTAATGATGAAAGCTATTTATTAGAAGAAATGAGTTCAAATGGCTCTACACTTAAAAAGACAGAAGATATTTTGAAATTGGTTAATGGAATTTCGCAGAATATTATTTTTTGTGCACATACCCATATACCTAGAGTTGTATATTTGCCTAATAACAAAATAGTTATTAATCCGGGTAGTGTTGGATTACCTGCCTATGAAGATACATTACCAATCTATCACAAAATGGAGTCTGGTTCTCCTTATGCAAATTATACAATTGTCACAAAAAGGAAAGATAACTGGATGATCGAACAAATACTTATTCCTTATAGTCGAGAGGCTGCTATCATACAAAGTGAAAAAAATGGAAGAAGTGATTGGGTAAAAGCACTGCAAACAGGTAGAATTTAAAAGCAATAAACATTAAATTTATCATCATATACATTCGTTTCTTTACTACGTCTTCCGTCCCAATTTTAATGATTAGCTATGTGGATGAACAACAAATAATTGCTTCTTAAAATGAAATAAGAGAAGGAAAATTCCAATTAGGAAAGCTGGTATTAAAGTTCAAGCAAATGTTCGAGTGGATAAATATATTACTAGGCACTGAATATAATCATAGATACATTAACATTGTACTTAAAAGTAGGTTGATGATAGATAAAGCGTGAATGTGTAATAAAAAAGTCACTCATAAGAGTGACTTAACGTTTAATTAATTTGTTCTAATGCTTCGTTCATTTGATCTTCGTTAGCTTTTACTGCTTCACTTTCTGGAGAATCAACACCACGGTATGCATATTTTAGATTCTGATAATAATCAAAAGCGAAATCTTTCAGTGCACCTTCGCTATTTTTTTCAACAAAATAAGATTTGAAGATATTAGTTAACATCCTTTCGTGATTATCTAATTCACTAAGGTATGTTCCGGATTTATAATCCTTAACGATGTCAGATTTAAATGTTGCTATTTCTTCAGCGGAAGCTTCGTACTCCATTAAAAATGTTTCTAATTCATAAAATTTGTCTGAAGCTGCCCCATCATTTGAAGCGATCTCTTTAATTTTTTCTTCCCAACCTATTGACTCTGTTGCATGTTCTGTTCCAACTTCATTTGTTTCTTCAACGTCTGAATTAACCTCTTCTGAATGATACGTTTCAGTTTGTTGATCCTCAGATGTTTTCTCTTCATTTTCTTTAACATCTTCAGCACTATCTTCATTTCCACAAGCGGCTAGTGCTAAACTTAAAATAAGTGCTGTACTAAATACTAGTTTCTTCATATGTATAACTCCTTTCTATATTAAATTTAGCAAATTAAGGGTTAATTGTCATTTATTAAAATCAAATATAAGAAGACTTCATTTAATTTGTAACCTAGTTTTTATTTCTAACATGTAATATTCTTTCAATTACACTTTTTAAATAAAAGAATATGTTATTAACTTATTTTGACGAGAATTGTATAAAATGAAACTTTCTAATCGTTCAGTACGTTTTTATCAATGACTTTTGTAGTGTTTTGTTGAATTTAATCGAAATTTAGCAGTTTTCAAAGTATAATTACTGGGTCAAATTAGTTTATATAAAGGAGGATTGAACAATGGAATGGACTTTAACTGGACTAATTATCGTGGCAGTACTACTACTCATCTATTCTATGTACAAAAATAAACAAGCTTCAAAAATAGAACAACGCGAAATTGACACGGTATATATGACGATAATGGAGGAGATTACTAAGCTTCAAAACGAAATTCGAGTTTTGACTTTAGAAAATGAAATCCTCTCACAAAAAGTTGGGCTTAGTAATGATGAAAGAGAATTACAGCGAAAATTATTAGATTTATATAATCGAAATTTTAAAGTGGAAGTTATGGCCGCTAAATTAAAGCTTGAAACATCAGAGGTAGAAAAGCTTCTAGCTCCATATACGTCATTAAAACAGGAAGGGAGAAAGGTAGCAAATGAAAGCTAATCTGATAAATAGCTTTGCTGCAGGTCTTCTCATCAGTGCGAGTGTTTGTGGAATTGTCTATTTTTCACAGTCTACTCCCAAAGAACAAACGGATCAGGTGACAGCAAAGTCCCCAACGAAAGAGGAAATGAAAACAAGCCTCTCGGATGCTGGATATGTTATTTTAACTAAAACAGAATGGGAAGAACAACAAGCTGTTGCGCAAAAAGAAGTAGAAGGTCAACAAACTCAAAAAGAACAAACGGACCAATCGGAAAAGCAAGATAATGAGAAAGTAATTTATCGTACGGTTATCAATGTGGCATCAGGAATGACAAGTATTGAAGTTGGAGAGGCATTAGTGCAGGGGGAAATCATTGATAATGCTAGGACCTTTTTCAATGAAGTGGAAAAGAGAGGACTAGAAAATGATTTAAAGCCTGGTATCTTCAAATTGGATAGTAATATGTCGTTGGATGAAGTCATCAATACAATTTTTAAGTAATAATTACTCCTCAATAATTCTTTTATGAATATGCTGCGCTAGTACTTTTGAATTCTACTAATGTATCGTCTCCTCCTACTATTCATAAAATCTGATTTTTTAGGAGATCATATTATTAATGCAATCGTAAAAAATGAGTACAAGCTAAAGAATGCAATTACTCTTAAAGTGAATGAATTTGGATCAAATTGGTATTGAGATATTTAATGGATTAAACTAGTCAAAAAAACTACTAGGTTATTCAACAATCTGGCGTGTTTCTTGAAAAGGAATGCGCCTTTTTCATTTAAGGACATAATGATAGATGATAATATGCTACATAATACAATAGAGTGAATCATGCATGTTAACGCTTTCATTCAAATAGCTTAATATTATTGGAAGTAGTAAATTAATTTGTTATAACGTTGATGGTGAAGCAAAGTATCTGCTATTATGTCTTTCCTATCTTCTTAATTTAGTTTATTTGTCCATATTAACTGGTACTTAAACTAATCACAATAAATTAAAACATCTGAAGGGATGTCATTTAAATGGATGAATATGATAATTTGATTTATCAAATAAAAGAGGGATACGAAAAACATATTCCAACAAGACCTTATATCGTTGCTCTAGATGGCTTATCGGGTGCTGGCAAAACAACATTTGTAAAGCAGCTAAAAGGAATTCTTGATAATATTGTGATAATTCATATTGATGACCATATAGTAGAAAGATCCAAGCGATATGAGACGGGACAGGAGCAATGGTTTGAATACTATCAATTACAGTGGGATACCAAATATTTAATCGAACATCTTTTTCAAAAAATACAGCAAAACGTTTCATTTTTGAAATTGCCTTTTTATTATAAAGAAAAGGATACTCATATTAACAAAATAATTAATTTATCTACCAACAGCATTGTAATAATAGAAGGCATCTTTCTTTTACGGGACGAGTGGAAAAATTTTTATGATTACATCATTTTCTTAGATTGTCCTAAAAAAATAAGATACGAACGTGTACTTCAACGTGATACATATATTGGAGATTTAGAAGAAAGATTAGAGAAATATAAGAAACGATATTGGGTGGCAGAAGAATACTATTTAAAAAAGCTAAAACCTTATGAACTAGCTCATTATATTCAAAAATCTATTTAAGTTTATCAGTTCAGGTTTCCAGGGGAACTCTTAGTAAAATAATAAGTGAGAGTTTGTGTAAATTTTATTAATCTGACGGGTGTTTAAATTGAATAAGAATTTTCGTGTTTGTTGAAGGAGGGCCATTTTTAATTTTTATTTGTCTAATAATATATCGAACACTAATACTTATCGCCTATCGATAAACCAAGACCAAAGCATTCAATAAATATTTACGACACTTCTAGAATAATTATGATTTAGGTAAGAAAAGGAAATCGGGTGGTGTTCATTTATAAAAAAGTGGAAATGGATAGGAGGAATTCTAGCGGTAGTCTGTGGTATAGGAACAGCTGGTGGATTTATATTAGATCAGACAGAATATATAGTGGTGAAAAATACGGTCCCAACTGGGCAACCTGTGGAAGTGAATTATCATGATATTAAACCTGATTCCGAAGTGTCTGAATTACTCCGTTATCAAAAGAAGAGGTTCTTGCTAAGTTGCCGATAGCAACGGTGAACAAGTAGCGGTTAAATTATGGCTAAAAGAAGAAGTCGATTTAGATAAAGCGTTTGAAGCTTTTGGTATTGCTCACGGATTTGTAAAGGCTCGAAGAATGAACGAGTATACATATGTCTATGAGTATGCAATTGTACCGATGTACTGGTCACACAATATCAAATCATACCCCCATGAAACTGAAAAAAGAAGATAATATCAAGCCGAAAATAATAACGAGAGCACTAGATTCTATTCATTTATCTAAAACTTGAAATCAATATTCTCATTTTAGAAATTTTATAGCGTAAATCCTGCAATTCGAACATAAATAACCTTCTTAGTTTAATATAGTTGTGATATATTAAACTTATATTTCTGAATATTTCGAAATAAGGGGTGGGTGTTTTATGAGTAACAATTTAATCAATCAAGTAGATGTAAGTCCATTAATTCACCAATATAAAGGACCGTTTTCTTCTGTAGTTGAATTACTTTGTGATCGCCATGATGGTGAGCGGATTGCGTTTCATTATGAGAATGCTAGTGGGGTTAAACGCAGTTATTCATATGGGGAGCTGAAACGTCATTCATTACTATTTGCGAATGTTTTAAAATCTTTAGGAGTGAAAAAGGGGAAAAGAGTGGCGGTGTTATTGCCTAAAGGATCGGAGTTAATTATTTCAGTATTAGCGATTTGGCGTTTAGGTGGGGTTCATGTACCACTTTTCACAGCATTTGGTCCACAAGCAATCTATTATCGTGTCGAGAATAGTGGGGCTGATGTGATCATCACGGATGCAGCGAATCGATCAAAGTTAAATGGAACAATTGCAGGAACGGATGCCATTGATAGCTCAAAGGTGAAAATCATTACAGTTGATAAAAATGAAGTAAATGATGATTTGGATTATTGGAGTTCCTTCAAAAATGTACAACCTTTAGAATTTAATGAAGTTGTGACGAAGGATGATTTGTTCGTCATTCTTTATACATCCGGAACGACTGGGCATCCAAAAGGTGTACAAGTACCGGTGTATGCGCTTGCTGCTTTTGAGGCATACATGCGATATGGATTAGATGTTCGTGAAGGGGATGTATTTTGGAACATGGCTGACCCGGGATGGGCATATGGGCTGTATTATGGTTTAATTGGACCTTTACTACTAGGTGGAACTTTTATCGTATATAGCGCACCTTTTAGTGTAGCAAATACAATTCGCGTATTTCAGGATTACAACGTAACGAATTTTGCAGCGGCACCAACAGTATATCGATCAATGCGTGCCGAGTGGGATGATGTGACAAGTAATGGGGCTGAACGCTTGAAATTACGAGTTTTATCGAGTGCGGGGGAACCACTTAATCGCGATGTAATTAATTGGGCAGAGAAAAATTTGGGATTACCGATTTATGATCATTACGGACAAACCGAACAAGGGATGGTAATTAATAACCATCACCATACTACTTTACAAAATACTTATAAACCAGGTTCAATGGGGCAAGCGATGCCGGGATTTAAGACAACAATATTAAATGAAAAGGGTGAAGCAGTAGGACCAAATGAGGAAGGTCAAATTGCTATTGATACAGAACAATCTCCACTGTTTTGGTTTAAAGGATACTATCAAAATGAAGAGAAAACAAAGGAACGATTTTTATATGGTAACCGCTATTACCTGACTGGAGATGATTCTAGCTATGACGAAAAGGGTTTCTTCTATTTTTCTGGTCGTAATGACGATATTATCTCTAGTGCAGGCTATCGAATAGGACCGTTTGAAGTGGAGAATGCCATCATGGAACATGTAGCTGTGTCTGAGACAGCAGTTGTCGGGGTTCCCGACGAACGCCGAGGTGAATTAGTAAAAGCTTATGTTGTTCTAAAGGCAAAATATACGCCTAGTGACCAACTTGCAAAGGAAATTCAACTGCATGTAAAAGAGAACTTATCTGCACATGAGTATCCTAGAATAATCGAATTTGTAGCGGCTTTACCTAAGACGCCAAGTGGTAAGATCCAAAGGTTTCTTTTAAGAGGATAAGATTCTTTAGAGACTAAGGAACGAATCATGTCTATCGAAGAACACTTGCAAAAATTGGATGTTACAGTTAAATAGACAGAAAATTACCCTTATATTTGGTATAATGGACAAAGTGAGGGTATTTTTATGCTTAAGGAAAAGATAAACCACTTATCTTCTATTATATAAAATATTTATGGTGCTGGTTTAATAGTAACGATACTTGTTTTAAAAGATAAAATAACAATATATGAAGCGACTTTGGCTTCCACTGATGAAAAAATTCGTGGATGTCACTTATTTTCTAATTAAACCTCAAAAATTAGATAATAGGATTTAATCTGCAACAATCAGGCATTTTCCTTGAATAAGGAAAGGGCTTTATTTAATTAAAAGCCCAGATTTTGGAATAAGTCTAGAGATACAAAATGGTAATTTTAAGTAAATATATTCAGTGTTATAATGATTTATAAATTTCGAGTATGGAGGGCTAAATGGAAAAAACCACTTTATATGCATATGTATCCTTTATAGGGAATGAGAATGTTGTTGATTTTCCATTAGAGGTATTGACCGAGAGATTAGGTGTTCAACCGACGGAGACTTGGCGTGTTGGGGATAAAGTAAACATTAATTATTCCCGTGTTCGCTCATTTACCTGCTGGAAATATGAATCTGAAACTCTAGAAACATTAGATGTAGATGATGTTTTACTTCCAATTTTGAATGTTTTTCAATCTAAAACAGTTATTATTAATCAATTAAAGAAAGAATTAAATTTAGATGTACGGATTGAACTAGTAATTGCTATGATTGATGGTTACACACCTGGTTTAGTAATCTCACCCGAATTCAGTAGCTTTGCTGCTGCAATTGATGCTTATATTGATATCGATATGTATGTACGGCCATTTAGTGAACCTGAAGTAGAATAACAAATGACCTTATAAATAAATTTAAACTCATAATAAAGGTCTCAAATTAAATTGGGATTACATCTTATTAGCCACGAACATTATAAAAATAACGTTTTGAGGTTTTCTTTATGCTGATCTTTTATGGCCTATTGGTCTGGGAACGAAGGTGGAAATAGAAATGAAAATTAGTCTAGACCTTTATTCTTGATAAAAGGGAAATCAATGACATAGAAATATATGAGAAACCACTATTAATAATAAAAAATAGTTTTTCAATTATAGGACGCTTTCCTTGAATATGGAGAGGGTCTTTCTTCATGAATAGGCTAGACTGTTGGGGAACGTTTTCATTGGATATTATTGTTGAAATATAGAGCAAGATAAGAATTAACCCCATTTCGATCAATCTTTTTTCTAAATTAAGTTTTTCCATTTGCTGATAAATAAAGTATCAAGTTATTTTTTTATCAACCGAAGAATAAATAATGACAACATGTATAGAGGGTTACTGTTCTCATACTTGTTGTCATCAAACTGAAGTGTTCATTGATTACTAGTTTAAACTTTGAGCATGTTATTTTCTTTAATAAATTCTTCTTTCTTTATGTTTGCAATAAATACCCCTATTAAAGTAATTAAGCCCCCAGTTACGGCAGAAAATTGTGGAACTTCACCAAGCCAGATCCATGCGATAAGGAATGCAAATACAGATGTTAAATAAAGTGTACTTGTTGCTTCAGCCGCTCCATTTCGTGAAGTAACATAAGCTAGAGTAAAATAAGGAATGATTGTTGGAAAGATTCCAAGATACAAAATAACTAATGTTGTATTTAACGGGGCATCCATAATTGCTTCATTTAGGCCAGGTAAGAAAAATAGCATAAATATGGTACCTGACCAAATTGCGTACATCGTAAAGGGAATAGCCCCATACTTTTTTAGATATCGATGTTGAAAAACAAAATAAATACTTTCTGAAAGGGATGCTATTAAAACGATAATAATCCCAAAATTAAATGAAAAACTTTCATTTGAATCTCCAACAGAAATAAATGCTACCCCACAAAGACCAATAAGTGAACCAAGCCATCCCCATAATCTAAGTTTCTCACGATAAAAGAAGACAGCTAATAAAGCAGTGAATATAGGAGTTGTTGAAACAAGTAAACTCGCAATCCCAGCACTAATAGTTTGCTCTCCATAATTTAGTGCTACTTGATATACGGTGAAACCTATAAAGCCAAGTAATAGAATAATAGGGATATCTTTTAACTCAGGCAATGGGGTTTTTGTAATAATTGCTATGATTATTAATACGAATGAGCCGACTAATAATCGTAAAAGTGATAGATGTTCAGGCGAATAGGCTGACAATGCAACTCGTATTCCTGGAAAAGCTGATGCCCATAAAATGATTGTTATGAAATGAGCAGAAATAATCTTAAAATCAAATGTTTTAAACATGAATACACCTCTTATCCAACCAATTAAATTTATGTTTTCAATATTAATAGGTTTTTGCATATATTTCTCCAACCGGTTAAAATAAAAAAAACCAACCAGTAAGAAGAGAGATTACATATGAAAAAACCAAAATATCAAATGATTATTGATTTTATAAAAGAAAAAATTGCTAAAGGGGAGTGGGCAATCGGAAGTCCCATACCCAGTCAACGTAATTTGGCAAAACAGTTCCAGGTTAATCGTAGTACAGTAATAACGGCATTAGAGGAATTGATGGCAGAAGGACTACTAGAAGGTAAAGCAGGGAAGGAAACAGTTGTCACGAATAATACATGGACTTTGATGGGTGCGAAATCCTCAACTAACTGGAATGAAAACGTCACTTTAGGAATTCATAAACCTAGTGTATCTATGGTGCAGGAGATTAACGAAGCTGAATCAAATACGAACCTTATTCAATTGAGTAAAGGGGAGCTATCACCAGAGATGTTCCCCTTAGAAGATATGAAATTCATCGTTCAAAAGGTATCGAATCAATTGACCTCGTTTGGATATGAAGAGCCGAAAGGAAATATAAATTTACGCAAAGCCATTAGTGACTATTTAATGGTAAGAGGAATCGAAGCATCGCCGTCGTCTATTCTCGTAGTTTCAGGTGCGCTCCAAGCTTTACATTTAATTTCAATTGGATTACTAAAAAGAGATTCTACGGTATTGCTAGAAATGCCGTCCTATCTTTACTCGTTGAATGTTTTTAAGTCTGTGGGGATGGAGTTGCAAGGATTAGCGATGGACAAGGAGGGGCTAATCATCGATTCTATTTATCTAACAAAGGAAAAAGGAAAAAATATTTTATATACGATTCCAACCTTTCATAATCCGACAGGGGCCTTAATGCAAGAAGAGAGACGAGAGAAATTAATTGCCTATTGTGAAAGAGAGCAGCTGCCAGTTATAGAAGATGATGTGTACCGTGATTTATGGATTGATAACCCACCACCTAAACCACTAAAAGCAAGGGACCTTTATGGAAATGTATTATATGTTGGGAGTGTATCAAAAACCCTTAGTCCAGGATTACGAATTGGTTGGATAGTTGGCTCGGAGTCAGTTATTAATCGATTAGCAGATTTAAAAATGCAATCCGATTATGGATCAAGTACTCTTTCACAGCTCGTTGCCGCAGAATGGCTATCTAGTAATTTCTATAATACTCATCTTGAGAAAGTAAGAGAACAACTTAGAGTTCGTAGAAAAGTTGCTTTAGATGCACTGGATATTTATTTGAGTCCTTATGCGACGTGGGACATCCCAAAAGGTGGATTGTTCATATGGGTAAAAATAAAACCCGAATTTAAAGTGAAAAGGCTGATTGAAAAAGCATTTTCCAACAATATTCTTCTAAATCCCGGTAGTATTTATGCTGAAAAGTCAGGACAGTTTATACGAATCTCTTATGGGTATGCTTCACTCGATGAAATAAAAGTAGGTATTTTCAAATTAAGTGAAATTATTAAAAATTCATTGTAGAAATTTGGAGAGTTGAATATTTGTTAATAACAATAAGGTTGTTAAGTGATTAAGAAATATAAAATTGTTTATTCAACAGTCAGGCGTTTTTGTGGAAAAAGAAAAAATGATTTCGTTTAAAATAGCCATATGTTATGATTCTTTAATTTTACGGTTGAGGATAAAATGGTTATTGAATATTTAATCCAGGTTTTAACTTCCTGGATTTCCTTATTGTCAAAATATGGACAAATGTTCTGTAGTTAACTAAAAATGGGAACGAATTTCTTTATGCAGTGGTGGTATCGTAGTTGATGTCACGGTGTATATAGAGTAGGGGAAGTTGCTAGCTGAAGTGTGTATTGGAATTATATTGTGAAGTGAAAAAGCCCTCTATTTTTCAGAGGACTTATAATCGATAAGTGATGTTTTATCACTTAGTGAGGTTTTGTAGTTTCGGTTGTTCCTATAATGAGATCCCGCATTTTTTGATTACTCATACTAAACTGTAAAAATATCACTTGTATCGAAAAATAATCAGTCGTGTTCTTAATGCACACAATTATTTGGTAAGAATATTCTCAATTCTTCTGATTAATTGCCTAACAACAACTAGTCTTTCTCAACTGTATATCTAACTTGTTTAAAGACTACAATATCTCCATCTTCAGTATCATCTGTAGTTTGCCAAAGTTGGACTTTTGGCTTGTAGTCAGTTCTATGAGCATCTTTAATACCTTGAATGTTAAGCTCGTAGGATTCATTATTCTTGATTTTTTGTTCAAATATTTTTTTATTGGCAACAGAAATAAACGTCACTTTGTTTTCGTCAATTCCTTCAGTCATAAATTCTAATTGATTGTCCTTTGTTGTAATCGTTGGTGTTAATAATTCAATACTTCCATTTCCAGTTTCTTGTTTAGTAGCAATTTCATAATCAGATTTATCACTTGGATTTAAAGAACTTTCTATTAACCCTGAACATCCGGATAAGGTAAAACCAGCAAATAGAATAAAGCTTAATCCAATTATCTTTTTCATAAGATACCCCCTGAAATTTATATGGTTATATGAAGAAAATAAGGCAAGAGTATATACATTTTTAATTCTTCAATTCATATTTTGTATATTTATTATATAATTTTAAAATTTATAAAAAACCGACCTCATACCTAACTTTAAATCGGTCTAGAGGATGAGATTGACGATTAATTTTATATATCAATGGTTATGGAACAAAGAATTCAGCAGTGTGTATTTCAACATCCGTAGATAAGTTAAAGGAGTATAATCAATGAAAACAAGATATATTCAGGAATTTGGAATACGTTCAATTTTAAGATGTAAAAATAAAACACAACTTGGAATTGATGAGCTGAATAAAAAACGGATTGAACCCTCTAGATACTTTGTAGTGCGTTCTGTAATTCAATCTGAAACATTAATAACCTTTATAGTTGTAATAAAATGTTGTTTACACTTATATTAGCATTAATATCAATAAATGTTAAATGCTTACTGTTTTGTAAACAAACTTAATATTACAATACGTTAAAAAGAACAACAAAATACACGCCATTGAACTTATATATCTTAGTTATATCTTATGTATAAGATAAAGGAGGTCAAATGGGCAAAATACAATTTAAGATACCGTGAGACGTTCAAGCACAACGAAAAGTTCTCACAAATGGGAAAAGGTTGATAAATCAAAAGGAAAGTAGAGACTTTAAGTCATTTGATAATTAGTAGCTGCAAAAGATGAATTTCTCATTTTGCATGATATTAAAATATACAATCATTTACGTAAATAAAAATACCGAAAACCATTGATATTAAAGCTTTCGGCAATATGGTCTCGACAGGGTTCGAACCTGTACCATCACCTTATCGAATAGATGGTTAGAAAAAAGTGAATTTAAATGAGATTAAATAAGCAAAATTAGTCTGATCTATTAATCTTTTTAAGGAAATTTAAATCAGCTCAGTTAAATTAGTTCAATACAAAAAAATTCTGCGGATAAATTGCGGTCAAAAGAGTAAACAGGCAGTCTGTATTACTCTTTTTTATATACCTGTAATATCTATCTTAAATTGTTATATATTCGGAATGGTTGTGGTACTTATATTAAAAAGGGCTATTTGAAAATCATCAATTCAAGAAGTACATCTGTGGTTTTGAAATAAATTCGAATATTTTGGAGTGGAAATTTGGCATAAAGTTTGGAAATTTTTAAAAAAATTAAAGGGAAAGTTAATTTTATTCCACAAAACCAGCTAATAGTTGTCAAGATTTTTCAATAAAAATATTAAAACCTACATGCTATACTAAAAAAAGGGTACACCAAATAAGCCTTCCTCTTTAAAATTGGAAGGTTTTGTTTTATGTGCTTAGATATACTTTTTAATCCTCGTTTTGGAAG
>NZ_JACSQA010000016.1 GCF_014836845.1 Ureibacillus galli
GCCGGTGAAATTTTACTTTTCGTAAAATTTCACCGGCTTTTTTTATTTAGAGGAGGGTTTTTGTCCCAGCCTCTTTTCTATTATCGACCCTGGAAAATGTGAATCAGGTCGTTATTTTGCCCTCTGGCAAAGACATCTGTTCGATTTGGCCCCCAAGAAACAGCAGCAGGAGCACTAGTTAACGTCCCACCAATGGATTCCCAACTATCCCAACGAGATCCATTCCATGAACGTTTATAAAGTCGGTTACCAGTACCTCTAACAAAGACATCCAGTCGATTAGGTCTACGGGAAGAAACTGTAGGAGCGCTTGTTAAAGTACCGCCAAGGTTTTCCCAATCACTCCATCTTGAACCGTCCCACCATTTGTGAATTAATTGGTTATTTTGTCCTCTAGCAAAAACATCGATGCGATTTGGCCCCCAAGAAACAGCAGCAGGTTCAGAAGCTAAGTTACCGCCAAGATCTTCCCAATCTTCCCATCGAGTGCCGTTCCACGTTCTCTTATAAAGTCGATTGTTAGTGCCTCTAACGAACACATCGAGCTGATTTGAACGGCGTGATGAAGCAGCTGGACCGCTTGTTAAAGTACCACCAAGGCTTTCCCAATCACTCCAGCGGCTACCGTCCCACCATTTATGGTAAAGTGCATTATCAGTGCCTCTAACAAAGACATCGATACGATTAGGTCCCCAAGAAACAGCACCAGGGGGAGATGTTAATACACCGCCAAGGCTTTCCCAGTTACTCCATCGAGTTCCATCCCACCAAATATGGTAAAGCGCATTATCGGTGCCTCTTGCAAAAACATCTAAACGATTCGGTTGCCAAGAAGCAACAGCAGGAGCCCCTTGAAGCGTCCCACCTAGGCTTTCCCAATTGGACCAACCTTGGCCTGGACCCGGTGATGGACCTGGACCAGGTTGCGCACCTCTTAGAATATAAAGCGTAATTTCTATAACTCTTGTTAATACTTGGTCAATTGTGTTGACAGGTAAATTCATTGATCGAATAAGTAAATTAAACCAAGGTGTTTCCCTTTGGAATAGTGAATAGATTTGACTAGCAGATTGATTAAGATTTGCTTGATTTCTAGTAAAGTTAATGACGAAGAAAAACATTGCTTCTACTAATTGACGGTCTACCCCAGCTTGTGTTAATTGTGTAAAAAGATTGTTGTTTTCGGAGCGAATTCTTTGCAAAATTTGTTGATCAGTTGGTCGTCCCGTTATTTGAACATATTGGACTGGTACTTGGTTATATGGGGATGGGAAAGGGTTTGTTGGTACAGGATTCATTGGAACCTGTTGAACGTAATAATATGGATATCCATAATACATGATGTTAAAAATCCTCCGTTTTTGATTAGTGTATGCACATTCACTAAATTTGGGAATAAAATATCGGAAGTTAGGCAATGGAACAAGGAAGTGAAAATTTAATTACCTTCTTTTTTACTCGAAAACCATGAACGGATGGGACGCTCTAAAGGGGTGATGTTAATAATGAAGTAACAAATAATTAAAATTAAAATAATTAATGAAAAAATAAGTGTATCGATTGCATGCTCATGATCGACGATGATTAATCTTACCATCGCTGTAATGCCGATATATAAAAAGTAACGAAGGGGAAAGTGATAGTCCTCCTTAAAATACTTTACAATCATCGTAATGAATTCAAAGTATAAAAAGAATACGAGAATATTAGCAAGGAAGAGCTTATAATCACTACCACCATCTAGCAACAGAATTTTATAAAAATCCACCAATTTCTTTATAAGAAGAAAAGCTAAAAAGAAGCTTAAGATAATAAGGCAAAAATTTAAAAACCATTGTAAAACTTTAGGGATCATTTTAACCGATAAATTCCATTCTGCCTTTTTTATTTTCATGCCCTCCTTTGTCACATTTTAAAGTGTTTGAAAGTTGAAAATTGCTATTTTGAAAAACCAACTGGTGTCAAACAGTTTATGAGCAGACGAGCTTCAAAATGAAAGATTGTAGTGAATGCATCACTTAAGTGAAAAGCGGACAAACAGAAACCTTTCTACAACACATATTTACTATTAAAATTGAATAACTTGTATAAACAGTCGAATAGAGTAATACGTAATTGGGATGATGATGCCGGTGAAGAAATAACGAGAATATGGATCTTTGGATTTTTTATGACTTTCTGCGAGGAAGTTTGAGTATGCAAAGTGAGTGATTAATAGATGATTATTTTTAAGCTAATCTTCTATCTTTATATTAATAAAGTATAAGGATATACAGTCTATTATACCGATAAAATCATAAAAATCAAAATTTACTAAAAAATCACACTAGACTAAATAAAAAGAATGTTTTACAATCAGGAAGTCAAATAATCAAATAAAGATGTTGAAGTGGCTATATTATTCAGAATATTTCGATTAACTATTGATGTTAAGTATTCTGAATATTATAATTAGTAGAAAAATAGACTACGAAACAATTTTAGGGGGAGAAATAAATGGCAGAAAAGAGAACACTAAAGAGATTTGCATCCGTATTTCTAGCTTCATCTTTAATCGTTGGGGCGCTTGCAGCTTGTAGCGGTAAAGAAGGGACTTCGACAGCTGGAAACACTTCAGGAGAGAGCAGTGATGTGATTAAAATCGGTGCAAACTTAGAACTTTCTGGTTCAGTTGCTTCCTACGGCTCATCAATTGGACAAGGTGCTGAATTGGCAGTAGAAGAGATTAATGCAGCTGGTGGTATTGATGGAAAGAAAATTGAACTAGTAAAAGTAGATAACAAATCTGATAACGCTGAAGCGACAAACGCTGCAGTTAAACTTGCAACACAAGAAAAAGTAGTGGCAATGATTGCGCCAGCTACATCTGGTAACGTAATTGCAACAACTCAAATTGCCAATCAATATAAAATTCCAACAGTTACAGCTTCAGGTACTGCACCAAATGTAACTGAAAATGAAGATGGTTCAATTAATGAATTTGTATTCCGTACGTGCTTTATCGACCCATTCCAAGGAATTGTAGCAGCCAATTTTGCGACGAAAGAATTAGGTGCTAAAAACGTAGCAATTTATGCAGATAACGCATCAGATTATGCAAAAGGGTTAGCTGCATCATTTAAAGAGCAAATTGAAGCGAATGGCGGAACTGTCGTAGCAGAAGAAGCGTATGTAGCTGATGATACGGACTTTAATTCTACTTTAACTCGTATAAAATCTGCAAACCCAGATTTCATCTTTATCCCTGGATATTATGAAGAAGTAGGTTTAATTGTAAAACAAGCTCGTGAATTAGGTATTGAAGCACCACTTATGGGTGCTGATGGTTGGGATTCTCCAACTTTAGTAGAACTAGCTGGTAGCGAAGCTCTAAACAATACATTCATTACAAACCACTATTCATCCCAAGATCCAGATGAAACAATTCAAGGATTCGTAAAAGCATTTGAAGGGAAAAATAATGAATCGCCAAACGCATTCCATGCCCTTGGTTATGACACAGTTTACTTTATTAAAGATGCGATTGAACGTGCAGATTCAACAGATGGCGAAGCAATTCAAAAAGCTTTAGCTGAAACAAAAGATTTAAGTTTAATTACAGGTACATTCTCAGTTGACGAAAAACACAACCCAGTTAAATCCGCAACAGTTCTAGAATATGTAGACGGTGAACAAAAGTTCAACTCTAAAGTTAATCCGTAATATTGCGATTATAACTATAAAACAAAGGGGGGGCGAACTGGCCTCCCTTTTTATCACTTAAGAAATTAAAGGGCCTTTTATAAATTATCCGAATTGGTTTTTATGAACCAATAGAAGCCTTATTTAAATTGAAAAAAGGAGTGAGAACTCATGGAATGGATTCAACAGTTAGTGAATGGTATATCGGTTGGTAGTATCTATGCACTGATCGCATTAGGATATACGATGGTATACGGTATTATTAAGCTCATTAACTTTGCTCATGGCGATGTATTCATGTTAGGGGCTTTTATTGGCTTTTTCGCCATTACAAGATGGGACGTAGGGTTCCTTCCAGCACTTATCATTTCGATGGTACTATGTGCAATTATTGGTGTCATTATTGAACGAGTAGCGTATAAACGATTACGAAGTGCAACACGAATTGCGGCCCTTATTACTGCAATCGGTGTGTCTTTCTTAATTGAATATACAATGATATTCTTCCGAGGACCGGGACTGGAAACTTATCCGGAAGTATTACCGAATACTTCAATTGACGTTTTTGGTGTAAGTGTTAGCTCAAAATCTATTTTAATTTTAATTGTTACCATTATTTTAATGATTCTATTGCAATTTATTGTACATAAAACCAAAATCGGTAAAGCGATGCGAGCCGTTTCTTTGGATGCTGACGCTGCACGATTAATGGGAATTAATGTTGATAACACGATATCAGCAACTTTTGCCATTGGATCGGCTTTAGCTGGGGCAGCAGGTGTTATTTTCGGAGCATATTACACAAGAATTGAACCATTAATGGGGGTATTACCAGGATTAAAAGCCTTTATCGCAGCTGTACTTGGTGGTATCGGAAATATTCCTGGTGCAATGGTTGGCGGTTTAGTTTTAGGTGTAGTTGAAACGGTTGTTAGTGCTTTCGGTTTTTCGTTATGGCGCGATGCAGCAGCTTTCATCATCTTAATTTTAATACTCATTTTAAAACCATCGGGTCTATTCGGTAAAAATACCCGAGAGAAAGTGTAGGTGACTGGTATATGAAAAAATCAAAAGCCTTTTGGGTTTATATCATTTTTGCACTAGTAATCTATACGATTGTACAAGTAATGATTTCAGGTGGCACATTAGATTTATATTATCAAAACATATTAATCCAAATGTGTATAAATATTATGCTAGCTGTAAGTTTGCATATTGTTATCGGGATAACGGGGCAATTTTCCATCGGACATGCGGGTTTTATGGCAGTAGGAGCTTACTTTAGTGCCATTGCAACAATGAACTTAGGGTTACCATTCTTTGTAGCGTTAATTATTGGAGCAGTAGCAGCAGGGTTCGCTGGGTTACTTGTAGGAATTCCGACATTACGTCTTAAAGGAGACTATTTGGCAATTGCAACCCTCGGTTTTGCAGAAATTATTCGAATTGTCTTTTTAAATATTGATTACGTAGGTGGAGCGGCAGGTATGGTCGTGACAAATATGACTACGTGGACATTTGCCTTCGTTGGTGTTGTTCTAACAATATTCGTTATTGCTAATTTTACAAACTCAAGACATGGTCGAGGAGCTATTGCAATTCGTGAAGATGAAATTGCAGCCGATGCGATGGGGATCAATACAACCTATTATAAAGTCGTTGCTTTTACAATTGGAGCTATTTTTGCTGGTCTTGCAGGAGGAATTTACTCCCACAATTTCTTTATTATTCAGCCGACAACATTTAATTTCTTAAAGTCTTTTGATATTTTAATTTACGTTGTATTAGGTGGTTTAGGAAGCCTTTCAGGGTCTGTTATTGCCGCTATCTTTTTAACGATTGTTTCGGCTTATTTATCGAACTTCCCTGAAACGCGGATGATTATTTATTCTTTAGTATTAATTTTAGTGATGTTATATCGTCCTACGGGATTAATGGGTACAAAGGAAATTACGCACTTATTTAAATTTGGTAAAAAGGGAGGTTCTAAAGTATGACGAGTAACCTTCTTTTACAAGTAGAAAATGTAGGGATTCAGTTCGGTGGCCTTAAAGCGGTACAGAATGTAAATATGCATATGAATAAAGGAGAGTTAGTCGGTTTAATAGGTCCTAATGGAGCGGGGAAAACGACAACGTTTAATATGTTAACGGGAGTGTATCAACCGACGGAAGGGGTCATTACCTTTGACGGGAAAAACTTAAAGGGGCTTAAACCTTACCAAGTAACAAAATTAGGTATTAGTCGTACATTCCAAAATATTCGCTTATTTAAAGACTTATCTGTATTAGATAACGTGAAGGTGGCCAACCATAATCTGGCTAAACATTCTATTCTTTCATCGATTTTTCGGCTACCTAACCATTTTAAAGGTGAAGAAAAAATGGATAGAGAATCGATTGAGTTTTTAAAAATATTTGGTTTAGATGTTTATAAAGATGAGTTGGCAAAAAATTTACCTTATGGAATGCAACGCCGACTAGAAATTGCCCGAGCTCTTGCAGCTAAACCACAACTTCTATTATTGGATGAACCAGCAGCAGGGATGAATCCTCAGGAAACCCACCACTTAATGGAATTAATCGCTTTTATCCGAAAGGAATTTGATTTGACAATTTTGTTAATCGAACATGATATGCATTTAGTAATGGGAATTTGTGAGCGTATTTACGTATTAGATCATGGTCAATTAATCGCAGATGGAACACCGGAAGAAATTCGCAACAATCCAAAGGTAATTGAAGCCTATTTGGGAGAGGAGGTCATTGAATAATGCTTAAAGTAAACAACATTGACGTATTTTATGGAAATATTCATGCATTAAAAGATGTCTCCATTGAAGTAAATGAGAGTGAAATCGTAACGTTAATTGGTGCAAATGGTGCTGGTAAATCAACATTATTAAAAACATTATCTGGCCTATTAAAGCCTAAGAGTGGGACAATTTCTTATCTTTCTCAACAAATTAATGGAAAGCAAGCACAAGCCATCGTAAAAAGTGGCATCTCCCATGTACCAGAGGGAAGAAGAGTTTTTTCGAATATGACAGTAGAGGAAAACCTTGAATTAGGTGCGTACTTACGCAAAGATCGTGATGGAATTAAAAAAGACATAGCCAATGTTTATGATTTGTTTCCTATATTAGGAGAGCGACGTAAACAACAGTCGGGAACATTGTCCGGTGGGGAACAACAAATGTTGGCAATGGGTCGAGCTCTAATGGCAAAACCAAAATTGTTATTATTAGATGAACCTTCCATGGGGCTAGCTCCTTTAATTGTGAAACAAATCTTTGAAATTATTCAAATGGTTAATCAGCAAGGAACAACAGTCTTATTGGTTGAACAAAATGCGAATATGGCATTATCGATTGCTGATCGTGCATATGTGATTGAAACAGGAAAAATTGTTTTATCGGGAACAGCAAAAGAACTTCAAGAAAGTGAACAAGTAAAGGCCGCTTATCTTGGAGCATTATAATCATAGAAAAGGCAGGAATGTTCTTAAATATAAAAACATTTCTGCCTTTTTATTTTTACTTTTTAGGTGCGTAGTTTAATAGTTGAAATAGTTCTACCTTTTCTTTTTCTGTTAAGTCTCTCCACTGGCCAACTTTTAAATTACCAAGATGGATATTCATAATCCGAATTCGCTGTAATCTTTTTACGGAATAGCCAAGGGCAGAACACATCCGACGAATTTGGCGGTTTAATCCCTGTTCTAAAATAATTTTAAATACATGAGATGATACTTTTTCTACTTTACAAGGCAACGTTTTTGTATCTAAAATTTCGACTCCTGACGCCATTTGGTTTAAAAATGATGCTGTAATAGGCTTATCAACTTGGACTACATATTCTTTTTCGTGATGGTTTTCTGCACGTAAAATTTCGTTCACGATATCGCCGTCATTTGTTAGAAGTAGCAATCCTTCAGACTCCTTATCTAGACGACCAATATGGAAAATCCGTTTGGAATGACCAACGAAGTCAACTACATTTCCTTTCACATGTTTTTCGGTTGTACTTGTAATGCCAACCGGTTTATTTAATGCGATATAAACGAGTTCCTCTTCTTTTTTGACAGGTTTTCCATCAACGCAAACAATATCTCCATCTTCCACTTGACTGCCGATTGTAGCCAGTTCTCCGTTAATGGTAATTCTACCTTCTTCAATCCATTTATCTGCACCGCGACGAGAAACGACACCTGTTTCGCTTAAAAATTTATTTATTCTCATAAAGTCTCCTATAAATGTAATAACTTAAGTATACAATAATGATATTTTTTTTGAATGAAACTTGTACTACACAAGGACATTATCCTTCCATCCATACTATTTTCGCCAGTTTTTTTGTTTATAAACTTCTCTATTAAACAACATTTTTTGATCCGAAATTTTTTCTAGTTTATTTAATAAAAAATCTATTTTTCTAGTTCTATTTAAGGAATCTCTAACATATATATGAGTAATACCTTTTGATAGATGGGGGAAGTCAGCACGAAGGGGTATTGGCTTTAAAGATATCATAACAAAGGGGAGAAATTAAAAATGAGCGTACTAACATTGGCTTATGCATTTCCAAACACAGAAGGAGCAATCGTAAATTTCAAAGACAAGTATGACAACTTTATCGGAGGAGAATGGACGCCACCAGTCAAAGGTCAATACTTTGAAAATATAACACCTGTTACAGGAAAAGTATTTACACAAGTAGCACGTTCAACAGAAGAAGATATCGAACTCGCAATTGATGCAGCTCATGCAGCGAAGGAAGCTTGGGGCAAAACTTCCGTTGCGGAACGCGCAAAAATTTTAAATAAAATTGCTGACCGTATGGAAGAAAATTTAGAAATGTTAGCTGTTGCTGAAACTTGGGAAAATGGTAAGGCGGTCCGTGAAACGTTAAATGCAGATTTGCCATTAGCTATTGACCACTTCCGTTATTTCGCGGGAGCAATTCGTGCGCAAGAAGGCGGCATTAGCCAAATAAATGATGATACTGTAGCTTATCACTTCCATGAGCCAATTGGAGTAGTAGGTCAAATTATCCCTTGGAACTTCCCACTATTAATGGCTTGTTGGAAACTTGCACCGGCGTTAGCAGCAGGAAACTGTGTCGTATTAAAACCTGCAGAACAAACGCCTGCTTCTATTATGGTATTAATGGAATTAATAGAAGATTTATTACCACCTGGCGTGTTAAATATCGTAAATGGGTTTGGTCTAGAGGCAGGAAAACCTTTAGCATCTAACCCGCGAATCGGGAAAATTGCCTTTACTGGTGAAACGACAACTGGTCGTTTAATTATGCAATACGCTTCCCAAAATATTATTCCGGTGACCCTCGAATTAGGTGGTAAATCTCCGAATATTTTCTTTGAAGATGTGATGGAAGCGGATGATGAATTTTTAGATAAGGCGATTGAAGGTTTTGTATTATTTGCGTTAAACCAAGGGGAAGTATGTACATGTCCTTCCCGCGCATTAATCCAAGAATCGATTTACGATAAATTTATGGAGCGGGCATTAAAACGTGTAGAAGCAATTAAAACAGGAAACCCGTTAGATCCAAATACAATGATGGGTGCTCAGGCTTCTTCTGAACAAATGGAAAAAATCTTATCTTATATTGATATCGGTAAACAAGAAGGGGCAGAAGTATTAATTGGTGGAGATCGTAATCAGCTAGGTGAAGAATTTGCCGATGGTTATTACGTTAAACCTACTGTATTTAAGGGAGATAACAGCATGCGTATTTTCCAAGAAGAAATTTTTGGACCAGTAGTAGCTGTTACAACTTTCAAAACGAAAGAAGAGGCATTAGAAATTGCTAACGATACGCTATACGGTTTAGGTGCAGGTGTTTGGACACGGGATATTAACAACGCTTACCGTTTTGGTCGCGCAATCGAAGCAGGCCGTGTATGGACGAACTGCTACCACGATTACCCTGCCCACGCAGCATTCGGTGGTTATAAAATGTCTGGTGTAGGACGTGAAAATCACTTAATGATGTTAGAGCATTATCAACAAACGAAAAACTTACTTGTTAGCTATAGCCCGAATAAGCTAGGCTTCTTCTAAACCATCCAACTTTGAAAGGGGTTTTCATGTGGTTGAACGTGTCATCGCTACAGATGCTGCCCTTGAATTAATTGAAAAGTTAAAAGAAAAACATGGGCCGATTATGTTTCATCAATCGGGTGGTTGCTGTGATGGTTCTTCCCCTATGTGTTATCCTGAAGGTGACTTAATCATTGGGAATGCCGATGTATTACTCGGCGAAATTGGTGGAGTGAAGTTTTACATGCATAAAAACCAATTCGATTATTGGAAACATACACAACTCATCATTGATGTTGTGGATGGTCGTGGAGGTATGTTTTCGTTAGAAGGAGTCGAAGGGAAACGTTTTTTAACTAAGTCTAGAGCATTTAATGCTGAGGAATTAGCCCAATTAAAATAATGGATAGGTCTTTTGCTAGAGATTTCTAGTAAAGGGCCTTTTCTTTTTGAAACGATTTCCCCCTTCATATCGTACTAAATGTAAGGAGTGATAAATAATGAATGACGAGCAATTTATAAAGGCATTTATAGACAATTATAATCGGGTTTTTAATTATACAGGCGGTCAGGATCCACAACTTACTATGTTTCTTGCAAGTACATATACATTTTCAAAAAAACAGTTTAGTGGCGTAATCCTTCAAAAGATCATTGACCAAATAGAGGAAAAAACACGATCCTCTTCAATACGACTTGATTTGAAAATGAAGTATAAAATAGCCTTTCAATTTTTACAACAAAGTAATATTGATGAAGGGGTTCAATCATTAATAAAAAAGATCAAATGTTAAAGGAGGCTAAATTCAGAAATACCTCCCACCGCGCTTTAGGTGCTCTTTTTTTACAGGAAGATGAGAGGGAACATGCCATTAGAGCAAGGCAACTTTTTGATGAAATGAATCGCAATCAACGAATTTTGACATCCAATGAGGACATTCCTTTTGTAGTTTATTTAACTTCAAATCATTCAGAACAACCGAAAGCACAAGCAGATACGATTGTAAAATACTATAACGAATTAAGAAAATATCATTTTACGATGGGGAATCCACTTCAGGCTTTAGCACAAATTATGACTGCTTATAGTTCCGACTATAATGAAGTTTTGTTACAATATGTCGTTCAATTACGGGAAGAATTATTGAAACGGGAAATTAAAGTAAAGAGAATGCATTACCCGTATTTAGGTGTATTAGCGCTCGCTGCTACCAATGAAATGAAAGTGGACGCAATTGTTTCATTATATAATCAGTTAAAAGAGGATAAAGATATTAAACCGTACGCCCTTATTATCGCGATCAAAAAGGTGATCCAAGATGTCCTTGAAATACAAGAATTAATCGAAATGACGCCATTATCGGATCTTTCTGGACTGTTAGATATCGCAGACATTCTTGTAGATTTGGTTGGAATTTTCCCCCCTGGCATATCAGATGTAGTGGATTTTTTTAATTAACTACAAACTATAGAAGAAGTGGATATTACTGAACAGTGTTACAATGGGATTATAACGATGGGGAGAGTGGTATCTATGGAAAAAACAAAATTATGGATCAATGGTGTTTGGACAGATGCTCAAGATGTTTATACATTAACAGCTCCTTATTCAGGAGAACCTATTGCAAAAGTGGCGAAAGCTTCTGTAGAGGATGTAGAACGAGCAATCGATGGTGCTCATAAAGCATTTCAATCTTTTAAAAAGACAACTGCTTATGAGAGAGCAGAAATTTTATATAAAGTGGTAGACATAATGCGAGGTCGTAAAGAGGAGCTTGCAAAAATTTTAGCTTCCGAAGCCGGAAAGCCTTTAACGACGGCTTTAACTGAAATTGACCGAACAATTTCGACGTATCAATTTTCAGCAGAAGCAGCAAAACAATCAATGGGTGAAACTGTCCCCCTTGATGCTGCACCAGGTACAAAGGATCGAATTGGCTATACAAAACGGGTTCCGATTGGTGTTGTTTCGGCGATTACGCCCTTTAATTTCCCTTTCAACTTAGTTTCTCATAAATTAGGACCTGCCTTTGCTGTAGGGAATACAGTAGTGTTAAAGCCTGCTACTCAAACACCTTTAAGTGCATTAGTCATGGCAGAGATTTTTAAAGATGCTGGGTTACCAGATGGGGCTTTACAAATAGTTACAGGGTCAGGAGGAGAATTAAGTGATGCATTAGTTACTCATCCCCTTGTGAAAAAAGTGACGTTTACTGGTAGTAGTGCTGTAGGACTTAAAATAAAGGAAAAAGTTGGATTGCGTAAAGTGACATTAGAACTTGGTTCAAATTCAGCACTTATTGTTGAACCTAGTACGCCAATTGAAAAGGTTGTTTCTCGATGTGTCGGAGGAGCCTTTGGATTTTCAGGGCAAGTTTGTATTTCGCTACAAAGAGTATATGTACATGAGTCTATATATGAACCATTTACGAAAGCATTTGTGGAAGAAACGAAGAAGTTGAAATTAGGAGATCCTTTAGATCCAGCAACAGATGTGAGTGCAATGATCAATCCTTACGAAGTAGAACGTATCAAACAATGGATTGAGGAGGCAAAAGCAGCAGGAGCTGTTGTAGCAACAGGTGGAGAATTTACAGAACGTACGTTAACACCAACAGTTATGACGAGCGTTCAACCAGATATGAAAATCGTCTGTCAAGAAACCTTTGCACCAATCGTTTCCATTGTACCTTATCAAACATTAGATGAGGCGATTGCATTAGTGAATGAATCCGATTTTGGCCTAAACGCTGGGATTTATACGAATGTTTTAACGGATGCGATGAAAGCTGCTGATGAAATAGAAGCTGGTACAGTTGTAATCAATGATATCCCAACTTTCCGGGTTGATAATATGCCTTATGGTGGTGTGAAAAGTAGCGGTTATGGTAGAGAAGGGGTCAAATATGCCATTGAGGAAATGACCGAATTGAAATTCATTACAATTAAAACGACTATTTAATTAAAAGTACGCCACTATCGTTTTTTTAGGGTAAAATGAAAAAGGTTATCGAAAAAATAAACATCAAGAGAGTAGTAACTATGGAGGTTTTATCATGAGCAATGCAGTGCCGATGAGTCATTCTCGTTCTTTTCAAACACACTTAGTTTTACCACCTGATACAAATCATCATCAATCTATTTTTGGCGGAAGAGTATTAGCTTATATCGATGAAATAGCAGCGATTACCTCTATGAAACATGCAAGATCTGAAGTAGTAACAGCATCCTTTGATTCGGTTGATTTTATCTCTCCAGCTTATGCAGGGGATATTTTAGAACTGGAAGCAATGGTTACTTCCACAGGGCGGTCATCAATGGAAGTTTACGTTCGAGTAATGTCACGAAACATTAAAACAGGAGTAGAAAAATTAACGACTGAATCCTTTGTGACAATGGTTGCTGTTAATAAGGAAGGGAAACCAATCCCGGTACCAAGCGTTTACCCGGAAACGGAAAGGGAGAAGCAACTGTTTGAAACAGGTCTTACTCGCAGACAATTACGACAAGCGAAAAAAGAAAGTACAAAAAAGCGCCGCTCCCTTTTTGAAAGTGAATAAAAATAAGGACCTTCTCAAGAAGGTCCTTTTTCTATTTAATCTGTTAATTCGTGAACGATATTCAGTAATGAATCGGAAGAGGCGGACACTTGATCAACACTTTCGGTTAATTCATGAATTAGTCTTGAAATTTCAGTGATGTCCTTTGTTGTGTTTGTATATTGCTCTTTAATCCCTGACACAGCTTTGGCAATAGAATTAAAGGATTCCTCAAGACTACGTTGGGTTTGTACACTCCTTTGTACTTGTTCATCAACGTTTCCTACAGAGGAAGTCATATTTTCGATATTTTCTTCTGTTTCGCGAATTAAGTGAGAAACATTTTGAACTGCGCTTTTCGTCTCTTCGGCTAGTTTTCGAACCTCTTCAGCAACTACCGCAAAGCCTTTTCCATGCTCACCAGCCCGTGCTGCTTCAATGGAAGCATTTAATGCTAGTAAGTTTGTTTGATCGGCGATTCCTGTTACTAAACCAACGATTTCTGTTATTTTCTGAGAAGAAGCTCGTAAGTTAATCATCGATTTTTCTAACATATTGACTCGTTCTAAAATAACATTCATTAACTCTGTTTGTGTTTCAATATGCGCTTTACCATAATTTGATTTTTCTTCTGTATCCGCTACAAAATCTAGTCCTTGTTTTGTTGCTGTAGCAATACTTCCAGATTCCGAAGAAATGGCATGTAATGAAGCAGTCGTTTCTTGGCTAATAGCATGTAATTCTTCAGCAGTATTTTGTACTGTGTTTAATAAGGAATGTTTCATATCTTCCACAATCTGACGAATTCGTTGTTGTTCAGCATCATAGGCTTGAATAACTAATTGTTGTTCTAAGTTAATGATTTTTGAAAAGGCGTTAATGGCCTTCGTCGTATCTTCTTTTGAAATCTCTAAACCATTTACAAATTGGATAAATGTCGTCATTAAAGATTGGAATGAACTAATATACCATTGGGATTCTAACCCAATACGGACATGGGTAGCGGCAATTTTTTTCCGTTCTTCTATATAGTTGCTATTAATACGACTTTCAAAAATATCGGTAATATGTTTTGTAAGGGTTACTTTTAATCGTTCAATTTTTGAATGTTGGTTAATAATACCCATCAAATGATCACTTTGCATAATTGCTTCATAAAATTGATTTACCATCTCGGGTATAAATTGAGAAGTAAAAGGCTTTAGTTGTCTTAATATCGCTAACTCTTCTTTTGTTAAATGAATTAATTGTATTTGTTTTGTTAAATCTGGATAGTTAGAAACATTTAATTCGACTTCATTTATGTATTTTTCTACATCAAAATAGTTAGTTACTACTTTTTGTGAATTACTTCTGAAAATAGCCATACTTTTCTCCAATCCATTTTGTATTTACTTATATTATCGTTCTAAATTCATAGATTATAACTATAACATATTGAAAATATTATGAAATTTTACATAGATTGTTAATGAATATAAATTAGGCGAAAGTATTATATAAACACTCATTTGTATTTTGTTTTCATCCCATGTAAAATACGAGTAGTTTAAGAACGGAAAATTAGTGGGAAAATCGAGTAAATATTTTAGTAAAGGAAGTTTAAAATGGAAAAACGCCGCTTTAAATTTGTTATCCCGACAATGGTTATAGTTGCTGTAGGTTCTATATTCATGTTAAGAAACTATTTTGAAGAAGTTTCAACTCGTGATAGTGTGTTGCTTGTTGTGATAGCAACTATTTTTTCGGGAATGATTGCTTATTTATTATTTCCGCATAATGATGAAGAAAAACCGGATCCAAAGCCGGAAAATCGTAAGAAAAAGGCTTTGAAGTAATAGATAAATGGATAAACCGCTAGTTATTGTACTAGCGGTTTTATTTTTTTAATGGGGATTATTCATTTGAAAAAAGTGAAACTATTTAGTACGAACACCGTAAATAAACTATATAAATAAAAATCGAAAACGAAAGGTTGATCTATAAATGGATAATAAATGGGCAAAGGTAATTATACATGCAAGTGCCTTTATAATGCCTGTACTTATTCCAGTTTTATTCTGGTTATTAAGTTCAGAACAGGAAATCAAAAGAATTTCGATTCAAGCTTTACTATTCCAAGGAGTTATGTGGATTTTAATTACCATTTCAATAATCTTTAGCTTTTTAATTATTGGAATTCCGTTTTTAATCGTCTTCGGAATTATGACATTCGTTGTTCCGATCATTGGAATCGTGAAAGCGTTAATGGATGAAAATTGGAATTACCCGATTGTTGGTCGTTGGGTATAAAAAAAGGTTTAGTTTAAGTGAATAAAAGGAATACTAAGAAATAAATCCAAAATTACCCAAATTGGTATGGAGACTATTTCTTTATCCTGCTTAATATGAAGCCTCGAGCTGAAATTAAGGTGGTCTCAAGTACAAATGAGGCCGCCTTTTTTTTGACATAAAAAAATAGGGTCAATATACAAATGCAAATTTTGAAATTCAATAGCACTAAAAAGTATGGGCGTTTAATTTGCATTTTGATATTGATGTTAATATAATATAGTCAAAGATAGTCAAAGTCAGAAATGGATGGGGTGAGGTATAAAAATGAGAAATATATCTGACATCATTGAAGGGTATTTGAAACAAGTTATCGAATTAGGTGGTCAAGGACATATTGAGATCAAACGAAGTGAATTGGCGGATAAATTTCAATGTGTACCCTCACAAATCAATTACGTTATTAATACAAGATTTACCGCCGAAAGAGGCTACTTAGTTGAAAGTAAACGTGGTGGTGGGGGATATATTCGAATTTTACGAGTAAGAGCTCATTCTAAAATTGATTTGATTGAAGATATGATAGACCAAATTGATAACGGTGCTACCCAAGCAATGGCAGAAGGTATTATTTATCGTTTAATCGATGAAGAAGTTATTTCTAAACGGGAAGCGAAATTAATGCTTGCTGCAATAGACCGGTCTACCCTTCGAATACAATTACCGACAAGGGACCAATTGAGGTCATTAATTTTAAAGTCAATGTTAACAACATTAAAATATGATAAATAGGAACAATAAGGAATTCCATTACTTATTTTTACTTTCTAATACTTATTTGATAAAAGAGGTGAGGTCATGAATTGTGAACACTGTAAGGAACGTCAGGCTACAGTAACGGTTACACAAGTAATTAATGGCCAAAAAAGTGAAAAACATTATTGTGAGGTATGTGCACAAAATTTTCATCCTTTCAATTTAGATTTTCATAAGGAAGAACAAATTCCAATTCATCAACTCGTTTCCAATTTATTTGGTTTACCAGTATGGAATAACGGGGTAGAAAAAGTACAATCAACAAGCCAGAAAGCAACCCAATGTCCAAAATGCGGTTTTACTTTTCGTAAATTTTTGAATGAAGGGAAGCTTGGTTGTCCACAATGTTATGAAACTTTCAGTACACAGCTTCCACAAGTATTAACGAAAATTCAAGCTGGGACCAAACATAGCGGTAAAGCCCCGGGCACACCAAGTCATCATAACGAATGGATAAAAAAACAAATCGAATCGACTCGGGAACAATTACAATTAGCGATTGCAGACGAACGATTCGAAGATGCTGCCAAGCTGCGGGATGAAATCAGGGAAATGGAACGCAAGCTTGACCGTGGAGGTGTGGATACACCATGAATTTAGAACATTTTTTGAAAAGTGAGGCGCCAGGCTGGATGGATGTTAAAGGTCTTGATGCAGATATTGTATTAAGTACACGCATTCGATTAGCAAGAAACTTAGATGGTTATCGTTTCCCTTTAAGTTTTACAGATGGGGAAGCACAACAAATTGATGATGTTGTCACACAAGCTTTAATGGCAATCAATAACGAGCATAAATTTTCCCACTTTATGATAAAAGAAATGCCATCGTTACAACGTCAAGTATTAGTTGAAAAACATTTAATTAGCCCTCTTTTAGCTAAAAAAGAAAAGTCGGCTTCCGTTCTTATTTCAAATGATGAAACAATCAGCATTATGGTGAACGAAGAAGATCATTTGCGAATCCAATGTTTAGCTCCAGGATTACAGCTTTTAGAAACATATGCAGAAGCTTCAAAGCTGGATCATCAATTGGAAAAACATTTACCATATGCGTTTAATGATACTTTTGGTTATTTAACAAGTTGTCCTACTAATGTGGGAACAGGACTTCGTGCGTCCGTCATGATGCATCTTCCAGCCCTTACAATGTCTAAACAAATTAAAGTTGTTACCCAAATGCTAGCCCGCTTGGGAATGGTTGTAAGGGGGATATATGGAGAAGGTAGTGAAAATCTAGGAAACATTTATCAAATCTCCAACCAAGTAACCCTTGGAAAATCGGAAGAAGAAATTTTAGAAGACTTACAAAATGTGGTCGTCCAAATTATTAAAAATGAACGAGGCGCACGTGAGGCATTATTCAAAAATTCTCGAATAGTATTAGAAGACCGATTTAATCGCTCATTAGGTATTTTAAAATATGCGCGTATTATGACGAGCGAAGAAGCAGCTGCTTGTTTATCAAATGTTCGTCTTGGAGTGGATTTAGGAATCATTAAAGAAGTTCCTTTACATGTTTTGAATGAGTGTATGATCCTAATACAACCAGGCTTTGTACAACAATATGCAGGTACAACTCTTCAAGCAAGTGAACGCGATATGTATAGAGCAAAACTTTTACGTGAAAAGCTTAATACGAATAATCAAAAGTTAATGGGAAAAGGAGAGGAAAGATATGATGTTTAACCGTTTTACTCAACGTGCACAAAAAGTATTACAATTAGCACAAGAAGAAGCTATTCGCTGGAAACACGAATCAATAGGTACAGAGCATATTTTACTGGGCCTAATTCGTGAAGGCGGTGGAATTGCAGCGAAAGCATTAGAAGCAATCGATGTCAGCCCACAAATTATCGAATCCGGCATTGAAGAATTAGTTGGTAAAGGTTCCAAAGATGTCGGTCCAATCGTTCATTATACACCAAGAGCTAAAAAAGTAATTGAGTTATCCGTTGATGAGTCTAGAAAATTAGGTCATGCATATATCGGAACAGAACATATATTACTTGCTTTAATCCGTGAAGGTGAAGGGGTAGCAGCTCGAGTATTAGCAAACGCAGGGGTTAGCTTAAACAAAGCTCGTCAACAAGTTCTTTTATTACTTGGCAACAACGATGCAGCTCAAAATTCAACAAATCCAACTCAATCTGTAAATACGCCAACTTTAGATGGATTAGCGCGTGACTTAACGGCAATTGCCCGTGAAGGTTCATTAGATCCTGTAATTGGGCGAAGCAAAGAAATTACACGAGTAATTGAAGTATTATCCCGTCGTACGAAAAACAACCCTGTATTAATTGGTGAACCAGGGGTAGGGAAAACGGCAATTGCAGAAGGTCTAGCACAACAAATCGTCAATAATGAAGTGCCACAAACTCTTCGTGACAAACGAGTCATGACATTAGATATGGGTACTGTTGTTGCGGGTACTAAATATCGTGGTGAATTTGAAGATCGTTTGAAAAAGGTAATGGATGAAATACGCCAAGCTGGTAACGTTATTCTTTTCATCGATGAATTACACACATTAATCGGTGCTGGCGGTGCAGAAGGTGCTATTGATGCATCGAATATTTTAAAACCTTCTTTAGCACGTGGTGAACTGCAATGTATTGGTGCTACAACATTAGATGAATACCGTAAATACATTGAAAAGGATGCAGCGTTAGAACGTCGTTTCCAACCAATTCAAGTAGATGAACCAACTGTAGATGAAACAATTCAAATTATTAAAGGTTTAAGAGATCGTTATGAAGCGCATCACCGTGTGAAAATTACGGATGAAGCAGTAGAAGCGGCAGCAAAATTATCTGATCGATATATTTCCGATCGTTTCTTACCAGATAAAGCGATTGACTTGATTGATGAAGCAGGTTCAAAAGTACGCTTACGTTCTTTCACAGTGCCACCAAATTTAAAAGCTTTGGAAGATAAATTAGAAAATGTTCGTAACGAAAAAAATGCGGCAGTTTCAAGCCAAGAGTTTGAAAAGGCAGCAGCCCTTCGCGATACAGAACAAAAAATTAAAGATGAATTAGAGCAAACAAAGAAAACATGGAAAGAAAAACAAGGTAAAGAAGAGTCTAAAGTGACTGTTGAAGACATTGCAATGGTTGTTTCCATGTGGACTGGAATTCCTGTTTCAAAAATTGCCCAAGAAGAATCAGCAAAATTACTAAACTTAGAAGAAGAATTACACAAACGTGTCGTTGGTCAAGGAGAAGCGGTTGAAGCGATTTCTCGTGCTATCCGCCGTGCTCGTGCAGGCTTAAAAGATCCAAAACGTCCAATCGGTTCATTCATCTTCTTAGGTCCTACTGGTGTTGGTAAAACAGAACTTGCCCGTGCCCTTGCAGAAGTAATGTTCGGCGATGAAGATGCAATGATTCGAATTGATATGTCTGAATACATGGAGAAACATTCGACTTCCCGTCTTGTAGGTTCACCTCCAGGTTACGTTGGATTCGATGAAGGCGGACAGTTAACGGAAAAAGTTCGTCGTAAACCATACTCTGTTGTATTACTGGATGAGATTGAAAAAGCTCACCCAGATGTGTTCAACATTTTACTTCAAGTATTAGACGATGGTCGTTTAACGGATTCAAAAGGTCGTACAGTAGATTTCCGTAACACAGTGGTCATTATGACTTCTAACGTCGGTGCAGATGCCCTTAAATATCAAAAATCTTTAGGTTTTGGATTTGGGGACAACTCTGCTAACAAATATAAAGATATGAAAGGCACAATGCTGGAAGAATTGAAAAAAGCATTCCGTCCTGAATTCTTAAACCGTATCGATGAAATGATTGTGTTCCACTCTCTAGAAAAAGACGAGTTAAAACAAATTATTTCATTAATGGCAAACTCTTTAACAACTCGTTTAAAAGAGCAAAACATCGAGCTTGAGTTAACAGATGCTGCCTTAGAGAAAATTGCCGAAGAAGGATACGATCCACAATATGGAGCACGTCCATTACGTCGTGCCCTTCAAAAACATGTGGAAGACCGATTATCTGAAGAATTATTAAAAGGTACAATTTCAACAGGTCAAAGTGTAGTGATTGACTATGTTGATAATGAATTTATCGTGCTGCCAAAAAGTGAAGTTCTTTCAAACTAATGTATAGTCGAAAGTGGTTGACTTGTTTTACTAGTCAACCACTTTTTTATATGGAAGGATATACGTAGGGAAATATAAGGAACTTTCAAAGGTTGTCATGTACAATGAACATAAGATTACTAATGAAGGAGAGACGATATGGTAAAAAAGAAAACAAAATTCTGTTGTAACTCCTGCGGTTATGAATCTCCAAAATGGATGGGGCGTTGTCCAGGTTGTGGTGGATGGAATACGATGACAGAGGAAGTAGAAGTCATAACGAAAGGTCCTCGGGGAGCCTTTCAACATTCCCATTCTGTGTCGCAAAAAGCCACACCTATTATTAATGTAGAGACTTCGGATGAACCGCGGGTAGAAACGGGAATGGAAGAGTTAAATCGCGTATTAGGGGGAGGAATTGTTCCTGGTTCCCTTGTATTGATTGGTGGAGATCCTGGAATAGGGAAATCAACATTACTGCTTCAAGTATCAGCCCTCCTATCCAATAAAGGTCATCGTTTACTGTACATATCAGGGGAAGAATCGATGCGACAAACAAAGTTGAGAGCAGCGAGAATTGGCGTAAAATCTCCTGAGCTTTTTATACTTTCCGAAACGAATTTAGAATTAATTAATCAGTCGATTGAGGAAGTACAACCGAAATTTGTCATAGTCGATTCTATTCAAACGATCCATCATCCAGAAGTCACAAGTGCTGCTGGTAGTGTCTCTCAAGTTCGTGAATGTACGTCAGAGTTAATGCGTATTGCAAAAACGAAAGGGATCGCGATATTTCTAGTTGGTCACGTAACGAAGGAAGGGCAAATTGCCGGCCCAAGGTTACTAGAACATATGGTAGATACTGTTCTATATTTCGAAGGGGAACGTCATCATACGTATCGAATATTACGCAGTGTAAAAAATCGTTTTGGCTCTACGAATGAAATCGCTATTTTTGAAATGGTGCATGCAGGTTTAAAAGAAGTATCTAACCCTTCTGAGTTATTTTTAGAGGAACGTTCCCATGATGTAGCAGGTTCAACTATTGTTGCTTCTATGGAAGGAACACGACCGATTCTAGTCGAGATTCAATCGCTAATTACTCCAACTAGTTTTAATTACCCAAAACGGATGGCTACAGGGGTAGAGCAAAATCGGGTGCAATTACTCATGGCCGTTCTAGAAAAACGTATGGGAATGCTTTTACAAGCCCAAGACGCCTATATAAAAGTAGCGGGCGGAGTTAAGCTAGATGAGCCAGCGATTGATTTAGCTGTCTTAACTTCCATTGTGTCCAGTTTTAAAGATCAACCAGTTAAAGGAACAGATTGCTTTGTTGGAGAAGTTGGGCTGACAGGTGAAGTAAGACGCGTATCAAGAATTGAACAACGGGTTCAAGAAGCAGCAAGACTTGGCTTTAAACGCGCCTTTATTCCTGCATCGAATTTAGGGGGATGGGATTATCCGAGTGGTATTCAAGTCGTTGGAGTAGAAACAATCAATGAAGCTTTAAGAGCGTGTTTCCAAGACTTGTAATCAATCCCTTTCGTAAAATCATATAAATGGCGTATGCCTATACAATCATTTTTGATGTATAGGCATTTTTCCGTTTGATTTTGGTTAGAAATAAACATAACTTAACATATAAGTAAAACAGTAGCTATTTTTTTCCAAAATGAAAATTAGCTGAAGTATTTATAGGGCAAACTATATTGGAACTATGTATAATTGTTATTAAGAAAAGGAGGTGGAAGTATGTTAAAAAGAGTAATACAAATTGCTTTCCTATTAATTGGAGGGGCGTTAGGCTTTGTTTTTTTACCGCCATTATACGAATTCATTAATTTATCATCTAATCCTTGGCTTAACAATCCATATGTTTCCATATTGTTAGGGGCAGTCTTATTATTCCTTTTATCATTCTCGTTATCTGACTACTTTGTCAAGTTGATTGAGTGGATGGAAAACGTGTTATTTAAAATCCCGGCTGCGGATTTATTGTTCGGGACATTCGGACTTATTATTGGGTTAATCGTTGCGTATTTAGTTGGATTTGCTATTGAACGTATTAAAATTCCAATTATTACGGAGTTTATACCAGTATTATTATCGATTATCCTTGGTTATTTAGGTTTCCGTGTAGGGTTTACCAAACGTGATGAACTAACACAAATGTTTTCGAAATCAAGCTCACTTCCTAGGAAGAAACAACTGGACGCATCGGCATCCCAAGCAAATGAAGTGAAGGTCATGTATAAATTGCTCGATACAAGCGTCATTATCGATGGGAGAATTGCTGATATTTCATCAACGGGATTTATTGAAGGTGTGCTTGTTGTACCCCAGTTCGTTTTAACTGAACTACAGCATATTGCTGATTCTTCTGATACGTTAAAGCGTACTCGCGGTCGAAGGGGTCTCGATATATTGAAAAAACTTCAAGATGAACGGGCAACAACGGTACAAATTTCAGAGGAAGATTTTGAGGATGTCCAGGAAGTGGATTTAAAACTAGTACGTTTAGCGAAAAAGATGGGAGCACAAATTTTAACGAACGATTTTAATCTTAATAAAGTTTGTGAGTTACATCATGTGGAAGTACTCAATATAAATGATTTAGCAAATGCCGTAAAACCGGTTGTCATTCCTGGAGAAGAAATGAAGGTTGTTGTTATTAAAGACGGTAAAGAGCACAATCAAGGTGTTGCATACTTAGATGATGGTACGATGATTGTCGTAGAAGGTGGCCGTAGTTACATTGGCCAATCGATTACTGTTACGGTAACGAGTGTCCTGCAAACTTCTGCAGGGCGTATGATATTTGCAAAACCTAAGGACGAACAAGTGGCATAAAGATAACTTCGGTTTTTGAAGATTAGGAAGTGAGTATGTGGATTATGAAGTAGTACTCCCTGCAGCTGGTAGTGGAAAACGAATGGGCGCAGGACAAAATAAATTATTTTTATCCCTTGGGGGTAAGCCAATCTTAATTCACACTTTGGAAGTATTTCAAAGTGATGAAAATTGTACAGGTATTTGGCTAGCGGTAAAGGACGAGGAACGGCAATATATTCAACAATTGTTAGAGAAATACGGCATTACAAAGGTAAAAGGATTACCGAATGGAGGCGAGGAGCGACAACATTCTGTTTACGCGTGCATTAAAGAAATGCAACAAGTGGATATTGTACTCGTACATGATGCTGCTAGACCATTTATTACAAAACCAATTATTTCTCGTCTCGTTAAGGAGGCCTATGAAAAAGGGGCAGTAATTGCTGGGGTAAAGGCAAAAGATACGATGAAAAAAGTAAACGATGGTGTTATCGTTGAAACTGTTGATCGTGAAAGTTTATGGATGATTCAAACACCGCAAGCTTTTCGTTTTGACTTATTAAAGCAAGCAGAAGAAGCTGCTGAAGAAGTCGGCTTTTTAGGAACAGATGAGGCAATGCTAGTTGAGCGTTTAAATCATCAAGTATATATTGTAGAAAGCACTTATGAAAATGTAAAAATAACTACAAAAGAAGACTTAGTTTTCGGAGAAGCGATATTAAAGCACCGTAACGAGCTAGGAGGACAATGATGTTTAGAGTAGGACAAGGATTTGACGTTCATGCATTTGCAGAAGGGCGACCATTAATTTTAGGTGGGATTACAATTCCCCATGATCGAGGATTATTAGGGCATTCTGATGCGGATGTTTTGTTACATACTGTAACAGATGCAGCTTTAGGAGCAATTGGAGAAGGAGATATCGGACATCATTTCCCTGATACAGATCCGGCGTTTAAAGATGCGGATAGTGCGAAATTGTTACAGTATATTTGGAAAATCGTTGAGGACAAAGGTTATGTTTTAGGTAACGTGGACTGTACCATTATGGCTCAACGTCCGAAGCTTGCACCATATATTGAGCAAATGCGGAATCGAATTGCCGAACTGTTAAAAGCTGAACCTTCACAAGTAAACGTAAAAGCAACAACAACTGAAAAATTAGGGTTTACTGGGCGTGAAGAAGGAATTGCAGCGATGGCAACGATTTTATTAATTAAAAAGTAAAAGTTTGACGTGGCTAGTTTGGAGATAGATCCCTATCATGTTTAATCTTAATGACTAGATATAACTTTCCAACTGACTTCCTTTTCATTCTTATTTTAGAGTGGTAAAATGTACAAGATTAATCAAGGACGTTCAGTTTTTCAAATGGTATCGTTTTATAAAAAATGGTTATAACTGAACCAATTTAGGAGGCACTTATTTTATGACGAAGGAAGTTCGCGTTCGTTATGCGCCAAGTCCAACGGGTTTTTTACACATTGGTGGGGCACGTACAGCGCTATTTAACTATTTATATGCAAAACACCATAACGGTAAATTTATTGTACGTATTGAAGATACAGATATTGAACGTAATGTAGAAGGTGGGGAAGCATCCCAATTAGATAACTTACGTTGGTTAGGAATTACTCCAGATGAGTCGATTGACATTGGTGGGCCTTATGCACCTTATCGTCAAATGGAACGTTTAGACATTTATAAAAAACATGCTGAAGAATTGTTAGAGCGCGGCATTGCTTATAAATGTTTCTGTACATCTGAGGAATTAGAAGCTTCCCGTGAAGCACAACGAGCAAAAGGGGTTGCTGCACCTACTTATGATGGGAAATGCCGTCACTTAACAAAAGAAGAAGTAGCTGCAAAAGAAGCGGAAGGTATTCCTTATACAATTCGTATGCGTGTACCTGAAAACACGACTTATCGTTTTACGGATTTAGTACGTGGTGATGTTACATTTGAATCAAAGGATATTGGTGATTGGGTTATTGTAAAAGCGAATGGTATTCCAACATACAACTACGCTGTTGTGTTAGATGACCACTTTATGGATATTACCCATGTATTCCGTGGGGAAGAACATTTATCGAATACACCAAAACAGATGATGATTTTTGATGCCTTTGATTGGGAATACCCACAATATGGTCATATGACATTAATTGTTAACGAAGATCATAAAAAATTATCTAAACGTGATGAATCCATTATTCAATTCGTTTCCCAATATAAAGAACTTGGGTATTTACCAGAAGCGATGTTCAACTTCTTTGCCCTTTTAGGTTGGTCACCTGAGGGAGAAGATGAAATCTTTACAAAAGAACAATTCATCGAAATTTTTGATGAAAAACGCCTTTCGAAATCACCATCTATGTTCGACAAAAATAAACTAACATGGATGAACAACCAATATATTAAAAAGCTTTCCCTTGAGGAAGTAGTAGAATTATGTTTACCACATCTTCAAAAAGCAGGTTTACTTCCAGAACAATTAACAGAAGAACAACAAGCTTGGGCTACTGCATTAATCTCTCTATATCATAACCAAATGAGCTTTGGTGCTGAAATTGTAGAATTATCTAGCCTATTCTTTACTGATGAAATTGAATATGATGAAGCTGCGAAGGAAGTTTTAGCGGGTGAACAAGTTCCTGAAGTGATGACGGCATTTAAAGCGCAACTTGAATCATTGGAAAGTTTTGACGCACCATCCATTAAAGCGGCAATTAAAGCTGTCCAAAAAGAAACAGGTCATAAAGGGAAAAACTTATTTATGCCAATCCGTGTTGTAACGACTGGTCAAACTCACGGGCCTGAACTTCCAGATTCAATTGCTTTAATTGGTAAGGAAAAAGCGATTGCCCGTATTGGAAAATTCGTTAAGTAATCGTTTTGCATTTTAGTTGACTTTTCAATCACCTATTGTAAAATGTATTTAACTTTGTACGAAGAAACTTACGTTAGAAGATATACATTATATTTATTAAAGCGTTGATAAGGAGAAGTACGTAAAAGATGTTTTAAAGAGAGGGTCATCACCGGCTGAAAGTGACCTAGACCGCTTTTTTACGGAAATGCACCTTTGAGCACTTAGCTGAATTGTAGTAGGCTAGTCGGTTCGTCACCGTTAATGGACTTTTGAGCGGAAAGTAGGGACTTCTATTATGGGTATCTTGCTTTCAATCAGAGTGGAACCGCGCAGTAGCGTCTCTGTCTTTCTTATGGAAAGATAGGGGCGTTTTTATTTTGGGGGAAATATCAAAACTATAAAATGAGAATGGTAAGGGGTGTTCATCGTGTTTAAAAGAATTAAAGAAGATATTGATAACGTATTTGAAAACGATCCAGCAGCTCGTAGTGTGTTAGAGGTTGTATTAACTTATTCAGGTCTCCATGCAACTTGGGCTCACCGCATTGCCCATTGGTTTTATAAAAGAAGATTTTTCTTTATTGCACGTGCTATTTCACAAATTAGTAAATTTTTCACCGGCATTGAAATTCACCCTGGTGCAAAAATTGGTCGCCGTTTCTTTATTGACCATGGAACAGGTGTCGTTATTGGTGAAACATGCGAAATAGGTGATAATGTTATTTTATATCAAGGTGTAACATTAGGTGGTACAGGGAAAGAAAAAGGAAAACGGCACCCAACTTTAAAAGATAATGTATTAGTTGCTTCAGGTGCTAAAGTACTGGGATCGATTACAATTGGTGAAAATAGTAAGGTGGGAGCAGGTTCGGTTGTGTTAAAGGATGTGCCTCCAAATGCTACTGTTGTTGGAATTCCAGGGAAAGTCGTTATACAAGATGGTGTGAAAACAACAACAAATAAAAAGCTTGATCATCAAAATGTCCCTGACCCAATAAATGATCGTTTTGTGAAGCTTGAAAAGGAATTAGAAGTATTAAAACAACAGCTAGTGGAATCTCAAAAGGAGAGATAGAATTGACTATTCAAATATTTAACTCTTTAACGAGACAAAAAGAACCTTTTGTCCCGCTTGAAGAAGGAAAAGTGAAAATGTACGTATGTGGTCCAACAGTATATAACTTTATTCATATTGGGAATGCTCGTCCTGTTATTGTATATGATACTGTTCGCCGTTATTTCCAATACAAAGGATATGATGTGAAATATGTTTCCAACTTTACAGATGTAGATGACAAAATCATTAAAGCAGCAAATGAATTGGGCGAGGATGTTTTTGAACTAACAAATCGTTTTATTAATGCTTACTTTGAAGATATTTCAGCTCTTGGTTGCCAAAAGGCAGATGTCCATCCTCGTGTAACAAATCATATGGATGACATTATTTCGTTCATCGGTGTTTTGATTGAAAAAGGATTCGCTTATGAATCTCAAGGGGATGTATATTACCGTACACGAAAATTTGATGGCTATGGTAAACTGTCCCATCAATCTATTGACGATTTAAAAGTTGGTGCGCGTATTGAAGCGGGAGAGAAAAAAGAAGATCCGCTTGATTTTGCATTATGGAAAGCCGCAAAACCAGGTGAAATTAAATGGGAAAGCCCTTGGGGAGCAGGTCGACCAGGTTGGCATATTGAATGTTCTGTCATGGCTCGTGAACATTTAGGCGACACAATTGATATCCACGCAGGTGGTCAAGATTTAACATTCCCGCACCACGAAAATGAAATCGCCCAATCGGAAGCTTTTACAGGGAAAACATTTGCGCGTTATTGGATGCATAATGGGTACATTAATATCGACAATGAAAAAATGTCGAAATCACTAGGTAACTTCGTATTAGTCAATGACATTCGCCAACAAATTGACCCGCAAGTTTTACGTTTCTTTATGTTATCTGTACATTATCGTCATCCCATTAATTTTGCTCAAGATTTAGTAGAGTCAGCCCGTTCTGGTCTAGAACGTCTACGTACAGCCTATTCCAATGTACAATATAGACTGACATCTTCAACAAACTTGTCCGATAATGGTGATGCCTATATCGAGAAAATTAATGAAGTGAAAAAACAATTTGAATTGGCGATGGATGATGATTTTAATACTGCCAATGCAATTTCTGCATTATTTGAACTTGCTCGTATTGCCAATACTTATTTAAACGAAAACAATACAGAGGAACGCATTTTAACTGCATTTATTGAAACCTTTGATGCACTAGGTGGCGTCCTAGGTATTAAATTCTCTACAGAAAACGAACTATTAGATGAAGAAATCGAGGCATTAATTGAAGAACGAAATATGGCACGTAAAAATCGTGACTTTGCCCGTTCTGATGAAATTCGAGACCAACTGCTAGAGATGAATATTATTCTAGAAGATACTCGTCAAGGTACACGTTGGAAACGAGGTTTGTAGTATGACGCAACTTCGGATAGCGGATGTAAAGCAATTAAATGCATTAGCATTAGCTTATATGGGAGATGCTGTTCTTGAACAACGAGTTCGAGAACATCTTCTCTTAAATGGGAGAGCAAAACCAAATCGATTGCATAAAGAAGCAACGAACTATGTTTCTGCTAAAGCCCAATCAATGGTTGTTCATCGTTTAATCGAAGAGCAATATTTAACAGAAGAAGAGGTAGCTGTATTTAAGCGAGGACGCAATGCGAAATCAGGATCTGTTCCAAAAAATACAGATGTTCAAACGTACCGTAATAGTTCTGGTTTTGAAGCGGTTTTAGGAAGTCTTTATTTAACGAAGCAATATGAAAGAGTAAATGAAATCATTGATTATGCCATAACAATCGTTGAGCAATCGAAGGGAGCATCTTAACATGAGTGAACACAACGGCGAAATGATTGCTGGGAAAAATCCAGTTCTTGAAGCGCTTCGGTCTGGACGTGAAATTAATAAATTATGGATAGCTGAGGGAGTCAAAAAAACTGGAGTCAATGAACTGTTAGACTTAGCCCGCGAGCGCGGTGTATTAGTTCAATTTGTTCCAAAGAAAAAGGTAGACCAATTATCGGATGCGAATCACCAAGGGATAGTAGCTTCTGTAGCAGCTTATAAGTATGCAGAAATTGAAGATTTATTTAATGCAGCTAAAGCAAAAAATGAAGATCCGTTTTTTCTCATTCTCGATGAATTGGAAGATCCCCATAATTTAGGTTCGATTATGCGTACAGCCGATGCAATAGGGGTTCACGGTATTATTATTCCGAAAAGACGTGCAGTTGGTTTAACTGCAGTTGTTGCAAAAGCTTCGACTGGCGCAATTGAACATGTACCAGTTGTTCGTGTAACGAATTTGGCTCAAACAGTAGATGAGTTGAAAGACCGTGGTGTTTGGATTGCGGGAACGGATGCGAAAGGGTCTGTAGATTATCGCAAGATGGATGCAACATTACCGTTAGCTGTCATTATAGGTAGTGAAGGCAGAGGGATGAGTCGATTACTGAAAGAAAAATGTGATTTCTTATATCACTTGCCGATGATCGGTCATGTAAATTCATTAAATGCTTCTGTTGCTGCTGCCCTATTAATGTATGAAGTATACCGTAAGCGACAAGAAAAGAATGGATAAGACTTATGCAAACGATTTTGATTGTTGATGGTTACAATATGATTGGAGCGTGGAAAGAATTGCGGCCTCTTCGGGAAACAAACTTTGAAGAAGCCCGCAATCACTTGCTCGATCTTATGGCAGAATACAAAGCTGCCCTTGGCTGTCGAGTGATAGTTGTATTTGATGCCCATCTAGTTCCAGGTGCTCAACAAAACTATGTAAAAAATGCAGTTGAAATAATTTATACTAGAAAAAACGAAACTGCCGATGAATGTATTGAAAAGTTAACGAATGAATTAAAGGGAAGAAAAGTTCAAATTTATGTTGCCACTTCCGATTTAACAGAGCAAAATGTTATTTTCGGAAATGGCGCTTTACGTAAATCGGCCCGTGAATTAGAAATTGAAATGGCTATTATTAAATCGAACATCTCTCAAGAAGTAAAAAAAATGACCCATGAAGAAAAACCGAAATCTAGAATTCAATTATCAGAAGAAGTAGAATTAGCTTTTGAAAAATGGCGACGGGGTTTGAAATAACTGATTGACCTATATTTTCCAATTCCGTTATACTGTTCCTATGACAATACAGAACGTTCTGGGGTGAGGCCAATGCTAAAGAGTAATCAGACACAGGTGTTGCAACGATTTGAAGACCTTTCAGATGAACAGCTGATTGAAGAAGTGCATCAAGGTAATACAGAAGCGTTAGATTATTTAATTACGAAATATCGTATGTTTGTCAAAGCGAAGGCACGCTCTTATTTTTTAATTGGAGCAGATAAGGAAGATATCATTCAAGAAGGAATGATAGGTTTATATAAAGCGATAAGAGATTTTAAAGGGGACAAGTTATCGTCATTTAGAGCTTTTGCGGAACTTTGTATTACTCGTCAAATTATTACCGCTATAAAAACAGCAACGAGACAAAAACATATTCCGCTAAATTCCTATGTATCTCTCGATAAACCAATCTATGACGAAGAGTCAGATCGTACGTTAATGGATATTATTACAAGCTCTGAATCGGATGATCCAGAACATTTAATGATTAATCGTGAGGAATATTCCCATCTTGAAGAAAAAATTGGCGAAATATTAAGTGAATTAGAACAACAAGTATTATCCCTATACTTAGATGGACAATCCTACTTTGAAATATCAGAAGAGTTAAATCGTCATGTGAAGTCGATCGATAATGCTCTTCAACGTGTAAAACGCAAATTAGAGCGTCATCTTGAAATAGGGGAAATAAGCTAACAGTACAGTACCGCTTGTTGACAGCAAAACTTTTAGGTGGTAGTCTTTAAAGGACAAAATGCCGAAATAGGTGAATTTTCAAAATGGCAAAGAAAATAGTTTTATGTTGTGAAAAATGTAGCTCTCGAAACTATTCGGTTCCTGAAAGAGTTGGCTCAACTGAACGACTAGAATTGAAAAAGTTTTGCTCACATTGCAACGAACACACTGTACACAAACAAACGCGATAATTATGTAGTAAATTCAATTGAAACATAGAATAGATGATTTGTTCGGAGGTTAAGCTAAAATGGGCAAGATTAAACAGTTTTTTCAAAATGTAACGTCTGAAATGAGAAAGACAAGCTGGCCAAAAGGTAAGGAGCTTACAAAATATACAATTGTCGTAGTTTCAACAGTAATCTTTATGGCAATATTTTTTGTGTTAGTTGACTTAGGCGTTTCAGAATTATTCCGTTGGTATATAGATCTATAATAATACGATGTTAATATTTCGAAAATAGCCCGTCTTTCAATGTTAACGGGTTTTTTTCATTTGTTTTGTTAATTGTATTTATTTGTGGTAAACCATTTATAAGACTTCGTCAGTGTATATGCGATAAATGAAGGAGGGACGGACGACTAGTCCGAAAACGTTATGGAGAAAAGATGGTATGTAGTTCATACTTATTCAGGATATGAAAATCGTGTAAAGGCAAACCTTGAAAAACGTGTAGAAACAATGGGGATGCAAGATAATATTTTCCGTGTAATCGTTCCTGAACATGAAGAAACAGATTTAAAAGATGGTAAAAAAAGAACAGTAATGCGTAAAGTTTTCCCAGGTTATGTATTAGTAGAGATGATTTTAACGGACGAATCGTGGTATGTAGTGCGTAATACACCAGGTGTAACAGGCTTTATCGGTTCTTCTGGTGGTGGCGCAAAACCAACGCCGTTATTACCTGAAGAAGTAGACCGTTTATTACGCCAAATGGGGATTACGAAGAAAACGGTTGGCGAGCTAGACGTTACTGTTGGTGAAGTGGTCGAAGTTTTAGATGGACCGTTTGCGCACTTCCAAGGTAAAGTGGAAGAAATCGACGCGGATAAAGGTAAAATTAAAGTAACAATTGATATGTTCGGTCGTGAAACGAAAATGGAACTTGACTTCGAACAAATCCAAAAAATTTAGGTTGGAAACTAAAGTTGGCAACTTACTTTATGCTATAGAAAATCGCCATAATAATTGGGATGTTAAACTATTGAAAAGTAACGTTGCCGAAATTGCTTTATAATTTCACTTGCTTATATAAATTAAAAGTGGTATCATTTCATAGGTCAGACCGTCTAAATGATAGTTTGTCATATTAAAGTTAATCTTTTAATGTTATCGGCAATTAGCTGACAGACAGATATTTGAGTGGGAGGGGCAACCCAATTACCACATCACGGACTTAAGGAGGTGTGTCTCGTGGCTAAAAAAGTTATTAAAATTGTAAAACTTCAAATCCCTGCTGGTAAAGCTAACCCAGCTCCACCGGTTGGTCCTGCATTAGGTCAAGCAGGTGTAAATATCATGGGATTCTGTAAGGAGTTCAACGCTCGTACTGCTGATCAAGCTGGTTTAATCATTCCAGTTGAAATCACAGTTTTCGAAGACCGTTCTTTCACTTTCATTACAAAAACTCCACCTGCAGCAGTATTACTTAAAGTTGCAGCAGGTATCCAATCTGGATCAGGTGAACCAAACCGTAAAAAAGTTGCAACGGTTAAACGTGATAAAGTTCGCGAAATCGCTGAACAAAAAATGCCAGACCTAAACGCTGCATCAGTTGAAGCAGCTATGGCGATGGTTGAAGGTACAGCACGAAGCATGGGTATTGTTATCGAAGACTAATCGTTAACAAGTCCTGGTTACTTGATGATGAAGGCTTTTGTTTTGGAGGTTGCGGTATGTTCTTTTTTGAACTCGCAACCTCTATTCGTGGGAGGAATATCCGCTAAAACCACAATCAAGGAGGAAAATATAATGGTAAAAAAAGGTAAAAGACTGCAAGAAGCAGCTAAATTAGTTGACCGTTCTAAATTATATAACGCTGAAGAAGCTATCGCTTTAGCAAAACAAACAAGCACAGTAAACTTCGACGCTACAGTTGAAGTTGCTTTCAAACTTGGTATCGATACTCGTAAAAATGACCAACAAATCCGTGGTGCAGTAGTACTTCCAAACGGAACTGGTAAAACTCAACGTGTATTAGTATTCGCTAAAGGTGAAAAACTTAAAGAAGCTGAAGCTGCAGGCGCAGACTATGTAGGCGATGCAGAATATATCAATAAAATCCAACAAGGTTGGTTCGATTTCGATGTAATCGTGGCAACTCCAGATATGATGGGTGAAGTTGGTAAACTTGGTCGTGTATTAGGACCTAAAGGTTTAATGCCAAACCCTAAAACTGGTACAGTTACTTTTGATGTAACAAAAGCGATTCAAGAAATTAAAGCTGGTAAAGTTGAATACCGTGCTGACAAGGCTGGTATCATCCATGCTCCAATCGGTAAAGTTTCTTTCGATACAGAAAAATTAGTAGAAAACTTCTTAGCTGTATTTGATGTTGTTCAAAAAGCTAAACCAGCTGCAGCTAAAGGTACTTACATGAAGTCTGTTAATGTAACAACTACAATGGGACCATCTGTAAAAGTTGATACTGCTAGTGTAACTGTACGATAATATAAATCGTTTTAAATAAAAATTATATAGGTTGACAACGTTCCTCTTTCTTGGTAAGATGGATGACGTTGTGAATATCCATTTGTACCGTAGACAGTAGGGGTGCTTGCACTTAATTATCCTACCGAGGACATCGAAATCGGATTCTTTTTAGATGATGAATTTTCCGCCTCTAGTCTACTTTTCGACTAGAGGCTTTTCTTTTGTCGGTATAAATGACCCATTCTAATAGGAGGTGTCAATCATGGGCAATGCAATTGAAACAAAAAAAGTTCAAGTACAAGAAATCGCTGAAAAATTCCAAGCTGCTTCTTCTGTAGTAGTAGTGGATTACCGTGGTTTAACTGTTGCTCAAGTTACAGAACTTCGTAAACAACTTCGCGAATCAGGTGTTGAGTTCAAAGTTTACAAAAACACTTTAACTCGTCGTGCAGCTGAAATCGCTGGTGTTGATGGAATCAACGAATTCTTAACTGGTCCAAACGCTGTTGCGTTCTCTAACGAAGACGTAGTAGCTCCAGCGAAAATCATTAATGAATTCGCTAAAAAGAACGAAGCGCTTGAAATTAAAGCTGGTATTATCGAAGGTAACGTTTCTTCTGCTGATGACGTTAAAGCACTTGCAGAACTTCCATCACGCGAAGGTTTACTTTCAATGCTTTTATCAGTACTTCAAGCTCCAGTGCGCAACTTCGCACTTGCAACAAAAGCTGTTGCAGAACAAAAAGAAGAGCAAGGCGCTTAATAGTAGCCTAAACTTCGAACAAATCATTTTCGGGCAAGTAGCCTAATAAAATAACCATATCCATATAGGAGGAAAATAAAATGAACAAAGATCAAATCTTAGAAGCTATCAAAGCTATGACAGTTCTTGAGTTAAACGATTTAGTAAAAGCAATCGAAGAAGAATTCGGTGTAACAGCTGCTGCTCCTGTAGCAGTAGTAGGTGGCGCTGGTGCAGCTGCTGCTGAAGAAAAAACTGAATTTGATGTAGTACTAGCTAGCGCTGGTGACCAAAAAATCAAAGTTATCAAAGTGGTTCGTGAAATCACTGGTCTTGGCTTAAAAGAAGCTAAAGAAGTTGTAGATAACGCTCCAAAACCATTAAAAGAAGGCGTATCTAAAGAAGAAGCTGAAGAAATTAAAGCTAAACTTGAAGAAGTTGGCGCTTCAATCGAAGTTAAATAATTTCTCCACTTACCTATTTTCAATAAATAAAGAAAGCTCGTCTATATTGACGGGCTTTCTTCATTTTCTTTGAGGAGGGCACGGTTCGATGTCTGAACATTATTATTCAAAAAAGCCTCAAACTGAAAGTAAACCACGCCAATGGAAATTTACATTACTCGGACATACTTTCTTATTTGAAACTGATTCGGGTGTTTTTAGTAAAAGCGAAGTAGATTTTGGATCCCGTGTTTTAATAGAAACTTTTCAACTTCCTGAAGTAGAGGGTGCTGTTTTGGATGTTGGCTGTGGATATGGCCCAATCGGGTTATCAATTGCCAAACAAAATCCGGAACGTCCAATTTATATGATGGATATTAATGAAAGGGCAGTTGCGCTAGCAAATAAAAATGCGCAAATAAACGGAGTTCAAAATGTACGTATTTTTGAAAGTGATGGTCTTGCTGCTGTTGAAGAAGGATTACCTATTGCCGCAATTTTAACTAACCCACCGATTCGAGCTGGTAAGAATACAGTCTTTAAATTTTATGACGGTGCTTATGGGAAATTATCAGTTGGTGGAGAATTATGGGTCGTAATTCAAAAGAAACAGGGAGCTCCATCTACAGTAAATCATTTAGAAGAAAAATTTGCGGAAGTAGAAATAGTCGAAAAGAAAAAAGGCTATTGGATTATTCGGGCAAAAAAATAGACCATTCTTAAGAAGAATGGAAATAAATGAGTATCAGATATAAAATATTGACTTGACAAAATGGCTATGATAACATAATAAAATGCAAAATTATTATTTTGTGGGAGTTTGCCCTTTTGTATGCAATTTATTTTATGTGGGTATACTTACCATGAATAAGTTTAGTTTAACCGAAAATGAGATCTAAGAAAAGACTCGTTTTCTTTTTGTCTTTCGAAATCATACACTATTTAGTTGATTTTGCAAAGACCTATTATCGCTTTAATGAGGGGTGAATGAGTTGACAGGTCAACTAGTTCAGTACGGACAACACCGCCAGCGTAGAAGCTTTGCGCGTATTAAAGAGGTGCTGGAGCTTCCGAATTTAATTGAGATTCAAACAGCATCTTACGAGTGGTTCCTTGAAGAAGGGTTGCGTGAGATGTTCCGCGACATTTCTCCAATCGAAGATTTTACAGGCAATCTTTCACTTGAATTCATCGATTATAGTTTAGGTGAACCTAAATATGATGTAGATGAATGTAAAGAACGCGACGTTACTTATGCTGCACCATTGCGCGTAAAAGTACGTCTCCACAACAAAGAAACAGACGAAGTAAAAGAGCAAGACGTCTTCATGGGTGATTTCCCATTGATGACAGAAACGGGCACATTTGTAATCAATGGTGCCGAACGTGTTATTGTTTCACAATTAGTTCGTTCTCCAAGCGTTTACTTCCACGATAAAACTGATAAAAATGGTAAAAAAGGCTTTGGTGCAACTGTTATTCCAAACCGCGGTGCTTGGTTAGAGTACGAAACTGATGCTAAAGATGTAGTTTATGTACGTATCGATCGTACACGTAAACTTCCAGTAACAGTATTATTACGTGCTTTAGGGTTCGGTTCAGATCAAGAAATCATCGATATTCTTGGTGATAACGAGTATTTACGAAACACGCTTGAAAAAGATAACACTGATAGCACTGAAAAAGCGTTATTAGAAATCTATGAGCGTCTTCGTCCGGGTGAACCACCAACAGTTGAAAGTGCAAAAAGCTTATTATATTCACGTTTCTTCGATGCTAAGCGTTATGATTTAGCAAACGTTGGACGTTATAAAATGAACAAAAAGCTTCACATTAAAAATCGTTTATTCAATCAAACGGTTGCAGAAACTCTTGTTGATCCAGAAACAGGAGAAATTTTAGTTGAAAAAGGTACTACACTTGATCGTCGTACGTTAGACCGTATTATTCCTTATCTTGAAAATGGAATTGGTTTCCGTACACTATCCCAAGTTGGTGGGGTACTTGAAGAAGATGTAACAGTTCAATCAATTAAAATTTTCGCGCCAAATGATGAAGCGCAAAAAGAAATCAATGTTATTTCAAACGCTTATGTTGATGAAGAAGTAAAAAATATCACACCAGCTGATGTGATCGCTTCAATGTCTTACTTCTTCAACTTATTACATGGTGTAGGAAATACAGATGATATCGACCACTTAGGTAACCGTCGCTTACGCTCAGTAGGTGAATTGTTACAAAACCAATTCCGTATCGGTTTATCCCGTATGGAACGTGTTGTACGTGAACGTATGTCTATCAATGACACTGCGTCTATCGTACCTCAACAATTAATTAATATTCGTCCAGTAATTGCATCAATTAAAGAGTTCTTTGGTAGCTCTCAATTATCGCAATTTATGGACCAAACAAACCCGTTAGCTGAGTTAACTCACAAACGCCGTCTTTCTGCTTTAGGACCTGGTGGTTTAACACGTGAACGTGCAGGAATGGAAGTACGTGACGTTCACTACTCTCACTATGGCCGTATGTGTCCGATTGAGACTCCAGAGGGGCCGAACATCGGGTTAATTAACTCACTTTCTTCTTTTGCAAAAGTCAATAAATTTGGTTTCATTGAAACTCCATACCGTCGTGTTGATCCAGAAACTGGTCAAGTAACGGATCAAATTGACTACTTAACTGCTGACGAAGAAGATAATTATATTGTTGCGCAAGCGAACTCTAAGTTAAATCCAGATGGAACTTTCGCAAATGATGAAGTTTTAGGTCGTTTCCGTGGGGATAACACAGTGTTCAAAAAAGACCGTGTTGACTATATGGACGTTTCACCTAAACAAGTAGTATCTGCTGCCACAGCGTGTATTCCGTTCTTAGAAAACGATGACTCTAACCGTGCACTTATGGGTGCGAACATGCAACGTCAAGCTGTTCCTTTATTAAACCCAGAAGCACCATTTGTTGGTACTGGAATGGAACACGTTAACGCTCGTGACTCAGGGGCTGCTGTAGTAAACAAATACCACGGTATTGTAGAACACGTGGAAGCACGTTCTATTCATGTACGTCGTATTGAAGAAATTGATGGTAAAGAAGTAAAAGGTGAATTAACGAAATACAAACTTCAAAAATTCACTCGTTCCAACCATGGTACTTCAATTAACCAACGCCCAATCGTAAAAGTTGGCGATCGTGTTAAACCGAAGGACATTTTAGCTGATGGTCCATCAATGGAAAAAGGTGAACTTGCCCTTGGACGTAACGTTTTAGTTGCCTTCATGACATGGGAAGGGTTCAACTATGAAGATGCCGTTATTATGAATGAACGCTTAGTAAAAGACGATGTTTATACTTCTGTTCATATTGAAGAATATGAATCAGAATCTCGTGATACAAAATTAGGACCTGAAGAAATCACTCGTGATATTCCGAATGTCGGGGAAGATGCACTTCGCAACTTAGACGACCGTGGAATTATCCGTATTGGTGCTGAGGTTCGTGATGGCGATATTCTAGTAGGTAAAGTTACACCTAAAGGGGTAACGGAGTTAACTGCTGAAGAGCGTTTATTACATGCTATCTTCGGTGAGAAAGCTCGTGAAGTTCGTGATACTTCATTACGTGTGCCTCATGGTGCTGGCGGTATCGTTCTAGATGTTAAAGTCTTCAACCGTGAAGATGGCGATGAGTTACCACCAGGTGTTAACCAATTAGTTCGTGTTTATATTGTTCAAAAACGTAAAATCCGCGTTGGGGACAAAATGGCCGGACGTCACGGTAACAAAGGGGTAATTTCACGTATTTTACCTGAAGAAGATATGCCGTTTATGCCAGACGGAACTCCTGTTGATATCATGTTAAACCCACTTGGTGTACCATCTCGTATGAACATCGGACAAGTTTTAGAGCTTCACTTAGGTATGGCTGCTCGTTACTTAGGTCTTCATATGGCTACTCCAGTATTTGATGGAGCGAACGAAGAAGATGTATGGGAAACAATGGAAGAAGCAGGTATGAACCGTGACGGTAAAACAATTCTTTATGATGGTCGTTCGGGTGAACCATTCGACAACCGAGTTTCAGTTGGTATCATGTACATGATCAAATTAGCTCACATGGTTGACGATAAACTTCATGCTCGTTCAACTGGACCTTACTCACTCGTTACGCAACAACCACTTGGTGGTAAAGCGCAATTTGGTGGTCAACGTTTCGGTGAGATGGAAGTATGGGCACTTGAAGCTTACGGTGCTGCTTACACACTTCAAGAAATCTTAACGATTAAATCCGATGACGTTGTTGGTCGTGTGAAAACTTATGAAGCAATTGTAAAAGGTGAAAGTGTTCCAGAACCAGGCGTTCCAGAGTCTTTCAAAGTATTAATTAAAGAGCTTCAATCATTAGGCTTAGATGTAAAAATGTTAACAGTTAATGACGAAGAAGTTGAACTACGTGATTTAGATGATGAAGATGAACTTCAACCAACAGATGCATTAAACATCTTACCAGCTAGTGAAAAAGAAGATGCAGTAGAATCAATGGAATAATTATAATAATCGGGCAGGAGAAATCATTTCTGCCTGCCCATTATTTAAATACATTATTAATTTTTAAAATTAATGTTGAGCTTCGGAAAGTCTCAGAGGACTTATACTAAAGGGAGGTAGGCTCCTTGATAGATGTTAATGAATTTGAATATATGAAAATCGGTTTAGCTTCACCGGATAAGATTCGTTCATGGTCATATGGAGAAGTAAAAAAACCTGAAACTATTAACTATCGTACTTTAAAACCAGAAAAAGATGGTCTGTTCTGTGAACGTATTTTCGGACCTACAAAAGACTGGGAATGTCACTGTGGTAAATACAAACGTGTTCGCTATAAAGGCGTAGTTTGTGACCGTTGTGGTGTAGAAGTTACTCGTGCAAAAGTTCGCCGTGAACGTATGGGGCATATTGAACTTGCAGCACCTGTATCTCATATTTGGTACTTCAAAGGAATTCCAAGCCGTATGGGACTTATCCTTGATATGTCTCCACGTGCATTGGAAGAAGTGATTTACTTTGCATCATACGTTGTAATCGAAGCTGGTGATTCTAGCTTAGATAAAAAACAACTTTTATCTGAAAAGGAATACCGTGCATACCGTGAAAAATTCGGTAATAGCTTCGAAGCAGCAATGGGTGCAGAAGCAATTAAAAAACTTCTTGAACAAATCGACTTAGAAGAAGAAACAACTTCTTTAAAAGAAGAGTTGAAAACTGCTCAAGGTCAACGTCGCACTCGTGCAATCAAACGCCTTGAAGTAATCGAATCATTCCGTAACTCTGGTAACAAGCCAGAATGGATGATTTTAGACGTACTTCCAGTAATTCCACCAGAGCTTCGTCCGATGGTGCAATTAGATGGTGGCCGTTTTGCTACTTCTGACTTGAACGATTTATATCGTCGAGTAATTAACCGTAACAACCGTTTAAAACGTCTACTTGACCTTGGTGCTCCAAGCATTATTGTTCAAAACGAAAAACGTATGTTACAAGAAGCGGTTGACGCATTAATTGATAATGGTCGTCGTGGTCGTCCTGTTACAGGACCTGGTAACCGTCCTTTAAAATCCCTATCACATATGTTAAAGGGGAAACAAGGTCGTTTCCGTCAAAACTTACTTGGTAAACGTGTAGACTATTCTGGTCGTTCCGTTATCGTAGTAGGTCCAAACTTAAAAATGTACCAATGTGGTCTTCCAAAAGAAATGGCGATCGAGTTATTCAAGCCTTTCGTTATGAAAGAACTTGTTGAACGTGGTCTAGCTCATAACATTAAAAGTGCAAAACGTAAAATTGAGCGTATGCACAATGAAGTATGGGACGTTTTAGAAGATGTCATCCGTGAACATCCAGTGTTACTTAACCGTGCACCGACTCTTCACAGACTTGGTATTCAAGCATTCGAGCCTACATTAGTAGAAGGTCGTGCGATTCGTTTACACCCATTAGTATGTACAGCATACAATGCTGACTTCGATGGTGACCAAATGGCGGTCCACGTTCCATTATCAGCTGAAGCACAAGCAGAAGCTCGTTTACTTATGTTAGCAGCTCAAAACATCTTAAACCCGAAAGATGGTAAACCAGTTGTTACTCCATCTCAAGATATGGTATTAGGTAACTATTACTTAACGCTTGAGCGTGCAGGTGCTCGCGGTGAAGGTTCTGTATTCTATGGTACTGACGAAGTATTAATTGCATACCAAACTGGTAATGTACATTTACACACTCGTATTGCTGTAAAGGCAAGTTCATTAAATAACCCTACGTTTACAGAAGAACAAAATAAACAGTTCTTATTAACAACAGTAGGTAAGGTAATTTTCAACGAAATTCTTCCTGAATCATTCCCTTATATTAATGAACCGACAGCTGTGAATTTAGAACAAAAAACACCTGAGAAATACTTCACAACGTTAACAATTGATGAAGAAACATTAAAAGAACTAGAGGCAACGGAAGGTTACAATGATCTTTCAGAAAGTGAAAAAGTAGAAGCGCAACGTCAAGCTGTGTTACAAAAACACTTTGCTTCTGTTAAAACAATTAGCCCATTCCGTAAAAAATTCTTAGGAAATATCATTGCGGAAGTATTTAAACGATTCCATATTACAGAAACGTCTAAAATGCTTGACCGTATGAAAGACTTAGGATTTAAATATTCAACTAAAGCTGGTATTACGGTTGCTATCTCAGATATCGTTGTATTACCTGAAAAAGTTGAAATTTTAGAAGAAGCACAGAAAAAAGTAGATAAAGTAATGGTTCAATTCCGCCGTGGTTTAATTACGGAAGAAGAACGTTATGATCGTGTTATCTCAAGTTGGTCTGCTGCCAAAGATGAAATTCAGTCTAAACTGATGGACTCTTTACCGGATACAAACCCAATCTTCATGATGAGTGACTCCGGTGCCCGTGGTAACGCATCTAACTTTACGCAACTTGCGGGTATGCGTGGATTAATGGCCAACCCAGCTGGACGTATCATTGAACTTCCAATCAAATCTTCATTCCGTGAAGGTTTAACAGTATTGGAATACTTCATCTCTACTCACGGTGCTCGTAAAGGTTTAGCCGATACAGCATTAAAAACTGCGGACTCAGGTTACTTAACTCGTCGTTTAGTAGACGTTGCCCAAGATGTCATCGTACGTGAAGACGATTGTGGTACTGACCGTGGCTTAACAATCGGTGCTTTAATGGAAGGTACTGAAGTAATTGAAACTTTAGAAGAGCGTATTATTGGTCGTCATACGAAGAAAACAATTCGTCACCCAGAAACAGGTGCGGTTATTTTAGAGCGTGATCAATTAATTACTCAAGATGCAGCTCGTGAAATTGAAGATGCTGGCATTAAAGAAGTGACAATTCGTTCTGCATTCACATGTAATACAAAACATGGCGTATGTAAAAAATGTTATGGTATCAACTTAGCAACTGGTGAAGAGGTTGAAGTAGGTGAAGCGGTAGGTATTATCGCTGCTCAATCAATCGGTGAACCAGGTACACAGTTAACAATGCGTACATTCCATACAGGTGGGGTTGCTGGTAACGATATTACACAAGGTCTTCCACGTATTCAGGAGATTTTCGAAGCTCGTAATCCTAAAGGGCAATCTGTTATCTCTGAAATTTCAGGTACTGTTTCTGAGATTGAAGAAATTCGTGAAGGCTTAAAAGAAATTACAATCCAAGGTGAAATCGAAACACGTAAGTACCAAGCGCCGTACAACGCTCGCTTAAAAGTACAATTAGGTGATGCGATTAAACCTGGTCAAGTTTTAACTGAAGGTTCTATCGATCCAAAACAATTATTAAAAGTTAAGGACGTAGCAACTGTTCAAGAATATTTATTAAAAGAAGTGCAAAAAGTATACCGTATGCAAGGGGTAGAAATTGGAGACAAACATATCGAAGTAATGGTACGACAAATGCTTCGTAAAGTTCGTGTTATTGAAGCGGGTGATACGGAGTTATTACCAGGTTCATTACTTGATATCCACCAATTCACTGAAGCAAATAAGGATGCGATTATTAACGGTAAAGTTCCTGCAACTTGTCGTCCTGTCATCCTTGGTATTACAAAAGCATCTCTTGAAACAGAATCATTCTTATCCGCTGCATCGTTCCAAGAAACAACTCGTGTATTAACGGATGCTGCTATTAAAGGTAAACGTGATGAGCTTCTTGGTCTGAAAGAAAATGTTATTATCGGTAAACTAGTTCCGGCTGGTACTGGTATGCAACGTTATCGTCAGATTCGTATTGAGGAAACAGAAGCGGTAGAAGAATTGACATCTGCAGAATAAATATACAATTCAAATGTATATTGATATAAAAATCCCCCGGGAGAAGACAATTCTCCCGGAAGGATTTTATAAAAATATTTGACAGTTTAAATTGATAGTGTTAATATACTTAAGGTTGATAGTTAACTGTCTGTACTTTGGAGGATATGAAAATGTCTTATGAAAGAGTAGAACAGGCTAGTAAAACAATCATAGGTACAAAGCAAGCAGTGAAAGCAATCCGCGCTGGTCAAGTTATAGAGCTTTTTGTAGCACTTGATGCAGACAGTTGGGTAACCGATCCAGTAATTGTTCTTGCGAAAGAAGTCGGCGTACCAGTGAGTCTCGTCGAGTCTAAAAAAGAACTTGGCAAAGCTTGTGGTATTCATGTTGGAGCTGCGGTTGTTGCAATTACTGCAAGATAGTTTTTGTGTAAAAAACACAAAGACTTTGTTTTTACCCTAAAAATGAACCACCTGGATGTGTGGTATTAAGGAATAAATGAAGGGAGGAAAAACCGATGCCTACAATTAACCAATTGGTACGTAAGCCTCGTAAATCCAAAGTAACGAAATCAAATTCACCAGCGTTAAACAAGGGATATAACAGCTTTAAAAAATCTTTAACAGATGTTAATTCTCCTCAAAAACGTGGGGTTTGTACTCGTGTTGGTACTATGACACCTAAAAAACCAAACTCAGCGTTACGTAAATATGCTCGTGTACGCTTAACTAACCAAATCGAAGTTACAGCTTACATTCCTGGTGAAGGTCACAACTTACAAGAACACAGCGTAGTATTAATCCGCGGTGGACGTGTAAAAGACTTACCAGGGGTACGTTACCATATCGTACGTGGTGCTCTTGATACTGCTGGTGTAAACGGCCGTATGCAATCTCGTTCTCTATATGGTACAAAACGTCCAAAAGAGAAAAAATAATTTAATTGCTTGAAATAAATGTATGCCTTTTTCGTCGTAATGGGTTTTGAATTATTTAACGTGCGCACGGTTCATAATCCAAACGAAATAAAAGAGCGACTTGATACTATAAAAATAGATAATCGTTGAAAGGAGGAAAACACATGCCTCGTAAAGGTCCTGTTTCCAAACGTGACGTGTTACCAGATCCAATTTATAATTCAAAACTAGTAACTCGTTTAATCAATAAAATGATGATTGATGGTAAAAGAGGTACTTCTCAAAAGATCTTATACGGTGCGTTCGAATTAGTAAAAGAACGTTCTGGTAAAGATCCAATCGAAGTATTTGAAGCTGCATTAAATAACGTAATGCCAGTTCTTGAAGTACGTGCTCGCCGTGTTGGTGGTTCTAACTACCAAGTACCGGTTGAAGTTCGTCCAGAACGTCGTATTACTTTAGGTCTTCGTTATTTAGTTAACTATTCTCGTCTTCGTGGTGAAAAAACGATGGAAGAACGTTTAGCTAACGAAATTCTTGATGCATCTAACAACACTGGTGCTTCAGTGAAAAAACGCGAAGATATGCATAAAATGGCAGAAGCAAACAAAGCATTCGCACACTATCGTTGGTAATTTAGACTACGTGCTAGCTGTTAGCTAGTACGTAGGTTTAAATATATATTCAACAATTAGTCGAAACCCAATATGGAAGGAGAAAATTTCCTATGAAACGCGAATTCTCACTAGAGAATACACGTAATATTGGGATCATGGCTCATATTGATGCTGGTAAAACAACAACAACTGAGCGTATCCTTTATTACACTGGTAAGATTCACAAAATCGGTGAAACTCACGAAGGTGCTTCTCAAATGGACTGGATGGAGCAAGAACAAGAACGTGGTATTACAATCACTTCTGCTGCGACAACAGCTCAATGGAAAGGTAACCGCGTAAACATCATCGACACACCAGGACACGTAGACTTCACTGTAGAAGTTGAACGTTCATTACGTGTACTTGATGGTGCAGTAACAGTACTTGATGCTCAATCTGGTGTTGAGCCACAAACTGAAACTGTATGGCGTCAAGCTACAACTTATGGTGTTCCTCGTATCGTTTTTGTTAACAAAATGGATAAAATCGGTGCGGATTTCTTGTACTCAGTGAATACTCTTCACGATCGTTTACAAGCAAACGCTCACCCAATTCAATTACCAATCGGTGCTGAGGATGAATTCGAAGCAATTATCGATTTAGTTGAAATGAAAGCTACATTCTATGGAGACGACCTTGGTACTAGTATCGAGGAACGTGAAATTCCTGAAGAATATAAAGCACAAGCTGAAGAATACCGTGAAAAATTAATTGAAGCGGTAGCTGAACTTGATGAAGAGCTTATGGAGAAATACTTCGCAGGTGAAGAAATCACTAAAGAAGAGCTTAAAGCTGGTATCCGTAAAGCAACTTTATCAGTAGAGTTCTACCCAGTTCTTTGTGGTACTGCATTCAAAAACAAAGGTGTTCAATTAATGCTTGATGCTGTAATTGATTACTTACCAGCTCCAACTGACGTTGAAGCGATTAAAGGTGTAGACCCTGATACTGGTGAAGAAATCGTTCGTCATTCAAGTGATGATGAGCCATTCTCTGCATTAGCATTTAAAGTTATGACTGACCCTTATGTTGGTAAATTAACTTTCTTCCGTGTGTACTCTGGTATTTTAGAATCAGGTTCATACGTACAAAACTCTACAAAAGGTAAGCGTGAACGTGTTGGACGTATCCTTCAAATGCACGCTAACTCTCGTGAAGAAATTTCAAAAGTTTACGCGGGAGATATCGCAGCTGCTGTAGGTCTTAAAGATACAACAACTGGTGACACTTTATGTGACGAGAAAAATCTTGTTATCTTAGAGTCTATGGAATTCCCAGAACCAGTTATTGATTTATCATTAGAACCAAAATCAAAAGCTGACCAAGATAAAATGAGCCAAGCTTTACAAAAGCTTCAAGAAGAAGATCCAACATTCCGTGCATACACAAACCAAGAAACTGGCCAAACAATTATTTCTGGTATGGGTGAACTTCACCTTGATATCATTGTTGACCGTATGAAACGTGAATTCAAAGTTGAAGCTAACGTAGGTGCTCCACAAGTTTCTTACCGTGAAACATTCCGTGGTTCAGCTCAAGTTGAAGGTAAATTCGTTCGCCAATCTGGTGGTCGTGGTCAATTCGGTCACGTTTGGATTGAATTCTCTCCAAACGAAGAAGGTAAAGGATTCGAATTCGAAAACGCAATCGTTGGTGGGGTAGTTCCTCGTGAATATATCCCAGCAGTAGAAGCTGGTTTAAGAGACGCTCTTGAAAATGGTGTACTTGCTGGTTTCCCATTAATCGATATTAAAGCGAAATTATTCGATGGATCTTACCATGACGTTGACTCCAACGAGATGGCGTTCAAAATCGCTGCTTCTATGGCACTTAAAAACGCAGTTTCTAAATGTAACCCAGTTCTTTTAGAGCCTGTAATGAAAGTAGAAGTAGTAATTCCTGAAGAATATCTTGGGGATATCATGGGTAACATTACTTCTCGCCGTGGACGTGTAGAAGGTATGGAAGCTCGTGGTAATGCTCAAGTTGTTCGTGCAATGGTTCCACTTTCTGAAATGTTCGGATATGCGACTACTTTACGTTCTGCTACTCAAGGTCGTGGTGTATTCTCAATGGTATTCGATCACTATGAAGAAGTGCCAAAATCAATTGCTGAAGATATCATCAAAAAAAATAAAGGTGAATAATTGAAATTTCATCTTGTATCAAGTATAAATAATTTGTAAGCTATGATTGACTGGCTGAGAAGGGCCCTTATCAGCCAGCAGTTATAACATAAAAAAATAATAAAAACACATATTAGGAGGCTAACTCTAATGGCTAAAGAAAAATTTGACCGTTCGAAAACGCATGCTAACATTGGTACAATCGGACACGTTGACCATGGTAAAACTACATTAACTGCTGCAATCGCTACTGTTCTTTCTAAAAAAATGGGTGGGGAAGCAAAATCATACGCTGATATCGATAACGCTCCAGAAGAAAAAGAACGTGGTATCACAATCAACACTTCTCACGTAGAATATGAAACTGAAACTCGTCACTATGCACACGTTGACTGCCCAGGACACGCTGACTATGTTAAAAACATGATCACTGGTGCTGCTCAAATGGACGGCGGTATCTTAGTAGTATCTGCTGCTGATGGCCCAATGCCACAAACTCGTGAACACATCCTTTTATCACGTCAAGTAGGTGTACCTTACTTAGTAGTATTCTTAAACAAATGTGATATGGTTGACGACGAAGAACTATTAGAATTAGTTGAAATGGAAGTACGTGACTTATTATCTGAGTACGATTTCCCTGGAGACGATCTTCCAGTAATCAAAGGTTCTGCTCTTAAAGCTCTTGAAGGTGAACCAGAATGGGAAGAAAAAATCATCGAATTAATGGACGCTGTAGATAACTACATCCCAACTCCAGAACGTCAAACTGACAAACCATTCATGATGCCTGTTGAGGACGTATTCTCAATTACAGGTCGTGGTACAGTTGCTACTGGTCGTGTAGAACGCGGACAAGTAAAAGTTGGTGACGTTGTAGACATCATCGGTTTAGTTGAAGAACCAAAATCAACTACTGTAACTGGTGTTGAAATGTTCCGTAAATTATTAGACTATGCTGAAGCTGGTGACAACATCGGTGCTTTACTTCGTGGTGTTGCTCGTGAAGAAGTACAACGTGGTCAAGTATTAGCTAAACCAGGCTCAATCACTCCACACACTACTTTCAAAGCTGAAGTTTATGTATTATCAAAAGAAGAAGGTGGACGTCACACTCCATTCTTCTCAAACTACCGTCCTCAGTTCTACTTCCGTACAACTGACGTAACTGGTGTTATTAACTTACCTGAAGGCGTAGAAATGGTAATGCCTGGTGACAACATCGAAATGAACGTTGAATTAATCTCTCCAATCGCTCTTGAAGAAGGTACTAAATTCTCTATCCGTGAGGGTGGACGTACTGTTGGAGCTGGAGTAGTAGCTTCAATCCAAAAATAATTTTAGCCTAGCTAAATCCTTTGACCAATTCGTGGGGACGCCTACGAATTGGTTTTTTTTAACCTTTTATAAATGAAAGGGGTGTAGTAGGTTCAAACTAGGCCGAACAAATGTTACAATGATGGAAAAGGAGGATGATTATGGTATTAAAAGTGTTGTTAATAGAAGATGATCCATCAATTTTTGAAATGATACAGGAACGGTTTGAAGGATGGCAAATGCAAGTCATTGGTCCTCCTGACTTTCAAAAAGTGATGGATTATTTTATAGAAGAGCGACCACATTTAGTGATTATTGATATTCAATTACCTGCTTACGATGGTTTTCACTGGTGTAGAGAAATTCGCGATGTTTCTAAAGTTCCGATTGTATTTTTGTCCTCCAGGGACCATCCAATGGATATGGTAATGGCAATGCAAATGGGTGCCGATGATTTTGTACAAAAACCATTTAATATGGATGTATTATTAGCCAAAGTACAAGCTATCTTACGACGTACATATGACTATGTGGAGGAACAATCAGAGCTTACTCGATGGAATGGGGCAACAGTTGACTATGCAAAAGGTGTAGTCCGTTTTGGTGAGAAGGAATGTAGCTTAACGAAAAATGAATTGTTTATTTTACGGGGACTTCTTCAACATGTTGATAAAGTCGTTTCAAGAGATGATTTAATGCGAATGTTGTGGGATGATGAACGTTTTGTAAATGACAATACGCTTTCCGTAAATGTCAACAGACTTCGGTTAAAGCTTGAAGAGATTGGGTTAGACGATGTAATTATTACGAAAAAAGGGCTTGGCTATATGGCCGTTACTATATGAGGGGGATTATGTTTTTATTATTTTTACGAGAGAAAATGGCATGGATTCTGTTCTTAGCCATACTCATTCTTTGTATTAACTTTCTGTTCTATTTAGACTTTGGTTTTTCAGGGATAAGTGTCTCCTATTTTAATATTGTTATCATATCTCTTATTATCATTTTCTTAATTTGGCGTTATTTAAAAGAGACTCGGGAGTTTAAGAATTTCCTGGGAAATTTGTCGAATTCATCGGATCTAGCATCTTTAGAGAATGTTCACTTATCTCCATTCCAAGAACGGTTCAAGAAACAAGTTTTAGAGGTGTATGAACAAAAGGATTTATTTATAAATGAATCAAAGATTCAACTTCAAGAAAATGTCGATGACCTATTAGCATGGGTTCATGAAGTAAAAACACCTTTAACTGCTATGAAACTAATGATCGAGCAAACAAATGATGAAAAATTACGTAAAAGACTTGAAAGTGAGTGGGTAAGGATTCATCTATTATTAGATCAACAACTTCATCATACAAGGCTTGCGACCATCGAGAAGGATAATCGCTTAGAAAAGATAACTTTGCGGGATATTGTATATAAAGAAATACGGGAATTCCAATCTTGGTGCTTAGAAAAAGGAATCGGTTTTCAAATTGAAGAATTGGAACAAGAAATTACAACGGATAAGAAATGGCTTGCCTTTATTGTTCGTCAAGTTTTATCAAATGCCATAAAGTATAGTCGGGAAAATGAAGAAGTCATTATTTTTACGGAAACAGATGCAAGCGGGCATTTATTACTTCATATTAAAGACTTTGGCATCGGTATCCAACAAGAAGATCTTCCTCGAATTTTTCAAAAGTCATATACGGGGACAATTGGAAGAGAGTCTGTTCAATCGACGGGAATGGGTCTCTATTTAGCAAAAAATGCAGCACTAAAATTAGGCATCCATATTTCTGTGAAATCGCAAATAAATAAAGGTACAACCTTTACACTAAAATTTCCACAACAAAATGAATACCAAAATACGTGGTAGATGACAAAAATGTCACCTACCCTTTTATTTTGTCATCTAGAACGAAGGCAGAAAAACAGTAGGGCAAGTAAAATGATAATAGATAATGAAAGGGGAGAAAAAAATGACAGTTTTAGTTGGTAGAAAAATTAAAAAAACTTATGGAAAAAAATCGACAGCACAAGAAGTGCTGAAAGGTATAGATATAGAAGTAAATAAAGGTGAGTTTGTTGGGATTATGGGTCCATCTGGTTCAGGGAAAACAACATTACTAAATGTTTTATGTTCTATTGATCATCCAACTGAAGGTGTAGTAGAAATCAATGGGAAAAATTTACGTAATATGAAGGAAAAACAACTGGCCAACTTCAGACGGGAACAGCTTGGGTTTGTCTTTCAAGATTATAATTTGCTTGATACATTGACGGTAAAGGAAAATATTTTACTACCGTTATCAATCAGTAAGCTTCCAAGGGCTGTTGCAGAAAGTCGTTTAAAAGAACTAGTAAAGTTATTAGGAATTACAGATATTTTAAATAAATACCCAAATGAAATATCTGGGGGACAAAAGCAACGGACATCTGCTGCAAGAGCTCTAATTTCTTCGCCAACATTAGTTTTTGCTGATGAACCTACAGGAGCACTCGACTCGAAATCTGCAACGTCATTACTAACGAATTTAGAAAATATTAATAAGCAAAAATCGGTTACGATCATGATGGTAACGCATGATTCTGTCGCTGCAAGTTTTTGCTCACGAGTGTTATTTTTAAAAGATGGTGCAATTTATACGGAGTTATATCGAGGAGATAAAACGAGACAACAATTTTTCCAACAAATTTTAAATACGCAAAGTATTCTAGGCGGTGATGGATATGACGCTTAGCCGTCTCGTATTGCGAAGTATGAGGAAAAACGTAAAACATTATTATTTATATTTCTTTGCCTTAATATTTAGTGTTACCCTATGTTATTCTTTTACGACCCTGCACCATAACCCAACGGTTGTAGAAGCTTTAAAAGAAAGTGGTACAGCTGCTGCGGGATTCCAATCAGCAACTTTTGTGTTGTATTTTATCATTACATTTTTTGTGCTCTATGCAAATCATTTATTTATGAAACGTCGAAGTAAAGAGATTGGTCTTTATCAATTAATTGGGATGACGAAAGGGTTAATTGTAAGATTAATTGCTCTTGAAAATATAATTTTATTCATTTTTGCGGTTGCCCTTGGGATGGTTATTGGATTCTTTAGTTCAAGACTATTTGCGATGATCTTAATTAAACTATTGAAACTAGATTTAGTCATTGAATTAGTATTTTCACCTAAAGCATTTACGCAATCTGTCATTATATTTTCAATTCTACTATTAGTTATTTTATTCCAAATGACTTGGATGGTATATCGCGTTACATTACTATCTTTATTCCATGCCTCAAAAAAAGCAGACGAACGCATAAAACGTTTTAATTTTTTCCAAATGACCTTTGGTTTACTTGGTTTGTTGCTCATCGTTTACGGCTACTATGAGTCTTCCATATTATTTGATGCGGAAAAAAGTCTTTTTAAAGATATATTTTTACACATGCTTGTTATTTTAGCATCTACGATTCTTGGAACATTTTTATTCTTTAGATATTCCGTATCCTTTATTATGAATATTTTCAGAGCGAGTAAAAAAGGACATTTAAAGATTCGAGACGTTATGGCAGTTACGCAGATTATGCATCGAATGAAAGGAAATGCGAAGTCGTTAACGTTAATTACCGTATTAACAGGATTAGCCGTTGGGATTATGAGTTTATCGTATATTTCATATTACTCATCCGAAACAAGGGCTCGTCAATTTTCTCCATATGATTATACTTTAGTAAACGATAAAGGAATTAGTTTTTTAGATCGTTTACATCAAGAAGGAATTGAATTTAAAAAGGATACGTATCGTGTGGCGGAAGTTACATTTAACTTTCAAGATTTAGTCGGTGATATTACGAATGAAAATTTAACCTTTTCTACTGAATCATCAATGTATGTGATTTCATTAAGTGATTATAAGCAAGTAGTCCCTGATGCTCAAATAAATGAAGGAGAGACTATTATTACGAGCTACCAGAATATGTTTTCAGAAGTGGTACCTCTTGAAGAAGGAGGAGATTTTTCTGTTCAGTATCATAATGAAGAGGCTAAGTTTGTATTAAAAGAAGTACAAGAAAAATTTATGCTTTCAGGTACAATAACAATGGCAAGTCCAGTACTTGTTGTTACAGATACTGCATTTGAAAATATATCAGCAAATCAAACTTCGGAAAGTTCCTTCAATTACCAGGTCGGAGTGAACTTAGTGAACAGTGAAGATATTCCAAAAGCAGAAGAAATCTATACTGATATACAAGAGGAAAGAAAATTAGTTGTAAATGGACAAGAATATTTACCGCTATCTTACGAAGAAGAGAAGCAAGGTTACTTATCAATCTATGGTACAACGATTTTCATTACCGCTTTCCTTGGACTAGCATTTTTATTAACAACAGGTAGCATTCTTTACTTCAAACAAATGTCAGAAGCTGAAATGGAGAAAGAATCCTACACGACATTAAGAAAGATTGGCTTTTCAACTTCTGACTTAATGAGAGGGATTTATGCAAAACAAGCATTTAACTTTGGGGTACCGCTCGTAATAGGGTTGTTGCACAGTTATTTTGCTGTAAAATCCGGCTGGTTCTTATTTGGAACAGAAATGTTTACCCCGCTTGTCGTAACAATGGTTCTATACGTAGTCATGTATGCAATCTTTGCCGTCATTTCAACACAATATTATAAACGAATAATCAAAGCATCATTATAATAGAAGAAAGCCATTATATTTTCCGAAAATTTCAGGAATATATAGTGGCTTTTTCTTATATTGACTTTTCGTTAAGAAGAGGTTAGACTTTAATACGTTACTAGTTTAATAATTTAGCAGACGAAAGTAAGAGGGATATATAAATGAATGCTGTAATAGTCGCGGTCGTTGTAATGCTCATATTGAGTGTTCTTCGGATCAACGTTGTATTTTCATTAGTTATTGGGGCTGTTGCTGGAGGGATAACAGCAGGGATGTCCCTTGACGATACATTAATGGCTTTTGTAGAAGGTTTAGGCGGTGGAGCAGAAGTTGCGTTAAGTTATGGAATGCTTGGTGGTTTAGCCATTGCCATTTCAAAAACAGGAATATCAGAATTGCTTGTTGTAACGATATTAAAGTTAGTTCAACGTAAAGGGGATTCTCAAAAAAGAGGGTTAATAAAAGCGTTACTATTTTTCGTTATTTTATTAATGTCTATTTTTTCACAAAACCTAATTCCAATTCATATTGCGTTTATCCCATTATTAATTCCGCCGATTATTAAAATATTAAATATGCTAGAAATTGATCGTCGTTTAATTGCATGTATTTTAGCATTCGGCTTAATTACACCATATATGAGTTTGCCTTTTGGTTTTGGACTAGTTTATCAAGGAATTGTAGCAGATAATATTTCAGCTGCTGGTCTTGAAATTACAAAATCCGATGTTTATGGTCCAATGTTAATTCCAGCGCTTGGAATGGTTGTCGGATTAGTAGTCGCGTTCTTTATATTCCGTAAACCAAGGAAGTATGAAGATCGGGAAGTGGAAACTGAAATCAAAGTTACGATTAAAAAGAGAAATGTCGTTTTCACTATTATTGCTCTTATAGCTGCGGTAATCGTTCAAATACCTAGTATTGTACCTTTAACGTCAGGTTCTATGTTTTTCGGAGCCCTTGTCGGAGTTTTAATATTATACATTACAGGTGCATTAAAATGGAGTGAAGCAGATCAAGTACTTACAGATGGTATGCGCTTAATGGCATTTATCGGATTAGTAATGATTGCGTCAAGTGGTTTTGCTTCTGTAGTAACCGCAACAGGCGATGTAGAACAGTTAGTAGAAGCTGCTAATTATATATTAGGTGACAATAAAGGGTTAGCAGTATTAATGATGCTATTGATTGGTTTGCTAATTGATATGGGTATCGGTTCATCTTTTGCAACGATACCGATTATTGCTGCGATATTTGTACCGATTGGTTTAGAGTTCGGTTTGAGCACTGCTGCTATTATTACTTTAATAGGTACAGCAGGAGCTTTAGGGGATGCAGGATCACCAGCATCAGATTCTACATTAGGACCTACTGCTGGGTTAAATGTAGATGGACAACATGATCATATTCGTGATACATGTATACCAACTTTCTTCATATTTAATATCCCATTGATTATTTTTGGATGGGCGGCAGTCATGTTCTTTTCATAAGTAACTTAAAGGGTGTCCCGATTGTGGGGCACCTTTTTTGTATAAAAGAAACAAAAACAAACGGAACCATATATAACCATACATAATTGGTTGATATTGATGAATAGATTCATTATACTTAAAAAGGCTTTGAAACAAGTTGTTGAAAAGCAATGTATAAAAGAATTACAATTTCAAAGAATTTAGCAGAAAATACTTGCTTATTCTTAGTAAATTGTATATACTGTTGAATGTTGGTCTTTGACTGCGATGAAGCGGGAGGTTGCCGACACACCCGGCCGCTTTGCCATGGCGCGTGTGTGGGAAATTTCCGTGGAGAATGTCTAGTAAATAGGCGAAAAAGGAGGGAAAATAATGGCAAAACAAAAGATTCGTATCCGTTTAAAAGCGTATGATCACCGTGTTCTAGATCAATCCGCTGAGAAAATTGTGGAAACTGCTAAACGTTCAGGTGCAAGTGTATCAGGTCCGATTCCGTTACCAACTGAGAAGTCTGTGTACACAATTCTTCGTGCGGTTCACAAGTACAAAGATTCTCGTGAACAATTCGAAATGCGTACGCATAAACGTTTAATCGACATCATTAACCCAACACCACAAACTGTTGATGCGTTAATGAAACTTGATTTACCATCTGGCGTTGATATTGAAATCAAACTTTAATGGTAAAAACAAATAGAACTTTTTTAATAATCACAGGAGGTGTGACAAAATGGCTAAAGGAATCTTAGGTAGAAAAGTTGGTATGACACAAGTTTTCGCTGAAAATGGAGATTTAATCCCTGTAACAGTTATCGAAGCTGCTCCAAACGTAGTTCTTCAAAAGAAAACTGTTGAAACAGATGGTTACGAAGCAATCCAAGTTGGTTTCGAAGATAAGCGTGTGAAGCTTTCAAACAAACCAGAACAAGGTCACGTAGCTAAAGCGAATACTGCTCCTAAGCGCTTCATTCGTGAATTCCGCAACGTTAACGTGGAAGAGTACGAGGTTGGTCAAGAAGTCAAAGTAGAAATTTTCGCAGAAGGCGATGTAGTAGACGTAACAGGTGTTACGAAAGGTAAAGGTTTCCAAGGTGTTATTAAACGTCACGGACAATCTCGTGGTCCTATGGCCCACGGTTCTCGTTACCACCGTCGTCCTGGTTCAATGGGTCCAGTTGCTCCGAACCGCGTATTTAAACAAAAGAAATTACCAGGTCAAACTGGTGGTGTTGTAGTTACGATCCAAAACTTAGAAATCGTTAAAGTTGATGCAGAACGTAACTTATTACTAGTTAAAGGTAATGTTCCTGGTTCTAAAAAAGCATTAGTTACAGTAAAAACAGCTGTAAAATCTAAATAATTTCCCGAAGAAAGGAGGAAACAGGAATGACAAAGGTATCTGTACTTAGTCAAACAGGCGCTTCTGTTGGTGAAATTGAGTTAAACGATGCAGTTTTTGCAATTGAGCCTAACGAAGCAGTATTATTCGACGCAGTAATCGCTCAACGCGCTTCTCTACGTCAAGGTAATCATAAAGTAAAAAACCGCTCTGAAGTCGCTGGTGGTGGTCGTAAACCATGGCGTCAAAAGGGAACTGGTCGTGCTCGTCAAGGTTCTATCCGTTCTCCACAATGGCGTGGCGGTGGTACTGTATTCGGTCCTACACCACGTAGCTACAGCTATAAATTACCGAAGAAAGTTCGTCGCTTAGCTCTTAAATCTGCTTTATCAGCTAAAGTTGGAGAACAAAACTTCGTAGTTCTTGATGCATTACAATTAGATGCACCAAAAACTAAAGATTTCAAAGCAATTTTAGGTAACCTAAACATTGATACAAAAGCATTGTTCGTTACAGCTGAGTTAGATGAAAACGTAGCATTATCTGCTCGTAACATCCCTGGTGTAACTGTTTTAACAGCTGCTGGAATCAACGTTCTTGATCTTGTAGGTCATGACAAAGTTGTTTTCACGAAAGCTGCAGTAGAAAAAGTTGAGGAGGTGCTTGGATAATGGAAGCACGTGATATTCTAAAACGTCCGGTCATTACTGAGCGTTCTTCTGAGCTTATGGCTGAGAAAAAATACACTTTTGAAGTTGATGTTCGCGCAAACAAAACTCAAGTTAAAGATGCAGTAGAAGCAATCTTTGATGTAAAAGTTGAAAAAGTAAACATCATGAACTACAAAGGTAAATTTAAACGTGTTGGTAAATTCGGCGGATACACAAACAAACGTCGTAAAGCAATCGTTAAATTAGCTGCTGATAGCAAAGAAATCGAAATTTTTGATATCTAATTCCGATAAGGAAAGAATCGAAGAATAAAGAAGGAGGGAAAACAAATGGCGATTAAAAAGTATAAACCAACCTCAAATGGTCGTCGTAACATGACGTCATCTGACTTTGCTGAAATTACAACTAATAAGCCTGAAAAGTCTTTATTAGAACCAATTAAACGCAAAGCTGGTCGTAACAACCAAGGTAAAATTACTGTTCGTCATCATGGTGGTGGTCATAAGAAGCAATACCGCGTAATCGACTTCAAACGTCTTAAAGACGGAATTCCAGGACGCGTTGCTACTATTGAATATGATCCAAACCGCTCTGCGAATATCGCATTAATCAATTACGCTGACGGTGAAAAACGTTACATCTTAGCTCCAAAAGGATTAGAAGTTGGTCAAACAATCGAATCTGGTCCAGATGCAGACATTAAAGTAGGTAACTCTTTACCATTAGCAAACATCCCAATGGGTACTACAATTCATAACATCGAGTTAAAACCTGGTAAAGGTGGACAATTGGTACGTTCTGCTGGTACTTCTGCTCAAGTACTTGGTCGTGAAGGTAAATACGTAATCGTTCGTCTACAATCTGGTGAAGTTCGTTTAGTACTTGCAACTTGCCGTGCTACTATCGGTCAAGTAGGTAACGAACAACATGAACTTATCCACATTGGTAAAGCAGGTCGTTCTCGTTGGTTAGGTAAACGCCCAACTGTTCGTGGTTCTGTAATGAACCCTAACGATCACCCACACGGTGGTGGTGAAGGACGTTCTCCAATCGGACGTAAATCTCCAATGACACCATGGGGTAAACCAGCTCTTGGTTACAAAACTCGTAAGAAGAAAAACAAAACTAATAAGTTAATCATTCGTTCTCGTAAAAAATAATGTGATTGTACTACGGTTCGCTAGTCGTACCGTGGTGGAGTCACGGAGGGAGGTTCCTAAATGGGTCGCAGCTTGAAGAAAGGACCTTTTGTGGATGATCACTTAATGAAAAAAGTTGAAGCACAAGAAGGTTCTGAGAAAAAACAAGTTATTAAAACTTGGTCTCGCCGTTCTACTATCTTCCCGAACTTCATCGGATTAACAATCGCTGTATATGATGGACGCAAACATGTTCCTGTATACGTGACAGAAGATATGGTAGGTCACAAATTAGGCGAATTCGCACCGACACGTACTTACAAAGGTCACGGTGCAGATGACAAGAAAACAAGACGCTAATTTTGAGAGGAGGTAAATCCTAATGACACAAGCTAAAGCTATCGCTCGCACAGTGCGCATCGCTCCTCGTAAAGTACGTCTAGTAGTAGACTTAATCCGAGGCAAGCAAGTTGGTGAAGCAGTTGCAATTTTACGTCATACTCCAAAAGCGGCGTCTCCAGTCGTTGAGAAAGTATTAAAATCTGCAGTTGCTAATGCTGAGCACAACTATGAATTAGATGTAAACAACTTAGTTGTTTCTGAAGTTTTTGTTGACGAAGGTCCAACATTAAAACGTTTCCGTCCACGTGCACAAGGACGTGCAAGCGCAATTAACAAACGCACAAGCCACATTACAATCGTGGTATCTGAGAAGAAGGAGGGTTAATCCGTGGGTCAAAAAGTACATCCAATAGGACTACGAGTTGGTATTATTCGTGACTGGGAGTCAAAATGGTACGCTGAGAAAGACTATGCGACTTTATTACACGAAGATATTAAAATTCGTAAATATATCGAATCTGCTTTAAAAGACGCTTCAGTTTCTAAAGTAGAAATCGAACGCGCTGCAAACCGCGTAAACATTACAATTCACACTGCGAAACCAGGTATGGTAATCGGTAAAGGCGGTACGGAAGTTGAAAACTTACGTAAATACCTTAACGATTTAACTGGTAAACGTGTACACATTAATATCGTAGAAATCAAAAAAGCTGATCTTGATGCTCGTTTAGTAGCTGAAAACATCGCTCGTCAACTTGAGAACCGCGTATCATTCCGCCGTGCTCAAAAACAAGCAATCCAACGCACAATCCGCGCTGGTGCAAAAGGGATTAAAACACAAGTATCTGGTCGTTTAGGTGGCGCTGATATCGCGCGTGCTGAACATTATAGCGAAGGAACTGTTCCACTTCATACTCTTCGTGCTGACATCGACTATGCTCACGCAGAAGCTGACACTACTTATGGTAAATTAGGTGTTAAAGTATGGATTTACCGTGGTGAAGTCCTTCCTACGAAGAAGAACTCTGTGGAAGGAGGCAAATAATAATGTTATTACCAAAACGCGTTAAATACCGTCGTGAACACCGTGGTAACATGCGTGGTGAAGCGAAAGGCGGTAAAGAAGTAGCATTTGGTGAATGGGGCTTACAAGCAACAACTGCAAGCTGGATCACAAACCGTCAAATCGAATCTGCACGTATCGCTATGACACGTTACATGAAACGTGGCGGTAAAGTTTGGATTAAAATTTTCCCACATAAACCTTACACGAAAAAGCCTCTAGAGGTACGTATGGGTTCCGGTAAAGGTTCTCCAGAAGGTTGGGTAGCAGTAGTAAAACCAGGAAAAGTTATGTTTGAAGTTGCTGGTGTCTCTGAAGAGGTAGCACGTGAAGCACTTCGTTTAGCATCACACAAACTTCCTGTTAAATGTAAGATTGTTAAACGTCAAGAAACTGGTGGTGAATCTAATGAAAGCTAATGAAATCCGTGACCTTGCCACTTCTGAAATTGAATTAAAAGTGAAATCACTGAAAGAAGAGCTTTTCAACCTTCGCTTCCAATTGGCGACTGGTCAATTAGAAAACACAGCTCGTATTCGCGAAGTTCGTAAAGCGATTGCGCGCATGAAAACTGTGATTCGTGAAAGAGAAATCAGTGCAAATAACTGATAAGGAGGTTCCAAAGTATGTCTGAGCGTAATCAACGCAAAGTTTACACAGGCCGTGTTGTTTCAGATAAAATGGACAAAACAGTAACTGTTCTTGTTGAAACTTATAAGAAACATAAATTATATGGTAAGCGTGTAAAGTACTCTAAAAAGTTTAAAGCTCATGATGAGTTGAACGAAGCGAAAATCGGTGATATCGTACGTATCATGGAAACTCGCCCGCTATCTGCTACAAAACGTTTCCGTTTAGTGGAAGTTGTAGAAAAAGCGGTTATTATTTAATACATTTCGGAAACATTCCTATTCCGAAGGGAGGTAACCTAAGTGATCCAACAAGAAAGTCGTATGAAAGTTGCTGACAACTCAGGTGCACGTGAAGTTTTAACAATTAAAGTGCTTGGTGGTTCTGGCCGTAAAACTGCTAACATCGGCGATATCGTTGTATGTACAGTTAAGAAAGCAACACCAGGAGGCGTTGTCAAGAAAGGTGACGTTGTTAAGGCTGTTGTCGTTCGCACAAAATCTGGTGTACGCCGTAAAGATGGTACTTATATTAAATTTGACGAAAATGCTTGCGTAATCATCAAAGACGATAAGTCACCACGCGGAACTCGTATTTTCGGACCTGTTGCACGTGAATTACGTGATAGCAACTTCATGAAAATCGTTTCATTAGCTCCAGAAGTTCTTTAATTTCATGATAGTACCAATCAAGGAGGTGCGACACTAATGCATGTTAAAAAGGGCGACAAAGTAAAAGTTATTACTGGTAAAGACAAAGGTAAAGAAGGCGTAGTTTTAGCCGCTTTCCCAAAACAAGACCGTGTTCTTGTTGAAGGTGTAAATATCGTAAAAAAACATATTAAACCTAACCAGTTAAACCCACAAGGTGGAATTGTAAGCCAAGAAGCAGCAATCCACGTATCGAACGTAATGCTAATCGATCCTAAATCTGGCGAGCCGACTCGTGTAGGTTACAAAATCGAAGATGGCAAAAAAGTTCGTGTTGCAAAAAAATCAGGTGCAGTAATCGACTAATAAGTAAATTGAGAAGGGAGGTACGAACATGAGCCGCCTAAAAGAAAAATATTTAAATGAAGTTTCTCCAGCTCTTATGAGCAAGTTTGAATATAAATCAGTAATGCAAGTTCCAAAAGTAGAAAAAATCGTTATCAACATGGGTGTTGGTGATGCAGTACAAAACTCTAAAGCACTAGATGCTGCTGTTGAAGAGTTATCAATCATCACTGGTCAAAAACCAGTTGTAACTCGTGCGAAAAAATCGATCGCAGGTTTCCGTCTACGTGAGGGAATGCCTATCGGTGCAAAAGTTACATTACGTGGTGAACGTATGTATGAATTCTTGGATAAATTAATTTCTATCGCACTTCCACGTGTACGCGACTTCCGCGGTGTTTCTAAAAAAGCATTCGATGGTCGTGGTAACTACACTTTAGGTGTTAAAGAACAATTAATTTTCCCTGAAATCGATTACGATAAAGTTTCAAAAGTACGCGGTATGGACATCGTGATCGTAACAACTGCGAATTCTGATGAAGAAGCTCGCGAGTTATTGACACAATTCGGTATGCCGTTCCAAAAGTAATAAAATAAGGAGGGCGAAAACGTGGCTAAAAAATCAATGGTCGTTAAACAACAACGTAAGCAAAAGTTTAAAGTTCAAGAATATACACGTTGTGAACGCTGTGGTCGTCCACATTCTGTATATCGTAAATTTAAACTTTGCCGTATTTGTTTCCGTGAACTTGCATATAAGGGACAAATTCCTGGCGTTAAAAAAGCTAGCTGGTAATCCCCTAAATTGGGAAGGAGGTAAAATTTATGACAATGACAGATCCGATTGCAGATATGCTAACACGCATTCGTAATGCTAACATGGTTCGTCACGAGAAGTTAGAAGTACCAGCTTCCAACTTAAAGAAAGAAATCGCTGAAATCTTAAAGCGTGAAGGTTTCGTTCGTGATGTTGAGTATGTTGAAGATAATAAGCAAGGTATTATCCGTATCTTCTTAAAATATGGAAAAGATAACGAACGCGTTATCACTGGTTTAAAACGTATTTCAAAACCTGGCTTACGCGTATATGCTAAAACTAACGAAGTACCAAAAGTACTTAACGGTTTAGGTATCGCTTTAGTATCAACTTCTCAAGGTGTATTAACTGATAAAGAAGCACGTGCTAAAAAAGTTGGCGGAGAAATCTTAGCTTACATTTGGTAATAAGTAATAAAAGAATGGAGGTGCAACCTAAATGTCTCGTGTAGGTAAAAAACCAATCGAGGTTCCAGCTAACGTTACTGTGACTGTTGCTGACGACAACACAGTTACTGTTAAAGGACCTAAAGGCGAATTAACTCGTCAATTCAACAAAGATATGAAAATTGAGCAAGAAGGAAACATCATTACTGTTGTTCGCCCTTCTGAATCAAAAGAACACCGTACTGTTCATGGTACGACTCGTGCGCTTCTAGCGAACATGGTAACTGGTGTTTCTGAAGGATTCTCTCGTTCACTAGAACTTATCGGTGTAGGTTACCGTGCGCAATTACAAGGTAAAAAACTTGTTCTTAACGTTGGTTACTCTCATCCAGTAGAGTTCACACCAGAGGAAGGTCTAGAAGTCGAAGTTCCTTCAAACACAAAAGTGATCGTTAAAGGTATTAATAAAGAACGTGTTGGTGCATTCGCATCTAACATCCGTGACGTACGTCCACCAGAACCTTATAAAGGTAAAGGTATCCGTTATGAAGGCGAATACGTTCGTCGTAAAGAAGGTAAAACAGGTAAATAATGCTTAATGAGCGTTAGAAAGGAGTGACCTCTGTGATTACGAAACAAGATAAAAATCAAGTTCGTAAAAAACGTCATGCGCGTGTTCGTTCTAAAATCTCGGGTACTGCTGAGCGTCCACGTTTAAATGTATTCCGTTCAAACAAACACATCTACGCGCAACTTATTGACGATGTAGCAGGCGTAACACTTGTTAGTGCATCTACTCAAGAAAATGGTTTTGAGGGTGCAGGTAGCAATGTAGAAGCTGCGACAAAAATTGGTGAAACAATCGCTAAACGCGCTGCGGAAAAGAATATTACTGCTGTTGTATTTGACCGCGGTGGTTACTTATATCATGGACGTGTAAAAGCTTTAGCTGAAGCTGCACGCGAAAACGGCTTAGAATTTTAATAAGAAGGAGGGACATACTTCATGAGTCGCATTGACGCAAACAAACTTGAACTTGAAGAACGCGTAGTTACGATTAACCGCGTTGCTAAAGTTGTTAAAGGTGGACGTCGCTTCCGCTTCACAGCATTAGTTGTTGTAGGTGATAAAAACGGCCATGTTGGATTCGGTACTGGTAAAGCTCAAGAGGTTCCAGATGCGATCCGCAAAGCTGTTGAAGACGCGAAGAAAAACTTAATCGAAGTACCACGTGTTGGTGGAACAACTCCACACGATGTAGTTGGTCACTTTGGAGCAGGTAAAATTTTAGTAAAACCTGCTGCTCCAGGTACTGGAGTTATCGCTGGTGGTCCTGTACGTGCCGTACTTGAACTTGCTGGTATTACTGATATTCTTTCAAAATCTCTTGGTTCAAACACACCAATCAACATGGTGCGTGCAACTATTGCAGGTTTAACTGAACTAAAACGCGCAGAGGACGTTGCAAAACTTCGCGGTAAATCAGTGGAAGAACTATTAGGATAAGGGGGGAATTATAATGGCTAATAAATTAGAAATCACCCTTACTAAATCTTTAATTGGTACTAAACCTCAACAACGTAAAGTAGTTGAAGCTTTAGGATTACGTAAAGTTAACCAAACTGTAGAACAAGCTGACAACGCAGCTATTCGCGGTATGTTAGATAAAGTAGCTCACTTAGTTACTGTAAAAGAAAATTAATTTTCAATCATTGAACAAGGAGGTGCCACCTATATGAAACTTCATGAGTTAAAACCAGCAGAAGGATCTCGTAAAGAGCGTAACCGTGTTGGTCGTGGTATCGGTTCTGGTAACGGTAAAACTGCAGGTAAAGGTCATAAAGGTCAAAACGCTCGTTCTGGCGGCGGCGTTCGTCCTGGATTTGAGGGGGGTCAAAACCCACTATTCCGTCGTTTACCAAAACGCGGCTTTACGAACATCAACCGTAAAGAATTCGCTATCGTTAACCTTGATGCATTAAACCGTTTCGAAGATGGTGCAGAAGTAACACCTGCATTATTACTAGAAACAGGTGTTGTGAGCAACGAAAAAGCTGGAATTAAGATTCTAGGTAATGGAACTCTTAACAAAAAGCTTACTGTTAAAGCTCACAAGTTCTCAGCTTCAGCTAAAGAAGCGATTGAGAACGCTGGCGGAACAACTGAGGTGATTTAATGTTTCAGACAATCTCAAACTTTATGCGCGTTCGAGATATACGAAATAAAATCATTTTCACACTATTAATGTTGCTCGTTTTCCGTATTGGAACATTTATTCCAGTACCTAACGTCGACGCTAATGTATTAAAGGTAGCCGATCAATTTAATTTAATTGGTTTCCTTAATACATTTGGCGGTGGTGCATTGTCTAACTTCTCGATCTTTGCATTGGGAATTATGCCTTACATTACTGCTTCCATCATTGTTCAGTTGTTACAAATGGATGTTGTTCCTAAATTTGCTGAATGGGCAAAACAAGGTGATGTTGGTCGACGTAAGTTGGCTCAATTCACTCGTTATTTAACGGTTGTTTTAGCTTTCATACAAGCAATCGCTATGTCATTTGGTTTTAACCAAATGTATGGTGGCTCGTTAATCACGGATACAAGCGTATTATCTTATATTACAATTGCACTCGTATTAACTGCAGGTACCTCTTTCCTATTGTGGTTAGGTGAACAAATTACGGCTTACGGAGTTGGGAATGGTATTTCAATCATTATCTTCGCAGGTATCGTTGCTGCGATTCCAACAACAGTAAACCAAATTTATGCACAACAAATCGAGGGTGCTGGAGATCAGCTATTTATTAAAATCGCTATCTTAGTATTACTTGTATTAGTTATGCTAGCAGTTGTAGTTGGAGTTATTTACATTCAACAAGCGTTGCGTAAAATTCCAATTCAATATGCAAAACGAGTTGCAGGTCGTACTGGTCATGGTGCTCAACAAACTCATTTACCGTTAAAAGTAAATGCTGCAGGGGTTATTCCAGTAATCTTTGCCATTGCCTTTGTTGTTACACCTCAAACTTTAGCTACGTTCTTCGGTCAAAATAGTGTTACTTCGTTTATTCAAAATACTTTTGATTATACGAAGCCTATAGGGATGATCATCTATATTGCATTGATTGTTGCTTTCACATATTTCTATGCATTTATTCAAGTAAATCCTGAAAACTTGGCTGACAACTTGAAAAAACAAGGTGCTTACATTCCAGGTATCCGTCCTGGTAATGATACACAAAATTACTTAACAAAAGTTTTATACCGTTTAACATTTGTCGGTGCTATATTCTTAGTAGTTATTTCTGTAATGCCAATACTATTTATTAACTTTATGAACCTACCTGCTTCGGCACAAATCGGTGGTACTAGTGTAATAATTGTTGTTGGTGTTGCTTTAGAAACAATGAAACAATTAGAATCTCAACTAGTTAAACGTCACTATAAAGGCTTTATGAAATAATATGCAGGTTTTAGGAAACTTAATTGTTTCCTAAGCCAGCTAGCTTTAAGGGGGAGTCATTACGTATGAATATCGTTTTAATGGGTTTGCCTGGTGCTGGTAAAGGTACACAAGCAGACAAAATTGTTGAGAAGTACGCAATCCCTCATATTTCTACAGGCGATATGTTCCGTGCAGCCATTAGTGCTGGTACAGAATTAGGTTTAGAAGCTAAATCGTATATGGATAAAGGTGCTCTTGTACCGGATGAAGTTACGATTGGTATCGTTCGTGAACGACTTGCACAAAAAGATTGTGAAAAAGGTTTCTTATTAGACGGGTTCCCACGTACAGTTCCACAAGCAGAGGCTTTAGATAGCATCTTAGAAGAACTTGGGAAGAAAATTGATCATACAATCAATATCCAAGTTGAAAAAGATGAACTAATTGCACGTCTTAGTGGTCGTCGTATTTGTAAAACTTGTGGTGCATCATATCATGTTATATTTAACCCACCAAAAGTGGAAGGTAAGTGTGATAAAGATGGCGGCGAATTATATACACGTGCGGACGATAATCCGGAAACGGTAGCCAACCGTCTGGAAGTAAATATGAATCAAGCTCAACCTTTACTTGATTTTTACCAAGCTAAAGGTGTTTTAACGAATATCGATGGACAGCAAGATATTGAAAAAGTTTTTGCTGATCTTGACGCTCTATTACTACAGGGCAGCCGCAGCTGATACCCGGCATTAGGCGAAAGTCAAACTGCTTTTCGCGGTAGATTGCGGGTGCAACAAAAAACTTTATGAGAGTTGCAAAAGCATAATGTGCCCGGTATACACTAGAAGCAAAAGGGATACAATCTATTTTGTGGAAATGTGTAATGGGTTTCGTGGAAGCATCTGTGTAACGGGTATGAATCTCTCATCCAAAGACATTCCGGCTATCGTGAATAACATAAGGAAGACTTTCCTAACCGGAAGTTGTCATTCCCTGGATTGTGTGAAGCGAAACCAGACGAGCGTCTTTCGAACATCTCTCATACAATCCAAGCATATGTTGATGGAGTTGCTTCTAAGTTGGAAGAAAACAGTTGCATAGATTCTCTTAATCATGTATGTTAGAGAATCGGAAAACGCATATAGAAGGGAGACAGGGTTGATGGCGAAAGACGATGTAATTGAAGTCGAAGGAACAGTTGTTGAGACTTTGCCAAACGCGATGTTTAAGGTAGAATTAGAAAATGGACACACGGTGCTTGCACACGTATCTGGAAAGATTCGTATGCACTTTATCCGAATTTTACCTGGAGACAAGGTTACTATCGAGTTATCTCCATATGATTTAACTCGCGGTCGTATCACATACCGTTTTAAATAATCTTTTGCACTCCGGAATATTAAGGAGGTTGGGTTAGATGAAAGTGAGACCATCTGTGAAACCGATCTGCGAAAAATGTAAAGTAATTCGCCGACGCGGTAAAGTAATGGTAATCTGTGAAAATCCTAAACATAAACAAAAACAAGGATAATAATAAGGAGGTGCTCTAGCGAATGGCACGTATTGCTGGTGTTGATATTCCTCGCGACAAACGCGTGGTAATTTCATTAACTTACATTTACGGAATTGGTAAAACTACATCTCAAAAAGTATTAGCTGCTGCTGGTGTTAACGAAGATACTCGTGTGCGCGATCTTACTGAAGATGAATTAAACAAAATCCGTGAACAATTAGATAAATACAAAGTTGAAGGTGACTTACGTCGTGAAGTTTCACTTAACATTAAACGCTTGATGGAAATCGGTTCTTTCCGTGGTATCCGTCACCGTCGTGGTTTACCTGTTCGTGGTCAAAATACGAAAAACAATGCGCGTACGCGTAAAGGTCCTCGTAAAACTGTAGCGAACAAGAAAAAATAATAAGTAAAGGGGGTTCCTTCTTAACATGGCTCGTAAACAACAAACTCGTAAACGTCGTGTGAAAAAAAATATCGAATCTGGTATTGCACACATCCGTTCTACATTTAACAATACAATCGTAACGATTACAGATATGCAAGGTAACGCAGTATCTTGGTCTAGTGCTGGTGCGCTTGGATTCAAAGGCTCACGTAAATCTACACCTTATGCTGCTCAAATGGCTGCTGAGGCTGCTGCAAAAGCATCCCTTGAACATGGTCTGAAGACGTTGGAAGTAACTGTTAAAGGTCCTGGTGCTGGTCGTGAAGCTGCTATTCGTGCACTTCAAGCTGCTGGTTTAGAAGTAACTGCAATTAAAGATGTTACTCCAGTTCCACATAACGGTTGCCGTCCGCCAAAACGTCGTCGTGTGTAATGGGTGCATCTCAAAGTACTTTTGAGTTCATCATTGCTTGTACAAAACAAAATCTTGTGCAAATCTTATAAAGTCAATCGATTTTGACTATTATGATGTTATGAACCTATACATTCGATGTTTTGAAGGAGGGTAAATTGAATGATCGAAATTGAAAAACCAAAGATTGAAACTGTTGAGATCAGCGAAGATTCCAAATATGGCAAGTTTGTTGTAGAACCGCTTGAACGCGGATATGGAAACACTTTGGGTAATTCTTTACGTCGTATCCTTCTGTCTTCTTTACCAGGAGCTGCTGTTACATCTATTCAAATTGATGGCGTATTACACGAATTCTCAACTGTAGAAGGCGTAGTAGAAGATGTTGCTTCAATTATCTTGAATATTAAAAAGCTTGCACTAAAAATCTACTCTGACGAAGAAAAAGTTATTGAGATTGACGTGAAAGGTGATGCAACGGTTACAGCTGCTGATATCACGCATGACAGTGACGTGGAGATTTTAAATCCTGACCTATATATTGCAACAATCGCTAAAAATGGTCATCTTCGTATGCGTATGTATGCTCGCCGTGGCCGTGGATATACTCCTGCTGATCAAAACAAACGTGAGGATCTTCCTATCGGCGTGATCCCGATCGACTCTATTTACACTCCAGTTTCACGCGTTAATTTTCAAGTGGAGAACACTCGTGTTGGACAGAATTCTGATTTCGACAAGTTATCACTTGATGTGTGGACAGATGGTAGCATCGGTCCAAAAGAGGCGATTTCGCTCGGAGCAAAAATTTTAACTGAGCACCTTAATATCTTTGTAGGCTTAACGAATGAAGCACAAACTGCTGAAATCATGGTCGAAAAAGAAGAGGATCAAAAAGAAAAAGTTTTAGAGATGACGATTGAAGAACTAGATCTTTCTGTTCGTTCTTATAACTGCTTAAAACGCGCTGGTATTAATACAGTACTGGAACTTGCGAATAAATCAGAAGACGATATGATGAAAGTGCGCAATCTTGGTCGTAAGTCACTAGAAGAAGTAAAAGCTAAATTAGAAGAGCTTGGTTTAGGATTACGTAAAGAAGACTAAGCGAAGACATCTATTTTATGCAGATCAGATATAAAGGAGGGAACATCCATGGGTTACAGAAAACTTGGTCGTACAAGTTCTCAACGTAAAGCTTTATTACGTGATTTAGCTACTGACTTAATCGTTAACGAACGTATTGAAACAACTGAAGCACGTGCGAAAGAATTACGTTCTGTAGTTGAAAAAATGATTACTTTAGGTAAGCGTGGAGATTTACATGCTCGTCGTCAAGCGGCTGCATTTATCCGTCGTGAAGTAGTAACAACTACTGATGAAGAAGGTAACGAATCAACTTCATTTGCACTTCAAAAGTTATTTAATGATGTTGCACCACGTTACGCTGATCGTCAAGGTGGTTATACTCGTATCCTTAAAGTAGGACCTCGCCGTGGTGACGGTGCACCTGTAGTTGTAATCGAATTAGTTTAATATTCTAATTCTATAACGAAAGGTAAGAGGGTGTCCGGTTCACCGGTTGAACCCGGACCCCTCTATTTTTATAATGTGTTTTTCACATTGATGTATACATGAATAGTGTTTATACATTTGATTTATACGACAATAAAATGGCTTGAGCGTTATAATGAGCGGACACTTTATGTGTGGCGTCTCGTCTAGCTCTCCGCACCTCATTCAAAAGAACACGGAAATGAGCAGCCGTGTTCTTATTATAAATGTAGAAGTAAAGCGCATTTCTCTTGAATGGGGTGCGCGCTTTTTTATTCTCTTAAAGATGGCAAAGGATACCAATTTGCTAGTTTTTTATTTATACATATACAAAAATAAAGTACGTTTTTTAATCAAAGTGGAATGTTATCGGGATTTGAAAACGTACCTTATTTTTATATATGTCACCTATTTCTAAGGGTAGCATTACAGCAAAAAACAGTGTAATTTAGTTAGTAGAGCGCCAAAGAGAGGAGCTAAGATTAGTGACCGAGATTTTATCGTTTCAAAACGTTAGTTTTTCATATACACCAGATCAACCTGATAAACGGAAAGCAGTTCAAAATGTTTCCTTCTCAGTCAATGAAGGAGAATGGATTGCAATCGTAGGGCATAACGGTTCTGGTAAATCAACAATGGTCAAGCTAGTAAGCGGATTACTTTTCCCTCAGGAAGGTGAAGTCCGTGTTATGAGAAATGTATTAACAGAAGAAAACTTATGGGAAACCCGTTCAAATATAGGGATGGTTTTTCAAAATCCTGATAATCAGTTTGTTGGAGCGACTGTTCAAGATGATGTAGCATTCGCGTTAGAAAATAGTGGTGTTCCATATGAAGAGATGGTTGAGCGTGTACACACATCCCTCTCTCAAGTGAAAATGGACAAGTTTTTAAATCACGAGCCCCACCATCTATCGGGAGGTCAAAAGCAACGGGTTGCCATTGCAGGTGCTATTGCCATGAAACCGAAGCTTCTTATTTTAGATGAAGCAACCTCCATGTTAGATCCTCAAGGTCGAGATGAAGTATTAAAAACCGTTCGTGAATTACGTAAAGAAATTGGTTTAACGGTTCTTTCCATCACCCATGATGTGGAAGAAGCCCTTTTTGCAGATCGTATTTTATTTATGAATGATGGAAAAAAATACGCGGAAGGGACACCGTCTGAAATATTTGCCCTTGGCGATAAGCTAATTGAGTTCGGTTTAGAACTGCCCTTTGCCATGAGGATGACAAAACTGTTCCAATTAAAGGGTGTACAATTAGCAGGACAACATATGACAGAAGAAGAGTTGGTGAATGATCTATGGACATCAAACTTCAACAAGTAAGCTATGCCTATTCAATGGGGACACCTTTTGAAAAGTATGCTTTATTTGATGTAGATTTAACAATCCCCCATGGTACGTATCAAGCGATTATTGGTCATACAGGTTCAGGTAAATCAACGATCCTACAACACTTTAATGGTCTTTTAAAACCATCTAAAGGTCAAGTACATATTGGGGACCGACTGATTGTTGCTGGGAAAAAAGCAAAAGAGTTAAAACCAATTCGCCAAAAAGTTGGTATCGTCTTTCAATTTCCTGAGCACCAACTGTTTGAAGAAACGGTATTAAAAGATATTATGTTTGGACCGATGAATTTCGGTGTATCTGCGGAAGTGGCACAGAAACGTGCTCGTGATTTAATTAAGCTTGTAGGCTTATCAGAGGAGACTTTAGATAAATCACCCTTTGATTTATCTGGCGGTCAAATGCGTCGTGTGGCGATTGCTGGGGTCCTTGCAATGGAACCAGAAGTCATCGTATTAGATGAACCGACAGCTGGTTTAGATCCACGAGGACAAAGGGAAATTATGGACATGTTCTATTCCCTTCATAAAGAGCGTCAATTAACAACGATTCTCGTAACCCATAGTATGGAGGATGCAGCTCGTTATGCTGATAACATCGCGATTATGCACGAAGGGAAATGTGTTTTAAGTGGTACACCGCGAGAAATCTTTGCAGATAGCAAAACGCTTGAACAGTATCGTCTAGAGCCGCCTCATATCGTTCGATTCCAGGCGAAAATTGAGCGGTTGATGAATCAACCATTATCTCGTATTTGTTTAACAGAGGAAGAACTGGCAGATGAAGTGGCACGTGCCTTACGAGAGGGGCGTGACAAACAATGATGGAGAAAATGATATTTGGCCGTTACATTCCTGGAGACTCGTTTGTTCATAAATTGGATCCTCGTTCAAAACTAGTTTTTGTTTTTGCGTTTATTATTGTTGTGTTTTTAGCTAATAACGTAATGACGTATGCTTTCTTAATCGTATTTACATTACTTGTTATATTCATGTCGCGAATTCGTCTATACTTTTTATTAAACGGATTAAAACCTATTATCTTTTTATTAGTGTTTACGTTTTTAATTCATATATTTTTTACGAGAGAAGGCGATATTCTTTTTGAACTCGGTTTCTTTAAAATATATGAAGAGGGATTAAGACAAGGCGTTTTCATTTCGATTCGCTTTTTAGTATTGGTCTTAATGACTTCCATTTTAACTTTAACGACTTCTCCGATTTCCATTACAGACGGGATTGAAGTGTTATTAAATCCTTTGAAAAAGTTAAAATTGCCTGTCCATGAATTAGCATTAATGATGTCCATTGCCCTACGTTTTATTCCGACGTTGATGGATGAGACAGATAAAATTATGAAAGCCCAAATGGCCCGTGGTTCCGACTTAAGTGCCGGTCCTATGAAAGAAAGAATAAAAGCGGTTGTGCCCCTTCTTGTTCCTTTATTCGTTAGTGCGTTTAAAAGGGCAGAAGATTTAGCGACAGCGATGGAAGTGCGCGGTTATCGTGGTGGAGAAGGACGTACCCGTTACCGACAACTAGAGTGGCATTGGCAAGATACAATTAGTTTAATTTTGTTAGTGGCAATGACCATATTATTAGTCTTGTATCGTAGCTAATAGCGAGGTGAAGTAATTGAGACGTTTAAAAGCAACAATTAGTTATGATGGGACACTTTTTGCCGGTTATCAAGTACAACCAGGAGAACGGACAGTACAGCTTGAGCTCGAGAACGTACTAACGAAAATGCATAAAGGGGAAAAGGTCAAAGTGACTGCAAGTGGTCGCACCGATGCCCGTGTCCATGCTACTGGACAAGTAATTCATTTTGATACAACACTAGCGATTCCGGTTGAGCGTTATAAAAAGGCATTAAATGTCCAGTTACCTCGTGATATTCGCGTTTTAGAAGTGGAAGAAATGGATAACGGCTTCCATGCAAGATATAGTGTTTCAGGTAAACGTTATCGTTATATTTGGAGCTGTGAAGAGGAACAAAGTCCTTTTCGTAGACATTATGCCGTTGAGGCAAATGGTTTGAAACCGGATGTAGCGAAAATGGAAGAAGCAGCTCAATATATTATCGGTACCCATGACTTCACATGTTTTTGCGCGGCGAATACAAGTGTCGTTGATAAAGTACGTACCGTTCATTCCTTAAGCTTTTCGTGGCATGGTGAGGAACTCCATATGGTGATAGAAGGCAATGGCTTTTTATATAATATGGTTCGAATTATTGCTGGAACAATTTGGGAAGTGGGCATTGGCAAACGTGAAGCGAAGGAAATGAAGGAAATCATAGCATCGATGGATCGTGGAAGGGCTGGTAAAACCGCGCCAGCACACGGTTTGTATTTAGAAAAAGTGTTTTATTAATTGAGGAAATCAATCGTTAAAAGGAAAAAACAACATTCCCAGGTGTGCAACTTTTTGACTTGACTTCCTTGCGAAAATATTATATTATGACATATGGTATTTTCATTACCAACCACAAATAAGCCCCGAAACTTATTAAGTGTATACTAATGAAAAATAACGGTAATCGAATCGATTAGGAGGATATATAAATGCGTACAACATTCTTGGCTAAAGGTCATGAAGTAGAGCGTAAATGGTTAGTAGTGGACGCAGAAGGCCAAACTCTTGGACGTTTAGCTTCTGAAGTAGCTTCAATCTTACGCGGTAAACATAAACCAACATTCACACCAAACGTTGACACTGGTGACTACGTTATCGTAATCAACGCAGACAAAATCGAATTAACTGGTAACAAATTAGAAGGTAAAATTTACTACCGTCACACTCAATTCGCAGGTGGTTTAAAACAACGTACTGCAGGCGAAATGAAAGAAAAATACCCAACACAAATGATCGAATTAGCAGTAAAAGGCATGCTTCCTAAAAACTCTTTAGGTCGTAAAATGTTCGGTAAACTAAATGTTTACGCTGGAGCAGAACACCCACATGCTGCACAAAAACCGGAAAGCTATCAGCTACGCGGATAATTAATTAGAGGAGGATATACCCTTGGCACAAGTTCAATATATCGGCACAGGTCGCCGTAAAAGCTCAGTAGCTCGCGTACGTTTAGTACCAGGCGAAGGTAAAATTGTTATTAACAATCGCAACATCGAAGACTACTTACCATTTGAAACTTTACACTTAATCATCAACCAACCATTAGAAGCAACTCAAACTAAAGGTAGCTATGATGTATTTGTAAACGTAAACGGTGGTGGATTCACTGGTCAAGCTGGTGCAATTCGTCACGGTATCGCTCGTGCGTTACTACAAGTTGACCCAGATTTCCGTCCAGCACTTAAATCTGCAGGTTTACTAACTCGTGACCCACGTATGAAAGAACGTAAAAAATACGGTCTTAAAGGTGCTCGTCGTGCGCCTCAGTTCTCAAAACGTTAATTATTATATCAACGTTTCCAACCCTTTCTCGGTTTTCCGAGAAGGGTTTTTTTGTGCTTTTAACACTTCTGATGCTCCTTTTAAAATCCGTGATGTAGTTTTCAAATAGATGTGTAGCTTTTTCCGTACATTTTCCCCATGTAATAAAACTTGATTCTCTTTATTGATAATATTTTTCTCTAGAAACGGCTTATATATTTTATAATATTTTAAATTATCTTTAAATTTAGTCTATTACATGTTAGTATATTAGAAAAATAAAGTTAGATTGAAAGAGAAGTGATTTGATTATGTCCCAAATGTTGGCTTTAGTTATTCTCGTGTTTATTTTATTTATCGGGGACTTTGTAGCAGTTCGTACAAAAGCTTGGGTTCCTTCCATCTTTGTTTGTGCCGTTTTATTTCTTGCGGGATATTGGACATTCTTCCCGAAAGATATTGTTTCCATCGCAGGTGCTCCACCAGTTGTAGCAACTATGATGATGTATTTATTGATTACAAACATGGGGACATTGTTATCGCTTCAAGAATTGAAAAAACAATGGAAGACGGTTGTGATTGCTCTTTCAGGAATTTTAGGGATTATTGTTGTGTTATTTGCAGTAGGAACTTTTCTTTTCGGATTCGAAACAATCGTTGTTGCAATTCCACCATTAGTCGGCGGAGTAGTTTCTTCGTTGATTATGTCTGAGGCTGCACAAGGGGCTGGATTGACGAGCTTGTCCGTTTTCGCAATTGTCATCTATGTGATGCAAGGTTTTGCTGGATACCCGCTTACCGCAATTGTACTCAAGAAAGAAGGGAAAAAACTTCTTACTGAATATCGAAATGGACGCCTAGCGGTCAATGAAGCGATTGAGGAAGCAGCAGTTACAAAAGAGCAAACGGAATCTAGATTTAAGGTGATTAAAAATATTCCGGAAAAGTACAATACAGAGTTCTTTAAATTATTCAGACTATCATTCGTTGCATTTCTTGCTTATTTAGTTTCAACACTTCTTGCACCGATTGTAGAGGTTAGCCCATTTGTTTTATGTCTATTGTTTGGTGTTATTGCAAGTAGCATCGGTCTCCTAGAAAAACAGGTGCTGCAAAAGGCAAATGGCTTTGGAATCGCCCTTTTAGTCTTGATCTTGTTTGTTTTAGATGGATTAAAAAATGCAACTCCAAGCATGATGCTCGAAATTATTTATCCACTAGTCGGAACGATTATTTTAGGGATTATCGGGATGTATATCTTCTCCTTTATTGCAGGAAAAATGCTGAAGGTCTCAAAAAATATGGCTTTTGCAGTATCACTAACTGCTCTTTACGGATTCCCGGCTGACTATATTATTACGAATGAAGTGATTAAGTCATTAACAGATGATAAAGATGAACAAGAAGTGCTGACAAGTCATATGCTACCTCCTATGCTTGTCGGTGGATTTATTACCGTGACCATTGTTTCGGTCATTTTAGCGGGTATCTTTGTCGGATTTTTATAAAAGTTTACTAGAAAAGGAGGCAATCACTTACAAAGTGGCTTGCCTCTTATCAATTTTTAGCAAGGAGAGAATGGAATGAAAATGATTCAGGAGCGAATTGAGGAACATATCTGTACGATTAGTGAATTCACTGCCACACCAGGCAACGGAACGACTCGATTGACATATAGCCAAGAAGATTTGAAAACTCGAAAATACATTAAAGAAAAAATGAAGGAATTAGGCTTAGAGGTTCGCGAAGACGGTCTTGGCAACATTTTTGGAAAGCTGGAAGGAACGTTAAAAGATGTGCCAAGTGTCCTTATCGGATCCCATTTTGATTCAGTACCAAACGGTGGTGCTTATGATGGGCCAGCTGGAGTAGTGACTGCTTTGGAAGTGGCTGCCCTTTTTGTTGAAAATCAATTGAAGCCGAAGTATCCACTTGAAGTTGTTGCTTTAATTGAAGAGGAAGGGGCAAGGTTTGCTGGAGGTTTGATGGGTTCAAGGGGAATGATTGGAACACTTAGTGAGGAAGAATTTTACGCATTAAAAGATAAAGAAGGAATTTCTACTGTAGATGCGATGAAGGCGATTGGGCTTGATCCCACCCTCCCTAAGATAAGAGATCCGAAAACGATGAAAGCTTTTTTAGAATTACATATTGAACAAGGGCCATTTTTAGAAGAGCGGAATATCCCAGTTGGTATTGTGGATGCAATCGTAGGTCTTACCCAATTAGAAGTGACGGTAGAAGGAAAAGCAGGACACGCAGGGACAACACCGATGGATCGTCGAGCCGATGCTTTAGTTGTAGCAGCTGGAATTATTGCCGAGTTACCTTCGCTAGCAGTTGAGGAAGGGGAAGGAACGGTCATTACGACAGGTCGATTGAATGTCTACCCGAATGGCGCCAATGTCATTCCAGATCGAGTAGTCTTTTCTATTGATATCCGTTCAGGTAAGGAAGAGCATGTCCAAAACGTTATCAAAAAGGTAAAGGATTTACTCAATTTAAATAGTAAAAATGGAATTGAAATATCGGTCGAACAAAGCTTGTATATGGAACCCAAAATGTTAAATGAAGATATAAGGGAAATGATCAAAGAAGCTTGTAAGGATTTGAATTTAGATTATCTTTCTATGAACAGTGGAGCAGGACATGATGCAATGGTGCTTTCTGATGTTACGGATGTAGGCTTGATATTTATACCGAGTAAGGATGGTCTTAGTCATTGTCCAGAAGAATGGTCGGATGCGCGGCATATTGCCAATGGTGTACAAATTTATTTCGAGGTAGCAAAACGATTAACGGAGGCGGAGTAATATGATAAATGAAACAATAAAAAAAGCGATTCAAACAAACACCGAGGAAATAACGGCTATACGCAGAAAGCTTCACAGTGAGCCTGAACTGTCATGGGAAGAAACGGAAACAACTGCATTTGTCTGCGAATACTTAGATAGTTTGTCTATTTCCTATCGTAAGACACAACCAACAGGGGTCATTGCAACAATCGAAGGTGGAAAACCGGGAAAGACCGTTGCCTTAAGAGCAGATATGGATGCCCTGTCTGTTGAGGAACTGAACAAGGATTTGCCATACGCCTCAAAATTCGAAGGTAAAATGCATGCATGTGGGCATGATGCTCATACAGCAATGCTATTAATAGCAGCAAAGGCATTAAATGAAGTGAAGGATGAAATTCCTGGGAACGTGCGATTGATCTTTCAGCCGGCGGAAGAAGTGGCACAAGGAGCAAAAGAGATGGTCAAGCAAGGAGCGATGGAAGGTGTTGACCATGTGTTCGGTATCCATATCTGGTCGCAAATGCCGACACATAAAGTATCTTGTCAGCCAGGACCTTCTTTCGCATCAGCGGATCTATTTAAAGTCACATTTAAAGGGAGAGGTGGCCATGGAGCGATGCCGCATGCTTGTATAGATGCCGCGATTGTTGCTTCCTCTTTCGTGATGAATGTACAGTCGGTAGTCTCAAGAACGATTGATCCACAAAGTCCAGCAGTACTGACAGTAGGGAAAATGGTAGTTGGTACAAGATTTAATGTCATTGCCGAAAATGCGGTTATTGAAGGGACGGTCCGTTGCTTTGACCAAAGTACGCAGAATCATGTAGAGAACCAACTTAAGCATTATGCTGAACAAGTAGCAAGTATTTATGGTGCTACAGCGCAGGTTGAATACATTCGCGGTACACAGGCAGTGAATAATGATGTGGAAAGTGCACAGTTGGTGCAAAAGGTTGCGGCAGCGGCATTTGGAGAAGATGTGTTATATCCCGAAAAGCCAACGATGGGTGGCGAGGACTTTAGTGAATATATGAATGAAGCTCCTGGTAGCTTCGCGTTAGTAGGTAGCGGGAATCCTGAAAAAGACACGGAATGGGCTCATCACCATGGTAAATTCAACATCGATGAAGAGGCACTAACTACTGGTGCTGAACTTTACGCTCAATTTGCTTGGGCTTATTTGAATCAATAGAAGGATTCTTAATCCACATACCTTTTACGTCATTAGAAGCAGGATTGTAAATTTATTTTATCCTACAGGTAAGAGCCCAATTTCTCAATAGAGGAATTGGGCTTTGTGTTATACTTTCACATGTTTTTTCATTTTTGATATTTTAAATACGAGCCGCACTCATAATTTCTTGAATCTTTTCAACTAAGTTAAGTAAGAGGAAACCATTACCTTCAGAAGTTTTACGATTTCCTATTGGCATCGTACGTTTAATTAGCTGGGCATAAATTTCGGTTTCACTGAAAGGTCGACCAAACTCTTTTTCACTTAAATTAATAAGTAGAGCTATCGCCCCAGCGATGTGAGGAGTAGCCATTGAAGTGCCAGAAAGGGAGGCATATTTCTTTCCTGGGTAAGTAGAAACAACTTCTACTCCAGGCGCAACTAGATCGATTTCTTCATTGTTATTTGTAAATGGAGCAAGCGTTAAATTATGATCAACTGCTCCAACTTGAATCACTTCATTGTATTTTCCAGGATAAGAATACTCAAAAGTATCTTCACTATTATCCCCTTCGTTACCTGCTGCAACAACAACAGAGACATTTTGACTAACGGCTTTTTTAATCGCTTCATGTAATTCTGGAACATCTTCAGGCCCACCGAGAGACATTGAGATAACACGGACGCGTTCATCTTGAGGTCCACGCCATTCAACTGCATAATTAATGGCATTAATAATCCACTCATATTCGCCAGATCCATCTCCAGTTAATGCTTTTAAACTTAAAATTTTTGCCTTAGGGGCAACACCAACAACGCCATCATTATTCAAACTAGCAGCAATTGTTCCGGATACATGGGTTCCGTGTCCATTGTTATCTTCGAATATAGTAGGTTCTCCATCATAATCAGAAGTGAAATTTCGCCCATCGATAATTTGATCTTTGAGGTCTGGATGATCGGTTTCAATACCAGTATCAATCACTGCAACTACAATACCTTCACCATACTTACTAGCTTCCCAAATCGTAGATGCTTGAATTAAATCTATCCCTTTTGGCGTTTCGTTTGTCGTTTCTACAATCGACTCAATAGTGTAGGGAATTAATCTGACTTGTAACGGTTTTTGAATCATATTCATCCTCCTTCAAATTAAAATCGGAAGTTACTAATAAGTAATTTCTTCCTTCTTTTATAAATTCCACAAAAAATTTTGTATTCCTTCTTCTTCTAAAGTTATGAGGAAAAAATTTGAATTGTTTATTTGGAAATGTGAACTGCGCGGGAAAAAAACTTTTGCGAATTAACTAGGAGGGGAGGAAATATTTTACTATTATAGAAGTTTTAATGGTGAACAGTACGAATTTAATATGAGGTGAAAAGTAAATGAAAAGCTTTTACAAAGCGGCAATTTCGGGTGTTATAGTATGGATTTGCGCCATCATGTTCTTTGTCTTTTTTGGAGAGTTTGTTCTCTTTAGTCCGGGAACAAATGATTTTTTAATTAGCACAATTTTATTACTTATTGGTACAGGGGCTTTATTATGGGGAGTCACGTACGTATACTCTAAATTTGATCAATCAGAGAATTCCCCATTACGATTTGGAATGATGGGAACTGTCATTGGACTAATTTTCGATTCCTTTTCCTTAGCTAACTACCATTCCATTTTTCCGAATTTAGATGATTCACAAGTTATTGCGTTTACTGTTTGGATGTCTTTTGCCTATGCTTTATATTTAATCATTCCTACCTTTATAAATTACTTGCAAAAAATAATGCTTAATGAAAAGTGAACGAAGATTACCCCTTTCAGTTATTGAGGAAGGGGTTTTATAAGTAAAAATTTTATTAATCTATTCTTAAAAGTATTAATATATTTTACATATTTTACCACTAAAATATGAATATTGTATGTAGGTGAAACTAATATAAATGATATGTAGTGAAAATATCTTTAAAGAAATAAGTTCTATTAAAGTGAATTATATAGATACAAAGTACTTTTATTTTTGATTTAGATATTACTTTTTTTAAAATCTTTTAAAGTAGGTGAAGAATAAGATCTTCATCGTGAAATAGCGTCATAATAGCATTTCCACCTTATAAAACTGATAATCCCTCTTTTTCTTCTTTAATTGGATGTCTTCGAAGTTTTACAATCTTCAAATAACCACTAAAAAGACTTCTAAAATCTCTTTATTACTAGGAAATTGGCCAATAAATTTTATATTTTAAAGGAACTCAACTAATATTTGTTTATTTTGTTCTTTAAATTTATTTACTGAAAATGTAAAACAACAGAATCGATATTCCTATATAGCTTTCGGTGGCGTTAACAAATGAAATAGAAAAGTAAAAAAATAGTTCGATTTTATTAGTCAGAATATTTTTCATACTATAACATGTTTTTACATATTTACAATATATTATATCGATAAATGTATGAATTTGTAAAAACAGGACGAAATTATCTTGTTTTTCTGTATACAGAAAAACTATTATTTAAAATACATATTAAAATATTTCCAATTGTTTAGAATTAGAAATATTTTATATAGCTTAATAGACTTTTTATTTTTAAAAGATGGGAGATATAAAAGGCCTATTTATTTTGTATTCCCTAAGAAATTTTCGTTTACTCTATAGCTTCGTATTTGAAGGGGGGTGATGGTTTGTTACGTAGAAGAATTATGATCATTGTTTCACTATGTCTACTACTATTGATGACAGCTTGTAAGGCTGATGACTCTGATAAATCAAGCCAAACAAAAGGGGAAAAGGACTCTATTCAGGAAGAGAAGATTGAACAAAAAACGAATCCTGCAACTGTGGAAGTAGATAATTCGTAGTGTGTAAGTTTTTATGGAAATAGTATGTTAAATTACCTAAGTTTAAGTGTTTTGTAAGAATCCTATATTAACATTCGAGGAGTAGTGGAGTAAGTCAAATAGAAGGAGGAATGAAATGAAAGGGAGAATAAGTCACTCTAAAATATTCAGTTTAATCGTAATTGTAATATTATTGGTTAATAACTTATCTTCAATATTTATACCAGTTGCCACTGCAGCTACATTAACTGGTTCCGTGGCAGACAACTTGTACTTTACCGAGAAAGATCAAAATGAAAAAATACAAGAATTAACTGTTGAAGGTCAAGAATTTTCAATCGATTTAGTCTTACAGGCAGGACAAGATGTTGAGGCTGAAATGGTTTTACCAGAAGGGCTAACTCTTAGTGAAAATACTTTAACTCAAGAAGGCTTTACATATGAGGATGCTACTCGTTCATTAAAAGTGGACTGGACAAAGTTTACAGAAAACGACCAAATAAAACGGGTGGCTTTATCCTTTACAAATACTCTTGTAGATGAAGTCAGTATACAGGCAAAAACTGTGCGTGAAGGTCAAATTTATTACTCACAGCCTTTAAATATTATTTCTACATCTTCTGATTCAACACCAACAACGCAAGAAACTAATTCAGAAGAAGCGGTAAATGAAGAGGACAGCTCCAAAGTGTCAACAAATGAAGCTACATCCTCCACAACACAAGAAACCACTTCAGGAGAAACGCTAAAGGAAGAAGATAGCTCTAAAACGTCTAGTGGCATAAGTACGTTTGCTGCAGCAGCGGCATTTACAATCAATAATACAGATTCTTATGCCGGTGTTGTAAATAATGTTGCTCCAAAATTCATAATGTATCAGCTTGATGGAACAAGTACTGTAGTTAAAGCAAGTATAAACTTAAATTAACCTACATGGGTGGCAGGTTACAATGGCGTAGCTGTTTCTAAAGATAATTTTATTTATATTACAGCTTCGGGGACGTCAGGAACAACACCGATTATTAGGATATTTAAAATTAATAGTGATGGTACGGTAGTAGCTACCTATAATCCAACTTTAACATCTACAGCGACTGCAGCTGCTACTATGATTGGTAACAAGTATTATTATATTATTGGAACTACATTGTATTTTTACGATGTAGTTACTAACCAACAGGGATCCAAAGCTTTGGTTAACGATGCTGGTGCCCCTCTTACTGGTTTAGGAGCTGACCTAGTTGCTGATTCAGATGGCTATCTTTGGGTTTCGCAAAAAGACAACTTGCTACAAGTTAATCCAGCTACCGGCGGAATAATACGTGCGCTCCCTGTACCAGGGTTAAGTACTCAGATCCCAGTCGGCGTAAGGGCAATGAGTTTCCTTGCCGATGGAAGAATTATGATTACTTCTAACGGCTATAATGAGGTAAATTCACGTTTTACAATAGACGAGGATGGGAAGCTAACTAGGCTTGGAGATATAACTGGTATCCCTGTCACGTCCTATGGTATAGGAGACCTTGGTTCAGCAGTGACACCGATCTTTGAACCTTTTCCACCGATATTAGAATCAGATAAAGAAGTTAAAATAGCACAAAAAGGATTAGGAAATAGTTTAACTCAAATACAAACAGGTGACACACTAACTTATACGATTCGAGCACGTAATACGAAGGTTTCTCCTAGTATTTTAAAAGGCTTGTCTATTACTGACACCCTACCAGAAGGAGTGGAGTATGTTCCTGGCACATTAATGGTTGATAATCAATCCATGAGCGATGCAGCCGATACTGACAAAGGAGAAGTGGTTGGTGGAACGGTAACTGGCAACATTGGTGATGTCATCGATACTAATTATCATACCCTTGAATTCCAAGTGAAAGTACTCCCTGGATATGAGGGCAGCACCATTACAAATACTGCGAATGTTGACGGCATTAATGTTGAACCACAGAACCCATCAAAAGAATTTGATGTGGCTCTACCGGAAAACGCATGTGGACAAGTTTCGGTAGCATTAATCAATGGTAGTTTTGAGGAACCAATAAATACGAGGCCATTCCCAGACCCTACGGCCCCAAAAGGTATATATTCATATTTTCACGAAGATGAGGTTCCAGGTTGGGAAACAACTGCATCCGATAATTATTTGCAAATAGAGAGATATGAGAATGGATATGTAAAAATTTCTCGTGCTGATGGTAATCAGTTTGCGGAGTTGAACGCTTCGGAAGTATCAACATTGTATCAAGATGTCAATACGGTGCCAGGTCAGGTAATCTCTTGGCGTTTGGCTCATAGGGGAGATAAGGGTATTGATACAATGAATGTTAAAATTGGTGCAACAACTGTGCCAGTTAAAGATTTACAAACTGTAGCACAGCTAAGTTCTGGAAACCAAGAATGGAAGTATTACACGGGAACCTATACTGTACCGAACGGGCAAAAAGTAACACGTTTCGCATTTGAATCAGTTTCTACTGCTAGTGGAAGTACTGCTTCCGGGAATTTCCTAGATGATACCTTCCTAGGAACAGAACCATGTGTAGTGGCAGAAAAAACTGTCTCACCACAAGGGGAAGTTTTTGCTGGCCAAGAATTAACGTATGAAGTAACAACGAAAAATGGCGGCGGCGACGTTGCAGCGAATGCAGTCTTTGAAGATGCGATTCCAGA